>NZ_FYDZ01000002.1:0-866905 GCF_900187515.1 Pseudomonas sp. Irchel s3f10
GTGAAGGCCAGCCTGTGCGCTTCAGAGTCGACAAGGAATATGTCACGTCGAACATCGGGCAGTACGTGAAAGTGCGTTATTCGGTGTTGCGCGCCTCGAACGGACGACATGAATATTCGGCCACGCTGGATCTGCTCATTGGTGAGTTGGTGGGGGATTTGCCGCCGCCCGATGTTATTCAGGCGCCTGACGGAACACTGGACCCGATGAGTGGGTTGACGGGCGTCGATGTGAGCGTCGGTTACCCGAGCATGAAGTCCGAGCAGGACATGATCGGATTGAAGTGGCTGGGCTCGCCGGGAGCGGGCACATCCGAGGATCTTGAGCTGCCAGGGCACTCGAGCGGCACTGTTCGATTCCACCTGCCAGCTACAGTGGTGGGTGCAAACATCGACAGACGCGTCACGGTTCAATATGAGGTAACGCGCTATACCATCACGACACCTTCGCAAACACTGGATCTTTACATTTCAGGGTTTTCCGACCCGGAAAATCAGTTGCCTCGCCCGCAAGTCCCCCAAGCAGCGAATAACGTTCTGGATCTGATGACATTCAGCGGCGATGCGAAAGTTTTAGTCCCAACGTGGTATTACATTGCACCGAAACAAGTCATCTGGTTGTTACTTGAGGGAGAAACCGCATCCGGTACCCGGCACATCATCAAGATCATTGACGGCAAGGAAATAACACCGACGCAAATAAGCAACGGCCTCAATGAAACACTGCTCAAAAGCGAACTGATGAAACTGGGTCACTCCACCCCGGCCACCGTCGTTTGCAAAGTGGCATTCGATGGTGACGGTGTGGAAGATCGCGCTTATGTTTTTCCCCGGTTGCCACTGACTATCAGAACCCGCTATGACTACATCACTCCGGTCATTACCCGAGTGTCGGATTCACGCAGTGACATCGAAGAAGGTGGTAAAACCCGCGATAATGAAGTCACCATCACCGGCACTGCCACCCGAGAGGAAACCATTGAGTTGTTCGATGCAATTTCCACTTCAATGGGAACTGCAAAAGTCGGAACGGACAGCATCTGGAGCCGCAAGATCGGCATCTTGACGGAGAGAAACTACAGCATCACCGCCAAGGCTCTTTATGACGCTGATCCTGTATCCAGCACGCCCAGAACCTTTACCGTCAAATTTGCAGAAACACCCGAAGTCCTCGCCATCACCGACTCGCGAGGCCCCGTCCAACCGGGTGCCACCACTTATGACAACAGTGTCTTCGTGGAAGGCAGCGCGACCCCCAACCTGCAAGTGCGCTTGCTCGGCGCCGATGCGCCGGCCATTACCCTGGATGTCGACGAGCAGGGCAAATGGAGTCACCGCCTTAACAATCTGAAGATCAAGACTTATAGCCTCACCGCCGAGGCGCTATACGATATTGATCCGCCGGTGGGCAGCCCCAGAACCTTCGTGGTGGCTCAGGCCGTGACACCGACGATTTCACGGGTGAGCGATATCCGCAGTGACGTCCCCATGGATGGCACCACTTATTACCGAACCGTTACTCTGACCGGCAAAGCCAGCCCCAACGAGAAAATCACCCTGCTCGACGTCAATAAGCCAATCACCACCGTGGACGTCAAGCCCAGTGGCGATTGGGATTATGTCTTGAACAATCTGACCTTGAATATCTACCGTCTGATCGCGAGGGCCGAATACGGCAGTAATCCGGAGTCAGCCCCGCCCCGGGTGTTTACCGTGGCGGCCTTTATTTCTCCGACGATCACGGCTGCTGTCGACTCCGTCGGCACGGTTGCGCAAGGCGCAATCACCTATGACAGTACGGTCACCTTAAGCGGTGGAGCCACTCCGAGAGAACAGATACAGCTCTACAACAACGGCGTGCCCGTTGGCTCACCGATCAACGTCACGGCCAACAAAACGTGGACGGCGCAGGTCACCAGTCTGGCGATCACCTCCCACAGCATTATTGCCAGAGCATTGTATGGTGCTGTTCCGGTGGACAGTGAACCAAGGAACTTTTCCGTCGCCGCCCACATCGCCCCCACACTGACATCGGTCCATGACGGCATCAGTGAGGTTCAACCGGGTGGGCAGACCAAAAGTACTTCGGTGACCCTGCGAGGCACCGTCACACCCAACCGTCAGGTCCAGATTTACGATAACAACAACCCGAAGCACACAGTGCGCGCGGTCGGCAACATTTGGAGTACGACATTGCCGGTAGGCCTTGGCCAACATGAAGTCAAAGCCAAGGCCGTCAGTACCGGACAGGATACGGCGTCTCGCCGTTTTTCGGTCATTTCGCCGATTCCGCCGTTGCAGTTCAATACGACCGAGGTGCGGTTGACTGGAAGGGCCTTTCTCATTGCCAGTTGGGCGGCCTATCCGAATTTTGGGCCAGGTACCTCGGTGCACCATAGGGCAAGCGGGGGGGTACCGAATCCGAACTATCATTACGCGTCCAGTAATACGGATGTTGCCGTAGTTGACGGCACGGGTCTGGTGACAGTCAGGGGCAATGGACAAGCGCGAATCACAGCCAGTGACAGTGTAGGTCAATCCCAATCCTACTTGGTGCATGTATCGGGAGTCGTGCATTGCTACGGCCTGGATGGAGGAAGCTGGAATACCATTAACGGCCGGGCTGCGGCAAAAGGAACGCGATTGCCAAGCATGGGTGAGCTCAGAGAAATCCATAGTCAATGGGGCGGGCGTTGGCCGATGGGTAACTTTTGGTACTGGTCAACTGACCGACAATCCTCTTGGCCAATCGTCCGCTATTACATGAAAAATCTGGTCACTGGCGCAGAAGCCCACGTGCAGTATTACGGCACTGCGCTTGGGGTGGGAATCAGATAGGGCAGCGTACATCGAATGTAAAAATGCCTCGCAAAAGCGAGGCATTTTCAGGTTCAACTTATCGACTACCAGCTATACCTCACCCCGACATTCACACCGTAAGGCTGTTCGATATGCTCCCCATTGGCATAGTCCAGGTCCATATGCACCTGCCACTTCTCCGACATGGCCACCGCCACCCCCGCACCAAACTCCGCCCGGGAACCCGACAAGTCATTGTTGAACACGTTGTTGTTGACCTTCACTTCGTTGTTCGAGGCGAACTCATGAGCGATCGCCGCGCGCACGTAAGGCTGCGCGACAGCGCCGTTACCGAAACCGAAGTTGCGCCCGAACGTCGCACCGGCCTTGCCCAGCAGAGAGCGCATGCGATCGCCATCGGCCTGCATGTCGTTGTTCAGCGTGTAGCGTTTACCCTGGATCTGTACCGCCGACAGTTGCGTGAAAGGCTCGACGAAGTAGCCGTCTGCCAGTTTTATATGACGACCGAATTCCGCCGAACCACCCATACCCCAGTTGTCGTAATCGCCTCTGGTGCGGCTGCCGTCACTCAGGCGGACCTTGGACTCGTTGCGAAAGCGGTTGAACTTGAGCACGCCGTCGAAGTAATAACCGCTATCGCTGTCGAGCCAGGTCACGTAGGGGCCGACGTAGTAACTTTTCACCGTGCCCGAGGTGCCACGGTTCAAGTCCAGATCGGACTCGCTGGTGCCCGCCAGCACGCCCACCAGTACCTGGCTTTCACCCACTCGGGCGTCAGCGCCAAGGGACAGGCCCTGCTGCGTCTGCTGGTAGCCCACGCCCGAACCGTCGGCCACGTTGTATTTGTTGCCGTACGTGCGGATCCAGCCATCGGACTGTCCGCCATTGAAACGCAGCTCTCCCATGCGGCTGCGCAACGACGACAACTCGCCGTACCACACGGTCGGCGCGGTGTTGAACAAGGCCAGTACCGAGCGCGCGCCGGGGCTGATGACTTCGGTGGTCGGGTCGAGAAACCACTCCTTCGCTCCCCCCTCTATTTCCCGACTGGCCAACCCATAAGACCAGGTCCCGACATCCACCCGCTGATCGCCGGCCAGCGCAAAATTCGCACCGTCGGTGGTGCCGGTACGCACTAGCGTCAATTGCTGCGGCGACAACGCATCCAGCCCCGAAGCCTTCACAGCGAGATCGAACTGCCCCTCTGACTGACCAAGAACATGGAGGAAATCACTCTCACCACTGGCAAAATCACCTTTCATCTCAAACGTACCGGTACCGGCGAGCGAACCGATCGTCAGTCGATAGTAGGTCGCGGGCTCTTGCGCCGCGCCGAAAGTAACTCGTCCTCCTTCCATGCGCATTGCGCCAACAGAGTCATCGCCGGTCAGGGTCCAGTTTGAATTGTCGTTGATGTTGACGCCGGCGACCTTGTCCAGGCTGCCGGTGAATTGCGACTGGTTCTGCAGGGTGACGCTGGCCGTCGAGCCGTCCTCAACCAGCACGTCTCCGGTCATATGGCCTCGGTCGAAGATGAAATCAGCCGTGCTGGAACCCGTCACTGCAAAGTTGCCATTCACCGTACTGCTGCCAACCGTTACAGCGGCGGTCGAAGCCTCTTGAACCACCAGTAATTGATCTGCGCTACCCTGCAGAGTGGAGTTGTTCAGCACCTCGATGCTGACGTTTGCGCCACGGGCAACTTCTATGGCCGGCCCGTTGCGCCCCTCAACACTGGCACCGTCCAGTACCAGCGTATTGCTACTGCCTGAAACGGACGAGTCGTTGACCATCCGTACCCCCGCCCGGTCGCCGCTGATACGAGTACCGTCAGTAGCGTGCACCTCACCGCCGATCATATTCAGGCCGACACTGCCCGCGGCCTGCCCCGTGACTTCACTGCCGATCAGTGTCAGGTGGCTCAACGCGGTTATCTGTATCCCGGCTTCGCCCCCCCTGAATTGACTGTCAGTCGCGGTGACAGTCGACCCCTGCGTCGAGGAGAAAGACCGATTGACCATCATTCCTATCCAGTCGCTGGTGACATTGGCCTGCACAAGAGTGCCTCGACTGTCCGAGATGGAAATCCCCTCAATACCAGGTTCTGCATTCACCGTGGCGCCATTGATGTTCAATGTCGATCCGGAAACCACGTTGAGGTTTTGAGTACTGGCCCGGGTCAGATTCAGTACCCCGTTATTGCGCACCAGATAATCAGTGGCCGGCACTGTCGAATCTACATCCAGCGTGCTGTTATCGACGATGACCGCCAACGCGGGAGAACCCAACATAAAAAATGCCGGTATCGCTACCAGCATTCGAAAGCTTCCGGTGGAAGCGACTCTGCAGAATGAAAAGACTTCGGGTTTCATGATTGACTATCCTTCGTTTAATTAACTCCGGCAAATTTGTTTACCCGCCAGATAATTCAGCGTCGTACGATACCGATTGCCACACCCCAACCAACGTAGGATTTTTCTGACTTTTGCAGGGTAAAAGTCCGTAAAATAATTCGTAACAACTTCTCACTGGCTACTTGTTAAACATTTAAAAGGGAAGGTACGTACAGTACCTTCCCTGGCAACTTCAGCGCCTACTCAAGGCAGCGGGCATGTGCCACCCGTCCCCGGATCTTTCATATAAACCCTCACCACATGTTCTACGGAGGGTGTGTCGCGCCCGTCAATTAGAGCCGAGTAAATTATGCCTCCCCAAGCGTTTTCCGTAGCCAGTACCGCCGGATCATAGGGAATCCTTACAATGAACCCGGCAGCTGCTTCCTGACTAGTTGGTTTGTATGTAACTTTGGCTTCAGTACCGGGTTTAATTGTGCTTCCGTTGTCAACGTAACCTTGATAAGTGAACGTCAATTCCTGATCTTCCAATTGTGGCTCGCCCCCCAAGACCAACACTTCGACTACTGTGCCGGCAACGGTATCCGGTCGCAAAGAACGGCAATTCAGCAAGCCGAAGTCTTCATCGAGGTGTTGGAACCTCACCACTGGGACGACACCTGGACGAATGAGTACATCAACATCCGTCGCGAGCGAAACATCTACGTTATCGTTTACAAGGTGGCTGATTACATAATGGGTCTTGATCGGATTACCATTGCCTGCGTAGTCGAAAACGCTCCATCGAACAGTAAATCGCAAGTCGGCTGGAAGCGTAGTACCGATTTTTACAACCCCGCCGTCTTCCTCGCTTACCGGCTCACCTTTCCAGTAAAGCTGTATCTGGTCATTCTCCTTGGCCCCGGTATAGAGCGTAGCCGTTACAACTACCGGACCCACGTTGTCCCCCTCCCTCAACTGATCGGGAGTACCTCCAGAGGCTCCCTGCACTGACAGTTCTGGCAGATCGGGGTTAGGGTTGCCTGGCTTGTCGGGATCTATTGGCGTGCCTGGCTTGCGCAAATCCACGCTGATATCTTTCAGCTCGACCGGATTAAGAGGATGGGCAGCACCCCCGCGTTTTATCTGATAACTGGCTGTAACAGTCTTCAGGCCGGCATTGTTGTTGAAGACATTGCGGAAGGGGACATCGACATAAAAAGGAAAACCGGGAATCGTGACCGCCGGCTGTAACAGGCCATCCCAGGTGACTTCCAACTGATCACCCGGAAGGAAGTGGGTATATTCATCTTTAATTCCGACGCCTACCGGCTCCTGAGCATCCGCCAGATCAATCAGGTTGTCGCTATACAGGGGAATATCCAGCGGCTGCAAATCTGCAGGAGGGTCGGTCAGCGTGACGTTCAATCGTTTATAAGGTGACTCAAGGCTTACATTTCCCTTGCGATCCGTCACTTTCCAATAAATAGCCCTTACACCCTCTTCACCGTCCAGCATTGCGGCGGTCAGTTTAAATTCCAAAGGCAGGGTCAGATCCGTGCGATCAACTGTTCCAATCAACGTCGCCAAAGCGGAGGAACGACCGATAAAACATTCAACCTTATCATTCAGCATGTGCAGTTGATATTCCTGAACCCTTATCAGCACATGACCAATATCGTCCAGATATTTTTTAGTGATACCGTCACGGTCTACTTCAGCTGGAACAATTACCTCCGTTTCCGTCAGTGGCGGGGTGCTGTCAACATTAATCGGCACGGGTGTCACCGTAGCGACGTTCCCACCTTGATTGAGGAAATAGCTCAGTTCATGTTCTCCCTCTTTGTCGGTCAGGTTGGCCGGCAGCGTCATCTCGATTAGGAGAATGGCAGGGTCAATTGGCGTGGTGTAGGTAAAACGCGTTTCCGGCAACCTCTTGCCATTCCACGTCAATTCAATAAATCCGTCCACCGGGGGCGTAGCACCTGCTTCTGAAAACCGAGGAATATTTATTTTCAGTGGCAAGCCCTGTATTGAGCGATGAACCTGATTCTTGCCATCACCCGGTTGATCAGGCAGCAAGGGATTATCGGGGTGAATTTCAGGCGGAAATGCATCCATCTTCGGGGCTGCCAAGCGGATCTTCTGGTAATCCAGTCGACTTTGCTGTGCGGGGGTGAGTTTTTTATAAACGGTCATTTTATCGCTCCTGGAGAAGACGCCCACGCATACGCAACAACGCAGGCATACGTTTGGCACTGGTTAAACTTCTTGCAATTAACAGACACTACTCAAGTCAGACACGAGAAACGTGGAATTCAAGAACTGCTTATTTCAATAAGCCTTGCAACTTCGCAGACGAATACTCTGCAAACTTTTCACCCCACCCGGAATGCTCGCAGGGCGAACCGCAGTGATCCTCACCCTCCTTATCGGAACAGACAATAGTGCTGGGCAGGGTTCTATTGATAATGACGAACTCCTCTTTTGAACTACCCACTCCGCCCTTGGTTTTCTTAAGTGTGTAATGACACAGTGCAGAGCCATTATTCACCATAGGGGCAATCAGACGTTCAAAGTCCGCGACATGCACTTCAAAACCTTCACGCGCTTGCGCGTCGCTCAATATCGTGGGGAACTTGTCTGTCACTCCGGGAATAGGTTCAGAGCCATTCAGTCCTTCACATCCTTGCCAATGCAGAGTCACAACATCATCTTTGTCGAAGGCGGTATTCCCATCGATTTTTACCCAGACCCCTTTCCAGAGTCGCGGGCATGCACAACAGTCAAGAACACCGTCCCTGTTCGCATGCGGAAAGGATGGCTCCTTCAGGTTTTCGATCACCACAATCGATACATTGACTGAGGTTGTCAGAGCCTGTTGCAGGTTGACGTTGTTGCTGGTCGTGTAATAGACCGGTAATGCAGGGTTCTCCCGATCCTGGTCAATGATCGACCAGGGAATGGTGAACGGCACGCGCTTACCGGCTACATCACCGTGCTGAACGATATATTGCGCTGCAGGTGTGGTGATCGCCCCCCAAAACAGGCTGATGGTCTGCCCGGCGAGTGGCGCATCAAACAGCGCGAGAACCCCCTCGGCAGGCTCGCCAAAATCATCAGACGTCAACGTGTTGAGGACTTTCGAATTGACGCCGTATATTTCTACTTTTGCCAGAGTCGGGTTGAGTAATGCCGGGGCATTGGCATGGTCCTGTCCGGCGAGGGTCAAATCTACCGGGACCCTGGTTTCCAGAGAGGATGGCGTGGTGCCTGAAGGACGCCGCACTTTGTAAGTCACCGACGCCGTCAAGGGCCCCAGCCCCTTAGCTGTCAGGGCTGACCAAGGCACTGGCACGACCACGGGAAAGCGGGAAGGATCAACCGGCACCGGCGCCAGCGGTGTGCCATTCCAGTCGAGCAGAATGTCGTTGTCACTACCAGGATTGTCATAACGATCGATTTCTACCGTCACGGCTCCCTGAGCCACCGCACCTTCACGGGCATGCTGGCGGTCAATCAACCCTCGGTCCGACAACGGCACGCGAGGCGGCTTGAGATTTCCGGGCGCCGGGAGCAGATCGACAAACAACCCCAACAGTTCTGATATGGGGCCTTTATTACCCGCCCAGTCTCGTAGACGGTAATAGATATAACGGGGCCCCTCACCCCGGTCACGAATATCCTGTTCGCGCACGGTGATAAACAGTTCATCACGGTCAATGTCTGCCTGACTGAATTCCTGTTCGCCAATATCTGTTTCCGAGCCGGAAGGTGTATCCGTATCGGTCCAGAAATAAATCGCTCTGTCCCGGGCTTTAATTCCCGGATAACTGCAAACTTTAAAACGAACCTGCCCATGCTCCTTCAAGTAGTCGTCGGTGATACTGCCGACGACATCCAGCATTTCCAGCAAGACGGGCTCCTGACCATAGTTCGGGGCCACCGTGTCCACGGTAATACGTTTTTTTGCGGACTCAGCAGGGTTGCCCCCCTGGATCAGGATGTAAGACAGGTCGTAGATGCCACTGTCCATATAGTCCCTGGGGACTGACACGTATTTGTCCCCAGGTGCGATGGGAATAGGAAACTTAAATTCATTGACTTCGCGAAAGTCATTCCCAAACAGGCGGAATCCCACTTTGATAACATCGGGCCCGAGAAGAGGATCGGTCGTGAAGTTCCACTCAGGAACAATCAACTGCAGATCACGGTTCAACTCCGTACGCGGCAACAGTCCGTCGGGGCTTTCTTCACCGAGTTCGTCTTTGAGAATGACCGGCACTCGCGGAAGCGGCAAAGCGGTGACTTCCGATGGTTGCGGATTTGCACTGTGCGGGTCTTGTGTGTGTTCCGGGGGCTGCATGTAAGACGCTCCGCGACAATTAGCCAATCGTTGGTGTGCGGGTATCAACAGGGTGATACCGCCGCTGCATGGGTTCGATTTAATGCGCAATGGCGGGTGCTGCCTACTGTCAGAAATTACAGGTATTGCTACCGTTCGTCGGAATCAATGCTCATGCACAGGGGGCTTGAACATGTGCGCTTATCAGAAACGTGCAGGCAACAAATCGAGCTACACGACCTCGCGTCATCGCTTACAGCTACGCCAGAATCCGCCGGGTTGATGCAGGTGTGATCAACCGCTGGGTTTTTCGGAGTCAGATCTGGCGCTTTCGCGAACAGGCTCGCTGCCACAGTTAAACGCGCTCCAATATGGGAGCGAGCCTGCTCGCGAAGACTGACGAAAGAACAACGCCCTGCCTCCAGGCAGAAAAAACCCGCCGCCCCGGTTGAACGGGACGGCGGGTTTTGTCGTTTCAGGCGTCGCTTACACCGTATCCACCTTCAACGAATGATCATTCAGCATCCCGCTGATGATCGTCGCCGTGTCATGCCCGCCAGCCACTACCCCACCCGCACCCGGCGTTACGCCGTAATGGCTGGCCAGATTGACGCCGGCCAGATCAATCGTCTGGTTCGGCGTGGCGCCGGCCATGGCGCTGACATCGATGCTGGTGAGCACCGAGGCGCCGCTGCCACTGACAGTGAAGTGCAGGTAGTCATCCAGCGAGGCTGTGGTGCCGTTTTCGCCCTGCAGCAGTTGCGACAGGTCGAGCTTGTCGGTGCCGGGGGTGAAGTCGGTGATCAGGTCGTGGCCGCTGTTGCCCTTGAGCCACTGGAAGGTATCGGCCCCTGAGCCACCGGTCATGGTGTTGTTGCCCATGCCGCCAATCAGCAGGTCGTCGCCACCGCCACCGTTGAGGATGTCGTTGCCGAGGCCACCGTTGATCACGTTGTTATTGTTATCGCCGGTGAGGGTGTCATTGAAGTTCGAGCCGACGAGGTTTTCGATGCCGGTCAACGTATCGGTGCCGGCGCCAAGGGTGTTTTGCGCACCGAGCAGGCCGAGGTTGACCGTGACCCCGGCCGTGGCGTGGGCGTAGCTGGCGGTGTCGCTGCCAGTACCGCCGTCGAGCAAATCGTTGCCCGGGCCGCTGTAGAGCAAGTCGTTGCCGGCACCGCCGTGCAGCTCGTTGTTGCCTGAGCCTGCGGTGAGCACATCGTTGCCGTCGCCGGCGTTGATGATGTTGTCGCCGCTGCCAGCCACCAGCACGTCATCCCCCGAGGTGCCGGTGAGGGTGTGGCCGTCCTGATAGCTGATGCTGACGTTGGCGGTGTCGCTGCCGCCATGGTTGTCGTTGGCGGTGTAGCTGCCGTGGAAGTCCGGGGTGATGTCATGCGCCCCGGCGTAGTTGAGGGTCATGGTCAGCTGATAGTTTTCCGCCGTGTTGGGGTTACCGCCGCCGCTGGGATTGGCGATGTTGGTGATGTGGATCTGATAGACGCCATCGGCCGACGCGGTGAGGGTTTGCCCGTCCGCCAGGGTTGTGTAGGCGCCACCGTTGATCGAGTACTCCATGGTGACGTGACCGGCCGCCAGGTTGTGATCGAGGTTGAGGGTTTCGCCCTGGCGCAGGTTGACGGTGATGCGGTCTTCATCGTTGGCGTTGCTGTTGGTCACCGCACCGAGATAGCCACTGACCACCAGTACGGCAGTCATGGTCGCGGCGTTGGCACTGAACGAATTACGCACGTTGGCCAGGTTCTGGTTGGCGGCGGTGTTGACGTTGGTGCCGGTGAAGTTGATCGCCCCGGTGCCGGTGAAGTCCGCCGCTTTCGAGATCCAGCCGGTGTTGAAACTGGTAGGCGTGGCATTGAGCGTATCGCCGTTCGGATCGGTGTCATTGGCCAGCAGCAGTTCGCCCGGCACCACAATGTTGCCCGACAGCACGTTGGTGATGACGTGGTCGTCCACCGCCACCGGCGGCGCGTTGGGGATGACTTTCACGGTCAGCGTCGAACTGGCGAGATCGCCGTCGTTGTCGCTGACGGTAAAGCCGATGTTCTCGGTGATGACCACAGCGGTGGTTTTCTGCGAGGTGTAGGTGTAGTCGCCGGTATCGAGGTTGATCAGCAGTGTGCCGCCGTTATTGGTGGCGATGCTCAGCGTGTTGTTCACGGTGTTGAACGTCCCGTGATTGGTGCCGCCGCTTGGCGTCAGCGAGCCTTGGCCGCTGAGAGCTTTCGGATCGTAGGTGTAAGTGGTGCCGTCAACCACGATGGATTTGATGAAGCCGCCATCGGCGCCGAAGGTGCCGCCCTCGCCCAGTAACGAACCGGTGACCGGCGCGCCCTGTACGGTGCCCGACAGTACCGAATTGAGCTGGTTGAGATCGGTGACCACCACCGCATTGGTGTTGGTGTGACTGATGCCGTCATAGGCCAGCGGGTCGAGGTTGGCGTTGCTCACGCCGCTGCCGAGGCCGATCGCGTAGTTCTTGATGTTGTTGGCATCGAGGAAGTTTTTCAGCGCGGCTTCGTCAGCGGCGTTGATGTCGCCTTCGTTGGGTTTGCCGTCGGAGAAGAAGTAACCGACGTTCTGTGCCCCGGTGAGTTTGCCCGAGGTATTGAACGCGGTTTGCATGACCGCCACCGCGGCGTCGTAGTTGGTGCCGCCACCCGCCGTCAGGCCGGCGAGAATCGTCTTCGCGGTCGCCACATCGACCCATACCGAGGTTCGGTCGGTGGCGTTGCTGCTGAAGGTGACGAGCTGGACTTTGACGTCGCCGAGGTCGTCGTACTTGTCGAGCAAGGCACTGATTGCCTGCTTGGCCAGCGCCAGTCGCGACAGGCCCGGCACACCGGAGGCGTCAGCCATACTGCCGGAGATGTCGAGAACGATGAGCAGGTTCGAATCGATCTCCACTGCCGCCACCGAACGATCCGAGGCCACGGCTTTTGGTACGTCATCGACGATGTTCACCACAAGGGTGCTGGTGGTGCTGTTGCCCAGTGCATCGGTGGCTTTGTAGGTGAAGCTTTCGCTGAGAGTGTTCGCCCCGTCGTTGGCGCTCGGCGAGGTTTTCGGCGCCGATGTCAGCGTGTAGGTGTAAGTGCCGTCGGCGTTGAGCTGGATCTGCCCGTAGCTGCCGGTTGCGCTGCCGACCAGGGTGTAGGTGATCGCGCCGGTGCCGCCAGTGACTGCGCCGACCAGCGTGCCGGTGGTGGTTTCACCGGTGTTGCTCGGGTCGCTGCCGGTGACCGTACCGGGGGCCAGATCCGCGCCGTCCTTGCTCAGATCGAGAGCTTTCTCATAGACCGTGACGTCCTGATCGACCGAGGCCACCAGTTTGCTGTCGGCGACGTTGATGGTGATGGTCGTGGTGCTTTCATCGCCGTCGCTGTCGCGGACGGTGTAGGTGAAGGTGTCGGTGGCGCCCGGTGGACTCACCGAGTTCGGGTTGCTGTGATAGACGGCGTTGCCCGCCGCATCGAGGGTCAGGTAACCGAAGTTGCCATTGATGTTGCTGTTGAGGCCGCCGATGGCCGAAGTGCCGGTGTTGCTGCCGGCGCGCACGCCGACCACAGTGGCGGCGCCATCGGCACCGCTGATGTCATTGCCGAGCACACTGACATTGACCGTTCCGCCCTCGGCCACCGAGCCGGTGTCGGGTTTGGCGGTCGGCAGATCATCGATGATATTGACGTTGATCTGACCATTGGCAGTGCTGCCATCGGTGTCCGTCGCCACCACGTTGAAGTTCTCGGTGAGGCTGTTGGCACCGTTGGCATTCGGGTGGGTTTCGTTGTCGACCAGGGTGTAGCTGTAACTCACAACACCGGTCGCTGGGTTGTAACCGGTGACGGTGAAGGTGCTGCCCAGCGGCGAGACGACGGATTGCGGGAAGCCTGCGGCGACACCATTGGTGACCACGGCAATGCCCCCAACGGTGAGGGTTTGCAAGCCATCGAGCGCGGTGACGGTAAAGGTGCCGCTCTGGGTCAGTGCCGGGGTGTCGGGGCTGGTGCCGTCGCTGAGGTTTTTCTCGTAAACGGTGAGTTCGCCGCCATTTACGTCAAGGCCGTTGAGCAGCACCGGATCGTCGTTGTTGTGGATGTTCAGCACCAGGTTGGCGGTACTGGTGTCGCCGTCGGCATCGGTCAGGGTGTAGGTGAACGTCTCGCTGCCGTTACCGCCGCCGTGCAGGTTTTTGAAGTCGGCATCGTTGGGGTTCAGCGTGTAGGTGTACGTGCCGTTGGCGTTGAGCACCAGCGTGCCGTAAGTGCCGGTGAACGTGCCGGCGGTGATCGGCCCGGCATTCGGTCCGGTCGCGACCACGTCGGCGCCTTGCACATCGTTGGTCAGCACGTTGCCGGTCAGGGTCAGTTGCGTTTCCGAGGCGCTGTTGGCGTTGTTGTCATGCACAGCTTTTGGCACGTCATCGACGATGCTCACAACGATGGTGCTGGTAACGATGTTGCCCAGTGAATCGGTGGCCTGATAGGTGAAGGTTTCGCTCAGGCTGTTGGCGCCATCGTCGGCATGCGGCGTGGTGCTCGCCGGCGAGGTCAGCGTGTAGGTGTACGTGCCGTTGGGGTTGAGAACGATCTGCCCGTAGTTGCCGGTGGCGCTGCCGACCAAGGCATAACTGATTGCACCGACCGCACCAGCGACCGAACCGACCAAGGTGCCGGACGCGGTTTCGCCGGTGTTGGTCGGGGCGCTGCCAGTGACTGTACCGGGAGCCAGATCCGCGCCGTCCTTGGTCAGGTCGAGGGCTTTTTCGTAAACGGTGACGTCGGTGTCGCTGGTCGCGCACAGCTTGCTGTTGGCGACATCGATGGTGATGGTGGTGGTGCTTTCATCACCATCGGCATCGCGCACGGTGTAGGTGAACACATCCACCGCGCCCGGGCCGTTCACGACGTTGGGATTGCTGTGGTAGACGGCGTTGCCGTTGGCGTCCAGGGTCAGGTAGCCGTAGGTGCCGTTGATGTTGCTGTTGAGGCCGCCGATGGCCGAGGTCGAAGTGTCGGCGCCGGCGCGCACGCCGACCACCGCACCGGTTACGGCCGGGCCGTCGGCGCCGCCGATGTCATTGTTCAGGACATTGCCACTGACCGTGCCGCCCTCCGCCACCGATGCGGCGTCAGGATGGGCGCTGGGCAAATCATCGACGATGTTGACGTTGATCTGGCCGTTGGCCGTGCTGCCATCGGTGTCCGTCGCCACCACGTTGAAGTTTTCGGTGATGCTGTTGGCGCCGTTGGCGTTCGGATGGGTTTCGTTGTCGACCAGGGTGTAGCTGTAGCTCACAACACCGGTAGCAGGGTTATAGCCGGTGATGGTCAACGTGCTGCCGAGCGGCGTGACGATCGATTGCGGGAAGCCTGCGGCCACGCCACCGGTGACCACGTTGATACCGCCCACGGTCAGGGTTTGCAGGCCGTCGAGGGCGGTGACGGTGAAGGTGCCGCTCTGGGTCAGCGCCGGAGTGTTGGGGCTGGTGCCGTCGCTGAGGTTTTTCTCGTAGACGGTGAGTTCGCCGCCATTGACGTCGAGGCCGTTGAGGTAGACCTGATCGTCATTGTTGTGGATGTTCAGCACCAGATTCGCGGTGCTGGTATCGCCATCGGAATCGGTGATGGTGTAGGCGAACGTTTCCGTGCCGTTGCCGCCGCCGTGGAGGTTTTTGAAGTCGGCGTCATTAGTGTTCAGCGTGTAGGTATACGTGCCATTGGCGTTGAGGACCAAGGTGCCGTAAGTGCCGGTGAACGTGCCGGGCGTAACCGGGCCGGTGGGTACACGGTCAGCACCTTGCACATCGTTAGTCAACACGTTGCCGGTCAGGGTCAGTTGGCTTTCTGACGCTGTTCCGTTGCTGTCATCGTTGGCCTTCGGCAGGTCGTCGACGATGTTGACGTCCAGCGAGCCATTGGCGGTGGTGCCGTTGTCATCGACCACGGTAACGGCGAACTGCTCTGGCAGATTGTTCGCGCCGTTGGCGGTGGGATGCGCTTCGTTATCGACCAGGGTGTAGCTGTAGCTGACCACCCCGGTGGCGGCGTTGAAACCGGTGATGGTCAGCGTGCCGCCCAGCGGTGTGGTGACTGATTGTGGGAAACCTGCGGCCACACCGTTGGTGACCACGGCGATGCCACCGACAGTCAGGGTCGTCACGCCATCGAGTGCAGTGATGGTGAAGGTGCCGCTCTGGGTCAGCGCGGTGGAATCCGGCGCACTGCCGTCGCTGAGATTTTTCTCGTAAACGCTGAGTTCGCCGCCGTTGACGTCGAGGCCGTTGATGATCACCGGATCGTCGTTGTTGTGGATCTGCAGGACAAGGTTGGCGGTACTGGTATCACCGTCGGAATCGGTGATGGTGTAGGCGAAGGTTTCTGTGCCGTTACCGCCGCCGTGGAGGTTTTTGAAGTCCGCGTCATTGGTGTTCAGCGTGTAGGTATACGTGCCGTTGGCGTTGAGCATCAAGGTGCCGTAAGTCCCGGTGAAGGTGCCGGCCGTAACGGGTCCTGTTGGTACGCGATCGGCACCTTGCACGTCGTTGGTCAGCACGTTGCCGGTCAGTGTCAGTTGCGTTTCAGACGCCGTGCCATTGCTGTCATCAAAGGCTTTCGGCACGTCGTCGGTGATGTTCACGTCGAGCGTGCCGTTGGCAGTGCTGCCATTATCATCGACCACGGTGACGGCAAACTGCTCAGGCAGATTGTTCGCGCCGTTGGCGGTTGGATGCGCTTCGTTGTCGACCAGGGTGTAGCTGTAGCTGACCACGCCGGTGGTGGCGTTGAAACCGGTGATGGTCAGTGTGCTGCCCAGCGGAGTGGTGACCGATTGTGGGAAACCTGCGGCCACACCGTTGGTGACGACGGCAATGCCACCGACAGTCAGCGTGGTGACGCCATCGAGTGCAGTGATGGTGAACGTGCCGCTTTGCGTCAGCGCAGTGGAATCCGGCGCACTGCCGTCGCTGAGGTTTTTTTCGTTAACAGTGAGTTCGCCGCCATTCACGTCGAGGCCGGCGATGATCACCGGATCGTCGTTGTTGTGGATCTGCAGGACAAGGTTGGCGGTGCTGGTATCACCGTCGGAATCGGTGATGGTGTAGGCGAAGGTTTCTGTGCCATTACCGCCGCCGTGCAGGTTTTTGAAGTCCGCGTCATTGGTGTTCAGCGTGTAGGTGTAGGTGCCGTTGGCGTTGAGCACCAAGGTGCCGTAAGTCCCGGTGAAGGTGCCGGCCGTAACGGGTCCTGTCGGTACGCGATCGGCACCTTGCACGTCGTTGGTCAGCACGTTGCCGGTCAGTGTCAGTTGCGTTTCAGACGCCGTGCCATTGCTGTCATCAAAGGCTTTGGGTACGTCGTCGGTGATGTTCACGTCGAGCGTGCCGTTGGCAGTGGTGCCGTTGTCATCGACCACGGTGACGGCAAACTGCTCTGGCAGATTGTTCGCGCCGTTGGCGGTGGGATGCGCTTCGTTGTCGACCAGGGTGTAGCTGTAACTAACCACGCCGGTGGTGGCGTTGAAACCGGTGATGGTCAGCGTGCTGCCCAACGGGGTTGTGATCGATTGCGGGAAGCCTGCGGCCACGCCATTGGTGACAACGGCGATGCCGCCGACAGTCAGCGTCGTTACACCATCGAGTGCAGTGATGGTGAACGTACCGTTCTGCGTCAGCGCGGTGGAATCCGGTGCGCTGCCGTCGCCGAGATTTTTCTCGTAGACCGTCAGCTCCCCGCCTTCGACGTTCAAGCCGTTGATGACCACCGGATCGTCATTGTTGTGGATCTGCAGGACGAGGTTGGCAGTGCTGGTATCGCCATCGGAATCGGTGATGGTGTAGGCGAAGGTTTCCGTGCCGTTACCGCCACCGTGCAGGTTTTTGAAGTCGGCATCGTTGGTGTTCAGCGTATAGGTGTAAGTGCCGTTGGCGTTCAGCACCAAAGTGCCGTAAGTGCCGGTGAAAGTGCCTGGGGTGACGGGCCCGGTGGGCACGCGATCAGCCCCTTGCACATCGTTGGTCAACACATTGCCGGTCAGTGTCAGCTGCGTTTCAGACGCCGTGCCATTGTTGTCATCAAAGGCTTTTGGCACATCGTCGGTGATGTTGACGTCGAGCGTGCCGGTCGCGGTGTCGCCATTGCTGTCGCCGGCAATCACGGTGAACTGTTCGCTGAGATTGTTCACGCCGTCACCGGCCGCATGAGTTTCGTTGCCGTTGAGGGTGTAGCTGTAGCTGACAACGCCAGTCGCCGGGTTGTAACCGGTGATGGTCAGGGTGTTGCCCAGCTGCGAGGTGATCGATTGCGGGAAGCCGATCGGCACACCGCCAACGATAACGTTGATGCCGCCGATGCTCAGGCTGGTCAGACCGTCCGGTGCCGACACGGTGAAACTGCCGCTTTGCGTCAGTGCACCGGGGTTGGCCGACGAACCGTCAGGCAGATTGGCTTCACTGACGTTGAGTTCGCCGCCCGCCACATTCAGACCGGTGAGGGTCACTGGATTGTTCACCGGTGGCGGCACCACCACAGCCGGGGTGTCATCACCGTTGTCGATCACCGCGTTGCGGCGTTCTTCAGGGAATTCAGGAATACCGCCGAACCCGGCGGTGGGGAAACCGATGATCGGATCGACGCGTCCACCGACTTCGGTCAGCAGGACAAAACTGTGGCCGCCACCCGCCTCTCCCGGTGCGCCGCCCGGGGCATTCGGACCGGCCGCGGTGGCTTCAGCGGTTTTGCTCGGGTCGTCACCGGCGGCGATGGCTTTCTGGATCTGCTCGACGTCGGTCAATTGCGCGTCGCTCGGGGTCACGGCCTCCGCGGCATTGACATGCGCCGCCTGACCCGCCAGCAGTTCACCGGTCATGGTCATGCTGCTGCCGCGTCCGAGGGTCAGTTCCTGGCCGTTTTGCAGCTTCACCGCCACCGCGCCTTCCGCGCCAGTAATCAGTTGATCACCTGCGACCAGGCGATCCCCCTCAACCAGTACGCGTTTATTACCGTCGGCTGACTGGGCGAAAACCTGGCCAATGACTTTAGTGACTGTGCCGATGAGCGTTGCCATGTGAAATCCTCCGCTGCCGACCACCGTCGGCACTGGTAAGCGAAGCAGCCCATGGCTCAACCGGGTTGTTGGAGGCGACGCTCGCACCTTCAACAGTTCGTTTCGCAGGCGGCCTCTTTCGGAAACATCAGTGCTATCAAGCACTTCAACATCCTGATCAAAGCCATACGCCCACTAACGCTACGTAACGCTGATGAATCACTCGAGTGACAAAAATCTGTCACCCATCAGCCGCTACGCGTCCCTCCCCTTCAGCAGTACTTCGCCGTATGTCGCAAAGTGAGTGGAACTTTCCTCAAGCCTTCCTGCGCTCCCTAAAGCGCATAAAACAAAGGCTTTCATGCTGAACAATGTGCCGGTTTTTGCAAAGCGCATAAGTTTTTTTCGGCATAAGCCTTATGAAAATTTTTTCTTAGCTACGCTTCAGGATGTTCTTAGCTCTGTTGTTACAAGAGTGAAACGCTTGCACCTAAAAATATCGTCAAATATTTGGCGACAGTAACACACCATCAGGACTCAGGGAGATGCACCCATGCGCGTTCTAACCCCCCTCTGCAGCGCGGTTTTGCTGGCCATGGCTTGCACTTCTCAAGCCCAGGCCATGAACCTCACCGAGGCGATTCAAAGCACCATCGCCACTCACCCGGAACTGGCCTCGCGCGTGGACGCCCGCCTGTCGGCTGATGAACAAGTCAAAGTGGCCAAGGGCGGCTTTTATCCGTCCGTCGATTTGAACGCCGCGTATGGCCGTGGCTACAGCGACAACACCAACACTCGGGCCTTCGGCAATCACCACACCGAAATCCTCAATTACACCCAGTCCGAGCTGCGTCTGCGGCAGATGCTGTTCGACGGTTTCAACACCGCCAATGAAGTCGAGCGCACCAAAGGCGTGTCCAATTCGCGTGCGTATTACGCGCAAGGTACCGCCCAGGATCTGGCCCTGCGCACCATCGAGGTCTACCTCGAAGTGCTCAAGCGTCGCGAGCTGGTGACCCTGGCCAAGAACAACCTGCAGGCGCATTTGCGCGTCAACGATCAGATCGGCCTGCGCACCGAGCGTGGCGTCGGCAGTACCGCTGACTCGGATCAATCGGTCGCGCGTAAGGCCTTGGCGCAGAACAACCTCGACACCGCCGAAGTCGACCTGGCCGATGCCGAATCTAACTTCTACAGCGTGGTCGGGCGCATGCCCGATGAGCTGGAAACCCCGGCTTCGACCCGTGGCGAACTGCCGACCGAATTGCGTGAAGCCCAACAGAGCATGGTCGACAACAACCCGTATCTGAAGTCCGCCCAGGCTGACGTGCAATCGGCCGAGAGCCAGTACGAAGTCGCCAAGTCGCCGTTCTATCCACGTTTCGATGCTGAAGCCGCCGTCGGCGCGAACAACAACGTGCAAGGCGATGAAGGCCACGACAACGAATGGCGCGTGGGTGTGGTGATGAACTACAACCTGTTCCGTGGCGGCAGCGACAAGGCCCGACTGGCCGCCAATGCCCACGACATCAATCAGGCGATGGACATCCGCAACAACGCCCTGCGCCAGCTCAACGAGAACATCCGCCTAGCGTGGAACGCCATGGAAAACGCGAAGAAACAGACCCCGACCGCCCGCGAATACGCGGAAACCACCAAGCGTGTACGTGCCGCGTATCAGGACCAGTTCGGCCTCGGCCAACGGACTTTGCTCGATTTGCTCGACAGTGAAAACGAGCTGTACAACGCCAACCGTCGCTACACCGAAATCCGCTACACCGAGGAATATTCGATGTACCGCGTGCTGGCGAACATGGGCCAGTTGCTGAGCAAACAACGGGTGGTGCTGCCGGCCGATGCGATCGCCGCGACCGAAGTGAAAAACGAAGCGCGCCTGCCCGAGCTGAAATAAGTCCCCTGTTGATCGTTCCCACGCTCTGCGTGGGAATGCCTCAATGGACGCTCTGCGTCCGCTTTGGGACGCGGAGCGTCCCGGGCTGCATTCCCACGCGGAGCGTGGGAACGATCACGCATCGACCGTAGAGCGTGGGAACGATCAACCTGAGTCCGTTCAACAGAGGCGATCAATATGACCAGCATGGAACCCGGCCACACCGGGATCGATCCGCGGCTGAGCTTCGATGATCCGTTACTCGACGGTCTGTTGATCCTCTGCAAACTGCATGGCGCGACGGTCAGTCGCGCCAGCCTGAGTGCCGGGCTGCCCCTCAACAAACAACGACTGAGCCTCGACCTGCTGCCCCGCGCTGCCGCCCGGGCCGGGTTGCAGGCACGGATTCTGCGCCGCGAGCTGAAAGACATCTCGCCGCTCAACCTGCCGATTCTGCTGCTGCTCAACGACGGTCGCACTGCTGTTTTACGGCGCTTCGGCGACGACGGCAAAGCGCTGATCCTGCCCAGCGAAGCCGACGGCGGCGAGCAATGGATCAGCCGCGAAGAGCTCAGCGAGCACTACAGCGGCCAGGCCTTGTTCGCCCGTCCGCGCCATGAACTCGAAGACCTCCGTTCACCGCTAGTGCCACGGGTGCATGCGTGGTTTCGCGACACCCTGAAGCTGTCGAAATGGCTCTACAGCGATGCGATCCTCGCCAGTTTCCTGATCAATTTGCTAGGCCTGATGGTGCCGCTGTTCGTCATGCAAACCTATGACCGCGTGGTGCCGAATCAGGCCACCTCTACCCTGTGGGTGCTGTCGATCGGCTTGCTGATCGGTACCGGCTTCGAACTGGTGCTGCGGGTGGTGCGTGCGCACCTGCTCGACACTGCCGGCAAGAAAACCGATGTGATCCTTTCCGCGACTTTATTTGAACGCATCACCGGCATGTCGATGAAGGCACGGCCGGCGACCATCGGCGGTTTCGCCCAGAGCATTCATGACTTTCAGGGCCTGCGTGAATTTCTCACGGCAGTGACGCTGACCAGCCTGATCGACCTGCCCTTCGTGGTGCTGATGCTGGTGGTGATCGGCCTGCTCGGCGGTTGGCTGGTGGTGATTCCGCTGCTGGCGTTTCCGATCACCATCATCTTCGCGATGATCATTCAGGTACGTCTGCGTGACACCGTGCAAAAGAGCCTGAGCCTCGGCGCTGAACGCCAAGCGGTGCTGATCGAAACCCTCGGCGGCCTGGAGACCCTCAAGGCCTGCAGCGCCGAAAGCGAGCGCCAGCACAAATGGGAAAGCACCCACGGCGCCCTCACCCGTCTCGACAGCCACGCGCGCAATCTGTCGGCGCTGGCCACCAACGGCACGTTGTTCATTCAACAGTTCTCGGGAATGGCGACGATTGTCGCCGGGGTCTACAGCATCATCGCCGGTAACCTCAGCGTCGGTGCGCTGGTCGCCAGTTACATGCTCGGCAGCCGTGTACTCGCGCCGCTGGGACAGATTGCCGGGCTGATCACCCGCTATCAGCAAGCGCAACTGACCATGAAAAGCACCGATGCACTGATGGCTCTGCCGCAAGAACGCGACGGCAAACAGCGGCCGCTGGAGCGCACGCAATTGCAGGGTGCGCTCGACGTCAGCGGCGTGACCTTTCATTACAACGGCCAGAATGCGCCGGCGCTGAGCAATGTCAGCTTCAGCCTGAAACCCGGTGAGCGGGTCGGCATCATCGGCCGCAGCGGTTCGGGCAAAAGTACCCTGGCGCGTTTGGTCATGGGCTTCTATGAACCTGAGGAGGGCCAACTGCTGCTCGATGGCCTCGACCTGCGCCAACTCGACGTCGCCGACCTGCGCCAACAGATCGGTTACGTCGCCCACGATCTGCCGCTGCTGGCCGGCAGTTTGCGCGACAACCTCACCCTCGGCGCGCGCTACATCAGCGATTCACGCATGCTCGAAGTGGCCGAACTGACCGGCGTTACCGAACTCGCTCGCCAGCATCCGCAAGGCTTCGATCGGCCGGTGGGCGAGCGCGGACAATTGCTCTCTGGCGGCCAACGTCAGGCCGTTCTGCTGGCGCGATCGCTGCTGCTCGACCCGCCGATCATGCTGCTCGACGAACCCACCAGCGCCATGGACAACAGCAGCGAGGACTTGCTGCGGCAGAAGCTGCACGGCTGGGTGCAAGGCAAGACGCTGCTGCTGGTCACCCATCGCACCTCGATGCTGAGCCTGGTGGACCGGTTGCTGGTGCTGGACAACGGCCGGGTCGTCGCCGACGGTCCGAAAGAAGCGGTCATCGATGCACTGCGCAAGGGCCGTGTCGGCTCGGCAGCGGTCTAGGAGTTACCCCATGTCTGCTTCCTCCGATAGCAAAGAGCGCGGCTACTTCGACAGTTTCGGCAAAAGCGCCGAAGCCGAATTCATGCCGGAAACCGCCGGCGCTTCCTTGCAGGATTCGCCGCGCTGGTCGCGGATCACCGTGTGGCTGGCGGCGGCGCTGCTGATCAGCGCGGTGGTCTGGGCCAAATTCGCCGTGCTCGAAGAAGTGACCATGGGCGAAGGCAAGGCGATTCCGTCGAGCAAGATTCAGGTGATCCAGAACCTTGAGGGCGGCATCGTCACCGAGATTTTCTTTCGTGAAGGGCAGATGGTGAACAAGGGCGACACCCTGCTGCGGCTGGATGACACGCGCTTTCGCTCGAACAAGGGTGAGAGTGAGGCGGATCGTTATGCGTTGACGGCGCAGGTCGAACGGCTGTCGGCGGAGGCCGAGGGCCGGCCGTTCAAGCTCTCCGATGAAGTCATCGCCAAAGCGCCGCAAGTCGCCGAAGACGAGCGTTCGCTGTACGAACAACGTCAGCGCCGGCTGGCCAGCGAGCAGCGCACGTTGAGCGAACAACTGCGGCAGAAGACTCAGGAACTCGCCGAGTTTCGCTCCAAGCAGGGTCAGTTCAGCTCGAGTCTGGCGCTGCTGCAGCAAGAAATGAACATGTCCGAACCGCTGGTGAAAACCGGTGCGGTGTCACCCGTGGAAATCCTTCGCCTCAAGCGCAGCGCAGTGGAAATCCGCGGTTCATTGAACGCCACGACGCTGGCCATCCCCCGCGCCGAATCGGCGATTGCCGAGATCCGCAGCAAGATCGACGAGTCCGAGCAAACCTTCCGCTCCGAGGCGGCGAAAGAACTGAATGAGAAACGCACCGACCTGTCGAAAATCACTGCCACCAGCATCGCCATCGACGACCGCGTCACCCGCACCACCGTGACCTCACCGGTACACGGGGTGATCAAGCAATTGAAGGTCAATACCATCGGCGGCGTGGTTCAACCGGGCAGCGACATGGTCGAAATCGTGCCGTTGGAAGACAACCTGTTGATCGAGGCCAAAGTGCGGCCACAGGATGTTGCGTTCCTGCATCCGGGCCAGAAAGCCATGGTCAAGTTTAGTGCCTATGACTATACGATTTACGGCGGGCTGAGCGCCAAGCTTGAGTTGATCGGCGCCGACACGATTACCGATGACAAGGGCAACAGTTTCTATCTGATTCAGGTGCGTACCGATAAAAACCATTTGGGCGGGGATGTGAAACCGTTGCTGATCATTCCGGGGATGGTGGCGACGGTGGACATTATTACCGGGGAGAAAAGCGTCTTGGATTATCTGCTCAAACCCGTGCTGAAAGCGCGGACCGAGGCGATGCGCGAGCGCTAGCCAATGATCGTTCCCACGCTCCGCGTGGGAACGATCATTTGTCGCCATGGTTACGCTGGAAAGTCTCCTCCCCCATCGCCGCAATCTGCCCCTCGATCAACGCCTCGAACGGCTTGAGCAACGGCTCGAATGACGCCGACGGTTCCAGCGTCTGCAACGCCTGCACAATCGCCTCGATGGTCGACAACGCCCTCGGCCCCGGTGCCTTGCGCAAGCGATAGCGCGACACGCCACCTTCGGCCAGCGTCACCCGTGGCAACGCCGCCAGCAGCGGATTGAGGTGCAACATCTTGCGCGCCTTGCGCCAGGTGCCATCCGGAACGACCAGCAACAGTGGTTCATCGGACTCGCCATAAGCCTGCATCGGCTGCGCATCATCGGCGGGAAACAACAACCGCGCCCGATACCCCGGCAGGTTCAACAGCGCCGGCAAATCTTCGAATACTTCACCGACAATCAGCTCGGCATTGGTCAAACCGAGTGCCGCCAATCGAGCAGTATTCAACGCATGATTGACCTCGCTCGGATGCTGCAACAGCAACACCCGCGTGCGGCTGTCGAGGCTCGGGATCAGCGGGCACAGGCAATGGGTCTGGGGGCGCAGGCAGCGCGGGCATTGAGGTCTGGACATACTTCTTTTCCCTACAAGCTAAGCCTGATTGAGCTGTGCTTTGAGCAAATCGCGGAAGGTCTGGATCAGCGGCTCGCGGCTGCGGCCCCGGCGCATGATCATCGAAAACGGCGCCTGATAACCGAAGGTCGCCGGCAGCAGCACGCGCAAATCGCCCTTGTCGGCCCACGCCTGAGCATAGTGCTCCGGCAAGTAACCGATGTAGGCGCCGGACAGCACCAGAATCAGCTGCGCCTCCATACTTTCCACCGTCGCCGCGCTGTGTTTGAAGCCGTGGCGCGCCAGTTCGGCCTGACTCCAGTAACCACGTCCGACCATGCGTTGCTGGGTGATGACTTGCTCGGGAATGCGCCGCTCGTTAAACAACGGGTGCCGGCTGCTGCAGTACAACCAGTGTTGCTCGCGATACAGCGGCATGTAGATCAGGCCGCTCATGCGTGTGGAAAACGCACCGATGGCCAGATCGAGACGGTTGTCCTGCACGCCGAGTTGCAATTCGTAGGGGCTCATCACCGACAGATGCAAATGCACCGCCGGGTGTTCCTGACTGTAGGCGCCGATGGCTTCGGCGAACGGCAAGGCCTTGTCACTGACGGTGGAGTCGATCACGCCGAGGTTGAGCGTGCCGCGCAGTTCGCCCTTGAGCGCTGCAGCGTATTGCTCGAAACCTTCGAGCTCGGCGAGCAGGCGCAGGGTTTCCTGATGGAACAGCTCACCCTTGCTGGTCAGGCTGAACCCACCACGCCCGCGATGGCACAGCACCAGGCCGAGCGCGGCTTCGAGCTGGCTCATGTAAGTGCTGATCGCCGAGGTCGACAGGTTGAGTTCCTGTTGCGCGTTGGCGAAACCCTGATGGCGCACGACGCTGACGAAGATGCGTAACAGTTTCAGGTCGGGTAAAGCGTTGGCCATGTCTGCTCCGGGCTTTGCAACTGTGTGTCTGTGGGAAAAGCCCCTCACCCCAGCCCTCTCCCCGAGGGAGAGGGAGCTGATCTCCATGGCTTTCAAATCCTGAGTGCGACTCGATTTTTCAGGTCGATGCAGATTCCGCCAACAACTCGGTCGGCCCCCTCTACCTCTGGGAGAGGGCTGGGGTGAGGGCAACAATCCCCAGCCGAACACACCATTCGAACCCGCCAAAGTCTAATCCCAGCCTCGCCATTAGTTTAGAAAAATCTGAACTAAGTTTTTGCCCGTAGCGATTCTTTCCCCCCACTACATTTCGCATCATCAGCCCCACAGCGGCGTCCGAACCTGTGCTCAACGGCGCGCCGACATAAATAAAACAAAGACGATGAGGCCTTACCCGTGGACAAGATTCTTCACCAACCACTGGGCGGCAACGAAATGCCGCGCTTCGGCGGCATCGCCACCATGCTCCGACTTCCCCATGTACCGACCGCTGCCGGCCTGGACGCTGCCTTTGTTGGCGTGCCACTGGACATCGGTACTTCGCTGCGCCCCGGTACCCGCTTCGGGCCACGCGACATCCGTACCGAATCAGTAATGATCCGCCCGTACAACATGGCCACCGGCGCGGCGCCGTTCGACTCGTTGTCGGTGGCCGATATCGGTGACGTGGCGATCAACACCTTCAACCTGCTCGACGCCGTGCGCATCATCGAAGAAGCCTACGACAACATTCTCGAGCACAACGTGATCCCGATGACCCTGGGTGGCGACCACACCATCACCCTGCCGATCCTGCGCGCGATTCATAAAAAGCACGGCAAGGTCGGTCTGGTGCACATCGATGCCCACGCTGACGTCAACGATCACATGTTCGGCGAGAAGATCGCTCACGGCACCACCTTCCGTCGCGCCGTCGAAGAGGGTCTGCTGGACTGCGATCGCGTGGTGCAGATCGGTCTGCGCGCCCAGGGTTACACCGCTGATGACTTCAACTGGAGCCGCGATCAGGGTTTCCGCGTGG
Source organism: Pseudomonas sp. Irchel s3f10 (assembly GCF_900187515.1). Taxonomy (NCBI): domain Bacteria; kingdom Pseudomonadati; phylum Pseudomonadota; class Gammaproteobacteria; order Pseudomonadales; family Pseudomonadaceae; genus Pseudomonas; species Pseudomonas sp. Irchel s3f10. The sequence continues at coordinate 26,746 of NZ_FYDZ01000002.1, forward strand.
TGCAGGCCGAAGAGTGCTGGCACAAGTCGCTGGCGCCGCTGATGGCCGAAGTACGCGAAAAAGTCGGCGGCGGCCCGGTATACCTGAGCTTCGACATCGACGGCATCGACCCGGCCTGGGCACCTGGCACCGGCACCCCGGAAATCGGTGGTCTGACGACCATTCAGGCGATTGAAATCGTTCGCGGCTGCCAAGGCCTCGACCTGATCGGTTGCGATCTGGTAGAAGTCTCGCCCGCTTATGACACCACCGGCAACACCTCGCTGCTGGCCGCCAACCTGCTGTACGAAATGCTCTGCGTACTGCCTGGCGTGGTCCATCGCTGAGGGTCGGGTCATGAACGAACGTGATCAGGTTTTGCAAGCGGCCGCCGAACTGGTGGCTGCCTTCGCCCGTAACGATCGCGAAGCTTATTTCGGCGCGTTCAGCGCCGATGCAAGTTTCGTTTTCTACACCCTTGAACAGCCGCTGCTGTCGCGCGATGCCTATCAGGCCTTGTGGGACAGCTGGCGCGCCGAGGATGGCTTCGAAGTGCTCTCGTGCACTTCGAGCAACGCCTTCGTCAGCCTGCAGGGTGACGTGGCGATTTTCATCCATGACGTGGCCACCGAGCTGCGCATGCAAGGGGAGCAACACTTCAGCCAGGAGCGCGAGACGATTGTTTTCAAGAAACACGCGTCGAGCCTAGAACAACAAGGCCATTGGCTGGCCTGTCACGAACATTTGTCCGCAATGCCGGAAGGGCTGCCATCCCCTTAGCCAAAACAGGTGACGCCTCACACACGATGAGGCGCGCCTTTATGATCGGAGCAGATCATGAATAACAACAACAACGACCAAAGCCTTACGCAGATTGAAACCCACGGGGTCGAACAGATCCCGGACCACGAACGCAGCGCAGGCCCGACGGACTTGTTCCGGATGATCTTCGGTGGTTCGAATACCTTTGCCACCGCCGTGCTCGGCAGTTTCCCGGTGCTGTTCGGTCTGTCTTTTCAGGCCGGCGTCTGGGCGATTGTGCTGGGCGTGCTGCTTGGCTCGCTGATCCTCGCACCGATGGGCCTGTTCGGCCCGCTCAACGGCACCAACAATGCCGTGTCGTCCGGTGCGCACTTCGGCGTACACGGGCGGATCGTCGGTTCGTTCCTGTCGCTGTTGACCGCTATCGCGTTTTTCTCGCTCTCGGTGTGGAGTTCGGGGGATGCGCTGATTGGTGGTGCAAAACGCCTGATCGGTCTGCCGGAAACCGACCTGACTCTGGGCCTGGCCTACGGTCTGTTCGCGATTCTGGTGCTGACCGTGTGCATCTACGGCTTCCGCTTTCTGCTGTGGGTGAACAAGATCGCGGTGTGGAGCGCCAGCCTGTTGTTCCTGCTGGGCATCTTCGCCTTCGCCGGTCCTTTCGACGCGCATTACACGGGCACTGTGAGCCTCGGTCAGCCGGGCTTCTGGGCCGCGTTCATCGGCGCTGCGCTGGTGGCGATGAGCAACCCGATTTCCTTCGGCGCGTTCCTCGGCGACTGGTCGCGCTACATCCCGCGTGACACCTCCAAGCAACGGATCATGGCGGCGGTTGTGCTGTCGCAGATCGCCACGTTCATCCCGTTCCTGTTCGGCCTGAGCACCGCGACCATCGTCGCGATCAAGGCGCCGGACTACATCGCGGCGAACAACTATGTCGGTGGTTTGCTGGCGGTGTCGCCGAGCTGGTTCTTCCTGCCGGTGTGCCTGATTGCGGTGATCGGCGGTATGTCCACCGGCACCACCTCGCTGTATGGCACCGGGCTGGACATGTCCAGCGTGTTCCCCCGAGTGCTGTCACGAGTGAAAGCGACGCTGCTGATCGGCGTGCTGTCGATTGCCTTCATCTTCATCGGCCGCTTTGCCGCGAACCTGGTGCAGAGCGTGTCGACTTTCGCCGTGCTGATCATCACCTGCACCACGCCGTGGATGGTGATCATGATCATCGGCCTGGTGGTGCGTCGCGGCTTCTACTGCCCGGATGACCTGCAAGTGTTCACCCGTGGCGAACAGGGCGGGCGCTACTGGTTCAGCCACGGCTGGAACTGGCGCGGTCTGGGGGCGTGGATCCCGAGCGCGGCGGTTGGCCTGTGCTTCGTCAATTTGCCGGGGCAGTTCGTCGGCCCGCTGGGTGAAATGGCCGGCGGTATCGACATCAGTTTGCCGGTGACCCTGGGCCTGGCTTCGGTGGTGTACCTGACGCTGCTGAGCCTGTTCCCGGAACCGCGCGAAGTGTTCGGCCCGAAGGATGCCCGGCGTGAAGCCGCAGTAAAACCTCAACTGCGCCAGGCCGCCTGACGCAGATCCCCTGTGGGAGCGAGCCTGCTCGCGAAGACTTCAGCTCATTCAACATTGATGTGACTGACAGACCGCCTTCGCGAGCAGGCTCGCTCCCACAGTGAGATTCGAATTCAGCCTCAACATAAAAAAGACAATCGGAGACACGCCATCATGGCTTTGGATTTATTCGTCGTCCTCATCTACGCCGCCGGCATGCTCTTGCTCGGCTACTTCGGCATGCGCAAGGCCAAGACCAACGAGGACTTTCTCGTCGCCGGGCGTAACCTCGGCCCGAGCCTGTACATGGGCACCATGGCCGCAACCGTGCTCGGTGGCGCGTCCACCGTCGGCACCGTGCGTCTCGGTTACGTGCACGGCATCTCCGGTTTCTGGCTGTGCGCGGCACTCGGTTGCGGCATCGTTGCGCTGAACCTGTTCCTCGCCAAACCGCTGCTGAAACTGAAGATCTACACCGTTACCCAGGTCCTGGAAAAACGCTACAACCCGATGGCCCGCTCGGCGAGCGCGGCAATCATGCTGGCCTACGCGCTGATGATCGGCGTGACCTCGATCCTGGCGATCGGCACCGTCCTGCAAGTGCTGTTTGACCTGCCATTCTGGGTTTCGGTACTCGTCGGTGGTGGCGTGGTGGTGATCTACTCGGCGATCGGCGGCATGTGGTCGCTGACCCTGACCGACATCGTCCAGTTCATCATCAAGACCGTGGGCCTGATGTTCATTCTGTTGCCGATCTGCCTGTACCGCGTCGGCGGTTGGGACGAACTGGTGCTGAAACTGCCGGCGACCGCCTTCAGCTTCACCACCATCGGCTGGGACACGATCATCACCTACTTCATGATCTACTTCTTCGGCATCCTGATCGGTCAGGACATCTGGCAACGGGTGTTCACCGTCAAGACCGCCAAAGTCGCGCAATACGCCGGCAGCATTGCGGGTATCTACTGCATCCTCTACGGCCTGGCTTGCGCGCTGATCGGCATGGCGGCGCACGTGCTGATCCCGGATCTGGACAACGTCAACAACGCCTTCGCCGCCATCGTCAAACTGTCGCTGCCGGACGGCATCCGGGGTCTGGTGATCGCGGCTGCACTGGCGGCGATGATGTCCACCGCCAGCGCCGGCCTGCTCGCCGCAGCCACCACCCTGACTGAAGACTTGCTGCCGAAGCTGCGTGGCGGCAAACAGTCGAGCCTGGGCGTCAACCGCCTGTTCACCTTGCTCACCGGTATTGTCGTGCTGGGTATCGCGCTGGTGGTCAACGACGTGATAAGTGCGCTGACTCTCGCTTACAACCTGTTGGTGGGCGGCATGCTGATCCCGCTGATGGGGGCAATCTTCTGGAAACGCGCGACCACCGCCGGCGCCATAGCCAGCATGGGCCTGGGTTTTGCCACGGCGCTGCTGTTCATGTTCAAGGACGGTCTGGATGCGAACACGCCGATCTACTACAGCCTGGCTGTGGGTCTGGTGAGTTTCGTGGTGGTCAGCCTCGCCTCGCGCCGTCCTGTCTCGGTGGCCCGCGCGATCTAAGCTGAAACATAACGACTTGATACTTTCTTCGACGAGTGTGGCGTCGGTTGCCACACTCGTTTTTTTACGCCGAGAGAAAAGTACTGATGAAGATCGTTTCTCGTGATCAGTGGTTCGAGGTGCAGCACCTGAGCGATGGCATCCGGCTTATTCACGAGCCGTATATTCAGCCGTTTTACCGCTGCAACCTCTGGCACATTCAGGGCCGTGACAAAGACTTGTTGCTGGATAGCGGTTCAGGGCTGGTCAGCCTGCGCGAACAATTGCCGTGGATCACCGAGCGACCGCTGGTGGCGGTGGCCAGTCATTGCCATTTCGACCATATCGCCGGGCATCACGAATTTGCTGAACGGCTGGTGCATCGCGCCGAAGCGGACATCCTTGCAGCGCCGGATGGCGAGAACGATCTGAGCCGCGCCTTCGTCGGCGACGACATGTTTGAAGCGCATCCGGACTGCCCGTTGTGCTACGCCGAATACCGGGTCAAAGCCGCGCCGGCCACCGGATTTGTCGAGGACGGCGATGTGCTCGATCTGGGCAATCGCACGCTGCAAGTGCTGCACACACCGGGGCATTCGCCGGGCGGGATCAGCCTGTATGAAGCGGCGACTGAAACCCTTTTCAGCGGCGACATCATCTACGACGGGCCGCTGATCGAAGACGCCTACCACTCCAATCTTGAGGATTACGCCAGCAGTCTGCGGCGTGTGCAGGCGTTGCCGATCCGCACGGTGCATGGCGGGCACTTCGGCAGCTTTTCCGGGGAGCATTTGCGCTCGATGATTGACGAGTGGTTGCGCGGCCGCGCCTGAGGCCTGCTTCACTCAAGCACAACAACAATCAGAAATATCTGCCATGAGAAGAGCTGCCGTGCGTGCCGCCGTGCATCGATATATCCGGCGTCTGCTGGAAACCCGCGAATTCAACGACAACACCAGCCTGGTACAACTGGGCCTGGAGAAAGCCGATATCGAGGATCTGATCTTTCACCTGGAAGATGAATTCGGACTGACGGCGTTCACCGCCGAGGAAGACCGCATGCTCAAGACCGCCAAGACCGCGAATGACTTGAGCCGTTTTTTGCTGGAAATCGGGCGGCATTGAAAAGCAAAAGATCGCAGCCTGCGGCAGCTCCTACACGGATTAATGCAGGAACTGCTGCAGGCTGCGATCTCTTGATCTTGAATCCTTGATCTCGGATCGGGGGCGTTACCGGCGCCGTTGTTGACGGCGGCGCTGCTCGTCATCGGTGCGGATCGGTACAGGTTGCAGAGGCGGTTCGATCAAACCGAGGGCAACACCCAAATCGTGCAGCCAGTTTTGAATTTTCTCTTTCATCGTCATGCCCCCTTCAGGGTGGTGCTGAGCGGCCGGAATTCTGAGGTCGCTTCGCACTGATAATAGTCCGAAGTCCTACGTAATGCTCGGCCAAATCCGCAATGATCTGTTACTGAATTGAACAGAATATGCCGCCATTGGTTCAGGCTGTTTCCCGGGTTTCGATCTGACCCGCAGGATAGACGGCCTGCTGAACCTCGATCCAGGCATTGAGGTTGGCGCCGAGCATGCCCTTGCGCCACATGAGCCATGTTGTCGCAGCCGCGAATGGCTCGGCCAACGGATGCACCGCGACGCTATCGCGCCCCGGCAGACTGGCCAGCATCGACTCCGACATCAGCGCCACGCCACTGCCGGCAATCACGCAGGCGAGCATGCCTTGATACGACTCGATCTCCATCGCCCGGCCCATGGTCGCGTGGTAGTGCGAAAACCAGGCTTCCAGACGCATGCGATAGGAGCAGCCCTGGCGAAAGGTAAACACCGAGCGTCCTTCGACATCTCGGGCGCTGCTGACCGGCGGGTGATCGATTTCAGTGATCAGCACCAGCCGCTCTTCGCACAACGGTACGCCGTCGAGCCCGGCCAGCTCCAGCGGACCATCGACCAACGCGGCATCAAGACGACCGGTGAGCAAGCCTTCCAGTAACTCTCCACTGGGCGCCGACTGCACCTGCAGATTCACCGCTGGATACTGTTTGTGATAACGCGCCAGCAGCGCCGGCAGATGAATCGCCGCCGTGCTGTACATAGTGCCCAACGCAAAATCGCCAGCCGGTTTGCCGCCCATCACCGCCGCACTGGCCTGATCGCGCAAGGCGAACAGTTTGCCGGTGTAGTCCAGCAGGACTTTTCCCGCAGGCGACAGTTGCAAACGCTGACGCTCACGAACGAAAAGCTCGACACCGAGTTGCTCTTCCAGCTGTTTGAGCCGCGTCGACAGGTTCGACGGCACTCGGTGCAAGCGTTCGGCTGCGCGGGTGATTGACCCTTCTTCGGCGACGGCCTGAAAGATCCGCAATTGGCTGAACTCCACAACCTTTCTCCAGAACAGAACAAGTTACTCACTATTATTCAATTTTAAAGAAAGTCAATCAGTCCTAGCCTGACGGTCATTGATCCTTCCAAGGAATCCCGACCATGTCGCCCCTGATTCGCTTATCCGCTTGCTTCGTTGCCCTGATGATGGCCATGGGCATCGGGCGTTTCGCCCTCACCCCGCAAATGCCGCACCTGCTCAGCGAAGGCCAGATCGACCTGACGGCCGCCGGTCTGATCGCTGCGGCCAACTACCTCGGCTACTTGCTCGGTGCGGTCGACGCGATGTTTGCGCATCGCCCGCAGCAAGTTCAGCGGCGCCTGCACGGCGGCCTGTGGTTGTGCGTGCTGCTGACACTGGCGTCGTTCTGGGCCAATGGCTTCTGGTCGCACTTGCTGCTGCGCTTCGGCACCGGGGTAGCAAGTGCCTGGGTGCTGGTGATGATCACTTCGTTGAGTCAACCATTGGCGGCGGCAGCAGGTCGTCCGAGATTGGGCGCTCTGGTATTTGCCGGACCGGGTTTGGGGATTTTTCTGACAGGGTTGTTGGCGCTGGTCTCACATCTGCTGAATCAGACGTCCGCAACGTTGTGGCTGATTTATGCAGCGGCTGCGTTGGTGATGATGCTGGGGGTCTGGCGACTGCTGCCAACGCCTGTCGCAACGGCGACGGTGGTTGCAGCGCCGGTCAGTCCATCGAATCGGGGCATTGGCCGGCTGGCCTTGATTTATGCGCTTTACGGCGTTGGGTACATCATTCCGGCGACCTTCCTGTCGCAAATGGCCAATGCGCAGTTCCACGGGCAGTGGCAGGCCGATTTGTTCTGGCCGTGCTTTGGTTTGGGTGCAGCGATCGGTGTGGTGCTGGTGAGCTTGCGTCGGCATGATCCTGAAACTACACGGCACTGGTTGATGGCGACTTTGTGCCTGCAAGCGGCCGGTGTGTTCGCTTGCCTGCTGGGCAGCGGCATTGGCCTCGCGCTGGGGGTGATCCTGTGCGGCACGCCATTCCTCGCCTGCATGCAACTGGTCATGCAGCGCTCGCGGGAATTGGCGCCGCACGCCACCCAGCGCAACGCCGGGATGCTGACCGCCTGCTTTGCCGTCGGCCAACTCAGCGGCCCGTTGCTGGCGGCGCTGAGCAGCCATTTCAGCGGCGGCCTGCATCCGGCACTGGTAATCGCCGGCAGCGGCTTGCTGATCGCTGGCGGCCTGGCGATGCAGTCGACTAGCGCTGGCCCAGCGCCCTGCGCAAACGCCGACGCAGCCACTGCTCGGCGCTGACAAAAGTGATGCCGAACAGCACCAGCACGGCGCCGATGACGAAGTTCACGCTCAATTGTTCGCCGAGCAGCAGCACGCCGAAGGTCACGCCGAACAACGGCGTCATGAACGAAAACACCGCAAGGTTGGCTGCCAGATACCGACGCAGCAGCCAGAACCAGATCAGGTAACTGAAGAACGACACCACCAGGCCCTGGAACAGCACACTAGCCACCGCCACAGTGGTCAGGCTGACGTGGGTGATCTGGCCGCTGAACAGCGCGATCAAGAGCAGGCCGAGGAAGCCGACGATCAACTGATAGAACAGGGTCAGCGTCACCGGTGCTTCCGACAGACGCGAGGCGCGCACCACCACGGTGGTCGCGCCCCAACAGGCACCGGCCAGCACGCCAAAGGCATCGCCGAGCAGCATGCGCCGGTCAAGGTTGTCCCATGACACGCCGCCGGCGAAAGCAATTGCAATGCCGATGAACGCGAGCAAAATGCCCAGCCATTGCAACGGTCGCAGGCGCTCACTGGCCAGCAGAAAATGCACGCCCAACGCGGTGAAGATCGGTGCGGTGTAGAGGAACACCGACATATGTGCGGCGGTGGTCAGTTGCAAGCCTTCGGCGATGAAGAAGAACTCCAGACCGAACAGCGCACCGGCCAGCAAGCCACCGCGCCAGGTGTTGCCGACCTGATCCCAACCGCCCTTCCAGCAGATCAGCAAGCCGACCAGCAACGCTGAAATCCCTGAGCGTCCCGCCGCCTGCATCACCGGCGCGATGTCCGCTGCGGCCCACTTGATCATCACCTGCTGCACGCCCCAGATCAGGCAGAGGCCGATCATCACTTGCAGGGCAAAACTGTCGGCACTGCGCCGCTCGACAATCACCGCAGCACCTCGAACACACAAAACATGGCAGGCCATCCAATGGTCAGAAAATAGTGCCGGGGATTATCAATCAGTCAGAGGGAAAAAGCCGTCTGGAAAAGACATTTTGTGCTTCAGTGGCGTCAGGGGTGAATGGCTGTCGGCTACGCCGCCATTCGCGAGCAGGCTCGCTCCCACTTTGGAGTGCGTTCCCCTGTGGGAGCGAGCCTGCTCGCGAAGGGGCCGGCACTGCCAACACACATTACCGAGCAGTCTTGCCAAACCGCCTCGCCAGCAAAAACCCAACGCTACAAGCCACAGCAGTAGCAAACGTCCCCCACGCCCAATCCATCAACGTCACCTGCACCGACCAGCCGCGCAATGTCGCCCAATTGGTCAGGTCATAGGTGCCGTAAGCTATCAGCCCTAACAACGCGCCCCGCTTCGCCGCCCATTGCCATGTCACGGCCGGCGTCACCACAAACACCACGCAGCCAAAAACATACAGGCAATAAAAAACCGCTGCCGGAACCAGCAGCGGTTTTTCGAGCATCAGCGAACCGAGCAGTTCGCGATAGGTCGGCGCCATCAACAGGCCGAGCCAGATACCGTCGAGCAACAGAAACGTCACCAGCGTGGCAACGTAGGCAATCAGCGCTTTGTTCATCGACCCGACCTCGTGTGTGCCCCATGCAACATGGGCCACCCAAGGCTCAGGTTAGTTCAATGCGATCGGCATGAATGACGATCTTGCCTTCCTTGTACAGCGCACCGATGGCCTTCTTGAAGTTGCCTTTGCTGACGCCGAACAGGCTGCTGATCAACGCCGGATCGCTCTTGTCGCTGACCGGCAGCGTGCCGCTGTTATCGCGCAACTTGGCGAGGATCTTCGAGTTCAGGCTGCTCGCCGCTTCCTGACCAACCGGCTGCAGGCTCAGGGCGATCTTGCCGTCGGCACGGACTTCCTTGATGTAGCCCTTCTCGATCATGCCGGCGCGCATGAACTTGAAGATTTCGTTCTTGTGGATCAAACCCCAGTGCTTGTTGTTGATGATCGCCTTGAAGCCCATGTCGGTGGCTTCGGCAACCAGCAGATCAACTTCCTGGCCAGGGCTGTAGTTGGCCGGGGTCTTGTCGAGGTAGCGATCCAGACGCGCAGTGGCGGTGATGCGGCGGGTGTGCTTGTCGAGGTAGACATGCACCACGCAGTATTCGCCAGCGGTCATCTGGCGTTTTTCTTCGGAATACGGCAGCAACAGATCCTTCGGCAGCCCCCAATCGAGGAACACACCGATGCTGTTGACCTCAACGACTTTCAGACTGGCAAATTCACCGACCTGAACTTTCGGTTTTTCCGTGGTAGCGAGAAGTTTGTCTTCGCTGTCCAGATAAACAAATACGTTGAGCCAATCTTCATCTTCGGTAGGAATATCTTTCGGGATATAACGATTAGGCAAAAGAATCTCGCCGTCAGCACCGCCGTCCAGATATAAACCGAAGTTAGTGTGTTTAACCACTTGCAAACTGTTGTAACGCCCGACTAAAGCCATTTCCAGAACCCTCATTGCGTGGGCGGCATTCTACCCGTTTTTGTGCTGGCCGTCGGGCGGCAGATCCGCACGCGTCGGAATTCTGCGCAACGCCTTGATTTTCCTTGTGTGCGGCTGGGTTGAGGTGCCGCTCGTCTGGCAGGCAGCACCGCTCGCGGCTGAGTATTTGAATGCCGCCCAGCCCAAATGTTCTTATTTAAAACAGCAGGTTAGGCGGATATATCGAATATTCAATCGAGAATAATGCAGCACTGCGCTGGGTTATTCCGGGGGATATTTACCAAGCAATTGTCAAGTTATTCCTGTACGATGCCTGGCCGAGTTACTTTTCTACAGGTTAATGGCCGCCATGCGTGTAAAAGCATCCACCAGCAAAGCAAAGCCAGCTCCAGCCGTTGAAACCAGCGAATCGATCAACGATCAGATCGCAGCGTTCCTCAAGTCTGGCGGCGAGATTCAGCAAATTGCCAAAGGCGTCAGTGGCCAGACATTCGGCCCGTCCAAGCAGATCAGCCTGGGCAAGAAGTAATACCCGGTTTTACACCCGTCCAGAGGCGCTTTGAGCTTCGAAGCGTCTGGACTGGCACCGCGCAACATCCCCCCCCGTTTTAAACAAAAATCCTTGTAAATCGACGAACGGCCTTCAATGCCGAGCATTCGCCGGTATTCTTGCACGCGTCTAGATCAAGCGTTTCAGCAGGCCCGCCGACCTGCCCTCGCTGTTCATGGAGTGACGCATGCGCAGAACATCCTGTTTATTACTCGTAGGCCTTTTGGCCAGTGCGACCGCGCACGCGCAGATTTTCCGCCGTGAACTCGGCGACTTCGACCTAAAGCTCGGCACCACGCCCACACGTAGCATGGCTCAGGGCCTGGTCAAACCAGCGGCAGTCGGTTCTTTTCACGGCGGCCTCGACCTGAGCCACGACAGCGGCCTCTATGTCGGCCAGTACGCACCGAGTATGGGCATCTCCCCAGGCAAGAACCTCGAAATCGATTCCTACGTCGGTTTTAAACAGCCTTTCGATCAGACCCTCGGCTACGAAGTCGGGATGATCCACTACAGCTATCCCAAGGTAGATACCCTCGACAGCCAAGAGCTGTTCGGTGGTCTGACCTTGCTCGGCAGCCGTTTCGGTGTGGCCTTCAGCAACGATCCGGATAAACAGAACAACACCTTGTTTGCCGATCTTGGCGGCAACCAGCCATTCGGCATCGGCGTCAGCATGAAATACACCACCCACCAACTGAACACGCCCGTCGCCGTCGACGGTGGTTATGTCAGCAGTTTTACCGACTGGTCGGTGAAATTGTCCCGACCGTTCATGGGCGTCGATCTCGATCTGATCTACAGCAACTCCAGTCTCAGCGGCAGCGATTGTTCGGCCTACTCCGGGCACAACAGCGAGTGCGACGGCCTCGTCACCCTCAAGGCTGCGCGCGCGTTCTATTGATTGGCTGAACTGCCGGGTTCATTCTGCGTTCACATAGGAATCAGTCCCTCGAAGCCAGGCTCACGCAAGGATTCGCCCATGTCTCGCTGGTTCAAACACATCGCCGCGTTACTGATCTTTACCCTCGCCCTCGGCGCCTGCAGCCGTGTCGGCCTGGCGTACCGCAATCTCGACGTCATTATTCCGTGGACGCTCGGCGATTACCTGGACATGAACGGCGAGCAGAAAGACTGGTTCAACGAACGCCTCAAGGACCACCTGAGCTGGCATTGCACCACGCAATTGCCGGGTTATCTGGACTGGCTTGATCGCCTGCAGACCATGATCGAAACCAATCAGGTCACCGATGCTGCGTTACAGGCGCGCACTACGGAAGCCAAGCAGGCCATTGCCGAAACCGCTCGAGAGATCACCCCGTCGGCGATCGAGTTGCTGCAAGGGCTGGATGACAAACAGGTTGCCGAGATGAATGACGCGTTTGCCAAGGATCTGCGCAAGCGTCAGCAGGAATACCTCAAACCACCGCTCGATCAGCAAATTGCCGAGCGTGGCGCGCGAATGGTTAAACGCCTGAATGACTGGCTCGGCCCCTTGAGCGCCACCCAGGAACAGCGGGTCATGGCCTGGTCAACCGCCCTGGGCGATCAGTACACCCAATGGATCGCCAACCGCGCCCATTGGCAGAAGCAATTCAGTGCCGCCGTCGCACAACGCAAAAGTCCCGAATTCCCACAGAGAATCGAGACGCTTCTGGTCAATCGCGAGAGTTTATGGACAGCGGATTACCGCAAGGCCTTCGCCGATACTGAAGCGCAGGGACGCTCGCTGGCGGTGGATTTGATGGCCGAAAGTACGCCGCAACAGCGTCAGCGGTTGTTGAAGAAGATCGAGGGTGTGCGTAAAGACTTCAACGACCTCAAATGCCTGAAGGCTGCGCAAAAAACCTGAACATACCCGAATCCAATGTAGGAGTGAGCCTGCTCGCGATAGCGGACTTCCAGTGACATCAATGTTGACTGAAAGACCGCAATCGCGAGCAGGCTCACTCCTACAGGGGGATCCGCGTGAACTCAGGCGATCTGGGCTTTTGAAGCCACTTCGTCGAACGTGGCCTCGGCCAGCGCATCTTCCTGCTCATCCAGCACCTGACGCGGATGATCGTTACCGGGAATGCTGCTGTCGATCAGGCTCAGCAGGCTGGAACCGCGCGGGGTCAGCACAAAGTTGTTTCCGGTGCTGCCCTCCTCATCCGGGCGCGGTGCGATATAGCCGCGCAGGAGCAGCAGTCTTTCATAGTCGCAAGCCAGCGTTTTCAGGTGATCAAGGTTCTCGATCGGCTCGCCCGCGCTGGCTTGCTCCGCCGCATAGTCTTCGGCATAAGCCCGTGGGGCAAAGCTGTGGCCGGCACTGTTCTGCACTTCGTGCAGCAAGCGTTCAATCAAATCCCAGTTATAAGTCGTCATCCTGATACAACCTCCGGTGCGCGTGATTTATGGCGCGTTCATAGGTTGTGACCGGAGTGGCTCGCAGCCGTTCAGCCGCATTTGCCGAGCCGACCGACCGACGGTCTGTCGATTTCCCGCAGGGTTAAACGACTAGTCTGAAACAGACGGTTTCAACCCCCGCAGGAGAAATCATCATGAACGTTGAGAATCATCCGGTGGTATCGCGCGAAGAATGGCTCGCCGCCCGTAAGCAACATCTCGCCGACGAAAAAGCTTTCACCAAAGAGCGCGACCGGCTCAGCGCCGAGCGTCGTGCGTTGCCATGGGTAAAAGTCGATAAGGATTACCACTTCCAAGGCCCCAACGGTGAGCTGAAACTCGCTGACCTGTTCGGCAAACACAGCCAATTGGTGGTTTACCACTTCATGTTTGCCAAAGACTGGGAGGAAGGCTGCCAGGGTTGCTCGTTTCTCAGTGACCACATCGATGGCGCCAACCTGCATCTGGCGCATCACGACATCGCCGTAGTGGCTGTTTCTCACGCCCCCTTCAACGAGTTTCAGGACTTTAAACGGCGCATGGGCTGGAAGTTTGACTGGGTGTCGTCAGAGGGTTGCGACTTCAACTATGACTTCGGCGTTTGCGCACGGGCTGAGGATGTCGCGGCGGGAAAGGCTACGTACAACTACGAAAAGACTGACAGCGCCGAATAGGAAATGCCGGGGTTGAGCGTGTTTTATCGTGATGCAAAGGGCGACATCTTCCACACCTACTCAACTTACGCTCGCGGTCTCGACATGCTGGTCGGTGCCTACAACTATCTAGACCTCACGCCCAAGGGCAGGAATGAGGACGAGATCATGGAATGGGTGCGGCATCATGATCGTTATGAAGGCGATTCCAGGTCGAGCTGCTGCCACTCTGAGTGATGAGCAATGAACTTTTCTCCCGCTCAAGGCCTCAACCGATTAACCGCCTTAACCGGAACTGAGGCCTGCCCCGATGAAAACCCTGATCAAGCTCACCCTCGCCGCCACCCTGGCCTGCGCCCTGCCCGTCTGGGCCTGCACGCCGGAAGAAGCCACCGCCAAACGCGAACAATTAGCCAAGGAAGTCTCGAAGCTGACCGAGCAGAATCCGGCCAAGGCCAAGGAGATCAATGCTGAATTGCAAAAAATGGACCTGGGCACGGCCAGCAAGGATCTGCCGGACAAGTGCCAGTTGATTGATCAGCGGTTGAAAGAACTGAATTCTGCCGAGAAGAAGACCGAGGGCTAACAGCAAGATCAAAAAATCGCAGCCTGCGGCAGCTCTTACACAAAATCCTGTAAGAGCTGTTGCAGACTGCGATTTTTTGCGCTTAAAAATGCATTGGTGCATTTATTTATTTGCATTAACGCATAACTCTGACTAGGGTTACCTCGAGCAAGGAGACCGGAACCGGCCACAGAAGATGGCAACCGTTAAGCGCCGATCGCTCAGCAATACCGCAACACCCACACAAGCTGGATGCTTGTTTTCACTCATGGAGGATTGAAAAATGTTAACCACAGCAGCAACACAATTCACCGGCGAATCACTGCCAAGGTGCCTGGCCGGTCACCTGCTCGACCCGCAACTCGCCGAAGTCGAAGCCGCTGAACAGCTCAGCGCACTCGCCGCCGGCAGCCTCAACTTCAACATGCAGAAACAGACCCAGACCAACTGGTGCTGGGCCGCCGTGTCCGCCTCGGTCGGCAACTATTACGGCACCGGCAACTGGACGCAGTGCGGCGTGGCCAGCACCCAGCTCGATCGCAACTGCTGCAATCAGCCAGGGCCGTGCAACGTTTACGGCTATCTGGATTCGGCGCTGCAAACCACCCGTAGCTACAACGGCATGAATCAGGGTTCGCTGCAGATGTCGGCCATCCAGAACCAGATCAGCATGGGCCGCCCGGTCGGCTTGCGCTGCGCCTGGTACGGTGGCGGTGCGCATTTCCTGACGATTTATGGCACCAACGGCGATTACCTGTTGGTCGCGGACTCGATCTACGGCTATTCGACCCGCGCACTAAACGCCTTCCCCCGCGCCTACAACGGCGGCGGCAATTGGACCCACACTTACTTCACTATGAAAAACTAGGAGGGCGACATCATGCAACTGACTTATCCAAAGGCGCCTTCCAACGGCGTTCAGACTTTGCGCCCGGCGCTGCAAGCCGCACTGCAAACCCAGGGCTTTGGCGCTAATCGCCAATTCGCCAACGCAGCACCTGCGAAGATCAGCCTCAGTGAGGCCTATCGCGGCTACTCGTTGAACCTGGAGGACCTGAGCCAAGGCAAAGGTCTGCAAGACACGCGAATCGGCGACTGGCATTACCTGGTGTTTGCCGACGGCGTGACGATTGCCGATGCACAACTGGCCGAGGTGCGCGGGCATGTCGAGTTTGCTTCGTTGAACCACGGCGATCACGCCGCCGCGACGGTGAATGCGCTGAAACTGGCGGAACAAGCACCGCAACTCCAGGGCAAGACCGTTGAGTTGCGCGTGCTGTTTGTCTCGGCGCTGCATGTTGTGGCGATATGGCTGCATGCCGACGGTGAGGACGTATTGATCCCGATTGAGCCAACGCCGAAGGATCTGGCGGTCACGCGGCTGTACAGCGAATCGGCCTTGCTCGCCGCATTGAAACCGGCGGCGGATCAAGCCAAGCGGCGCTTTGACGCCGACACCAGTGGCCAACTCGGCAACTGATGGACGAAAAAAAACCCGGACATTGTCCGGGTTTTTTATGCGCGCCTGAAACTTACTCAGCCGCAGGCTCGGCCGGCTTGCGGCGCTTCAGCGGTGCCATGCCGTCGCTGCTTACCAACGAGTCCGGCTTCGGACGGTTGGCGCTCTTGCGCTTGGTCGGCGTCTTGGCGGCAGTTTTTTTCTTGTCGCCCTTGGCGTCAGTCTTTTTCTTCTTCACGCCAACGGCTTTGCCCGAAGCCTTGACCTTTTTCGGTCCGCCGTAGGTGCCTTTGACTTCCTTGATCGTACGGCGCTCGAAGCTCTGCTTCAGGTAGCGCTCGATGCTCGACATCAGGTTCCAGTCGCCGTGGCAGATCAGCGAGATCGCCAGACCGTCGTTACCGGCACGGCCAGTACGACCGATACGGTGCACATATTCGTCGCCGCTGCGTGGCATGTCGAAGTTGATCACCAGATCCAGACCATCGACGTCCAGACCACGGGCCGCGACGTCGGTCGCGACCAGAATCTTCACGCCGCCCTGCTTCAGACGGTCGATCGCCAGTTTGCGATCCTTCTGGTCTTTCTCGCCGTGCAGCACGAACGCTTTGTATTCCTGAGCCACGAGGCGGCCGTAGATGCGGTCGGCCATGGCGCGGGTGTTGGTGAAGACGATAGCCTTCTGGTAGGTCTCGTTGGCCAGCAGCCAGTTCACAATCTGCTCTTTGTGCTGATTGTGGTCGGCGGTGATGATCTGCTGACGGGTGGTCGAGTTCAGTTGGCTGACCGCGTTGAGCTGCAAGTGCTCAGGGTTGTTCAGCACCTTGCCGATCATGTCGCGCAGGCCGGAACCGCCGGTGGTGGCGGAGAACAGCATGGTCTGCTGACGGTTCGGGCATTCGTCGACCAGACGCTGCACGTCTTCGGCGAAACCCATGTCGAGCATGCGGTCGGCTTCGTCGAGCACCAGCACTTCGACTTCTTTGAGGTCGAGGTTGCCGGCGTTGAGTTGCTCGATCATCCGGCCCGGGGTGCCGATGAGGATGTCCGGCACTTTGCGCAGCATCGCGGCCTGGACCTTGAAGTCTTCACCGCCGGTGATCAGGCCGGACTTGATGAAAGTGAACTGCGAAAAACGTTCAACTTCCTTCAGCGTCTGCTGGGCCAGTTCACGGGTCGGCAGCAGGATCAGCGTCTTGATGCTGACGCGAACCTTGGCCGGGCCGATCAGGCGATTGAGGATTGGCAGAACGAAAGCGGCGGTTTTGCCGCTACCGGTTTGCGCCGTCACCCGCAGATCACGCCCTTGGAGCGCCAGCGGAATGGCCGCGGCTTGCACAGGCGTTGGCTCGACAAATTTCAGCTCGGCCACAGCTTTAAGCAGGCGTTCGTGCAGGGCGAATTGGGAAAACACGGGTGCTACCTCGAAGATATGCAAAAAAACAGCTGCATAGGTTACCGGTTTCGAGCGCTCAGGCCGAGTTTCTTTATACAAACGGACGTAATCAGTGGCTTTTTTGTTGCTCGATTTGTCTCCAACGGTAATACACGGCGGCTTAAATGCTCTAATCACCCATCGCGTCTTACAGAAGAATCGTTGCTCATATGGATTTCAAACAGCTCTGGCTCAACGCCCAAGACCTCTGGGGCACCCTCGAACAGCATCCACTGTTGCAGGCCGGCCTCGCGCTGACCTTGTTATTGGTGATCGCGCTGGTGCTCGGACGAGTGGCGCGTTACCTGATCCTGCACGCCAGCCGCATGCTCGGCCGCCAGCCGTCGCTGCACTGGATCAATGACTTTCGCCACAACAAGGTATTTCAGCGCCTGGCGCAGATGACGCCGTCGCTGGTGATCCAGTTCGGCCTGCATCTGGTGCCGGAACTGAGTAAAACCGCCATGACCTTTCTCGGTAACGTGGCACTGTCGTTCACCATTCTGTTCCTGCTGCTGTCGGTCAGCGCCCTGCTCAATGCCCTGCTCGACATCTATGCACGCACCGAGCACGCCCGCACGCGCTCGATCAAAGGCTACGTGCAACTGGCGAAAATGGTCTTGTACGTGTTTGGCGCGATCATCATTGTCGCCACGTTGATTGACCGCTCGCCGCTGTTGCTACTGTCCGGTCTGGGTGCGATGTCGGCGGTGATTCTGTTGGTCTACAAGGACACGCTGCTGTCGTTCGTTGCCAGCGTGCAGTTGACCAGCAACGACATGTTGCGCGTAGGCGACTGGATCGAGATGCCACAAGTCGGCGCCGATGGCGACGTGGTCGACATCACCCTGCACACGGTCAAAGTGCAGAACTTCGACAAGACCATCGTTTCCATTCCGACCTGGCGGCTGATGTCCGAGTCGTTCAAGAACTGGCGCGGCATGCAGCAATCGGGCGGGCGACGGATCAAGCGCAGCCTGTTCATCGATGCCAGCGGCGTGCGTTTCATCCGCGATGACGAGGAAGAAAAACTCTCCCAGGTGCACTTGCTGACCGACTACATGAGCCGCAAGAAAGCCGAACTCAAGGCGTGGAACGAGGCACAGGGCAATGTCGCGGCGATGTCGGCGAACCGCCGGCGCATGACCAATATCGGCACTTTCCGCGCGTATGCGCTGGCGTATCTGAAGAGTCATCCGGAGATTCAGCCGAACATGACCTGCATGGTGCGGCAGATGCAGACCACCGCGCAGGGCATTCCGCTGGAGATCTATTGCTTCACCCGCACCACGGTGTGGGCCGATTACGAGCGGATTCAGGGGGATATTTTTGATTATCTGCTGGCAGTGCTGCCGGAGTTTGGGCTGAGCCTGTATCAGCAGCCGAGTGGTGGGGATTTGCGTTCCGGGTTGCTGCCGGCGGTACTCGGCGCGGCCAGCATTCCCGAACCGCAGAAGCACCTCCTGTAAAACACAATTCCCCTGTAGGAGCTGCCGAAGGCTGCGATCTTTAGACTTTAAAGATCAAAAGATCAAAAGATCGCAGCCTTCGGCAGCTCCTACACCGGATCATGCGGTGCGGCGGATGCCCAGTCGGCTGATCCATACGGCGGCGAGGATGACGCTGCCGCCGAGAAACAACCGCCCCAGTTCCTCATGCTGATTCCAGATCAGCAGATTCAGCAGCAACCCCACCGGCACATGCAGGTTGTTCATCACCGCCAGCGTGCCGCCGTTGACCATGCATGCGCCCTTGTTCCACCAGTACATGCCCAGCGCGGTCGAGACCAGACCGAGAAACAGCAACACGGCCCATTGCAGTGGAGCTTCCGGGAGGAAGTTGGCTTTGCCGAACATCAGGAATGCAGGCAGCACCACCGCCAGCGCGCCGAGGTAGAAGAAGCCGAAACGCCGGTAATGCGGCAGGTCGCTCGGGTGTTTCGCCACCAGATGCTTGTACATCACCTGCCCTGCGGCGTAGGTGAAGTTGGCCAGTTGCAGCAGCAGAAAACCCATGAAGAAGTCCGGATTGATGCTGTCAAAGCGAATCACCGCCGCCCCGCCCACCGCCACCAGCGCCGCAATCAGCGCCCACGGATTGAAGCGCCGGTTCAGGGCGTCTTCGATCAACGTCACGTGCAGCGGCGTAAGGATAGTGAACAGCAATACTTCCGGCACCGTCAGCACGCGGAAGCTCAAATACAGACAGACGTAAGTCACGCCAAACTGCAAGGCGCCGATCACCAGCATGCCGCGCATGAACGAAGGTTCCACCGACCGCCAGCGGGTCAACGGAATGAACACCAGACCAGCCAGCACCACACGTACCAGCACCGCAAAGTAACTGTCGACATGACCGGCCAGGTATTCGCCGATCAGGCTGAAGGAAAACGCCTGAATCAGCGTGACAAAAAGTAGATAGCCCATGCTCGCCTCGAAATCGAATGGCGGCGACGATAGCGGGTTTTACGGCTGATCGCGAACCCTGCGCAAAGACAGCATGCGTGGGAACGCCCTTGGCCGTCCCCACGGAATCAGGGGAGTCAGCCCTTGACGCAGTTTTCCATGCCGTGACCGCCGCCTTCGTATTCAGGGCCGTAATAGTATTTGCTGAAAGCGAGTTTGCCGTCAGAGCCCGCGGTCATCCGCGCGATACCGACACCGAAATCTTTCAGGGCCGCGTCTGTGTGAGCAAAGTAAATCGCCAATGAGTCTGCGTTGGCAGCGGCAAAACCGTCGTACACGGATTTATCCGCCAGGGTCAGCCTGAAGGTGTAAGCGCCGTAATGCCCAGTGCTTTGCCTGGCATTGAGTTGCATGTCGACCGTGCCTTTGAATTCGCCAATGTGGCTGTCCATGCCTTTGCATTCATAAACCCCGCTGTAATCGGTGCCGGTGAACGGGGGCGGGCTCGCCCAAGCGGGTGCCGAAATGAATGCGATAGCGGCAATGACTTTTTTGAGCATCGTGATCTCCCTTGATCGCTGACTGTTCAGACAAGGCCAAAGCCTAGGGATGCCCCTTCCGACAGACAACCTGAGAATCACGTAGGAAAATTCTGTTTTTGTGTTTTTGATGAAACGGCAGGCAAAAAAAAGCCCGATCTCGCTAATGCGTTCAATCGGGCTACAGCACTCAGGAGCAACAAGTGCAAAGGGAGGTTCGATGCGCGTAGAGCCTTGAAGGGGTTGCGCCAGGTCACTTAAACAATCGGCGATTATCTGGCGATTAACATATCAAGCGACCTGGGACAGCTTGGCGTTGGCCTGATTCAGACCTTTTTCCTGGAAGTCGCCACCGAGGTTCATGCCCTCTGCATGAATGAAGGTCACGTCGTTGATGCCGATGAAACCCATGACCTGGCGCAGGTACGGTTCCTGATGGTCGGCCGGACCGCCGGCGTAGATGCCGCCGCGAGCGGTGAGCACGTAGGCACGTTTGCCGCTGAGCAGGCCTTGCGGGCCGGTTTCGGTGTACTTGAAGGTCACACCGGCACGCAGCACGTGGTCGAGCCAGGCCTTGAGGGTGCTCGGGATCGCAAAGTTGTACATCGGTGCGGCCATCACCAGCACGTCGGCGGCGAGCAACTCATCGGTCAATTCGTTGGAGCGATCCAGCGACGATTGCTCGTTGGCGTTGCGCTGCTCGGCAGGTTTCATCCAGCCGCCCAGCAGGTTGCTGTCCAGATGAGGAACCGGGTTCACGGCGAGGTCACGTACGGTGATCTGATCGTTGGGATGCGCTGCTTTCCACTGACTGATGAAGGTCTGGGTCAGTTGACGGGATACCGAGTCTTGCTGGCGGGCGCTGCTTTCGATGATCAGAACGCGGGACATGGTGTGTAGCCTCCATCCGAGAATGTTGTAAGTCGATGGAGTGAAGGTTAAACAGAGTTGAATCGATGAAAAAGCGCAAATAATTGCTGCAAAGTATCGAATAATTCGTTTAGATGCTGAGCCATGCTCCTGTAGGAGTGAGCCTGCTCGCGATAGCGGCGTGTCAGCCAACATCAATTCATCTGATAGACCGCTATCGCGAGCAGGCTCACTCCTACAGGGATCGGTGTTATTTCGGGACGCAGGTCAGTTTGATGCGCAGCTTGATGATCTCGCGGGTGAACTTGGCCGTGGCGTTTTTATGTTTGCCCGCCGGTACATCGATTGTGCGGGTGCGCGGCGCTTCCGGACCATTGCTGAACACCGCTTTGCACGTCGCGTCGACATCACCGTAGTTCGCCACCCGAATCGAGCCGATGTCGTTATCGGTGTCGAAGGTCTCGTAGTCGATCTTCATGCCGCTGAGTTCTTTCTGCACATCGATCGGGTACGCAAAAGCAGTCAGCGGTAGCAGCGCCAGCAGCACACAACAGATTTTTTTCATTCGGCAGTCTCCATGAGGGACGGCCAGCTTAGGACAAGAGGAGCTATTGATGAAAGCGCCCCGCGTGACCCTTGATCAATGGCGAACATTGCAGGCCGTGGTCGACCACGGCGGATTCGCCCAGGCCGCCGAGGCCTTGCACCGTTCGCAATCGTCGGTGAGTTACACCGTCGCCCGCATGCAGGACCAGCTCGGCGTGCCGTTGCTGCGCATCGATGGGCGTAAAGCCGTGCTCACCGAGGCCGGCGGCGTATTGCTGCGACGTTCGCGGCAACTGGTGAAACAGGCCAGCCAACTGGAAGATCTTGCCCACCATATGGAGCAAGGTTGGGAAGCCGAGGTGCGGCTGGTGGTCGATGCGGCCTACCCGAGCGCACGCATCGTCCGCGCATTGACCGCGTTCATGCCGCAGAGTCGCGGTTGCCGCGTGCGTCTGCGCGAGGAAGTGTTGTCGGGTGTCGAAGAAGTGCTGCTCGAAGGCGTGGCCGATCTGGCCATCACCGGCCTGAGCATTCCCGGTTACCTAGGTGCAGAGCTAAGTGATGTCGAGTTCGTCGCCGTCGCCCACCCCGATCACCCGCTGCATCGGCTCAATCGCGAATTGAGCTTTCAGGATCTGGAGACCCAGATGCAAGTGGTCATCCGCGACTCCGGCCGCCAGCAGCCTCGGGATGTCGGCTGGCTCGGCGCCGAACAGCGCTGGACCGTCGGCAGCCTCGCCACGGCCGCCACGTTCGTCAGCAGCGGCCTCGGTTTTGCCTGGCTGCCACGACATATGATCGAACGAGAACTGAAAGATGGCTCGCTCAAGCTGCTACCGTTGGACAGGGGCGGCAACCGCAATTCCAGCTTCTATCTGTATTCGAACAAGGACAAACCCTTGGGCCCGGCCACGCAAATCCTCATCGAACTGCTGCGTACCTTCGACACCTTGCCGCTGGACGCACCGTTCGCCGCCCCTGAACAAGCCTGACACGGAGTTCACCGATGGCGTATTTCGAGCACGAAGGTTGCAACCTGCACTACGAGGAATATGGCCACGGTACGCCGTTGCTACTGGTTCACGGGCTCGGTTCGAGCACGCTCGACTGGGAGATGCAGATCCCGGCGCTCGCCGCGCACTATCGGGTGATCGTCCCGGATATTCGCGGCCACGGGCGCTCGGACAAACCCCGTGAGCGCTACAGCATCGCCGGTTTCAGCGCCGACCTGGTTGCGCTGATCGAGCACTTGCGTCTCGGCCCGGTGCATTACGTCGGGCTGTCGATGGGCGGTATGATCGGCTTCCAGCTCGGCGTCGATCATCCGCAAATGCTCAAGAGCCTGACCATCGTCAACAGCGCGCCCGAAGTCAAACTGCGTAGCCGCGATGACTACTGGCAGTGGTTCAAGCGCTGGAGTCTGATGCGCGTGCTCAGCCTCGCCAGCATCGGCAAAGCCCTCGGCGGCAAAATTTTTCCGAAACCGGAACAGGCCGATCTGCGGCAGAAAATGGCTGAGCGCTGGGCAAAAAACGACAAACGTGCTTATCTCGCCAGCTTCGATGCGATTGTTGGCTGGGGCGTTCAGGAACGACTTTCCCGGGTGACCTGTCCAACGCTCGTCATCAGCGCCGACCGTGATTACACACCGGTGGCACTGAAAGAAACCTATGTAAAACTGCTGCCGAGTGCGCGGCTGGTGGTGATCGCCGATTCGCGCCACGCCACCCCGCTCGATCAACCCGAACGCTTCAATCAAACGCTGCTGGAGTTCCTCGCCGCAGCCGATACTCAATCTCAGGATCACTGACCCATGCTGAAAAAACTCGCCCTCGCCGCTGGTACTGTGCTGTTTGCCGCCAACCTGATGGCAGCCACGCCGGTCAAAGCACCGCACGTGCTGCTGGACACCACCAACGGCCAGATCGAAATCGAACTGGACCCGGTCAAGGCGCCGATCAGCACCAAGAACTTTCTCGATTACGTCAACAGCGGCTTCTACAACAACACGATTTTCCACCGCGTGATCCCGGGCTTTATGGTTCAGGGCGGCGGTTTCACTCAACAGATGCAGCAAAAAGAAACCAAGGCCCCTATCAAGAACGAACACAAAAACGGTCTGGCTAACGTTCGTGGCACCTTGTCCATGGCTCGCACTTCCGTACCTGATTCGGCGACCAGCCAGTTCTTCATCAACGTCAAGGACAACGACTTCCTCGACCAAGGCGACGGCTACGCTGTATTCGGCAAAGTGGTCAAAGGCATGGACGTGGTCGACATCATCGTCAACTCGCCGACCACCACCAAAAGCGGCATGAAAGACGTACCTGCCGACCCTGTATTCATCAAGTCGGCCAAAGTCATCGACTAAGCTGTACAGGGCGTATCGAGCGGCGCTGGATTAACCCCACGCCGCTCACACCGATAAAAGGAGAGCCCGTACTCCGGGCGGTTATCTGATGCTCTATCGCCGTTTCGAACAACTGATCGACATATTCCGTGAAGCCCCGACGGCGTCTCCGCCGGACCGCGTTCTCCCCTTCTACACCTATTACCTCAAGCAGGTCTGGCCGAGTTTTGCCGCCCTGCTCGTCGTTGGCCTGTTCGCCGCGCTGATCGAAGTGGCGCTGTTCAGTTACCTGAGCCGCATCATCGACCTGGCCCAAGGCACACCCAACCCGAATTTCTTCAGCGACCACGCCCTCGAACTGACGTGGATGCTGGTGGTTGCCCTGGTGCTGCGGCCGATCTTCTTCGGCCTGCATGACTTGCTGGTGCACCAGACGTTAAGTCCCGGCATGACCAGCATGATCCGCTGGCAGAACCACAGCTACGTGCTCAAACAGAGCCTGAATTTCTTCCAGAACGACTTTGCCGGGCGCATCGCCCAGCGCATCATGCAGACCGGCAACTCGCTGCGTGACTCGGCGGTGCAAGCGGTCGATGCGCTGTGGCACGTGGTGATCTATGCGATCAGTTCGCTGGTGTTGTTCGCCGAAGCCGACTGGCGCCTGATGATCCCGCTGTTGACGTGGATCGTCGCCTACATCGGCGCACTGTATTACTTCGTACCGCGCGTGAAGGATCGTTCGGTGGAAGCTTCCGACGCACGCTCGAAACTGATGGGCCGCATCGTCGACGGCTACACCAATATCGCCACGCTGAAGCTGTTTGCCCACACCAACTTCGAGCAGCACTACGCCAAGGAAGCCATCGAAGAACAGACCGTCAAAGCGCAAATGGCCGGCCGCGTCGTCACCAGCATGGACGTGGTGATTACCGCCATGAACGGCTTGCTGATCGTCGGCACCACGGCCTTGGCCCTATGGTTGTGGACGCAGTCGCTGATCACCGTTGGCGCAATTGCCTTGGCCACTGGCCTGGTGATCCGCATCGTCAACATGTCCGGCTGGATCATGTGGGTGGTCACCGGCATTTTCGAAAACATCGGCATGGTTCAGGACGGGCTGCGCACCATTTCGCAACCGGTCAGCGTCACCGATCACGAGCAAGCCAAACCGCTGGACGTGGCCCGTGGCGAAGTGCGTTTCGAGCACGTGGATTTTCACTACGGCAAGAAGCGCGGGATCATCGGCGACCTCAATCTGAACATCAAACCTGGCGAAAAAATCGGTTTGATCGGGCCATCAGGTGCCGGCAAATCGACGCTGGTCAACCTGCTGCTGCGCCTGTACGACGTCGAAGGCGGACGGATTATGATCGACGGCCAGAACATCGCCGAAGTCGGCCAGGAAAGCCTGCGCGCGCGGATCGGCATGATCACACAGGACACCTCGCTGCTGCACCGCTCGATCCGCGACAACTTGCTGTACGGCAAACCCGATGCGACTGATGCCGAGTTGTGGGACGCGGTGCACAAGGCGCGCGCCGATGAGTTCATTCCGCTGTTGTCGGACGCTGAGGGCCGCACCGGTTTCGATGCGCATGTCGGTGAGCGTGGAGTGAAATTGTCCGGTGGCCAACGTCAGCGCATTGCGATTGCGCGGGTACTGCTCAAGGACGCGCCGATCCTGATCATGGACGAAGCGACCTCGGCACTGGACTCGGAAGTCGAAGCGGCGATTCAGGAAAGCCTGGAAACCCTGATGCAGGGCAAAACCGTGATCGCGATTGCGCACCGTCTCTCGACGATTGCGCGGATGGATCGGCTGGTGGTGCTGGAGAACGGCAAGATTGCCGAGAGCGGCACCCATGCTGAATTGCTCGCTCACCGTGGCTTGTATGCACGGTTGTGGGCGCATCAGACCGGAGGGTTTGTCGGCATCGACTGACCCCTCCAAGATCGTTCCCACGCTCTGCGTGGGAATGCAGCCCGTGACGCTCCGCGTCACTGGACGCAGAGCGTCCCTTGAGGCGTTCCCACGCAGAGCGTGGGAACGATCACCGCCACAGCCCGCCAACCACGGGTGCTGGCGGTTTTTTTGTGCTTGCTGGAAATCGGCAAAAAGCCTGCTGTACTCAGCCAAGGTTCCAGAACGGAGCCTGTCGTAAGTCTGCAAGGATGCACAACTCGATGCAGTCTCGATAGCAGGGCTATCAAGGACGCCTCTCATGTCTCTGTTCAAACGTTCAGTCACTGAGTTGTTGGGTACGTTCTGGTTGGTATTGGGTGGTTGCGGCAGCGCGGTGATCGCCGCGTCTTCACCGCTGGGAATCGGGGTGTTGGGGGTGGCCCTGGCGTTTGGTCTGACGGTGCTGACCATGGCGTTTGCCATCGGCCACATCAGCGGCTGTCATCTCAACCCGGCCGTCTCGGTCGGTCTGTTCGTTGGCGGTCGGTTTCCGGCCAAGGAGTTGCCCGCCTACATCATTGCCCAAGTGCTCGGCGCGATTCTCGCGGCGGCGCTGATCGCCCACATCGCCAGCGGCAAGGAGGGTTTCGACATCGCCGCAGGCCTGGCGTCCAACGGTTATGGCGAACACTCGCCGGGCAAGTATTCGATGGCGGCAGGGTTTGTCACTGAGCTCGTGATGACCGCAATGTTTGTGATCATTATCCTCGGCGCCACCGATAGACGCGCACCGCCGGGACTGGCACCGATCGCCATCGGCCTGGGCCTGACGCTGATTCACCTGATCTCGATTCCGGTCACCAATACTTCGGTCAATCCGGCGCGCAGCACGGGGCCGGCGCTGATGGTCGGCGGCTGGGCGATCGCGCAGTTGTGGATGTTCTGGGTCGCGCCGCTGATTGGCGCGGTGGTCGGTGGCGGGATCTATCGCTGGTTGGGCAAGGAAGAAACCTGAGGGGTGCCTGAGATCCCCTTGTAGGAGTGAGCCTGCTCGCGATAGCGGTGTGTCAGTCAACATCAATGGCTCTGACAGATCGCTATCGCGAGCAGGCTCACTCCTACAAAGGATCTATGTCTGGCGATAAGGCAAGGCGGTTTTTGCTTCTTCGGCGTAGGCGAGGATGCCGGCACGCTCCTGTTGCAGGAAATCCTTCACCGCCGCTTTCAGCCCCGGATGCAGCAAGTAGTGCCACGAGTGGGTAATCACCGGTTCAAACCCGCGAATCAGCTTGTGCTCGCCCTGAGCACCAGCATCGAAACGCTGATAACCCTGCGCGATCGCATAATCCATCCCCTGATAAAAACAGGTTTCAAAGTGCAGCCGATCAAACTCGGCCAGACACCCCCAGTAGCGCCCGTAGAAACTGTTGCCACCGACCAGACTGAACGCCATCGCCACCGGCCGTGAGCCCTGTTTGGCCAGCACCACGCGGATTGCCTCGGGCATGCGCTCGGCCAGCAGACTGAAAAACTCCCGCGTCAGATACGGCGTCTGGCGCCGCACCGCGTAGGTATTGGCGTAACAGGCGTAGACAAAATCCCACTGCGCCTCGTCCAGCTCGCGCCCCTCCAGCCATTCAAACTCAAAGCCCTGCCCCGCCACCTGCTCGCGCTCCTTGCGCATCTGTTTGCGCTTGCGCGAACTGAGCACGTCGAGGAAATCCTGGAAGTCACGATACCCGCGATTCTGCCAGTGATACTGACAGCCGATGCGCTGCAGCCAGCCCGGTTGTTCGGCCATCGCCGCGTCGGTGAAGGGGTCGGTGAAATTGATGTGTGCGCTGGAAAGCCCTTCGATCTCCAGATAGCCCGGCAGGCTCTTGAGCAGTTCGAAACCGTCTTCGACATTGGCCGCCAACAAGCGCGGGCCGCTCACCGGACTGAATGGCACAGCCGTCAAAAGCTTCGGGTAGTAATCGATGCCGGCGCGGGCGCAGGCGTCGGCCCAGCCGTGATCGAACACGTACTCGCCGTAGGAATGCCACTTGCGATAACTGGGTAACGCGGCGATCAGACGATCGCCCTCGACGTGCAGCAAATGCTCCGGTTGCCAGCCGGTGTGGGGGCCAACGCTACCGCTGTCTTCCAGCGCACTGAGAAAAGCGTGGCGCAGAAACGGCTGGCTTTCAGGCACCAGTGCATCCCAGCTTGCAGAGGCGATTTCCGACAGGTTTTGCAGGCGTTGCAACGGCATCAACTAGCTCTCCACAACAGGACTTCAGCGCCCGGCGAGTATCGCCGATTGCGCGGCATTGCACACCCGCAATCGGCCGACAGCGCTCTAGATCAATAGTTCAGGGCGAATCGATATCGTCATCAACCTGCCATCACTGTGCCACTGCTCTGTCATAAACCATCGCGATACTGGCGCCTGTTTTTAGAGCGCCGGGTTCTACCCGGACACTGTTTTCCGACGCTCGAATCGTCGGTTGTGCCCCGGATGGCTGTGCCATCCCCTCTCATCTTCGGAGATTGCTATGCGTCTTGCTTCCACGAAAACTGCGGCGGCCCTGTGCGGTGGCTTGTTGCTGGCCATGAGTGTTCCGGCCAGTGCTGCAGTCGACGCCAAACTGCTCGACATGCTCAAGGCTAACGGTTCCATTTCCCAGGCGCAGTACATCGAACTGCAAACTGAACTGGCCAAGGATCAGAAGGCTCAGCAAATCGCCCAGCAGGCGCAGCAAGAGACCAACGAACAAGTCGCTGCTGTTGCGAAGAAAACCAACGAACAAAGCGTCTTCGACCAGAAACTGGCCTGGGCGGCCAAGACCCAGTTCAAGGGCGATGTGCGTATCCGCCAGGAAACCATCAAGATCGACGGCGAGCCGAACAACGGCGGCCGCGACAAGGATCGTCAGCGCATCCGTGCCCGTCTGGGCGCCTACACCGAGATCAACCCACAGGTCGACACCGGCATCCGTATCGCCACCGGCGGCGGCGACGATGCCCGTTCGACCAACCAGGATCAGGACAACTACTTCGACAAAAAGCAAATCTGGCTCGACCTGGGCTACATCGACTACCACCCGGATCAGATCAAGAACCTGCACATCATCGGCGGCAAGATGCTTCAGCCGTGGGTCAGCATGGGTGACGTGATCTGGGACAGCGACATCAACCCGGAAGGCCTGGCCGTTACCTACAAATACCCGTTGGGCAGCAGCGCCGAACTGTTCGGCAGCCTGGGTAACTACAACCTCAAGGACAACGTCGACGGTGATGGCGTGCAATTCCGTCACGACCTGCGTCTGACCGCTGGCCAGTTGGGTAGCCGCTTCAACATCAGCGACAACCTGAAAGTCACCCTGGGCGGCAGCGTCTACGCCTACCAGAACGACGAAGACAGCCGCTGCACCGGCACTTCCACACCGTGCGCCTTGGCAGTCAATGGCAACTCGGCCAACAACGAATTCCGTCTGTATGAAGGGTTCAGCCAGGTCGACATCGGCGGTCTGCCGATGCCACTGTCGTTCTACGGTCAGTACGTGAAGAACAACGATGCCGTGACCGATCAGGACACCGCGTGGCTGCTCGGTGCCAAGTCGAAAGTCTTCGGTCTGAACCTCGATTACAACTATCGTGACGTGCAGCGTAATGCCGTGGTTGGCGCCTTCACCGACTCCGACTTCGCCAACGGCACCACCGGTTCCCGTGGGCACAAGTTCAAGGTCGGTTACGACATCGACAAGAACTTCGCCATTGGCGCTACGTACTTCTTGACCAAGGCCGACTTCGCCAGCCGTACCCAGCGTGACGCTGACGCCAACACCCTGCAGCTGGACGCGGAAGCCAAGTTCTAAAAACAGCAGTTGCAAGCTTCGAGCCTCAAGCTGCAAGTCAAAGCATTACTTGCAGCTTGAGACTTGGCGCTTGCAACTGACTCTCTTATAGCCCGGTGCGGGCGGGACGATCCCCATCATCCGTTCGTTTCGCTCGCGCCGGGCTATTTCTGCAGGATGCGAAAATCCCCTGTAGGAGCTGCCGAAGGCTGCGATCTTTTGATCTTGATCTTGAAAAAGATCAAAAGATCGCAGCCTCGTTTCACTCGACAGCTCCTACAGGGGATTATCTTTTCGTCGTTGCTCGGCCAGGCGTTCAGCCAAGGCATCGACGCCTTCTTCCGGTTTCTCCGGCATTGCCTTCAAGGTGGCTTGCATCAAACGCATCTGACGAATGAAGCGCCGGCAGTTCGGGCAAAACATCAGGTGATGACGCACCATCCACTTTTCACCAAAGCTCAATTGGTCATCGAGATAGTCGCTGGAGCGCGCCACTTGTTCCTTACAGGTCAGCATTCTCCGGTCTCCTCAAAATGCTCCACGGTCGCGAAGACTTTCAGCCGCGCACGATGCAGCAGCACACGGACATTGGAGAGCGAGATCTCCAGAAGATTACAGATCTCCTCCAGCTCCAGTCCCTGCCGTTCGCGCAACAGCAAAACGCTGCTTTGCAGTTCTGACAGGCTCAGCAGCGTATGCTCCAGGCACTCGCGCAATTCGTCTTCAGTGAGCAGGGCTTCAGGGGTGTCCTGGTGCCAGGCGAACGGGGCGACCAGCCAATGGCCGTCACCGGGAGAAAAGCGGTCGTCATCGATGGTGCCATGGGGCGATGGCAAATCATCCATCAACACCTCGCGGCGATTCTGTTTATAGCGACTTTTCGCCGAGTTGGCCGTGATGGTCAACAGCCAGGTCTTGAGACTGGAACGCCCCTCGAAGCTGGCAATGTGGCGCACCACGGAAAGCCAGGCGTCCTGCACCACTTCTTCGACATGGCGCTGCCCGACAATCGCATACGCCACCGCGCGCATGGCGCTCTGATACGTTGTCACCAGTTCCTTGAAAGCCTGTTGCTCACCGGCCAGCAGGCGCGCAAGCAGTTGGGTGTCGTCAGCCGCCATCCAAAAATTTCCTTGTGCCGATTCCGAAAATGACGGCGGCAGGTCTTCACCTGCCGCCATTTCCGAAAAATTACAGCGTTTGAGCCGATTCGGATGTAGGAAAAGTCGGCGCGATTAAGAGGAAATTAAACCTCTTTTCAACGCTTGCGCAGAATCACGCTGCCGATCGAATAGCCAGCACCGAACGAACTCAACACCGCCAGCGAACCGGCAGCCAGATCGTCCTGATATTTGTGGAAAGCAATCACCGAACCTGCGGAGCTGGTGTTGGCGTAGGTGTCGAGAATCACCGGCGCTTCTTCTTCGGTGGCCTCACGGCCGAGCAGTTTGCGCACGATCAGGTGGTTCATGCTCAGGTTGGCCTGATGCAGCCAGAAGCGCTTCACGTCGCCGACGTTGAGTTGGTTCTCTTGCAGATGCTCGCCGATCAGCTCGGCAACCATCGGGCAGACATCCTTGAACACCTTGCGGCCTTCCTGCACGAACAGCTTGTCGCGTGCACCGACGCCCTCTTCAGCCGCGCGGTTGAGGAAGCCGAAGTTGTTGCGGATGTTATTGGAAAACTTGGTCAGCAGTTTGGTGCTGACTACATCGAACTGGTGCTTGGACGTCGCGGTGTCAGCGCGTTCAATGACCACCGCAGTCGCGGCATCGCCGAAGATGAAGTGGCTGTCGCGGTCACGGAAGTTGAGGTGACCGGTGCAGACTTCCGGGTTGACCATCAGGATCGCCCGGGCCTGGCCCAGTTGCACACTGTTGGCCGCCGCCTGAATGCCGAAGGTCGCCGAGGAGCAAGCGACGTTCATGTCGAAACCGAAGCCTTGAATGCCCAGCGCTTCCTGAACTTCGATGGCGATGGCCGGGTAGGCGCGCTGCAGGTTGGAGCAGGCGACGATCACGCCGTCGATGTCAGCGGCGGTTTTGCCGGCGCGTTGCAGGGCCTGTTCGGCAGCGCCGATGGCCATCTGGCAGAGCACCGACCATTCGTCGTTGGAACGCTCCGGCAAGCGCGGAGCCATACGTTGTGGATCGAGGATGCCGTCCTTGTCCATGACAAAGCGGCTCTTGATGCCGGAAGCCTTTTCGATAAACGCAGCGCTGGATTCGGTCAGGGCCTGGACTTCGCCGCTGGCGATCGCGTCGGCGTTGTCGGCGTTGAACTGGGCGACGTAGGTATTGAAAGACTGCACCAGCTCTTCGTTGGAGATGCTGTTGGCCGGGGTGTACAGGCCGGTGCCGCTGATGACGACGTTATGCATGGTCGTTTCTCTAATCTGTTCAGGCAGAAAGTGCTGGAACCGTCGTACCAACACACAAAGGGTCTATTCCCATCCGGGGGACGCAAACCTGGCATCGCTTTATTCCGTCTCGCACCACGGCCGAAGGCTCTGGGTCGCGAAACCGGCGTTTATGGTCGCGAAGTTTGCCATAAACGTGGACTTTTGGCGCCTTTCTCCTGCTAAACGCGATCCCCCTGTAGAAGTGAGCCTGCTCGCGATAGCGGTCTGTCTGCCAGTGATAATGTGACTGACACACCGCAATCGCGAGCAGGCTCGCTCCCACAGGGGATTGCGCATGGCTCAAGGTCAGGGTTCGACCTGGCTCCACTGCTTGTTCAGGCGCTTGTCGGAGATCGGGACTTTGGTGCCCAGTTGCTGGGCGAACAGCGACACCCGGTATTCCTCCAGCCACCAGCGGTACAACTCAAGCTGCGGATCGCGTTTGCCTTCCTGCGCATGTTTCGCTGCGCGGGTCTGGTATTGCGCCCAGAGGCCGGCAAGTTCACCGCTCCAGACGCGATCCTTCTGCACCTGCGCACCGAGTTTTTCGAAACGCTGCTCGACCGCTTTCAAGTAACGCGGCAACTCTTTGAGCCACTGCATCGGCGTCTCGCGAACGAAGCCCGGATAAACCAGATTATTGATCTGCTGCTTGATGTCATTCAGCGCCACGGCTTGCGCCAGATCGATCTTGCCCTTGAAGCGTTTTTGCAGACCGTGCCAGAGCTTGAGAATCTCCAGCGTCAACCGGGCCACGCGCTCGGCGTGCTCGGTCCAGTTGCCACGTTTGCGCTCGGCCAACGCCGCCAACCCGGCGCCATCACGGGGCAACGGGTCTTCGCCTTCGAGAATGCAGCTGTCGAGGCTGGCCAGGAGAATGTCTTCAACCAGCGCATCAACCCGGCCCAGCTCACGATAGAGCAAGCCCAGTTCGGTCTGCCCCGGCAACTTGCCGCGCAGGAATTTGGCCGGCTCCGCCAGTTGCTGCATCAACAACCGCTGCAAGGCGCGACGATGCTGGAACTCGGCCTCGGCCGGGGTCGAGAAGCGCCCTTCCTTGACCGTGCCGCCCTCTTCGACCAGCGCCGGATACACCGTCATCGACAGCCCGGCGATCTTCTGTTGAGTCTTTTCCGCCACCGGGGCGAAGACCTTGGCCTCCACCGGTTGCTGGCTTTTCGCACTTTGCGGCACGGCCAGTGCGGCCTGACTGGCTTCGGCAAACCGCGCAGTCAGCTCGGCCAGATCGCGACCTTCACCGAGGAATTTGCCCTGGCCATCGACGATTTCCAGGTTCATCCGCAGATGCCCTTCGACGCCTTGCTCAGCTTCTGCCCACGCCTCATCGCTGACCCGCGCGCCAGTCATGCGCAGCAGTTCGCGGCCCAGCGCCTGTGGCAACGAACCGTCGGCAAAGGTCATACGTTGCAAGGCAGCCTTGATGAAGTCCGGCACCGGCACGAAGTTCTTGCGCAAGGCTTTTGGCAGGTTGCGCACGAGGGCGATGCACTTGGCTTCGATCATCCCCGGCACCAGCCACTCCAAGCGCTCCGGCGGCAGCATCGGCAACAGCGGTGCCGGCACGCGCAGGGTCACGCCGTCACGCGGGTGATTGGGCTCGAAGTGGTAGGTCAGCGCCAGTTCCAGATCGCCGATGTGCAGGGTGTCCGGGTAATCGCGCGCGGTGACTTCACTGGCCTCGCGGGCCAGCACGTCTTCTTCGCGCATGATCAGCAGTAGCGGGTTCTTCTGGCTGTTGATGCGATACCAACTGTCGAAGGTCGCGGTCTGGTGAATCTCCGCCGGCAACCGCGCATCGTAGAACGCGTACAAGGTTTCTTCGTCGGCGAGAATATCGCGACGACGGGCCTTGGCTTCCAGTTCGTCGAGCTGTTCCAGCAGTTGTTTGTTCGCGGTCAGGCACTTGGCTTTCGACTGAATCTCGCCACGCACCAGACCTTCGCGGATAAACAGCTCTCGCGAAACCACCGGATCCACCGGGCCGTAATGCACCGGGCGGCGGCCGACCACGATCAGCCCGAACAGGGTGATCTGTTCGAACGCCACGACCTGGCCGCGCTTCTTCTCCCAGTGCGGTTCGAAGTGGTTTTTCTTGATCAGGTGCCCGGCCAGCGGCTCGATCCAGTCGGCATCAATCTTGGCGACCATGCGCGCGTAAAGCTTGGTGGTTTCCACCAGCTCGGCGGTCATCAGCCATTGCGGGCGCTTCTTGCCGATGCCCGAAGACGGATGAATCCAGAAACGCCGCTGACGTGCGCCGAGGTAATCGCCGTCCTCGGTTTTCTGACCGATCTGGCTGAGCAGACCGACCAGCACCGCTTTGTGCAGTTTCGGATAATCCGCCGGCTCTTTATTCAGGCTCAACTGCATGTCGCGGCAGATCAGGCTCAACTGCCGATGGGAATCACGCCATTCGCGCAGACGCAGATAGTTGAGGAAGTTCTTGCGGCACCAGTTGCGCAGCGGACTCGCAGTCAGCGCCTGGCGTTGCTCTTCAAAACCACGCCACAGATTTACCAAACCGGCGAAATCCGAATCGACATCCTTCCACTGTGCGTGAGCCTGATCGGCCGCTTGCTGACGTTCCGGCGGACGCTCGCGCGGGTCTTGAATCGACATGGCACTGGCGACAATCAGCACTTCCTGCAAGCTACCGAGCTTGGCCGCCTCGAGCAGCATACGGCCCATGCGCGGGTCGACCGGCAGGCGCGCCAACTGGCGACCCAGCGGGGTCAACTGACTGTTGCGATCGACTGCCGAGAGTTCTTGCAGCAGGTTGAAACCGTCACTGATCGCCTTGCCATCCGGCGGTTCGATAAACGGGAATGCGGTGATCTCGCCGAGACGCAGATGCAGCATTTGCAAAATAACTGCGGCGAGGTTGGTGCGCAGAATTTCCGGATCGGTGAATTCCGGGCGCCCATTAAAATCTTCTTCGCTGTACAACCGAATGCAGATACCCGGCTCGACCCGGCCGCAACGGCCCTTACGCTGGTTGGCGCTGGCCTGGGAAATCGCCTCGATCGGCAGACGCTGCACCTTGGCGCGGTAGCTGTAACGGCTGATGCGCGCGGTGCCGCTGTCGATCACGTAACGGATGCCCGGCACGGTCAGCGAAGTCTCGGCAACGTTGGTTGCCAGCACCACGCGACGGCCCGGGTGCGACTGGAAAATCCGCTGCTGTTCGGCCGGCGACAGGCGCG
The DNA here is from genome assembly GCF_900187515.1 of Pseudomonas sp. Irchel s3f10. NCBI lineage: Bacteria > Pseudomonadati > Pseudomonadota > Gammaproteobacteria > Pseudomonadales > Pseudomonadaceae > Pseudomonas > Pseudomonas sp. Irchel s3f10. Next base: position 61,791 of record NZ_FYDZ01000002.1, read on the forward strand.
CGTACAGCGGCAGGATTTCAGTGTGTTTGATTTGCGCCTTGCGCAGCATATCGGCGGCGTCACGAATCTCGCGCTCGCCCGGCAAGAACACCAGCACATCACCGGGGCTGCGGCGTTCGCTGCGCTCGTAAGCGGCGATTTCATCGAGGGTCGCGAGGATCGCCTGATCCACCGTCAGGTCATCCTCGACGCGGTTGCCCTCTTCGTCCTGCTCCAGCGTCAGCGGGCGGTACCAGGTGTCCACCGGGAAGGTGCGACCGGACACCTCGACAATCGGCGCATCATCGAAGTGCTTGGAGAAACGCTCCAGATCGATGGTCGCCGAGGTGATGATGACTTTCAGATCCGGACGACGCGGCAGCAGGGTTTTCAGGTAACCGAGCAGGAAATCGATGTTGAGGCTGCGTTCATGGGCTTCGTCGACGATGATCGTGTCGTAGCGTTCGAGGTAGCGATCATTCTGGGTTTCCGCGAGCAGGATGCCGTCGGTCATCAGTTTGATCAGGGTGTTGGAATCGCTCTGATCTTCGAAACGCACCTGATAGCCGACCAGCGAACCGAGCGGCGTGCCAAGTTCCTCAGCAACGCGGCTGGCGACGCTGCGAGCAGCGATTCGGCGCGGTTGCGTGTGGCCAATCAGACCGTGCTGACCGCGACCGATTTCCAGACAGATCTTCGGCAATTGGGTGGTTTTACCCGAGCCGGTTTCGCCGGCGATGATCAGCACTTGATGCTTTTCCAGCGCTTTCTTGATCTCGTCGCGCTTGGCTGCGATCGGCAGGCTGTCGTCGTAACGAATCACCGGCAGGCTGGCACGGCGCGCCAGCACCTGATCACAGGACGCCTGCATGCGCGTCACCCATTGGGCCAGCTTGGCCTCGTCGGGTTTCTTGCGCAGCTCAAGCAACTGCCGCCGCAGCCGGTGACGGTCGGCGAGCATGGCGTGATCGAGGTTTTTCAGCAGTTTGTCGATGGAGGGCGATTCGTCGGTCATCGGGTAGGCAATTCGGTCGTCTATTTATGCAGGGGGCGGATTGTCGCAGATTTGGCGGATTTGTGGCGTGTCAGGGGGATTGCGGCCCTCACCCTAGCCCTCTCCCTGAGGGAGAGGGGACCGACCGAGTCAACTTTGCCAGCTTCGCCGACCTGAACGTGCATCACCGAATCCATAATCGCCTGGGTCTCTCAGGTCGGCGTTTGACCCAAGACACCTCGGTCGGCCCCCTCTCCCTCCGGGAGAGGGCTGGGGTGAGGGTGTTTTTTAGAGGGCTATTCGTTATCCAACCCTTTACGCCGATAAGGAAAGACATCAATCACTTTCCCGGCCCGAATCGCCTCCTGCAGGCTCTTCCAGTAATCGGCGTTATACAACTCGCCATGCAACTGATCGAACAACTTGCGCTGCCCCGAATCGGCAAACAGAAACGGCGGAAATTCCTCGGGAAACACATCCAGCGGCCCAATCGAATACCACGGCTCGGACGCCATTTCGTCCTCCGGTGTACGCGGCGCGGGGATGTGGCGGAAGTTGGCCTCGGTCAGGAAACAAATCTCGTCATAGTCATAAAACACCACCCGCCCATGCCGGGTGACGCCAAAGTTTTTCAACAGCATGTCGCCGGGAAAGATGTTCGCCGCCGCCAGTTGCTTGATCGCCAGGCCGTAATCCTCCAGCGCCTCACGCACCTGCGCATCGTTGGCGTTTTCCAGATACAGATTGAGCGGGGTCATTCGCCGCTCGGTCCAGCAGTGACGGATCAGCACCGTGTCGCCCTCGACCGACACCGTCGACGGCGCCACCTCCAGCAGTTCTTCAAGGCACGCCGGATCGAACTTGCTCAACGGAAAACGGAAGTCGGCGAACTCCTGGGTATCGGCCATACGCCCTACCCGGTCGACGCTTTTCACCAATCGATACTTCTCGATCACCGTGGCGCGGTCGACGTTTTTCGAAGGCGAGAAACGGTCCTTGATGATTTTGAACACGGTGTTGAAGCCCGGCAGGGTAAACACGCTCATGACCATGCCGCGTACGCCCGGGGCCATGATGAACTGGTCGTCGGTGTTGGCCAGATGATTGATCAGTGCGCGGTAGAACTCGGACTTGCCGTGCTTGTAGAAGCCGATCGAGGTGTACAGCTCGGCGATGTGCTTGCCCGGCAGGATGCGCCGCAGGAAACCGATGAATTCCGCCGGCACCGGCACATCGACCATGAAGTACGAACGGGTGAACGAGAAGATGATCGACACGTCGGCTTCGTCGGTGATCAGCGCGTCGATCTGAATCCCGCGCCCTTCGCGGTGCAGCAGCGGGATCACCAGCGGCCATTGCTCGTCGCGGGTGTAGATGCGCCCGACCAGATACGCGCCCTTGTTGCGGTACAGCACCGAGGAAAACAGCTCGACGCTGAGCTCAGGATCCTTGCACACCCAGTCCGGCAGGTTCTCGCGCAGTTGTGCTTCGAGGCGATGCAAGTCGCCGGGCAGATCGGCGTAGTCCTCGCTGAAGCGATAGTCGGCAAAAATGCTCGCGAGCATCCCCGACAATTGCCCTTGCGGTTTGTAGGTACGGGTCTGCGCGGCGCGGGCACGGCGCAGGCTCGGGCGGGTGGTGTGGATGAACATGCAGCCGTCGCTGATCAGGTCATGGCTGAACAGCCCGCAGAAAATCGAGTTGTACCAGGTCTCGGACAACTCATCGTCGAAGCGCAGGTCGATGACGCTGATGTAGGCGCTTTTCACCAGTGGCCAGCAGCTGACGTTCATCAGCGTTTCATCGTCGAAGTAATCGCGCAGGCGGGCGATGGTTTCGCCGACCTTTTCTTCATAGAGACTGATCCGCGCCGCCGACGCCGTTTGCGTCTCCTGCCAGCGTGCCTGCTCGAAGCGTTCCCGGGCGCCGTCGGTGATCCGCCGGAAATGCTCGCGATAATCGTCGAAGCCATCGAGGATCATCCGGGCGATGTCGGTGGCTGGCCATTGCTGCGGCATAGATAAGACCTCGGCGTGCGTGGGGAAATCTGTGCCTGAGCTTAGCCACGGATGCGTGCGCAGGTGAAGTGCAATTTCTGCCAAATCTGCGCCGGGGTTGTACGCCAACAGCGTTTTTGCAAAGTTTTTTTAATCGACCGTTCGGTCAGTTAAGCGCCTGAGCGGTGCGGCCTCTCATCCTGCGCCAGCCCGCGAATTCTCTGGGCTTCGCATCCAATAGCGAATACACGCGTCTAGTCCGTGGTTTTGCTGCAAATTCACGCACCCTCGGCGACGACGCCAGATTGGTCTTACCAAAATAATGGCACTTTGATATACAGCCCGCCATTACCCGCCTCATAACAAGATCCTCGCTGACGAGGACGACCTCCCCCCCCTCAAAGATCAAGGAGCACACTGATGTCTATCCGGAATCTGCGCATAGGTTTGCGCGCCAGTTTGAGCTTTGCCGTTTTGGCCAGTCTGCTGGTGGTGGTCGGCCTGTTCGGTCTGGGCCAGATGAAAACCCTGCGCGAAAGTGCGGCAGTGATCGAAGAATCGTGGATGCCCAGCATCGAGAGCATTCATGACGCGGCGGCGAATATCGCCAGCATCCGCCTCGAATCCTTGCGTCTGATTGCCGTCACCCAACCCGCGGTGCGCGACAGAAGCAAAGGCATTCTCAAGACGCAACGCGATGAGTTGCTCAAGCGCCTCAACGATCACAAAGCCTTGATCGCCAGTGATCAGGAACAAGTGATGCTCGACGGCTTGAACGCGGCCGTCGGCAAATACCTGAGCATTCTCGATCAGATTGTCAGCCAGATTGACGCGGGGCAGAACGAGCAGGCTGCCACGCGTTTGAGCAATGAACTGGCCCCGCAGGGCACTGTGCTCGACAAGACGCTGGAGCAGATGATCACCCTCAACCAACAAGGTGCGGATGCCGCAGCCGAAGCCGCTGCGGCGATGTATCAGCAGGCTTTGTGGATCGTCGCGTCGATCATCGTGGTCGCCCTGCTTGCCACCTTGCTATTGGCCTGGTTGCTGACCCGCAGCATCACCACGCCGATCAATCAGGCACTGGATGTCGCGCGGCGCATTGCTGCCGGCAATCTCAGTGGCGAAATTATCAGTAGCGGTAAAGATGAAGCCGCGCAGTTGCTCGAAGCCCTCGCCGAGATGCAGGGCAATCTGCGCTCGACCATCCGCGGTATCAGCGAATCGGCGCAGCAATTGGCTTCTGCGGCCGAGGAAATGAGTTCGGTGATGGAGCAAAGCACCCGCGGTCTGCAACAGCAGAACGACCAGATCGAACAAGCTGCCACCGCGGTCACCGAGATGAGCACGGCGGTGGACGAAGTCGCTGCCAACGCGGTGTCCAGTGCCGAGGCGTCTGCCGCGTCCAACGAAGACAGCAAGCACGGCCATGTACAGGTCAGCGAAACCATCAGTTCGATTCAGGAGCTGGTCGATGCGGTACTCGGTGCTTCTGAACAAGCCGAGGGCCTGGCCACTCAGGCGCAGGACATCAGCAAAGTGCTGGAGGTGATTCGCGGGATTGCCGGGCAGACCAATCTGTTGGCGCTCAATGCGGCGATCGAAGCGGCGCGCGCCGGTGAAGCCGGGCGCGGTTTTGCCGTGGTCGCCGATGAGGTGCGTTCGCTCGCACAACGCACGCAGAATTCCACCGAAGAAATCGAGCTGATGATCAGCAGCATCCAGCAAGGCACCGGGGCAACCGTTGGCGCGTTGCAGAGCAGTGCCGAGCAGGCTGGCCAGACGTTGCGGCGCGCCAACAGCGCCGGGCAGGCACTGGAGAAAATCACCGCGTCGATCTCGCAGATCAACCAACGTAACCTGGTGATCGCCAGCGCGGCCGAGCAACAGGCTTTGGTGGCGCGTGAGGTCGATCAGAATCTGGTGACCATCCGTGACCTCTCGACCCAGACCGCCGCCGGGGCGACTCAGACCTCGGCTGCGAGCCAGGAGCTGTCGCGTCTGGCGGTCGATCTCAACGGCCTGGTGACGCGCTTTGTGATCTGAGCAAAAAGTTGCATGCCCGAATAGCGGTTGCCATCGTCAGGGCACTCGGCAACACTCTCGTCCCGATCAAGGAAGGAGACCCGCCGTGAGCCCTGTCGATATTTTCCGTATGTTGTCGCTGGCAGCCATCTGGGGCGCGAGTTTTCTGTTCATGCGCATTATCGCGCCAGCGATCGGTACGATTCCGACCGGGTTCTTTCGCGTATCGATTGCGGCCGTTGGCCTGCTGGTAATCCTCGGGCTAATGCGCGTGCGCTGGGATTTCAAAGGCAAACTAAAAACCGTGATGCTGCTGGGCGTGATCAACTCGGGGATTCCGGCGACGCTGTATTCAGTCGCCGCTCAGGTACTGCCAGCCGGCTATTCGGCGATTTTCAATGCCACCACGCCGCTGATGGGCGTGCTGATTGGCGGGTTGTTCTTCAGTGAAAAACTCACCGCAGCCAAACTGGGCGGGGTGTTCCTCGGCCTGTTAGGCGTTGGCGTGCTGACCCGCGCCGGTCCCGTGGCATTTGACATGCAACTGTTGATGGGTGCCCTCGCCTGCTTGCTGGCGACCACTTGTTATGGTTTTGCCGGTTTCCTCGCGCGGCGCTGGCTGGATCAGGCCGGTGGACTGGACAGCCGATTGTCGGCGCTGGGCAGCATGCTCGGCGCGACGTTGTTCCTGTTGCCGCTGTTCGGCTATAGCGTGATCACCGCGCCGCCGGTCAGTTGGGGTGGCTGGAATGTCTGGCTGTCGCTGTTGGGCCTGGGCCTGGGTTGCACGGCGTTTGCCTACATCATTTATTTCCGCCTGCTCAGCTCGATCGGGCCGGTGAAATCGATGACCGTGACCTTCATGATCCCGCCGTTCGGCGTGTTGTGGGGGGCGTTGTTGCTGGATGAGCCGTTGTCGATGGCGCACATTTATGGCGGGGTATTGATTGCGCTGGCGTTGTGGTTGGTGTTGAAGCCGGCGGTGGTGAAACCTTCGCAGGTGACAGCCCGCTAGACTTCCGGCGCAGCTGAAATGGCTATCGCGAGCAGGCTCACTCCTACAATTGGAATGCGTTCCCCTGTAGGAGTGAGCCTGCTCGCGATCGGCGGTCTAAAAGCCGCCACCTGATGATCTGTTATCCCCTTTCACGAAACACAAACGCCAGACCGACAATGATCAACAGCATCCCCAGCACGCTCAGTGCCGCCAGGCGATTGCCGAAAATCAGATAGTCCATCACCGCCGTCACCGCCGGCACCAGATAGAACAAACTGGTGACATTCACCAGATTGCCTCGCGCGATCAGTCGATACAGCAACAGCGTCGCCAGCACCGACACCACCAGCCCCATCCACAATACCGGCACGATGAAACCGGCGCTGTGTTCAAAATGAAACGGCTGAAACGGTACGAAGATTCCGCACAACAGCAGCCCGGCCAGATACTGCACCGGCAGCGTGCCAAGGGGATTGTCGGTGATGCGTTTCTGCATGATCGAGCCCAGCGTCATGCTCGCCAACGCCAGCAACCCGAACAGCATCCCCGCCCAGGACATCCCGGCCAGACCGATGCCTTGGTAAACCACCATGATCAGCCCCGCCAATCCCAGCGCCAGACCGAACATCCGGCTCGCCGAGCGCTGCCGCTCCATCAACACCACGGTGAGAATCGGCTGCACGCCCATGATGGTCGCCATCACGCCTGGAGTGACTTTGGTGTTGAGCGCCAGTAGATAGAAAATCTGATAGGCCCCCAACAACACCACACCCGTGGCAATCGCAAACAACATCGGCCGGCCGCCCTTGGGCAACTTCAACTTGAGCAGCGGCGCCAGCAGCACCAGCCCGCACAAGGCAATCACAAAGCGAATCAGCAAAAAGGCAAACGGTGATGCGTGGGCCAGCCCCCATTTGGAGAAGATCGCCCCGCTGCTCCACAGCAGAACGAACAGGCTCGTGGACGTCGCCGCGAGCGCGGATTTTTTCGAAAGGACAAACATGAATACCACCTGTAGTCAGGTAAGAAGCCAACTCAGCCGAAGCTGAAATTCAGTAGGTTTTTCTGGCGGGCGCAGGGGTCAGCAAAAACTGCCGATCAGCCCGAAACGCCAACGCCCGGCGGTGATACGACTGCGCACACCGGCGTGCTACTGACAGGTGGGGGGTAATGACTGATCTGCTTGGGCTGCTGATTCCCGCACGGCACGACGCCAGCGTTGACCGCTGAATCGACTACCGCGTTTATGAGGGATGCAGGCATTGGCGCAGATCTTTTTTGAGGAGTTGGAGGGTGAGCCGTACGGCTCACGAGCGCCGACTATAACCAGCGTAGGACATGGATTGCAATGATTTGGGCAAAGGGCCGGCAGGGACAGTTGGCCGCGAGGTGAATAGGCTGGATTGCAATTGCGACACCCAACCATCGAGGACAAGGAATGCACGGGATCACATGCCAAGGGAACGGACGTATTTGCGCTACCAGGTTTACAAATCACAGGCCAGGAAACAGGCTGGGGTTACTTTCGCAAAGCTGCACAAAGACTTATTGCAGCAAGGGATAGTGGATGTTGATCACTCCAGAGTTCGTTTCGAAGCAATCGATGCTCAAGCTCTGAGTGCCTATGAAGAATGGTTTGATCCTCACTTCTCTTGGCAAGAAGTTGTCAGGTGGAAAGCCAAAGAACCACTTAGCTTCGATTTGGCAATCTGGTTTGATCAGGAGTTATGCGGACTTTGCTTTGCAAACCCTAATCAGAGCCGGTTGCGAGTGAAAATTGTGCGCCTGGAAGGAAAGCCCGATAACGATCCCCCTCTCAAAAGCCGAGTAGCGACATTTGCTTTGACCGCCGTGACTCACTTCGCACGAATCATCGGCAGTACACAAATTGAAATTCAGGAGCCTCTCCCAGGGGTGATTTCTCTTTAACGGCAGCTGGGTTTTGAATTCGATTCGGAGGGTAGGCTTGTGAAGCTAATTTGGTAAGACTAGTATCGGACAACTGCTCATTTAATGATCAACGCCGGAGGCACCATGAAGGCTGCCATTGAAAAAAAGGCGCCAGGCGCCAGATCGATAAAAGCTGATAGAAAACGCTCTTCGGGAAAGTTGTCTGAACGGGAGTTGCACCGAATCAGAGAAGCATTGGTGAATCCAGCAGCGGAAGAGCCCGGAGGCGTCCTCGCTGGCGCCTCATTCACCTTCTCTTCATAAAAAAACCGCTCACAAGGAGCGGTTTTTTATTGCCTGATCCAGCCTTAACCAAACAGCCAATACCCCAACAACGTCAACACCACCACTGCCAACACCGGCCGCATCACGCGGTAAGCCTTCGGATGACGGCGTTTCCACTGTTTGACCACGCCACTGAACTTGTCACTGAAGCTCTTGCTCCAGGCGTAGGCCTGATTGATCCCGCCAACGCGTTCATCGTCGAGGTTCTGCGGTGCGGTGGCACGGCCGAGCCAGGCGCTGATCGAGCGGTTGATGCGGGTCATGAGGCGGTTGCTCAGCGGACGCTCGACGTCGCAGAACAGGATCACGCGAGTTTGGTCGGTTTCGTTCTTGACCCAGTGCACGTAGGTTTCGTCGAACATCACGTCTTCGCCGTCACGCCAGGCGTAAACCTGACCATCGACGAAAATCCGGCAATCGTCGGAGTTCGGCGTCGACAAGCCGAGGTGATAACGCAGGGAGCCGGCGAACGGATCGCGATGCGGGTTCAAGTGGCTGCCACCCGGCAACAGCGCGAACATCGCGCCTTTGACGTTGGGAATCGCACTGACCAGCGCCACGGTTTTCGGGCACAGGGTTTCAGCCGACGGCAGCGGTTTGTCGTACCACTTGAGGTAGAAACGCTTCCAGCCCTTCTTGAAGAACGAGCCGAAACCGGCGTCATTGTTCTTTTCCGCCGCGCGAATATAGCCTTCGTCGAACAGGTGCATGGCCTCGTCGCGAATGGTTTCCCAGTTGTCGCGCAGCACGTCCAGTTCCGGGAATTTGCTGCGATCCAGATACGGCTTCGACGGCACGCCGGAAAACAGGTACATCAAGGCGTTGTACGGGGCGAACAGCGCCGAGTGGTTGACGAACTGACGCAGAACCGGCAAACGCGCCTTGCCGCGCAAATGCACATAGAGCGTGCTGCCCAAAAAGAGCAGCAGCACAAACGCCTTGGCGGCAAACGAAAAGGTCATCAACAACTCCTTGAATAAAGACAACGCTGCGCAACGCCCTTTACCCGGCATGGCAGCCGGCCATGATAAACACTACCGGCGCCGGGCAAAACCCGCCTTACACAAGAATCAGTGTTAAGAATTGCGCAACAAAGCATTTATTAGCATAACGATCCTGAACCGCGGCTGACCTGAATCAACTGGATTACTGCTGAGTCTCCTGCTCAGTGAACAGATCGCTGAACAACATGCTCGACAGATAACGCTCACCCGAGTCAGGCAGAATCACCACGATAGTTTTGCCCTGCATTTCCGGCGTCTCCGCCAGACGCACTGCTACCGCCATCGCTGCACCGCAGGAGATGCCGCACAAAATCCCTTCTTCCTGCATCAAGCGCAGCGCCATGGCCTTGGATTCGTCGTCGGTGACCTGCTCGACCCGGTCGACCATCGACAGATCCAGGTTCTTCGGCACAAAACCGGCACCGATCCCCTGAATCTTGTGCGGACTCGGTTTGATCTCTTCGCCGGCCAGCGCCTGGCTGATCACAGGCGAGGAAACCGGTTCCACCGCCACCGACAGGATCGGTTTGCCCTGGGTATTCTTGATATACCGCGAAACGCCCGTGATGGTTCCGCCGGTGCCGACGCCGGCCACCAGCACATCCACCGCACCATCGGTGTCGTTCCAGATTTCCGGACCGGTGGTTTTTTCGTGAATCGCCGGGTTGGCCGGATTATCGAACTGCGATGGCATGAAGTACTTGTCAGCATCGCTGGCGACGATCTCGGCGGCTTTCTCGATGGCGCCTTTCATGCCCTTGGCCGGCTCGGTCAACACCAGCTCGGCGCCCAAGGCCTTGAGAACCTTACGGCGTTCGATGCTCATCGAGGCCGGCATAGTCAGCATCAATTTGTAACCACGAGCGGCGGCAACAAATGCCAGGCCAATGCCCGTGTTACCCGACGTCGGCTCGACAATGGTCATGCCCGGTTTCAGTTTGCCGCTGCTCTCGGCGTCCCAGATCATGTTGGCGCCGATCCGGCACTTGACCGAATAACCGGGGTTGCGCCCCTCGATCTTGGCCAGAATGGTCACGCCACGCGGCGCGATGCGGTTGATCTGCACCAGCGGCGTGTTGCCGATGGAATGGGCGTTGTCAGCAAAAATACGGCTCATGGCTGGGTCCTTATGCAGCATTGAATTCAGCCTTCCAAGGTATGCCTGTTGCCTGGCGCAGTCCAGTCGGGTCGAACGTCTGCGCGGCGTAACAGTCAATCGCTTACATCGTCAGGGAATTGCCGTCATGAAGCGTCGCTACAGTTGGCCACTAGGGATTTTCGCCGTCGTCGTTGTGTTGCTGATCGCGCTGCACATCGCCCTGCCCTACATGGTGCGTGACTACCTGAACGGCAAACTGGCGGACATGGGTGACTATCGGGGCCAGATCACTGACGTCGACCTTGCGCTGTGGCGCGGGGCGTACAAAATCAATGGTCTGAAAATCGTCAAGGTGGACGGCAAAGTGCCGGTGCCGTTCGTCAACGCTCCGTTGATCGATCTGGCGGTCAGCTGGCATTCGTTGTGGTACGACCATGCTGTGGTGGCGCAAGTGAAATTCGTCAATCCCGAAATCAATTTCGTCGATGGCGGGGCCAACAAACAGAATTCCCAGACCGGTCAGGGCACTGACTGGCGTGCGCAACTGGGCAAGTTGCTGCCAATTACCCTCGATGAAGTGCAGATTCACGACGGCAAGATCAGCTTCCGCAATTTCAACTCAAAACCGCCGGTCAACATGAACGCCACCAACGTCGACGCGAGCATCTACAACCTGACCAACGTGGTCGACAAACAGGGCAAACGCGACGCCCGCTTTGAAGGCAAAGCCCTGCTGCTGGGGCATGCACCGCTGGAAACCACCGCAACGTTCGACCCTCTGAGCAACTTCGAGGACTTCGAATTCCGCCTGCGCGCCAAGGACATCGAACTCAAAAGCATGAACGACTTTGCCTCGGCCTACGGCAAGTTCGACTTCAACGCCGGCCACGGTGATGTGGTGATCGAAGCCCAAGCCAAAAAAGCCAAGGTCAACGGCTACATCAAACCACTGCTGCGCGACGTCGAAGTGTTCAACTGGCAGCAGGACGTGGAAAACAAGAACAAAAGCATCTTCCGCTCGGTCTGGGAGGCCATCGTCGGCGGCTCGGAAACCGTGCTGAAGAACCAGGCGAAAAACCAGTTCGCCACCAAGGTCGAACTCAGCGGCAACGTGCATCAGCAAAATATCAGCGCGTTCGAAGCGTTTTTGCAGATTTTGCGTAATGGTTTCGTACAGGCATTCAATGCGCGGTATGAGCGGCCGAAGCCGGATGCGGGTTAGTTTTTTGAAATGGGAGACCAATTCCCTCGCCACAACCGTGTTGTCTGGCGTCAGGCCGAGACTGAGTCAACATGTGACGCCCCATTCAGAGACTGAATACGCCGTCTGCGTTCACAGTCGACCGGGCTGCGCGTTATAGTCGGGCATCCGATTATTTCGCCCCCGCCCTGCCCGTTCAGGTCGGCGTTACCGTTCGAGGATTAGCAGATGAAGTTCGAAGGCACCCAGGCCTACGTCGCCACCGATGACCTGAAGCTGGCGGTCAACGCCGCTATCACCCTGGAGCGGCCGCTGCTGGTCAAGGGCGAGCCGGGCACCGGCAAGACCATGCTCGCCGAGCAATTGGCCGAATCGTTCAATGCCAAGCTGATCACCTGGCACATCAAGTCCACCACCAAGGCGCATCAGGGTCTGTATGAGTACGACGCTGTCAGCCGTCTGCGCGACTCGCAACTGGGCACTGAAAAAGTCCACGACGTGCGCAACTACCTGAAAAAAGGCAAGCTCTGGGAGGCGTTCGAGTCCGAAGAGCGGGTCATTCTGCTGATCGACGAGATCGACAAGGCCGACATCGAGTTCCCGAACGACTTGCTGCAAGAACTCGACAAGATGGAGTTCTACGTTTACGAGATCGACGAGACCATCAAGGCCAAGAAGCGCCCGATCATCATCATTACCTCCAACAACGAAAAAGAACTGCCGGACGCCTTCCTGCGCCGCTGCTTCTTCCACTACATCGCCTTCCCGGACCGCCCGACCCTGCAGAAAATCGTCGACGTGCACTACCCGGACATCAAGAAGGATCTGGTCAGCGAAGCGCTCGACGTATTCTTCGACGTGCGCAAGGTGCCGGGCCTGAAGAAGAAGCCGTCGACCTCGGAACTGGTCGACTGGCTCAAGCTGCTGATGGCCGACAACATCGGCGAAGCGGTGCTGCGCGAACGTGATCCGACCAAGGCAATTCCACCACTGGCCGGTGCTTTGGTGAAGAACGAACAGGACGTGCAACTGCTTGAGCGCCTGGCGTTCATGAGCCGTCGCGGCACCCGCTAAGAGGCTGATGCCATGTTGCTCAACCTGTTCAATGAAATGCGTGCCGCCAAGGTGCCGGTGTCGGTGCGCGAGTTGCTCGACCTGATCAACGCGCTGAAACAGCGCGTGACCTTCGCCGACATGGACGAGTTTTATTACTTGTCGCGGGCGATTCTGGTCAAGGACGAACGCCATTTCGACAAGTTCGACCGCGCGTTCGGCGCCTACTTCAATGGCCTCGAAAAGCTCGATGATCACTTGCAGGCGCTGATTCCCGAAGACTGGCTGCGCAAGGAGTTCGAGCGCTCGCTGAGCGACGAGGAACGCGCGCAGATCCAGTCCCTCGGTGGCCTGGACAAGCTGATCGAAGAGTTCAAGAAACGTCTGGAAGAACAGAAGGAACGCCACGCCGGCGGCAACAAATGGATCGGCACTGGCGGCACCAGCCCGTTCGGCTCCGGTGGCTTCAACCCGGAAGGCATTCGGGTCGGCGATGCTGGCAAGCGCCAGGGCAAAGCCGTGAAAGTCTGGGATCAGCGCGAGTACAAGAACCTCGATGATTCGGTGGAACTGGGCACGCGCAATATCAAAGTCGCCCTGCGTCGACTGCGCAAGTTTGCGCGTCAGGGCGCGGCAGAAGAGCTGGACATCGACGGCACCATTGACCACACCGCAAAGGACGCCGGCCTGCTGAACATCCAGATGCGTCCCGAGCGCCGCAACACGGTGAAGCTGTTGTTGCTGTTCGACATCGGCGGTTCGATGGACGCGCACGTGAAGATCTGCGAAGAACTGTTCTCGGCCTGCAAGACCGAGTTCAAACATCTGGAGTACTTCTACTTCCACAACTTCGTTTACGAATCGGTGTGGAAGAACAACATGCGCCGCACTTCAGAGCGCACGTCGACTCAGGACCTGCTGCACAAGTACGGCGCCGACTACAAAGTGATCTTCATCGGTGACGCCGCCATGGCGCCGTATGAAATCACCCAGGCCGGCGGCAGTGTCGAGCATTGGAACGAAGAGCCGGGCTACGTGTGGATGCAGCGCTTCATGGAGAAGTACAAGAAGCTCATCTGGATCAATCCGTATCCGAAAGATACCTGGGGCTATACCTCGTCGACCAACATTGTGCGTGATCTGATCGAAGATCAGATGTATCCATTGACGTTGCGCGGGCTTGAGGAAGGGATGCGGTTTTTGTCCAAATAATCTGTTTTGTCAGTAATGGCCCCTTCGCGAGCAGGCTCGCTCCCACATTGGAATGCATTTCACCCTGTGGGAGCGAGCCTGCTCGCGAAGCTTTTAGCTATTGCTGAAGCGCTGCAGATATTTGATGTGCTCACAGTGCGCAACTTCCTGCACCACCGGCCGCAACCGCACCTGCGCCCCCGGCAGGCACTGCGCCAACCGCGCCAACGCCAACGGCGTCAACGCCCCCAAACGTGGATACCCGCCAATCGTCTGCCGATCATTGAGCAACACAATCGGCTGGCCGTCCGGCGGCACTTGCACCGCACCGAGAGGAATTCCTTCAGAAATCATTGGCTGGCCCTGATATTCCAACGCCTTGCCCAGCAAACGAATGCCCATGCGATCGGCGCGGCTGTCCAGCGTCCAGGCACTGTTGAATGCATCGAACAGACTCTGCCCGCTGAACTGGCCAATCTGCGCACCGAGCACCAGATCCAGTGGTGCATTCGATTTCAGATCCAGCCGTAACGCCAAAGGCACTTCGCGAAGCGACAGCGATTCACCGCGATAACTCAGCGCCGCCCCCTTGGCCAGCGGCAAGCCCAGGCCATCCAGACCACCGAACGCCTCGCGCACCACTGTCGCGCTACTACCCAAGACCTTGGGCGCCTCGAAACCGCCGGGCGCCGCCAGATAAGCCCGGGCACCGAGCAACGGTTGCGTGAACAGCAACTTCTGTCCTTTACCCAACTTGAAACTGCGCCACGGCGCCAGCGGTTGACCATCAATCTGCGCGCCTAGATCAGCTCCGGCCAGCGCCAGCAAACAATCGTCTTCAGCGACTACGGCAAACCCGCCAAGGGTGATTTCGATGACCGGCACATCCAGTCGGTTGCCCAGCATCCAGTTGGCCCAGCTCGCTGAGCACCAATCCGCCGCGCCGCCCTGGGTGACGCCCAGATGCCGCACGCCGAAACGTCCCGCGTCCTGCAACAGACACAGCGGTGTACTCGCTTCAATCCTCAGTCGGCTCATGCCTGCGCCTCCAGTGGCGTGTCATCGCCGCCCAGATTGACGAACTCGGCATGACTGACCGCTTCGAATCGCACGGTGTCGCCGGGTTGCATCAGGCTGTAGCCATCGCGATTGCGGTCGAACAACTTGGCCGGGGTGCGGCCGATCAGGTTCCAGCCGCCGGGAGAGACCACGGGGTAAGCCGCCGTCTGCCGTTCGGCAATGCCGACGCTACCGGCAGCGACTTTTTTGCGTGGCGTGTTCAGGCGAGGCGCGGCAAGCACTTCTTCGACCAACCCCATAAACGCGAAACCCGGCGCGAAACCAAGGGCGAATACCTGATACTCACGTCCGCTGTGGCGACGGATCACTTCATCCACCGCCAGACCGCTGCGTTCGGCCAGCAAACTCAACTCAGGGCCGACACTCAAGTCGTACCAGACCGGCAGCACATGGCATTGGCCAGCGGTTTGCGCATTCGGTGACAGATCGATCAACGCTTCGGCGATCAATTCCCGCGCCTGACTCGGACTCAATGCGGTCAAATCGTAATGCACCATCAACGTCGTATAAGACGGCACCAGATCGATGAGTTGCTCACCGAATACCGCACGCAAACGCTCACTGGCAGCAAGCATCCACGGCATGTTGGCTTCGGCGATTTCATCGAACAGACGCAGCATCAGGCAATCCAGTGCCACCACTTCAATCCTTGGGTTCATGAGGCGCTCTGCTGATTCAAGGCTTCGCGAATGCGTTGCACGGCGGCTACTGAACTGGCGTTGTCACCGTGCACGCAGAGGGTGTTGGCGTGCAGGCGCAAGGCGCTGCCGTCGCTGGCGCTGAGGTTGTCGCCCCGGGCAATGGTCAGGGCTTGCTCGATGATTTTTCCCGGGTCGTGATGCACCGCGCCCGGCAATTGTCGCGAGACCAGTTTGCCGGCACTGTCGTAAGCACGGTCAGCGAATGCTTCGAACCACATTGTCACGCCATACTCATCGCCGATCTGCTGCGCAGCGGAGTTGTCGCGGGTGGCCATCAGCATCAGCGGCAGGCTGCGGTCATAAGCGGCCACCGCCTGAATCACCGCACGCAATTGCGCCGGGTTGGCCATCATGTCGTTGTACATCGCACCATGGGGTTTGACGTAACTGACACGGCCGCCCTGGGCTTTGCAAATGCCGTCGAGGGCGCCGATCTGGTAATGCAGGATGTCTTGCAGCTCTTGCGCCGAGTACGCCATGGAACGGCGGCCGAAGCCGACCAGATCCTGATAGGCCGGGTGTGCGCCGATCTGCACGCCGTGGCTCAACGCCAGGCTGACGGTCTTGCGCATGATGCTCGGATCACCGGCGTGGAAACCGCAAGCCACGTTGGCACAATCGATGAAGGGCATGACCTCGGTATCCAGACCCATGGTCCAGCTGCCGAAGCTCTCGCCAATGTCGCAATTCAATAGCAGGCGGCTCACGGTGAACACTCCTGTAGGGGCTTGTCTTTTTATCTGTAGGACTGTGCTGCGCAGGTTATCAGTAACTGCGCATCGAGTTGCTTGCCACGGGTTTCCGGCAGGCTCAATGCCGCGATAATCACCACACCGTAAGACACCGCAGCAAATGCACCAATGCCGACGCTCAACGGTACTTTCTGGCTAAGCAGACCGATCAGCAGCGGAAACAACGCCGCCAGCGCCCGACCGATGTTGTAGCAGAAGCCCTGCCCCGAACCGCGAATTCGTGTAGGAAACAGCTCAGTGAGAAACGCGCCCATACCACTGAAAATTCCCGAGGCGAAGAAGCCCAGAGGGAAGCCCAGCCACAGCATCACGCCATTGCTCACTGGCAGCTGCGTGTAGAGCAGAACGATGGTGAACGAGCCGACCGCGAACAGGATGAAGTTCTTTTTCCGCCCCAGCAGGTCAGTCAGATAAGCGCTGATCACATAGCCGACGTAAGAGCCGACAATCACCATCGCTAGATAGCCGCCGGTGCCGAGTACGCTCAAGCCGCGTTCGTTTTTCAGAAAGGTCGGCAGCCAGGAAGTGATCGCGTAATAGCCACCCAGAGCACCGGTAGTCAGCAGCGAAGCACGAATCGTGGTGAAGAGCATGCCGGGGGCGAAGATCTCATAGAACTTCGATTGGTTTTCTGGCGTTTGCTGCGCCTTGGCCTCGCGATAGATCTCCGGATCCTTCACCAGACGGCGGACAAAAATCACAAAAATCGCCGGCACGATGCCGAGGATGAACAGTGCGCGCCAGGCATCTTCCGGCGGCAGCACCGAGAACAGCAGCGCATACAGAATCGCCGTCAGTCCCCAGCCCAGCGCCCAGCCGGATTGCACCATGCCCACCGCTTTGCCACGGTCCTTGGCGCGGATCACCTCGCCGATCAGCACCGCCCCGGCGGTCCATTCGCCGCCGAAACCGAAGCCCATCAACGTCCGGGCGATCAACAGTTGTTCGTAGTTTTGCGCGAAGCCGCAGAGGAAGGTGAAGAAGGCGAACCACAGCACGGTGAGTTGCAAGGTGCGTACACGACCGATGCGGTCGGAGAGAATCCCGGCGACCCAGCCGCCAATCGCCGAAGCAATCAAGGTGCTGGTGTGAATCAGCCCGGCCTCACCGGTGGTAATGCCCCACATTGCAATCAATGTCGGCACGACGAAGCTGAGCATCTGCGTGTCCATGCCGTCCAGACCGTAGCCGATCTTGCAGCTCCAGAACGTGCGGCGCTCTTGCTGGTTGATGTTGCGATACCAGTCAAACGGCCCCGGACGCGCCGTTGCCTTGGGTACTTCTAGAGTGTCGGGAGCACGCATGGCTTATCTCCGCAGGTTTTTTATTGGTCTTGTTCGTAGCCCCGACGACGCCTATCGTGGGGACCGGATGCGTCGATTTTTCGTCGCGCGGCCCTGCTGCGTCCAACGAATAAAAACCCGCCTTAGCCATAAGAAAAATTTGTCACCCGAGCCTTGCCCATGAACCTGAAGTTTCTCGAGACCTTTGTCTGGGTCGCCCGACTGAAGAGTTTTCGCCTGACCGCCGACAAGCTGTTCACCACCCAGGCCTCGATTTCCAGCCGCATCGCGGTACTGGAAGGTGAGCTGGGGGTGAAGCTGTTTTTGCGCGATTCACGCGGTGTCAGCCTGACGCCTGAAGGGTTGAAAGTGCTGGAGTACGCCGAGCAGATGCTCGACACCATGTCCGCCCTGAAACAGTCGATTGAGACCCGCTCGAGCAAAGTCGGCCGCGTGCGCATCGGCGTGATGGACACGGTAATCCACACCTGGCTCAGCCCGTTGGTCGCGCAGATGACCGATCTGTACCCACGGGTGGAAATCGAGCTGGTGGCGGATACCTCGCTGAACCTCTGCGATCAGCTGCAAAAAGGCTTTCTCGACATCGTTCTGCAAACCGACCTGGTGCGCCATGAAAGCGTACGCAGTCTGGAGCTGGCCAGTCATCCACTGGGCTGGATTGTCGCCAGTAATTCGATCTACAACCGCGACTACGCCGACCTCGCCGAACTGGCGCAGGAGCGGATCATCACCTACTCGAAAAACTCCCGACCGCATCAGGATCTTTTGGCGCTGATGCAAGCCAATGGCGTACTGGCTCCACGTTTGAATTGCGTGAACTCGGTGTCGGCGATTACCCGGTTATTGCGTGATGGATTTGGGATTGGTGTGCTGCCGCCAGTGTTGGTGGCTGAGGAATTGGCGCGGGGGGAATTGACGTTATTGGATATTGATCAGCGACCGCCAAACCTGCAGGTGGTGGTGTCGTGGCGGGTGGGGGTTGAGTGGGTCGAGGAGATTGTGACGTTGTGTCAGCAGGTGCTGGAAGGGTATGCGCACAAGGTGGGCAAGGACTACATCGCTTTAAGTTGATCGTTCCGACGCTCCGCGTGGGAGTGCAGCCCGGGACGCTCCGCGCCCCTCGAAAGCCGAACGCGGAGCGTCCGTTGAGGCATTCCCACGCAGAGCGTGGGAACGATCATCAGAGACCGCGCACGTCGCGGTCTTCGATCGGCCGGCTCTGGCGCAGGCGTCGGCCACCGAGCACCACCCAGTCGATCAAGCGGAACAGGCACTCAATCCCGAACGACAGCAGCAACGCCCCGCTCATGCCCCAGATCATCGCTTCCGGGGTCAGCAGGATCTGGTAGCTGTAGCCGTTCCAGGTTTCCTTGCGAATATCCGGGTCAGCGGCCAGCACCACTTGCAGGAAGCGGATGTACCACGGGCCTTGCATCGCCTGGAACTGCTTGTCCAAAGCCACCTGACGCGTGAGCAAGGTGTTCAGACTGTCGGCGTCGCTGCGGAAGATCGGATCTTCACTGGCGCGGTAATGCGCGACCAGTGCCTGCATATCGCCCTTGAAGAACTGCTCGGCAGTCCCTTGAAAACCGCGCAAACCGGTCTGCGCTTCGATCAGGTGCGCCTCCACGCGTTTGGCGTAATCGTTGATGAACCCCGGCACCTGGACACCGATCAACAGGCCCGCCGCAAACAACACCAGCCGTACATAACTGAGCAACATGGGGTGCAATCCTTATTCGGTCTTGCCCTGGCTGACGCATTCGCCGCGTCGCCACAGGCTCCATTGGCCCGGTTCGTAGCGGGTCCAGGTTTCGTTTTCGGTCAAAGGTTCGGTGGCGATCACCGTGACCACGTCGTTGGGCGTGGTTTCCGCCTGGAAATCGACAATCACGTCGACATCCTTTAGACGCGCCGGGCCGAACGGTGCACGGCGGGTGATCTGTGCGAGTTTGGTCGAGCAATAGCAGAACAGCCAGTCACCATCGCTGAGCAGGCAGTTGAACACGCCTTTGCTGCGGTATTCGGCGCAGGCAGCGACCAGATCCGGCAACAGCTCTTCTATATCGACCGGCTCCGGGAATGCTGCACGCACGCGGTTGAGCAAATCGCAGAACGCCGCTTCGCTGTCGGTATCGCCGACCGGGCGGTAGAAGCTTTTGATCGGCGTAAAATCGGCGAGCTGGCCGTTGTGCGCGAAACACCAGTTACGCCCCCACAGTTCGCGGACGAACGGGTGAGTGTTGGACAGGCAGACCTTGCCGACGTTGGCCTGGCGGATGTGGCCGATGACCACTTCGCTCTTGATCGGATAACGCTGCACCAGATTGGCGACTTCCGACTCGCAACTCGCAGCCGGATCCTGAAACAGCCGTAAGCCACGGCCTTCATAGAAAGCGATGCCCCAACCGTCGCGGTGCGGGCCGGTACGACCGCCACGCTGCATCAGGCCGGTGAAGCTGAACACGATATCGGTCGGCACGTTGGCACTCATGCCCAGTAATTCACACATGTGCGGACTCTCGGGTTACAGGCGCGGCTCGACCCGCATGCGCTGCGGATTGTTCGGCAGAGGTGGACGACCATAACGGTCATCACCGGCACCGCCAAACGGTTGATCGTCATCGCGGTCATCAGCGCGAGCGGCGGCTTTGGCGGCTTCTGCCTGTTCACGACGCGCACGCGAAGCACGTTCGATCGGGAAGCGGATCGCCACGAAAATCAGGTAAATGCCGAAAGCGATCATGCTGTACATGAACAGATCGGAGACTGCACGCCAGGCGTTGTTGCCGACCTTGAAGGCCAGGTCCAGCGCGGTGATGGCAATGGACGGCGCAACCTTGGCTTTCACCGGATCAATGATGGTCGGGCTGAACAGCAACACCGCCATCAGCACGCGCAGCGGCTCGCGCAACCAGCGCCACATCCAGGTAGTCAGGCGCATCCATACCAACAGGCAGCCCACAGCGGCAAAGGCGTAGAGGCCCCAGGCGATCAGATAGTCGTTCTCGGTCATGGTGTCCATGGCAAGGCAGGCAAAGAGGCGCTTATAGTAACGACTTTTCGCCCGTGCGGCTTGTCCCAATAGACACACGACCTGTGGGAGTGAGCCTGCTCGCGAATACGGACTGTCAGTTGAAACATTGTTGTCTGACCCACCGCTTTCGCGAGCAGGCTCGCTCCCACAGGGGCCTGCGACGGTTTCAAAAGCTGCGAAAACCCTATTCCGTATATTGTCCGAGAGCCTTCCATGCCCCAATCCGCCAACGTCATCAGTGCCCCGATCGCCCACAAGGCTGCCGGTGCCGACCCGTATGCCTGGCTGCAGGAGCGCGACACCGACGCGGTGCTCGATTACCTCAAGGCCGAAAACGCCTGGCAGGAAGCGCAGACCGCCGATCAGGCCGAGCTGCGTGAAATCCTGTTCGAAGAGATCAAGGGCCGGATCCTCGAAACCGACCTGTCCCTGCCATCGCCGTGGGGCCCGTACCTGTATTACACGCGCACCACCGCCGGTGACGAATACGCCCGGCACTACCGTTGCCCGCGACCGGCGGACGACAGCCTGAGCCTCGACGAAAGCCGCGAGCAACTGCTGCTCGACCCGAATGTGCTGGCCAACGGCGGGTTCTTCTCGCTGGGTGCGTTCAGCATCAGCCCCGATCACCAGCGTCTGGCCTACAGCGTCGATGCCTCGGGCGATGAGATCTACACGCTGTTCGTCAAGGAACTGTCCAACGACAAAGTCAGCGAACTGGAATTCGAAGATTGCGACGGCAGCATGACCTGGGCCAATGACAGCCTGACCCTGTTTTTCGGCGTACTCGACGACACCCATCGCCCACACAAACTGTTCCGTTATCGCCTCGACGGCACCGCTGCCGAAGAAGTTTTCCACGAACCGGACGGGCGTTTCTTCCTGCACTGCTACCGTTCCAGTTCCGAGCAGCAATTGCTGTTATCGCTGGGCAGCAAGACCACCAGTGAAGTCTGGGCACTCGACGCCAATCAGCCGCACCTGCCGTTCACTTGCCTGGCGCCGCGCGTCGAAGATCACGAATACGATGTCGATCACGGCCTGCTCGATGGCGTCTGGACGTGGTTTATCCGCACCAACCGTGACGGTATCAACTACGCCCTGTATCAGGCCCCGGACACCGGCACCGCGCCGACCGAAGCCGACTGGCAAAACCTGATCCCCCACAGCGACACAGTGATGCTTGATGGCGTCAGCCTCAACACCGAGGCCATGACCCTGAGTCTGCGCGAGGGTGGCCTGCCGATCATCGAAGTTCACCCACACGGTCTGACGCCTTATCGCGTGCAATTGCCGGACGCGGCCTACAGCCTCTATGTGCAAAACAGCCTGGAGTTCGAGAGCGACCGCATTCGTCTGCGCTACGAGGCGTTGAACCGTCCGGCACAGGTTCGCCAACTGATCCTCGCCAGCGGCGAACAGGCGGTGTTGAAAGAAACTCCGGTACTCGGCCCGTTCGACGCCGACGCTTACGTCAGCCAGCGCCTGTGGGCGACGGCACCGGACGGTACGCAAGTACCGATCAGCCTGGTGATGAAGCGCGAAATGGTTGGCCAAGCGGTGCCGCTGTATCTGTACGGTTATGGCGCTTACGGCTCGAGCCTTGATCCGTGGTTCTCCCATGCCCGTCTGAGTCTTCTGGATCGTGGCATGGCCTTCGCCATTGCTCACGTGCGCGGCGGCGGTGAACTGGGCGAGGCCTGGTATCGCGCCGGCAAACAGGAACACAAGCACAACACCTTCAGCGACTTCATTGCCTGCGCCGAGTTTCTGATCCTCAACGGCATTACCACGGCTGAAAAACTGGCGATCAGCGGTGGCAGCGCCGGCGGTTTGCTGATTGGTGCAGTGCTGAACCAGCGTCCGGATCTGTTCGGCGTGGCGATTGCCGAAGTGCCGTTCGTCGACGTGCTCAACACCATGCTCGACCCGGAGCTGCCGCTGACCGTTACCGAGTACGACGAGTGGGGCAATCCCGAAGAGCCGGAGGTTTACGAGCGGATCAAGGCGTACGCGCCGTACGAAAACGTCAGCGCGCAGGATTATCCGGCGACGCTGGTAATCGCCGGCTACAACGACAGCCGCGTGCAGTACTGGGAAGCGGCCAAGTGGGTGGCAAAACTTCGCGCCACCAAGACCGACAACAATGTGCTGCTGCTCAAAACGGAACTGGGCGCCGGGCATGGCGGGATGAGCGGGCGTTATCAGGGATTACGTGACGTAGCGCTCGAATACGCATTTGTTTTCAAGGTTTTGGGTCTGGCCTGAGGAACTCCGTCGGTCACTTGGGTCTTAATTGCAGACCCAAGAGGCCGATACCACACAGATCCCTGTAGGAGCTGCCGAAGGCTGCGATCTTTTGATTTTGATTTTTTCAAAGGCAGGATCAAAAGATCGCAGCCTTCGGCAGCTCCTACAAGGGATCGTCTGAAGCCTGAAACAGTGAAAACAAAAAGACCGTGACGACATGTCAGAACCGACCTTACTGAACAACGAAATCCGCGACTGGCTGATGGACTGCGGCCTGTTCGATCAATTGCAGCTGGCCGACTTTGCGGCCGCTTCCGGCTACTTCAGCATCAGCACCGTGGCTGAAGGCGAGGCGATTTTCCGCGAGGGCGATGCCGGCAGTTTCATGTGCATCCTCCACACCGGCCAGGTCGCCGTGCAGAAAACCGGGCCCGATGGTCAGGTGATCACCATGGCTACCCTGCGCAGCGGTCGGGCGTTTGGTGAAATGGCCGTGCTCGACGGTGAACGCCGCTCGGCCACCTGCATCGCCGCGACTAACTGCCAGCTATTGAACCTCGGCAAGGATTCGCTGGAAAAAATGCTCAACGACGCGCCGAAGATCGCCGCGAAGATCATCCGCGCCCTCGCCGTTTCCCTGTCGAAACGCCTGCGCATGGCCGACGGTCAACTGGCGGCGCAACAGGTTTAACCGCCGGGAGATTTTGCCTTGGTGCCGGTCGGTTCGATACCCGGCACCGGCTGATCCTTGCTCGGCGGGCTGGGCATTTCGATCGGCACCAGCGGTGGGCTGCCGCTGCCGGCACCGGACTTGGGAATGTTGATCGGCGTGATCTGCGGATACGGCGTCGGTGTCGCTGTCCCGGGCGAGCCAGGTTGCGGCGCCGGGCTGACCGGAATCGCCTGTTGCGCCTGCACTGCAGTAATCGAGAGCGCGGCCAGGGCAATGACCGTTAGAATGGTGCGCTTCATCAAGGGCTCCGTTTGGCCTCTAGTCTGCGCTCAGGCTACTCCCAACGAGCCTGCTTGCCTTCCCCCTTGTAGAGATTTCCATGAAACGTTTCGTTCTGCTCGACACCACCCCGATCCCTGAAAGCGGCGGTGCCCTGTGCCTGTTCGAGTATGGCGAGGATTTTGTCATCAAGATCCAGGGCGGCGACGGCGGACAATTGATGAACACGCGCATGCACGGCTCCGAAGATGCACTGGCCGAGATTCCTTGCCGCAAGGTTGCTGGCCGCCCGGATTCGCGAGTACTGATCGGTGGTCTGGGCATGGGTTTCACCCTCGCCTCCGCACTCAAGCATCTGGGTAAAACTGCCGAAGTGGTGGTCGCGGAACTGGTACCCGGCGTGGTCGAGTGGAACCGTGGCCCGCTCGGCGAAAAGTCCGGTCGGCCGCTGCTCGATCCGCGCACGGTGATCCGTCAGGAAGACGTGGCCAAGGTCCTGCAAAGTGAGCCGAACGGTTTCGACGCGATCATGCTCGACGTCGACAACGGCCCCGAAGGCCTGACGCAGAAGGCCAACAGTTGGCTTTACTCCGCCGCGGGTCTGAATGCCTGCGCCAAAGCCTTGCGCCCCAAAGGCGTGCTCGCCGTGTGGTCGGCCAGCGCTGACCGACTGTTTTCCGACAAATTGAAGAAGGCCGGTTTCAAGGCCGAAGAAGTCCAAGTCTTCGCCCACGGCAACAAGGGCACGCGGCACACAATCTGGATTGCCGAGAAGCTCAAGGGCTGAGCTAAACTCTGCGCATAACCGTCATTAGTCTTTTACAAAGGTGAACCCATGAGTTCGTCCACCCCAACCAACACGTCGAAGCTGGATCGCATCCTCGCCGACAACCAGCGCGACAAGGAAATGGGCTACCGCGACAAAGCCCTGAAGATGTACCCGCATGTCTGTGGCCGCTGCACCCGTGAGTTTTCCGGCAAGCGCCTGAGCGAACTGACCGTGCACCACCGCGACCACAACCATGACAACAACCCGCAGGACGGCTCGAACTGGGAATTGTTGTGCCTGTATTGCCACGACAACGAACACTCGCGCTATACCGACCAGCAGTATTTCAGCGAAGGCTCGCTGAGCACGCCGAAGATCGCCAAGGCCACGCACAACCCGTTTGCCGCGCTGGCCGGGTTGATGAAGAAAGAAGATTAGAGATCTTTATTGGCCGTTAAGGCCCCATCGCGAGCAGGCTCACTCCTACATTTTGGAATGCGTTCCCCTGTAGGAGTGAGCCTGCTCGCGATAGCGATCTCCCGAACACCACAGATCTCGAATCTGCCCGCCCTCCCCCAATCCCCGTATAATCGCCCTCTTTTTCCCGAAGGCACCCCGCTCGTGGCAGACAAACGGTACAGCTGCATTGGTTTGTATAACCCCAAATCACCGGAGAACGTCGGTTCGGTGATGCGCGCCGCAGGCTGTTATGGCGTGGCGTCGGTGTTCTACACCGGCAAGCGTTATGAACGCGCCGCCGACTTCGTCACCGACACCAAACGCGTGCACTACGACATCCCGCTGATCGGCATCGACGATTTGAAAAAGATCCTCCCGCTCAACTGCGTGCCGGTCGCCGTGGAACTGGTCGAGGGCGCCCGCCCGCTGCCGGAATACACCCACCCGGATCGCGCCCTGTACATCTTCG
Source organism: Pseudomonas sp. Irchel s3f10 (assembly GCF_900187515.1). Taxonomy (NCBI): domain Bacteria; kingdom Pseudomonadati; phylum Pseudomonadota; class Gammaproteobacteria; order Pseudomonadales; family Pseudomonadaceae; genus Pseudomonas; species Pseudomonas sp. Irchel s3f10. The sequence goes on from NZ_FYDZ01000002.1 coordinate 87,339, forward strand.
GCCCGGAAGACGGCTCGCTGGACAAAGAGATCCGCGACTGGTGCGAAGACGTCGTGTACATCCCGACCACCGGCTGCATGAACCTCGCCGCCACGGTCAACGTCGTGCTCTACGACCGCATGGCCAAGGGCTTGAACACCCGCTCCGGGCCAAAATTCCGCTGAAGCGTCGTACATTTGATGGAACGAGCTGACCGCTCTGGCAGTCAGCTTGTTTATCCATTACTCATTGCCTGGAGAAAGATCATGACCGAGCTCAAACGTGTCGAACGTATCGAATCCACCCCGTTCCAGAGTCGTTCCGAGCAGAACGTCGAAGGCTGGGAGCGTATCGGCTCGCTCGCGGGCGGCGTGATCATGGTCGGCAAGGGCCTGCGCCGTGGCGGTGTGTTCGGCTTGATTCAGGTGGCGATTGGCGGCGTGGCCATGGCGCGCGGGATTACCGGGCACAGTTCGGTGAAAAGCCTGTTTGAGAAAAGTCGTCAGGACATGAACAACGTGCGGGCGAAGATCGAAAGGGCCGGGGAAGAGCTGAGCAAGCTGAAAGCCAATGCCGAGGCGGCGACCAGCACTGCCATCGTGACCGGCAATGATTCGGTGAAATCGCCGAAAGCCGGGGTTTGATAGCTTAAAAGCAAAAGATCGCAGCCTGCGGCAGCTCCTACAGGGAAAACGCATTCCACAGGTAGGAGCTGCCGCAGGCTGCGATCTTTTGATCTTTACTGTAGCAACGCGGTATCGAGGACTTTGGACGACTCGCCAAGCACGCTCTCGGCCAGTTGCACAAACTCCTTGGTACTCACCGTCCCCAGATGCATCGCTCCACGCAAGATATCATCCAGCGAACGCTTGTTGCGCGTCTTCAAACGAATCTCGCCATCCAGTTCCTGCAACAGCACCACCGCTTTCGCCACCTGCGCCGGGCTGATCTGCTCGCCGCGCAAGGTCGTGACTTTCTGGCTGTCCTTGCTCAGTTTCGCCTGCAAACTCTGATAACGCTCATCGCTCATGCCGCCCGCGCGGCGCACCAGTTCAATGGCGTAATACTCGGCAAAGCCTTCGCTGATCCAGTCGCTACGCTGCTCGTCGTTAATGCGCCCGAAAACCTGTGCCAGCTCACGCACCAGCGCGCTGCTGCCGCTTTCGCTGACCAGCGGCAATCGCGTATTCACGTAAATGGATTCATGCGCACCGAGGCTGCCGCGCCACATCGGGTCGCTGGCACCGACGATCAACAGCTTGCTCGGATGTCGCGGGTACACAGCCTGCACCTGCGGCCAGACAAACGTCAGCAACGTCAGCACATCCATTCGGCGCATGCCCTGCCCTTGCGGTGAGGCCACGGTGACCTCGGTTTCACCCAAGCGAGTGCGGCGGCTGCCGAGGTGGCCGGCGAGCATCCAGCCGGTCGGGCGGTCGAACAGGCGCGAGGGATTGTCGATGCGGAATTTGTTTTTGCCGATGCGCGGCCACGCGGTTTCGATGCTCTTCCAACCGTCGGGCAATTCGAATTGCAGACGCGCGACCAGTTCGGTGCCGTCCTGCTGATCGAGTTTGGCTGGCGGCACCAGTTCATCGCCGCGCATCAACGCCCAAGTCGGGGTCATGCGCGTGTCGAAGCTGCCGTTCTTGCGGCCGTGGCTGACGCGTACGCGGTAGGTCAGGCTGGACTTGTCACTGGTCGGACGCCAGACGCCCCGGGCGTTTTTGCCCGGGCTCAGCAGCCACTGGCCGTCAGCCTTGAAGTCGCTGTAATGACTGCCGTCGCCAAGATCAAAATCGAGACTGCGCACCGCCTCGCCTTTGGCCAGGGTCAGGCGTACTTCGGCCTGATCGCTCTGTGGCAACAAGCGCACGTGATAATCCAGATCGACTTTCTTCGCCGCCCATGCCGGCGTGTTCAGCGCCAGCAGCGCAATCATCAACGCTCGCGACAATCCGACAGCCATACGCACTCCTTGGTAAAGCTTGAATCCGCAGGTATTCAGCCCGCGCGGAAAATCAGGTGATCTTCCCAGTCATCTTCCGGCACGCTGCCTTCGGCGAGCATGCGCCCGGACTGGGAAATCCGCTCGTGGTGCACCGCGTCGCGATCGCCGCAAACCAAGTGGTGCCACAACGGCAGATCCTTGCCTTCGCTGACCAGTCGATAACCGCAGGTCGGCGGCAGCCATTTGAATTCTTCGGCCTGGCCCGGGGTGAGCTGGATGCAGTCCGGGACAAATTTGATGCGGTTCGGGTAATCGCTGCACTGGCAGGTGTTCAGGTCCAGCAGTTTGCAGGCGATGCGCGTGTAGTAAACGCTGTTGTCTTCCTCATCCTCGAGCTTTTGCAGGCAGCACAGACCACAGCCGTCGCACAGCGATTCCCATTCCTGGTGATTCAGCTGATCGAGGGTTTTGCGTTTCCAGAACGGTTCGACTTCGGCGGCCATGGCTCAAGCATCAACATCAGGTGGTGAAAAGGCCGCCAGTCTAGTGCTCAAGGCCTTGCGGGCCAAGCGTTGGCGACTGCCGGTTGTGCGGGACTTGTCAGTTTTTGTGGCGGCGCGTAGCTTTGCCAGTCGCAAGGAGCCTTGCCCACAAGCCATTAACGCTCGACCGCGTTGCATTGTGGTGAACCCTCAGGCTCGGAAAACCCCATCGTTCAGCGCAACTGATCCCGCCGGGTTTTCATGCAAATCCCTGACTCAACCGTAGCAAGGAATCTCTCCATGAGTGCCAACCCTCGCGTTGCCGATTACGCCATTCACCCGCAATTCACCGACCGCTGGTCGCCGCGTGCCTTCACCGGCGAAGCGATCCCGGAAGAAACCCTGCTGAGCTTTTTCGAAGCCGCGCGCTGGGCGCCGTCGGCGTACAACTCGCAGCCGTGGCGTTTCCTCTATGCGCGTCGCGATACGCCGAACTGGGAGCGTTATCTGGGTCTGCTCAATGAATTCAACCGTAGCTGGGCGCAGCACGCCTCGGCGCTGGTGATCGTGATTTCGAAAACCACGTTCACTGCACCCGGCGCGACGGAAGAAACCCCAGCGTTGTGGCACACCTTCGACACCGGTTCGGCGTGGGGCCATTTGGCGTTGCAAGCAAGCATCAGCGGCTGGCACACCCACGGCATGGCTGGTTTCGATCAGGAGCTGACGCGCAAGGAGCTGAATATTCCTGAAGGTTACGCGCTGCACGCGGCCGTGGCGGTCGGCAAACTCGGTGACAAGGCAACGCTGGCTGAATACCTGCAAGCCCGTGAAGAGCCGAGCCCGCGCCGTCCGCTGAACGAACTGGCGGCTGAAGGCGACTTCAGCCTCTAAGCCACACCGCAAATGATCGTTCCCACGCTCCGCGTGGGAATGACTCAAGGGACGCTCCGCGTTCCAATGGGACGCAGAGCGTCCCCGGCTGCATTCCCACGCGGAGCGTGGGAACGATCTGAAGCAAGGAGATCAATATCCGCGGTTGAAATCCACTTCCCCGCGCAATGCCTCACCCGCCTGATACGCCTTCAGATTCTCGACAAACAGCTGCACCATCAACGCCGGTGACGTCGGTGCCGAGCTGTGCCCGGTCAGCAGCAAACCCCACGCGGTCCAGAACGGATGGCGCTGTGGCAGTGGCTCCTGACGGCAAACGTCGATCACCGCCCCCGCCAGATGGCCTTCCTTCAACGCGTCCACCAGATCGGCATCAACCACCGCGACACCCCGTCCGGCGTTGATAAACAACCCGGTCGGTTTGAATTGCTTGAACAGCGCCGCATCGTAGATATCGTGGGTGTGCTCGGTGTTCGGCAACAGGTTGACCACGTAATCCACCTCGCCCACCAGACGCGGCAGATCGGCCATCGAACCGACTTCGACAAACGGCGCCTGCTGGCGGGCGCTGCTGGCGATGCCGTACAACTCAATGCCAAATGGCAGCAGGAACTGCGCCACGCTCTGGCCAATGTCACCCGTGCCGACGATCAGCACTTTGCGTCCGACCAGGCTCTGGCCGCTGCGGTTGTCCCACTTGCGTTCGACCTGGCTGACCAGTCGTGCGAGCACTTCGCGCTCATGGCCGAGGATGTAGGTCAGCACGTATTCAGCCATCACCTGACCGAAAATCCCCACCGCACGGGTCAAACGGTAATCGCGGCGCAAACCGTCAGCGAGCAACGGCGTGATGCCGGCCCAGGTCGATTGCAGCCACTGTGGTTGATGACCCTGACGCAGCAGGGTCGCCAATAGATCGGGCTGGCCGAGCCACACCGGGCAATCGGCGGCCTGACGAGCCAGCTCGGCGGAGTCGCCGCTGGTCAGTACTTCAACCTCGGGCGCTGCCTGACGCAGCAGCCGGGCGTATATCGCGTGGTCGTGTTCGGCAATCAGAACGCGCATCTTCAAACCTTTCGCAAACCGTGCAGATGGCCGCCGGATTCGGACGGCCATCGCGGTAAAAACAGTTCCAGGGTAAACCGAGACTCAGAACAGAGCCGCGCAGATCAGACCGGGTCGTTGCGTCGCAGCAACTCTTCGGGCAAGTGCTCGATGTACTCGTCCTCGGCCGGTGGCATTTGCAGGTGGTAGCCCTGCTTGTCGAGGTTTTCCAGAACCACGACGATGTCCTCGCTGGCCAGTTTGCGCTCGGGCGACAGCACCAGGTCGAAGGAATGCTTCGGCTTGCCGAACGCCAGCATCAGCGCTTCCGGCACACGCTCAAGCGCATCACTTTTGAGCACATAAAGGTACATGCCGCTGCGCTTGGAGCTTTGGTAGATGGAACAAATACGTTTCAAGGCTGTTCTCCGGCGGTGGCCAGGCTGTCGAGCAGCTTCTGGCCCATGAGTTCGCGGCGCCAGCCACGCAACGACTCAGGCAATTGGTAAGGACCCTCGGGATAACCGCTTTTGACCAGGGCTTCGAGGGTTTTCTTGCGCAGCATCAGTTCCGGGGCAATACCCAGACGCTCGGCCTCAGCCTGGCCCAATGCGCGCAATTGTTTGATCAACGCGGCGGCTTCGATCGGCAATGGCTCCGCTACGGCGGGCGGCCATTGATCAGGCCCCACACTGCCAGAGCGCTTGATCAGATCAAGCAGAAATTGGCCGTCCTGACGCACGGTACGCGGGTGCATGTCTTCGATCTTGCCCAGCGCTGCAAGGTTGTCCGGTTGCGTGCGGGCCAGCGGCCACAGCGAATGCTCACGGACGATGCGGTTGCGCGGCAGATCGCGGGCGCGGGCCTCTTTTTCACGCCAGGCGCACAACTCACGCAGAACGGCCAACTGCGCACGGGACAGTTTCCACGCCAGTTTGGCCTCGCGGTAGACCTCGTAAGGATCGGTTTCGCGGCGCAGGTTGGCGACCAGTTCGGCACCGTCCTCCAATACCCAGGCAAATTTGTCGTCAGACAGTTTCGGCCGCAGCTGTACGAAAACCTCCGCCAGATGCACGGCATCTTCGGCGGCGTAGCTGATTTGCGTCTCGGACAACGGGCGCTGCAACCAGTCGGAACGGGTCTCGCCCTTCGGCAGTTCGATGCCAAGCACTTCCTGCACCAGCCGCGAATAGCCCATCGAGAAACCGAGGTTCAAGTAAGCGGCAGCCAGTTGCGTGTCGAACATCGGCGCCGGCAGGCTGCCGGTCAGACGCAACAGCACTTCGAGGTCTTCGCTGCAGGCGTGCAGGACTTTGAGCACCGCCGGGTTTTCCAGCAAGGCGGCCAGCGGTTGCCAGGCGTTGATGGTCAACGGGTCGATCAGGTAGGCGCGTTTGCCGTCGCCGACCTGCAACAGGCCGGCAATCGGGTAGAAGGTGTCGACCCGCATGAATTCGGTGTCGAGGGCAACGAACGGCAGCTGCTGCCACTCGGCGCAAAACTGCGCGAGGCTTTCGTTGTCGCGAATCCAGTGAATATCGATGGCCACACGGCTCTCCCTTGAAGAATGGCGCGCAGTATATATCGCCACCGGCGATTTACGCGCCTGTGAAGGGCAAGAGCTGTAACGAAATGTCCTGCCAGAGAGCAAGAATAGTCTGACAGAAGAAGCAGAAAGCCCCGTCGTCTCAGAACGACGGAGCCGATTGGACTCAGTCCTTGGCGAGTACGCCGTCGATCACCGCACCACGGCAACCGGCAAACATGTCCAGACCCGGCTGATAGACCTTGCTCTTGACCTCGAGCAGGCCAAGCATCGAGTGGAACAGGTTGTCCTGGCTCAGCGGTTTGTCGCGGCTCATTTGCAGGCAATGGGTATCGACCGAATAGGCCTTTTGATAGCTGTCGCTGAACCACGCCAGCATCGCTACATGCTTTTGTTGCTCTGGCGCCAACATGTAAGGCGTACCGTGCAGGAACAAGTTGTATTCGCCCAGCGACTCGCCGTGGTCCGACAGATACAACATGGCGGTATCGACTTTGTCCTGATTGCTGCGCAATACATCGATCAGGCTCGATAGCACATGGTCGGTGTACACCAGCGTGTTGTCGTAACCGTTGACGATACTTTCACGGCTGCAATTGTTCAGCGCGTTACTTTCACAAACAGGCGTGAAGTGCTCGTATTCCTTCGGATAACGCTTGAAGTATTCCGGGCCATGGCTGCCCATCTGGTGCAAAACCAGCACGGTGTCCTTGTTTAGATGGTCGATAAAACTTTGCAGACCTTGCAGGAGGATTTCATCGCGGCACTCGTTGTTGGCACACAGTGCCGGATCTTTCAGGTTGCTCACATCTTGCAGAGTGACCCGATCGCAAGTGCCTTTGCAGCCCGACTGATTGTCGCGCCAGATCACATCGATGCCGGCACGCTTGAGCACGTCGAGCAGGCCCTCTTCATTTTTCGCCTTGCTCGCGTCGTAATCCTTGCGACCCATATTGGAGAACATGCACGGCACCGAAACAGCCGTTTCCGTACCGCAGGAGTGCACATCGGTAAAGGCGATCAACCCGGCTTCCTTGTCCAGTTGCGGGGTGGTGTCCCGGTCATAACCGAGGATGCCGAAGTTCTCCGCTCGGGCGCTTTCGCCCACGACCAGCACGGTCAGGGATCTACGCGGCTGAAGCTGCACTTCGGGATTGCGCCGGGCATCTTCGCCGATCTTGATGAACGGTTGCTGTGCCGAGACCACTTGCTCACGCAGGTAACCGGCCGAAGCGCCGATGTAGTTGCTGGGCACCAACATCAAACGAATTTCGTGGTGATTGCGAAACAGCGAGGACAGGCCCTGATAGTTGACCAATGCCACCGCGCCAATCACCGCGACCGAAACGACACTGACAATAACTTTGCTGATCAACTCGCGGTGCCAGCGACGATAGCTGACTGGCACTTTCCACAGTAACAAGGACGGTAAAACACCGAGCAACAGAATATAAGCAAACAACTTCCACGCGAGCAGGTCACGCACTTCCGTGGCATTGGTTTCGGCAAAGTTACGAAACATGCCGGCGTCGATCATGACGCCATATTGGCTCATGAAATAAGCCACACCGGCGCTGATCAGAAATATCAGCGTCAAGAGCGGTTTGAGCACTGGACGAAAAGCCAGAACCGTCAGCACGATGTTGAACGCGGCGAGGATCATCACCCCAAACGCCAAGCGCATGGCGAGGCCATTGCCATCGGCAGCGGTGATCTCGAACAGGTGCTGCCAGAGCACAACATTGCAGCCCAGTAAAAGAAAGGCACTGGCAATCAACGTCAGCCATTCCGGGCGCACGGCTTTTAACTTCAACATAGAAGGGGTCATTCCTGAAAAGACGAGCCTCGGTCAATGTTGGAAAATTCAATTGTGAAAATTTCATTAACTAAGGCATGACAAACTTTAAGCAGGCAACCATCAATTTTTTGTGAAAAAGACGCCAATGATTAGTTGGCTTATACCTTTATGCTGAAACTTGTGAAGTATTTGAGAATGGTTCAGGTTTTATTCAGTAAACAATGCGTCCCCTGTAGGAGCTGCCGCAGGCTGCGATCTTTTGATCTTGATCTTTAAAGCCAGATCAAAAAATCGCAGCCTCGTTGCACTCGACAGCTCCTACAGGGATCGGTATTTGATTTTTAAAAAGGGCTGTGGATTTTCTGGTTTGCCCGGCACAAGCGGTTCCGCGCCTAATCGTTGGCCCCGCTCAAAGGTCTGATGATGGAAAACCTCCGCGCCACCGCCCGCCCCGCTGTCTGGTTGATGTTCGCCATCATTCTCGTCGGGCTCAATTTGCGTCCGTCGATGGCGACGGTCGGCCCCCTACTGTCGGCCATTCGCGGCGATATCCCGCTGAGCTTCAGTGTCGCTTCTTTGCTGACCATGCTGCCGGTGACGGCCATGGGGCTGGCGATGTTTTTCGGCATTGGCATCAGTCAACGGCTGGGTGAGCAACGGACGGTATTGCTGTCGTTGCTGATCATTGGCCTGGCGACGCTGTCGCGACTGTTTATCGAATCGGCAGCCGAACTGATCGCCAGCGCCGTGCTGGCCGGCATCGGCATTGCACTGATTCAGGCGTTGATGCCGGCGCTGATCAAATCGCGCTTCGCCGACAACGTCGCGCTGTGCATGGGCTTGTACGTCACGTCGATCATGGGTGGCGCCGCGCTTGCCGCCTCGCTGGCGCCACTGGTGATGGTGCAAACCGGAAGCTGGCGCAGCGGTCTGGCCTTCTGGGCGATTCTGGCTTTACTCGCGATTGTGTTCTGGTGGCTCCAACGCCGCCAGCAACCCTCCACGGAAATGGCGGCAGCGAGGAAAGATTGGTTCTTAGGCAATTCCCGCGCCTGGTTACTGGCAATCTTCTTTGGTTTGGGGACAGCGTCCTACACCTGTGTTCTCGCCTGGCTCGCCCCGTACTACGTGGAAAAAGGCTGGAGCGAACAAAACGCCGGACTGCTGTTAGGTTTTCTGACGGCCATGGAGGTGATTTCCGGCCTGGTGGTTCCCGCTATCGCCAATCGCAGCCGCGATCGCCGCGTGATTCTGATGGCGTTACTGATGCTGATCATCGCCGGGTTTTGCGGCCTGATCCTCAGTCCACAACAGCTCAGCCTGCTGTGGCCGTGCCTGTTGGGGCTGGGCATTGGCGGTTTGTTTCCGATGAGCCTGATCGTCTCGCTCGATCATTTCGATAACCCGCAACGCGCCGGTGGCCTGACCGCGTTCGTGCAGGGCATCGGTTACTTGATCGCCGGCCTTTCGCCGCTGCTGGCCGGAATGATCCGCGATTGGCTTGGGAGTTTCGAATGGGCCTGGTGGTCGCTGACGGCTGTGATGGGGGTGATGCTGTTGATGGTGTGGCGCTTCGATCCCAGGCATTACGCCCGACACTTTCCCTCGTCGAGATAAAGGCTTCTGGCCACCTTACAACGGTTTTGTCGGCGACGTCGTGTTAGTAAAACTTTCTGTCCCACAACTGACCGTGAAACGTCCTACAGGGCTTTGTCCTGGCACCATCGTTCCGTTAGGATCGTTCGCACACGTTTGCGCGGATTCAGCGCAAGGAGCACAGCGAGACGGAACGGATGCTGAACAGTAACTTGCTACGAAAGCTCGACATGCAGGATCTCATGGTGTTTATCGCTGTTTATGAGCAAAGCAGCGTTACCGACGTGTCAGAAACCCTGTTCGTCAGCCAGTCCACCGTCAGTTACTGTTTGAAAAAACTGCGCACCAGTTTCGAAGACGAACTGTTTATCAATACCCGCACCGGCATGCGTCCGACCTACAAGGCCAGCACCATGTACGGCCATGTGCAGAAGATCCTCGAAAGCATCAACCTGTGCCACGCCGGCGCCCCCACGTTCGACCCGACCCAGCAAGCCGTCACCTTCAACATCTGCGCCCCGGAATACTTCGAGCAACTGATCCTGCCGCGCCTGCTCAAGCGTTTCGATTTCGATGATTTGCCGGTGATGGTCAACATGCACAAGTTCGAGACCGACGTCCCGGCGGATGAGTTGCGCGACGGCAGCCTCGATCTGGTGATCAGCTTCGGCCCCAACTTCCACCGCCATCACACCGACCTGAAATCACGGATGTTGCTGGAGGATGATCTGGTCTGTGTCTTCGACAAACGTGCCACGCCACTGGAACCGCGCTTGAGTCTGCAGGCCTTTACCGAACGCCGGCATGTGTTCCCGACACCGTGGACGTCGACCACCAACATGGTCGATGGCTGGCTGGCGCGACAGGCGCAGAAGCGCCAGATCGTCGCGCGCTCGAACAGCTACAGTGCGGCATTGAAAATGATCACCGGGACCGACTTCATCCTCACCCTGCCCCGCCGTATCCAGCGTTTGCTGACCAACGAGGCGGTGTTCAATCACTGCGAGGCGCCAAACGGCTTGCCAGGCTTCACCCTCGACATGCAGTGGAGCCAGAGCGTGGATCAGGACAGCGCCAACCTGTGGTTGCGCGAGCAGGTGGTCAAGGTGTGCAGCGAACTTGAAGCGGCCTGAGTCCTACACACCAATCGCGGTTTTGCTATAGGACTCGCGATCCATGTCGACCAGCTCAACGCACAGCTGCACCTCGACACCGGCCGGCCATTCGCACAGGTCCTGCAAGACCGCCAACAGGCTCTCTGACAACTGCTTCTTGATCTGCGGCGAACGTCCGCTGAGCAGCGCCAGCTTCACATAGACGAAGGCGCGCTCGGCCATGGCGGTACCGACCTTGAAGGTCTCGACTTTCACCGCACGACTTTTGATATCGAACTCCGCCGCGAACTGACCGGAGCCCACCAGCGTGTTGTTGAGGCGGATCAACGCGACGTCGGCGTTCAACTGTGGCAGGTTGGCGGTGTATTCCATGTGCAGGTGTGGCATTGCATATCCCCAGTCAGTTGGCAGAAAGGTCGTACATATAGCACATGCGGCTCATCACCAATCCCTGTAGGAGCTGTCGAGTGAAACGAGGCTGCGATCTTTTGATCGTGAGATTTGAAGATCAAAAGATCGCAGCGTGCCGCAGCTCCTACACGGTGTCATGGCTCAGGCTGCGGTCAATGGCCGTTCACTCATGAATTGCTCCAGCCGCGAACGCAACCAGCGCTCAGCCGGATCGCTGTCCACATGACTGAGCCAGACCATCGACAAATCCAGCGTTGGCGTCTTGAACGGAAACGGTTCCTTGAACAGTAATCCGGAAGTGGCCATGGCCGCCGCAGTGTAATCCGGCAGGCTGGCAATCAGATCAGTACCGGCCAGCAGCGCTGGTAAAGCACTGTATTGCGGCACCGACAGCACCACTTGGCGCGTGCGCCCCAGCTCCGCCAGCCACTCATCGGCGAAACCACTGACGTTGGCCGTGTGCGAAACCAGCACATGCGGACGTGCGCAATATTCATCCAGCGTCAGCGGCGTATCGCTGGCGTCGGCACGCAGGATGCTCGGCTGAATATGCCGCAGCAGTTTGCGCTTGGCATTGGCCGGCAGACCTCGGGTCTGGCTGATGCCGACAGTAATGTCGCCAGCGGCGAGCAGATCGGGAATCCGCCAGTAATCGACGTGTTGCACCACGAACACCACGTTCGGTGCCTCCTGACGCAGTGCACGCAATAGCGGCGGCAACAGGCCGAACTCGACGTCATCGGACAGGCCGATACGGAAAGTCATGGTACTGACCGCTGGATCGAAATCGCGGGTCAGGCTCAGCGCCACGGATAGCGAATCCAGCGCCGGCTTGAGATGGCGAAAGATATCTTCGGCACGGGCCGTCGGTTCCATGCGATGGCCGACGCGGATGAACAGCGGATCGTTGAGCATCGTCCGCAAGCGGTTGAGCGCCGAGCTGATGGTCGGCTGGCCGAGAAACAGCTTCTCGGCCGCCCGGGTCACATTGCGTTCCAGCATCAAGGTTTCGAACACCACCATCAGGTTGATGTCGGCTTTGCGTAGTTCATTGCGGTTCATCCATTGCCCCCTGCTCCCCGGAATACGGGCAGTGTAGAAAGGCCTTGGGCCCGGCGTCCATCAACCTTTGCACGGCCGGCCGAGCCTCAGCGAACGGTCAGCGATTTCAGCCCCAGCCCCATCACCCGAGCATCATCGTTCAACCCCAGATTGCGTGGACTGGTGGCATCGGGCAAATGCACCTGGATCGTCACGACCCGGCCATCGACCAGCGTTTCGCGGACAGCCGGGTTGAGCGGAATTTCCAGCAGATTGCCCTGAACCTGCGTCAGGCGAGTCGACAAGACTTCAATGCCATTGACACTGACGATGACCCGTTGAGTCAGTTTGGGCGGCATGACGAAAGCCAGCACGTCGATGACAATCGAGCGGGTATCTGGCGCCACACGCAGCGCGATTTCGGCGTCTTGCCCTTCACTCCAGGTGCCCCACGCTTCCGGAGCGGCCCAGCCTTTGACCAACTGCCGGCTCTTGCGATTGAACGCTTGCACCAGGCCGGGCTGGCTCAACGGAACAGCTGACATCGAGCGCCCCTCATCGACCATCGCCACACATTGATCACAGCGCTTCCAGCCTGGGGCCAATACGACAAAGTCATCGACCCGGGTCAGCAGATCGGTATCGCTATGAACATTCTGGATGGCCAGGTCCAGCGAATCATCGTCGAGGATGTACAGCGAATCGGCTTCGTATTGTCCGGCACTCAGCCGGCGTTGCGCGTCACGCTGAGCCTCTTCGAGCGCCTTGGGGCTCATGCGCCCCATATAAACTGCATCGGTCTTCAAACCATGAGCCGCGGCAAAATCGGCTAGGACCTGCCACTGATCCGACTGGTTTTTGGGGATCAACGCACGGATATTCTTGTAGTGAGCGGCCGCACTGTTCCAGAACGGATCGTGCATCGGGCTGGCCCAGGCCGAAGTTTGCGGGACCATTTTTGTCGCTCTCAACCCCGCCCAGGCAATTCGCGTGTCGACGATCTGGGTCGTCAGCGCCAGCGCCAGCAGCCCCATGGCGAACGCCGGTCGATAGCCACGCACCACCAGAAACGTAACCAGTAAAACGATGGCATAGAACACCGGCCAGAACATCCGGCCCGAGGCACGGAAGATACTCGCCAGCCCCTCAACGGTTTTCGGCAGCGGATAACTGAACGTGTGAGCGCCCAGGCCAATTTGATTGGACAAGGCAAATACCGTCAGCCCGAGCATCGCCAACATTAGCCATGGCCAACGGCTCAGCAACGCCTTGACGCGAATATTGCTGCGCAGCATGGCAAAACCCGCGGCGGGCACCAGCAACAGCACCCCAAGGCCCAAATAGTTGAAGCCCTCGTAGTCGCCGCCGCCCGTCGCGAAGCTTGGCAGTACGTATGACCACCCCTCAGCGTCGAACAGGGATATCAGATTCATCCGATACCAACCGAAACCGCCACCACCGGCGCCGTCGACAATGCTGAAATAACCCGCCTGCCAGCAACATACGCTGACCAGGGCAAACAGACTGCCGAACTCTATCAGCCCCTGCCGACGAGTCAGAGTGCCGAGCATGACTTTGCCAAACAGATCGGCTATCCAGATCAAAGCCACCATGACCAACAGGTAGGCATGCACCAGCGCGGTGGCTGCAAGCAAGGCGCCCCATGCCAGTCGCCGTCGCGTCAGCGCCGGATGCAAGGCCAGATACAGAGCAGCCAGGATCAGAAAGTGGCCGGCCAGAGAAAGATGCCCACCGGTACGCACAAACATCGGCGGCGAAAACACCAGCAGACCGGTGCCCAACAGGCGCAGCACGGGGTTGTCGCTGATGAGTCCGAGCAGCTTCCAGGCAAACCACGCTTGCAGGACAAAACAGGCCAGCAACCAAAAGCCGAAATACTGGAACGTTTCCGGTAACCAGCCATTGAACGGTTTGAACAACAGTGCCAGCAGTGGATTGGAGTCAGAAAAAATGATCGCACTGCCCAACTCCAGTCCATAAGAAGGGTTGAGCCCGAGCGGAAACGTCCAGGGCGAGTGCCGGAAATACACCCAGCCCAAGTAATGCGTCGCCGGGTCACCGTCCTTCAGCCAAGCGATGTTCTGCGGATCCAGGGCGCGCGGGCCGATCACCAGAAAAAACGCCAGCACACCGAGCAACAATGGCAGCAGCGCGAGGGCCGGATGCTTGTTCAATGCCCTCATCGGTACGTCCAGAAGTTGTGCAGTACGAAGGTGAATGCCGGGATCGTCAGCGCCACCGCGCCGATGCCCAGCAAATAGTGGAGGCCGGCCATTTGCGCAGCCCAGGCGACAAACATCGCCAGAAAAAAACCACCGACCGAAACCAGCAGAAACCGCACCAGGGTCCGCCCATGCAAGCGGGCCGAGAAGCTCCAGGTGGTGTTGATCACATACGACACCACTGTCGCCACGGCGAACGCCACACCGTTGGCGAGGGGCGGCGGCGCACTGATGAAATGGATAAACAGCACCGCGACCAACGCATGCAAAGCGGTGACGAACACACCGGTCACGGCAAAACGCAAACCCCGCTGGATCAACGCTGATTTTTCAGCTGAGGTCACGGTTTTTGCGCCAGCACAAAAACGCTCAAACCTGCCAGACGGTTCATACCCATCAACGGTAATTCAAGGCTGCAAAGTGTCTTGAGCAACGTATTCACCAGCGGATGATGGCGCTTGAGTTGCGAACGCGGTGGCTGGGTTTGTGCGCCTTGCGGCAACAAGCGCAACGCCGCCGCAATCGGAAACACCGCGCCGAAATAATACGCACCGCGCTGCACCGACAAACCGGCAGCGCGCGCCAGTGTTTCGAACTGCGCCAGGGTGTAGCGGCGCTTGTGCTCGAGAAAATCATCGTGCCCGCTCCACAAGAACTGGAACGCCGGCACGGTCATCAGAAAGCGGCTGCCCGATGGCACCTTATCGACATACATCTTGAGCAGACCGAGGTCGTCATCGACATGCTCCAGCACGTCCATCAACAGCACCAGATCGGCATCGATGGTTTCAATTGCGCGACGGTAATGCACGGGTTTGCCGGCGGTGGTGGCGCTGGAGTCGGCGCTATAGCTGATATCCACGCACCACGCTTCGCGTGCATCGGTATGCGTCAGCAAGTGGTGGGAGAAAAACCCCGAGCCGGCGCCGACATCGAGGATTCGGCCGATGGCTGCATCTCCCAGCAAACGCCGGGTGGCCGCGGCTTTCGAGCAGTAATACCAATGCTCGTTGATGCTGTCGCCGAGGATGTCGGTTTCCTTGAGATCCATGAATCAGTCCTTGGAGTCGTAGACGCGACGCACCAGAAAAACCGGTCGGCGTTTGGATTCGATATACGTGCGGCCCAGGTACTCACCGAGCACCCCGATGCCGATCAATTGCAACCCGCCGAGAAAGGTCACGGCCACCATCAGCGAGGCGTAACCGGGCATGTCGACACCGTGAATCAGCGTGCGCACCACAATGAAGATGGCGAAAGCAAAAGACACCAGCGACACCAGCGCGCCGACATACGTCCAGATCCGCAGCGGCTCGGTGCTGAAACTGGTGATGCCTTCCAACGCAAAATTCCACAGGCGCCAGCCGTTGAACTTGCTCTGCCCCGCCACCCGCTCCGGGCGTTCGTAATCGACGTGGGTGGTGCGAAACCCGACCCAGGCGAACAAGCCTTTCATAAAGCGCCGGGATTCGGGCAGCGTCAGCAACGCATCGACGACGCAGCGATCCATCAGACGAAAATCGCCGACGTTTTCAGGTAAAGGTTGTTCGGCAATTTTGTTGTGCAAGCGATAGAACCAGTGGGCCGACGTCTGCTTGGCCCAGGTGTCGCTGCGACGGCTGATGCGATGACCGAGCACCACCTCAAAGCCTTCTCGCCAGCGCTCGATCATCTGCAGGATGACTTCGGGCGGGTCCTGCAGGTCAGCATCGATCGGGACCACGATCTGCCCGGTCGCGGTCTGCAAACCAGCGGACAACGCCGCTTCCTTGCCGAAGTTGCGGCTCAGGTCGACGATGCGCAGGCGTGCATCGTGTCGCTGATGTTCGAGCAGGCGTTCGAGCGTGGCATCGGTGCTGCCGTCGTTGACGAACACCAACTCAAGATCGATCAACGTCTGCGTCTTGAAGACTTCATTGATGCGCCGCAAAAACGTGTCGAGGCTGTCCTCCTCGTTAAAAACGGGGACCACCAGCGATAACGTCACCTGCCTGTGCTGTTGCGTTCCGTGCTCAGTCAAAAGGAATGCTCTTTTTATAGTGTTTGTCGGTCGTCGAACGATATTCGACGCCATGAGCCGTCCCGTATTAAGCAGCAGCGTCGACGGTGTTGCAAGGCGCAGACGGCGTCATTTTGGCCAATCCACAGGCCTATTGCTGCGCTCTAGCCCGTGCCCTTCAGAAACATCCGCGAACGATTGGAAACAAATGTCCGATAGCCAAAAAAACCGTCTGCGCTAGGCTTGCGAGCATGCGCCACACAGGCTGTCGCACAAATGAATCGCATGGAGCGAAACGAATGTATTTCGAGATTTACAGGCAATCCAGAGGCACCCCGAGCACCGGCAAAGGGCAATGGCGCTGGAGATTGCGGGCGGGTAACCACGAGACCATCGCCAGCGGCGAGTCGTATGTGAACAAGGCGGATTGTTTGCACGTGATCGGGTTGATCAAGGCTGTGCAGGGGGAGACTCCGATCAAGGAGATCTAACCGCTCAGCACGATCCTGCAGATATGAAAAAGCCCCACAGTTTCAAGGCTGTGAGGCTTTTTTTCGGGCCGGTATCGAAAGACATTGAAGAAGCAGCGCGCAACGCTGGCCTCTTGTTCAGTCCGCCAGCCAGGCGTTTCGCCACGCCAACAGATGTTCGTCCTTGAGCATCCAGTGATCGAGTACAACGCTGCGCAGGGCGTCTCCAGCCTTGGCGCTGGCATCGTGCTCAGCAAGATGTTCGCGAATAGCGGCAATCCAGTCTTGCGAACGGTTCCTGACTCTCGTCACCGGGAAATCACCACGATAACAAAGGATGTCCGAGCAGATCACGGGGAAACCACAAGCGCCATATTCCAACAAGCGCAAATTGCTTTTGCAGGCGTTGAAAAAGTTGTCTTTCAGAGGTGCCAAAGCCAGGTCCAGGTTCAGGCCGGCCAGTCTTTGCGGGTACTTTTCAATACTCACCCCCCTATGGAACTCATGGACATAAGGCCGCAGTGCTGGTGGGCACATCCCCATGAACACCCATTCAACCTCCCCTTCCAGCGCACGAACCACTTCGGCAAGGACTTGCAGATCGGCGCTGTGACTCGAGCCGCCGGCCCAGCCAACCCGAGGCTTGCGACCTTGTTGGCGACGGCTGGTCAGGTCGCTCCACCAATGGCTCGGCAGGCGGTTTTCCATCACCCGGATGTCGGCGTTGAAACCCTTCAGCGCATTGGCCAGCGGCTCGGTCGACACCACCAACCGATCGCACAGCCCTACGGCTTTCTTCAAGCGTTTGGTGATGTCTTTGGGAAGCAATTCGTGGTTCAAGTTGCCAGCGGGCACGTCAAGAATATAGTCATCCAGCTCGTAAACCTTGAACGCCCTGGAGAATGCCTTGGTGTCCTGCATGTACTCCAGATGAGGCGTTGTGTGCTGCCCCTGGAAAATAATCGTGTCCGGCGCAATGCGCTCCAGTTCTGTCGGTTGCAGCCCCTCGTCGCTCACCGCTCCGCCGATCAGCTGCGCGGCTTTCAGGGCAGCGAAAGGCTGACGCACGCGGTAGTGCCCACTGCCGAAAGAGTCGACGGGATGACACAGCACGTGAGGCAACTCACGACTGGCAAACGGGTGCCAGTCGGTATCGGTGCGGTATTTGGAGGAGAAACCGCTGCCCTCCAGGGTCAGGTTGCGGTTGTAGGCTGGATCGTTGGCGATTTGCCCAAGCCAGCGCTGGTACATCACCGACTGCTCGCCCTTGAACCTTTTACGCTTGGCTTCTTCCTTGGTCGTGTCGACGTTGTTCTGGCTCACACTGGCTTCGTGAACGAGCAGCGCATAAGGCGTCCAGACAATCAACCGCCCGGCCTGGCCGACTTTCAGGCACAGATCCACATCGTTATAGGAAACGGCCAGGTCGACCTCGTCCATTCCACCCACTTGCTGGTACAGCTCGGTGCTGATCATCAGGCAGGCGGCGGTGACCGCGCTGTAGTTTTGATCAAGATGCAAGCGGTGAAGGTAGCCGTTGGACTGCATTGAATCGCCGATAAACGGGTGGTCTGCAACGCCACGCAACCCGAGTACCACGCCTGCATGCTGAACAGTCCCGTCGAGGAATAACAGCTTGGCGCCGACTACCCCCACTTCTGGCCGCTGGGCGTGATGGAGCATCGCACCAAGCCAGTCGCCATCAATGACCACCGTGTCATTGTTGAGCAGCACCAGGTAATCGCCGCGGGCATGGTTGACGGCAAAATTATTGATCGCCGAATAGTTGAACGGATGCGGATAACGCAGAATGCGCACCTTGGGATTGTTCAACAGCTCCATACCGTTGAACCAGTCCCGGGCTTCTTCGGTTTCGCTGTTGTTGTCGACGATGATCAGTTCGTAATTCGTATAGCTGGTTTTCTCCATGATGCTTTCGATGCAGCGCAGCAGCATCGGCAGGCAGTCCTTGGTGGGAATCAGGATCGAGACCAGCGGTTGTTCCGCATGTTGGTAGACCACACGGTTGGCCATTGGCAAAGGTCCGGCCTGCAGCTCATGAGCCACGCCCAGGCGCTGCAAGTGCGCCCCGACGATGGCAGCCGAGTTCGCGATGACTTGGGGTTCACCGAGCCACTGGGGGAAATTGATGGCCTGGTGCACCAGCACATCCGCGAGATGCCCGACAGTGCCCAGACCGTGATTTTCAATCAGCCGGAAAAGCAAATCATGGGGCGCCAGTTCGCTGAAGGCGGGATCAAAGCCGTCAGCAGACAGCGCGGCCTCGCGACTGAAAGCCAGTGCGCGGCCGACATACGGATAACTGCGCAACATATCCAGATTCAAATCCGGCTTGAATACCGGACTCTGGCAGCCTTCCGCGGTCAGTGAATCTTCATCGCTGTAGCAAGCGCTGACACCGGGATTGAGAGCGATGCCTTCGGCGAGCAAAAGCAGCGCATGGGGATCCAGTTCGTCTCCTCCGCGCAACAGATACCACCAGTCAACGTCGATCTCCTGCAACAGTTCATTGAGCTGGCTCGGCCAGGATTCGGCCAACGGCAGCCAGACCAGATTATCGGCTGGCGTCACGCCTACAGGTTCGGCATTGGACAGCACCACGATGGCCGCCGCCCGATAAAGCTGGCGGTCGATGCTTGCCAGGCTGGAACGCAACAGTCCGATATCACCCGTCGTGTCGGTCAACACCAACAACACATCCGGTTGCCGCGGCCAGCTCGCCAGTCGCGCGGGCAAACCTTCGACCTCGACGGCGGCCAGTTGCCGACTCGCCAGCCAGCGCTGATAAAGGTCGATATTGCGCTGCTGACGGCCAACATTCGCCAGAACGCCGAAGTACCGCTCTAACGTGTGTGCCAGAGTACCGTCGAGCTGGCCACATTCGATTTCGAAATCGCTGCCCGTCAGTTGAATCCGCTCCAGAGGCGTAAACACTTCAATGCGCGCAAAGAACATGGTGCCGGCAAAATAATCCGCCTCATTGATGCCTTGCGGATCAATGCCGCCACGCTCGGCCAAGGTGACAAGCAACGCACGGTTGCTTTCGCTGAGGAATCGGGTGACTGGCACCAGGTATCGCTGAGGACCCAGCATTGGAACGTGCACCGGGTCGGCAAGGTGTTCCAGCGCTCGACTGAATCGTACCGGGCCCAGCAGATCATCGAATAGTTCAACGCCCCAATCGATCTCCCCGCCCAAGTGCAGCGAACGCTTGGTGTGCAGCTTGACCAGGGTGCGGATGTTATCGGCACGCAAGAACGGCAGCACCCGCAGAAACGGCAAAACGTCCCTGCCGTGGTTCGGCACCCGGTATAGCGAAAAACTCAATGTGCTGGCCGTCAGCTGAGCACAGATCTCATCTTCACACCCGGCTACGCAGGTCACGTAGAGATGCAGGCGTTCAGAAAGTTTAATCAAACGGCGCAGGATACCTTTCAGCACTTCGGGGTAAAACGCATGGATGACCACGCCGACTGGCGGCTCGCCATCCTCGAATGCTGGCAACTGCGCAACCAGCACTTCGCACTCTTCGACCTGGGAAACGGCGCCGCTGGCTGACTTGACGGACTGAAGTTCAGATACGCGGTGAGCACCTTGGGCTGATGGTGGAATTATCATATTCAAACCAATTCAAATAGGGAGCGAGGCTGGAACTCGCTGGATGCGCCTTTCACGGCGAGGTGAGCAAGTATCCACTTTAGTGAGAGCGCTGGCCTGATGGCTGGGCAGAGGATAAACGATGACAGGTGTGATCTGGCGGCCGATCGCTCGCCAATAATGACAGCCCTCTACTCTGCGAACGCTGCTTTAAATGGGCCGGCGAGTCCTGTGAGCGTCGTATCTCTAATGTCGGCAGAGGCTGTATTTACTTAAATTGCCTCGCCCCAACGACCTCACCGCGCAAGACGCGCTTCAGCGCTTCAGCGCCTCCGCTATCGCCACGAATACCGGATTCGCAGAAACGAAAAAGCCCCGTAGATTTTCATCTACGGGGCTTTTTCTATGTAATGGCGGAGAGATAGGGATTCGAACCCTAGGTACCGGTGAAGGTACAACGGATTTCGAATCCGTCCCATTCGGCCACTCTGGCATCTCTCCAACGGCGCGCATCATAACAACACTTTTACCGAAAGCAAACCCTCTTTCGAAAATTTCTTCGTGCTATCAGATGCTTGCGTCGATTAAAGCGGTACGCCCAGACGATTGGCGACTTCTTCGTAAGCTTCGATGACGTCACCGAGGCCCTGACGGAAGCGGTCCTTGTCCATCTTCTTCTTGGTGTCCTTGTCCCACAGACGGCAGCCGTCCGGGCTGAACTCGTCACCGAGGACGATCGAGCCGTCGCTGAACACGCCGAATTCAAGCTTGAAGTCGACCAGCAGCAGGCCGGCGTCGTCGAACAGCTTGGTCAGCACTTCGTTGACCTTGAGCGACAGTTCTTTCATGCGAACCAGTTGCTCGGCGGTGCCCCAGCCGAATGCCACAACGTGGGATTCGTTGATGAACGGGTCGCCCTTGGCGTCGTCCTTCAGGAACAGTTCGAACGTGTACGGGTTGAGCTTCAGGCCTTCTTCAACGCCCAGACGCTTGACCAGGCTGCCAGCGGCGTAGTTACGCACGACGCACTCGACCGGGATCATGTCGAGCTTCTTGACCAGCACTTCGTTGTCGGCCAGCAGTTTGTCGAATTGGGTCGGTACGCCGGCCGCTTCGAGTTTCTGCATGATGAAGGCGTTGAACTTGTTGTTGACCATGCCTTTGCGGTCGAGCTGCTCGATGCGCTTGCCGTCGAACGCCGAGGTGTCGTTGCGAAACAGCAGGATCAAGCGGTCAGCGTCGTCGGTCTTGTAAACCGATTTGGCTTTGCCGCGGTAGAGTTCTTCACGTTTTTCCATGATGGGCTCCGCTTGCTAAGTAGGTGGGCTAGGCGATGTGGCGCCAGTCGAGCCCTGAATCTTGATCGGCCAGTTGCAGCCAGTCCGGGTCGCACCCGAGGGTGTCGACAAAACATTGCCGGGCCAGCTGCGGCAGGTTGTTCTTGCTGCTCAGATGGGCCAGGACCAGGTGTTGCAAACCCTGCCAACCCAACTCGGACACCAGGAATGCCGCCTGATGGTTGTTCAAATGTCCCAGCTCGCCGCCCACCCGCTGCTTGAGAAAGTACGGGTAGTGACCACGGGCCAGCATGTCACGACAATGGTTGGACTCGATCATCAACGCATCGAGATCCCGATAACCGTCCAGCACCCGCTCGCAGTAGGAACCCAGGTCGGTCAGCAGGCCGAAGCGCCGCTGCTGGTGATCACTGAAGACATACTGGGTCGGTTCCTGCGCATCATGAGCCACGGCAATGACCCCGATGTTCAGTGCACCGATCTGCAGTTGCTCGCCGCCAGCCAGGAAGCCTGCGGGTTCAATCGGTTTGCGCATCCCGCGCAGTGTGCCGCGACTGAGGTAGACCGGTAGATTGTAGCGCCGAGACAGCAAACCCACGCCATGCACGTGGTCGGCATGTTCGTGGGTTACGAGTATCGCGCTCAGTTGCGCCGGGTTCACACCCAGGCGCAACAGGCGTTTTTCGGTTTCCCGCAGGGAAAAACCACAATCCACCAGCACATACGTATCAGCACTGGCGATCAGCGTGCCGTTCCCTTGGCTACCGCTGCCGAGAACGGCAAAACGCATGATTGATCAGCCCAGGTTGTCCTGAATCACGCTCAACACTTTGCGTGCCACTTCGGCCGGCGCGACGGTGTTGATGTTTTTCTCGACGGTCACCTGGATGTTCTCGCCAACCTTGCTCAGGCGAACCTGATAACGCTCGGCACGGGATTCAACTTCTTCCTTGGTCGGCGCACTGCCGAACAGGCTGCTGAAGAAACCAGGCTTGTCGTCTTTCTTCTCGGCTTTTTCGGCCAGGTTGATGTAGTACAGGCCAAGGCTGCGGTTGATGTCTTCAACGCGCCATTCGCCTTGTTCCAGTGCACGGCCAACGCTCGACCAGGCACGGTCCAGATCGGTACCGACGTTCAACACCGGGTTGCCGCTGCCGTCTTCGCTGAGGCTGACACGGCTCGGCGTATCGAAATCACGCGAAGCCAGCATCGACACCGAACCACCCTTTTCGGAGATACGGCTCATGCTTGCGAGCATGTCGTCGACCAGGGCGGCATCCAGGCCAGTGTTGACCGAACGATTGGTGAAGGCCACATCGGCAGTGCTACCGGCAGGACGCTCGGCGCTGACCACGTAGATTTCACTGGTGTTGCGCTGCACGCCCGGCTCGATGCGCACACGCACGCGGGTTTCGCTGTCGCTGGCGATACCGGCTGCGCTGAGGCGCTTGGCCATGGCGGCGGACAGCTCGTCGGAATGCTGCCAGGTGGTGGTGAATTCACCGGTTTGCGGGCGCTGTTCATCCAGACGGAAGCCGTTGTCCTGGAAGAACTGCACAGCCACTGGCCAGACTTCGGCCGGTGGGTGCTGGGCCACGACCCAACGCGAATCACCGCTCTTCTGCAGCGAGTAATCGCTGGCATCGGCAACGGCCGACAGCGGCTGAGGACGCGGAACAATGTATTCGCCCTTGGCGGTGTCATCAGCGACGTTGCGCGGGATCGGCAGCAGCGGATCCAGACGCTTGGAGGTGCTGACATCCGGTGGCAGTTGCATCGGTGCAGTCTGTTGCGCTTCCAGGTAATCGCTACCACGGTCACGGAAATAACCTTCCGGGCCCCAGACCCATCCGCAGCCACTGGTGCTGGAGATAATCAAGGCAAGTGCGGAAAGTCCGGCCATTCGCTTCATGCGTTGTACTTCCTCAATTAAACCAGGACGCTGCACTGGCGCAGGGCCGAGCGCAGCGTTTCATGACAAGGTGTGCTCAGCCAGGTCAGTGGCAGGCGGATGCCTTCGTGCATCAGGCCCATTTCAACCAAAGCCCACTTCACCGGAATCGGGTTGGCTTCGATGAACAGGTCTTTGTGCAGCGGCATCAGTTTTTCGTTGATCGCCCGTGCGGTGTCGGCGTCGCCCTTGAGCGCGGCCTCGCACAGATCAGCCATTTCGCGCGGAGCGACGTTGGCAGTCACGGAGATGTTGCCTTTGCCACCCAGCAGGATCAGCTCAACGGCGGTCGGATCATCGCCGGACAGCACGATGAAATCCTTGCTCACGCCATCGATGATCGCTTTGGCACGTTTGAGGTCGCCGGTGGCTTCCTTGATACCGATGATGTTCGGCACGGTGGACAGGCGAATCACGGTCTCGGCCTGCATGTCGCACGACGTGCGGCCAGGAACGTTATAGAGAATCTGTGGAATGTCGACAGACTCGGCGATGTGTTTGAAGTGCTGGTACAAGCCTTCCTGAGTCGGCTTGTTGTAGTACGGAACAACCAGCAGGCAGGCATCGGCGCCGGCTTCCTTGGCGTTGCGGGTCAGCTCGACGGCTTCGCGGGTCGAGTTGGCGCCAGTGCCGGCGATGACCGGAATACGCCCGGCAACCTGTTTGACCACGGCCTTGATGACGGCGATGTGCTCTTCTACATCAAGAGTTGCCGACTCGCCGGTAGTGCCGACCGCGACAATGGCATGGGTGCCGTTCTTGAGATGGAAGTCCACGAGTTTGCTGAGGCTGTCCCAGTCAAGACGCCCTTGTGCATCCATGGGAGTGACCAGTGCCACCATACTGCCCGCAATCATGAAACCGCTCCTGCCGGAAAAAGAGAGCGGTAATGGTACTGGCGCCAAGATGCTTGCACAAGCGAAGTACTGCGCTGCTGCCATTCCCCTTGGCGCCGCTTTTCGCTACCCTTCAGACTTTGATCGGTACTGATCAGCTTGTACGCCGGGTTCCAGCCTCCCTTTTCGGCCTCCCAGACCCCGTTCCTGCGTCGCATCGGCGCGCTCCCGCTATAGTGGAGCGAGCCGCGAGCTTGCCGGGCCTCTTTGTACGGACCGCCAGAACAGGCACTCCCCGGCAGCCAACGCGCGTAAACCTACCGACCGCTCATCGCTTTAGGAATGCTGCATGTCCACCCCCACAGTTCGCGAACAATTCCTTGTCATCAGTGCCCTTGGCGCCAACCCCATGGAGCTGACTAACGTCCTGTGCCGCGCCAGCCATGAAAATCGCTGCGCCGTGGTTACTTCGCGCCTGACTCGCCACGGCGAGTGCAGTGCGCTGATCCTCGAGATCTCCGGCAGTTGGGACGCCCTCGCCCGCCTGGAGGGCAGCCTCCCGGGCCTGGCCAAGAAACATGCCTTCACGGCTAACGTGGTGCGCAGCGCGCCGCTGGAAAATCGTCCGCAGGCGCTGCCTTACGTGGCCTATGTCAGCTCGGCGTATCGTCCGGACATCATCAATGAGCTGTGCCAGTTCTTCATGGACCACAACGTCGAGCTGGAAAACCTGACCTGCGACACCTATCAGGCGCCGCAGACCGGCGGCACCATGCTCAACGCCACGTTCACCGTGACCCTGCCGGCCGGCACCCAGATCAGCTGGCTGCGCGACCAGTTCCTCGATTTCTCCGATGCGATGAACCTGGATGCACTGATCGAGCCTTGGCGCCCACAAAACCCAATGTAAGGAAGCTTTCATGGCCGTTGTCATCGACCAACCGGTTGCCGATTTCGAAGCACCTGCCACCAGCGGGCAGACCGTCAGCCTGTCCGCCCTGAAGGGCAAACAAGTGGTGATCTACTTCTACCCGAAGGACAGCACCCCGGGTTGCACCACCGAAGGCCAGGGCTTTCGTGACCAGTACGCCGCGTTCAAGGCTGCCAACACGGAGATTTTCGGTATCTCACGCGACAGCCTGAAGTCCCATGAGAACTTCAAGTGCAAGCAGGAGTTTCCATTCGAGTTGATCAGCGACAAGGACGAGGCCGTTTGCCAGTTGTTCGACGTGATCAAGTTGAAGAAGCTGTACGGCAAGGAATACCTGGGCGTTGATCGCAGCACGTTCCTGATTGATAAGGACGGTGTTCTGCGTCAGGAATGGCGCGGTGTGAAAGTGCCGGGGCATGTGGATGCCGTATTGGCTGCTGCTCAGGATTTGAACAAGGCCTGATGGTTTTGCGTCATTTTTACTGACGCTTTCGCGAGCAGGCTCGCTCCCACAATAAACCGTGCTTGCATTGGCAACTCGGTCAATGTGGGAGCGAGCCTGCTCGCGAATAGCCTTCCTGCAAAGTCTGGATCAACCGTTACAGTAGCGGCGCCACCACCGGCTCCTTGCGCGGCCACGCATCCAGCACCGCCTTGAACAGCGTCGCCAGCGGGATCGCAAAGAACACCCCCCAGAATCCCCACAACCCGCCAAACAACAGCACCGCGCAGATGATTGCCACCGGGTGCAGGTTGACCGCCTCCGAGAACAGCAACGGCACCAGCACGTTGCCATCCAGGGTCTGGATGATTCCGTAGACCGCCATCAGATAGATGAACTGATCACTCCAGCCCCACTGGAACAATGCGATCAACAGCACCGGCACGGTCACGACCACAGCGCCGACATACGGCACCACCACCGACACACCGACCAGCAACGCCAGCAGTGCGGCATAGTTGAGACCGAGCGCGACGAAAGCGATATAGGTCACGCCGCCGCAAATCACGATCTCGATGACCTTGCCACGAATGTAATTGGCGATCTGCCGGTTCATCTCCTGCGCGACCCGGGTGATCAGCGCGCGCTCGCGTGGCAAGTAGCCTCGCACCCACTCACCGATCATTGCCCGATCTTTAAGGAAGAAAAACACCAGAATCGGCACCAGCACCAGATAGATCATGATGTTCACCAGCAGCGGCAGACTCGACAGCGAGAATGTCAGCGCCCACTGGCCGAACTTGCCAATCTCGCCACGTGCCGCTTCGATGGCTTGCAAGACTTGTTCATCGGAAACCAGATGCGGATAACGCTCCGGCAGCAACAGCAGCAGCGATTGCCACTTGGCAAGCATGCCCGGCAGCTCATTGAACAGAGTAATCAACTGATGCCAAAGTAACGGCAGCACCACGACGATAAACAGCATCAGCACGCCCATGAACAGCGCAAACACCAACCCTACCGCCACGCCACCCGGCACGCGCAGCCGTTCCAGCGTGACCACCAGGCCCTGCATCAGATACGCCAGCACCATCCCTGCCAACACTGGCGCGAGCATCCCGCCGAGGGTCAGCACGGCCGTGAAGGCGAGAAACAGCAGCACCGCCAGCACCACGGCTTCTTCATCGGAGAAGTAGCGCTGAATCCAGTCGCGTAACACTTTGAACATCAATAATCCTTAGATTTAACGCTGTCGGTTTCAGGCCTTTTTCAACCAGTAACGGTAGACGCCTGCTTCGTCTTCTTCGCGCAGCAGCGTATGACCGGCCAATCTGGCAAAGGTGCGAAAGTCGCGCTGCGAGCCAGCATCGGTGGCGATTACCTTGAGGACGGCGCCACTCTCAAGTTTGTTGAGTTCCATTTTTGCCTTGAGCAACGGCAACGGACAATTCAGGCCACTGGCGTCCAGTTCCACGTCATGGGCTACAGCGTCAGTCATTGCGTCACTCCGGTTCGGGTCGTCGAGCTGCCTAGAATATCTGGTCGCAGCTCCGGTGTCCGGCTACAGTAAGGTCTTTGTCTTCTAAGGCTTTGTGCATGACTTTTCTGCGCCCTACCCTGCTGACGCTCGCTTGCCTGCTCGCCTCACCAGGCTTTGCCGACGATCTGCCGTCACTCGGTGACGCCAGTTCTGCCATTGTCTCGCCGCAACAGGAATATCAGCTCGGTCGTGCCTGGCTGGCCATGTTGCGCAGCCAGGTTTCACAACTCAACGACCCGCAGCTCAAGGACTACGTCGAATCCAGCGTCTATAAGCTGGTAGAGACCAGCCAGGTCACTGACCGGCGCCTCGAATTTATCCTGATCAACAGCCCGCAACTGAACGCCTTCGCGGCGCCGGGTGGTGTGGTCGGGGTCAACGGCGGTCTGTTTCTCAATGCGCAGACCGAAGGCGAATACGCCTCGGTACTGGCGCACGAACTGGCTCACTTGTCGCAACGCCACTTTGCTCGTGGCGTCGAGGCCTCGCAGCGGATGCAGGTGCCGATGATGGCCGCGCTGCTGGCCGGGATTGTCATTGCGGCAGCCGGCGGCGGTGACGCCGGGATCGCGACCATTGCCGGCACTCAAGCGGCGGCAATCCAATCGCAACGCACTTTCTCCCGGCAGAACGAACAGGAAGCTGACCGCATCGGCATTCTCAATCTGGAAAAAGCCGGGTACGACCCGCGCTCGATGCCGACCATGTTCGAACGCTTGATGCGTCAGTATCGCTTCGACGCCAAACCACCGGAATTCCTGCTGACTCACCCGGTGACCGAATCGCGTATTGCTGACACCCGCAACCGTGCCGAACAGGCCAAACAGGGCGGTATCGAAGACTCCAAGCGCTATCAGTTGATTCGTGCGCGCGTGCAATTGATCTACGAAGAAACTCCGGGGCTGGGCGGCAAGCGCTTCCGTGCGCAGTTGGACGAGAACCCGCAGAACGATGTGGCTCGTTACGGGCTCGCCATCGCCCAGATCAAGGGCGGCCAATTGAATGAAGCGCGGGAGAACCTCAAACAGCTTTTGGCCAAGTCACCCAACGAGATCATCTACAACCTCGCTCAAGTCGATCTGGACATCACCAACAATCGCCTGCCTGACGCACAGTCGCGGGTAGACCGGATGCTTACGCAGTATCCGGGCAACTATCCGCTCAATCAGGTGCGCGTTGATCTGCTGCTGAAACAGAATCGCGCTGCCGATGCCGAGAAGGCACTCGAAGGTCTACTCAAGTCACGCCCGGATGATCCGGACGTCTGGTATCAGGTCGCCGAAACCCGTGGCTTGTCGGGCAACATCATCGGCCTGCACCAGGCTCGTGCCGAGTACTTCGCACTGGTTGGCGATTATCGTCAGGCAATTCAGCAGCTCGATTTTGCCAAGCGCAAGGCTGGCAGCAACTTCCCGCTGTCCTCACGCATCGATGCCCGCCAGCGTGAGCTGATGGAGCAGGAGCGGATGATCAAGGACATGATGGGCTGATCGTTACCCGCCACGACAAAAGCTTCAGGCATAAAAAAACCGCCTCTATCGAGGCGGTTTCTTTTTTACCCTGCCGCTGGATTATTCAGCCAGCTTGAAGGTGATGAAGCTGGCGCGACCTTGACGCAGAACGCGCATCGACACCGAACGATTCTTCGGCAGCGCCTTGGCGATCTCGCCGAACTCCTTGCTGGAGCCGATGGCCTGGTTGTTCAGGTGCGTGATCACGTCACCTGGCTGCAGACCGATCAGGGCCGCAGGACCGTCCTGCACTTCCTTGATCACCACACCACCTTTGAGGTCGTAGGTTTTCTTCTGCTCGGCGGTCAGCTCACCCACAGCAACACCAAGACGGTTGCTGGTGGTTTCAGCGCCGGACTTCGGCAGTGCATCCAGTTCTTTGTCTTCGTCCGGAATGGCGCCAACGGTCAGCTCGACGTTCTTGCGCTTGCCTTCACGAATCACTTCCAGATTCGCTTTGGCGCCAGCCTTCAGTGCGCCGACCAGATGCGGCAGGTCAGCGGACATAACGATCGGCTGGCCATTCATGCTCAGAATCACGTCACCGACTTGCAGGCCGCCCTTGGCTGCCGGGCCGTCATCCTGAATCTGGGCAACCAGCGCGCCGGCCGGTTTATCCAGACCGAACGACTCGGCCAGATCCTTGTTCACTTCCTGGATGACTACACCCAGCCAGCCTCGGCTGACTTTGCCACCGCTCTTCAGTTGATTGGAAACATCCATCGCGACATCGATAGGAATCGCAAAAGACACACCCATGAAGCCGCCGGAGCGGGTGTAGATCTGCGAGTTGATGCCGACCACTTCACCGTTCAGGTTAAACAGCGGACCACCGGAGTTGCCCGGGTTGATCGGCACGTCAGTCTGGATGAACGGCACGTAATTTTCATTTGGCAGACTGCGGCCGACAGCACTGACAATGCCCTGAGTCACGGTATGGTCAAAACCGAATGGCGAACCGATTGCCACGACCCACTGACCGGCTTTCAGGTCCTGGGACTTGCCGAGCTTGAGCACCGGCAGGTCCTTGCCCTCGATTTTCAGCAGCGCCACGTCGGACCGCGGGTCGGTGCCGATCAGTTTGGCTTTCATTTCACTGCGGTCGGCGAGGCGGACGAGGATTTCGTCGGCATCGGCAATCACGTGATTGTTGGTGAGGATGTAGCCATCGGAAGAGATGATGAAGCCCGAGCCCAGCGACTGCGCTTCACGCTGACGACCACCGCCGCCCGGCGAACGCTGCTGAGGCGGCATGCCACGTTCGAAGAACTCGCGCAGCATCGGCGGCAGACCTTCGAGGTCAGGCATCTGCTGGTTCACTTTGCGATCCGGCAGCTTCTGCGTGGTACTGATGTTCACCACGGCTGGCGAAGCTTGTTCGACCAATTGGGTGAAGTCAGGCAGATCGGCCGCTTGCGCAGCAGGCACCGCCTGACCGAGCAACAGCACGGTGGCGAAAATGGAGAGATAAGATTTCAAACTTGGTATCGACATACAGCTCCCGTTACGACGAGCAGGGTTAAGCGATATGGAGCAAGGAACACCGGAAACCACCGACCGGCATTTTTGTTCCAGGAACAACAAACAAGGCCAGAGCCGTGAGGCTCTGACCTATAAAAAATTTTCGGGGTATTTGCAAATGAAAATGCTCAGCAAACATTTCATCTACGTCTCGATGAATAGGTGGTAATGATTGAAATCAGCTCACTGCTTGCTGGTCGCAGCGCCATCGGTATTACGCATCGACAGAGCAATTCGTTCGGCGGTGCCAATCGGAATCTCGCCAACCACCGTGACCATCATTTCGCCCTCGGGGGTAGTCAGGCGACGAGAAACGGCGACAGTCGGGCCAAGTTGAGTCCGGGTATCGGTCACTGTTGCACCGTTCAACGGCTCAAGGAACACCGAGAAACGCGCCAGACCATCGTCATACAGCAAGCTGTTGACCTGGGTCTTGGTTTCCGGATCTTTGTGCGAGGTGCTGCTGGTCAATTCAAAACCCGGCGGCAGCCATTCAGAGTGCCAGACCTGAGCGGTCTTGACGGCCGAAGCCTTGTCGCTGTCGAGCGTAATCGCTTTACAGTCGGCGTCGGCCTGCAAGTCTTTGTCCGAAGGGACGTCATCAGTATCAAGACTGGTGAACTGGAAACGTTCGAGCAACTGCCCCTTGTCGTTCAGCAGTAACGACTTCAGTGGCAAACCCGTTTTCCTGTCCAGATGCAATTCAAAACCGTAACGATGCTGATCGCGAGGCGTCAGCGATACAATCACTGCGTCTCGCCCGGCCACGCGCGATTTGCCGATGACGGCAAGGTCATACCAGTTTTTCAGCTTTTGCGGATCGAGAGGACGAGCGGCTGAGTTGGGAGAATCCCCCAGCCCGGCAATCAGGGTGCCGCTGACGCATTGAGTATGTCCATCAATGCGCACGACTTCCTGTGCCGAACCGTCGAGCTGGAGTAAACGCTCGCGGACCTGGCCATTCTGGACGCGATGCCAGATGTTATGGGTAGAAAAGCTACCGTTACGCTCGTAAACGAATGTGCCGTGAAAGCTTTGCTGCTGCTCGGCCTGGCCCAGACGGGTCAACCAGTCCTGGGCCTCATCAGCTTGGGCTGGAACAACGAACCAGCCACTGAGCAGAAGCGAAAGTAGAGGTATGGCGCGCATGATCCTCCTTATCGGTTTTCCAGACTTGCTGCACGTGCGTATGGCAGTGCGCTTTCAGTGCCTTTCAGTGCAGCCTGTTGAGCGTGCTGTCGCAGGTAACCTGGCAGACGCTGATCATGCCAGCCTGGTTGACCTTGCAATACGCCATTGGCCATTGGGCCAGTGGCTTCCGAACTCTCACTATAGCCTGCCAGAACAGCCGGACCTTTGACCTGTGGGGTCGCCAGGGTTGGCTGATTGGATTGCTGAGCCAGTTCGACGCCAGCGATTTCGTCCTGGTTGTACAGGCGAACACCGGCCAGCACGGCAACAGTTACCGAGGCTGCAACAGCCAGACGGCCGAGGTTGCGCCATGGGCTGCGAGATACTTTGGCCGGAGCCGTTTCGTCTTCCAGTGCAGCAGACACTGCCGCAGCGATATCCAGACGTGGCAGCAGCAAATCCTTGTGCATGGCTGCCCGAGCGATCTGGTAACGAGCCCAGGTCTCACGGGTTTCTACGTCGTCCAGTGCATTGAGCACCCGACGCAATTCCAGTTCGTCCGCTTCGTTATCCATCACTGCGGACAGCGATTCCTGCAGGGCTTCACGACTCATGGCGTTCCTCTCTTGGCTGTCGCCGCTGTCTCAGTTTTCCTGCAACAACGGCTGCAGGGCTTTATCGATGGCCTCCCGAGCGCGGAAAATCCGGGAGCGCACGGTACCCACCGGACATTGCATGACGCTCGCAATGTCCTCGTAACTCAGACCATCGAATTCACGTAAAGTTAAAGCCGTACGCAAATCCTCTGGCAGTTGCTGGATGGTTCGATGGACGGTGCCTTCGATCTCATCCCGCAGCAGTGCACGTTCTGGTGACTCGAGATCCTTGAGGCCGTGATCGCCATCATAGAACTCTGCATCCTCGGAACTTACATCGCTATCCGGCGGCCGGCGGCCGCGTGAAACCAGGTAATTCTTTGCCGTGTTGATGGCAATACGGTACAGCCACGTATAAAACGCACTGTCGCCGCGAAAGTTTCCAAGTGCTCGATACGCCTTGATAAAGGCTTCCTGAGCCACGTCCTGGGCTTCATGGGTGTCGTGCACAAAACGCACGATCAACCCGAGAATCTTGTGCTGATACTTCAGCACCAACAGATCGAAAGCTCGCTTGTCGCCGCGTTGAACGCGCTCGACCAGCTGCTGATCCTCTTCCTGGGTTAGCATGAACACTCCTCGATAAGCCCGAAGGAGACTTGCATAACTAAACGACCAGACTTGCAAACATAGACTCGGGCTTTTCGCAAAAGTTCTCCCCCTCCAGGCAAGTTTCCTGCGGGCTCTGATTTGGCACGCACGAAAAACGCAGCTCGGGATAAACCGGCTGCGCGAATAATCTTGTCATCGGTTTCGCCGGCAGGAATCCAACCACAGATTCCGCACTGAAGCCGACACTGTCCCTTATCTCTGGCACCGACTATTGATCTTGGGCCTTTGGCAAAAGTTCCAATTATTTATAGCCGTCGCCACCCGACATTGGGCAACCCTGTGCAGAAAAAGTCTGTTTCAGCGCCGATACAGTCGCCTTTTCCCCCAACATGGGAAAAAAACTTCCGACGAAGCACCCGTTTTTCCCGTCACAGTAGTTTCACAATGCCATATCGGCGCGGCTATTGTGCCGTCCCCCCCCTCTATATACTAGTGGGCTGTGTGGCTGTCTTGACTCGCCGATCCAGCTGTCTTGCGCCACCCCCGACCCGGGTCGCTTTGAGCGGAATCCTGTAATGAGCCAACAATTCCAACATGATGTTCTGGTCATAGGCAGCGGTGCTGCCGGTTTGAGTCTCGCGCTGACCCTGCCGGGTCATTTGCGCATTGCCGTATTGAGCAAAGGCGATCTGGCCAACGGTTCGACCTTCTGGGCCCAGGGTGGCGTCGCCGCCGTGCTCGATGACACTGATACTGTCGAATCCCATGTAGAGGACACCCTCAACGCCGGTGGCGGGCTGTGCCATGAAGACGCCGTGCGTTTCACCGTGGAGCACAGCCGTGAAGCCATCCAGTGGCTGATCGACCAAGGCGTACCCTTCACCCGCGACGATCAGTCAGGCACTGAAGACGGCGGGTTCGAATTCCATTTGACCCGAGAAGGCGGCCACAGCCATCGGCGCATCATCCACGCCGCTGATGCTACCGGCGCAGCGATTTTCAGAACCCTGCTGGCCCAGGCCAAAGAGCGCTCGAACATCGAATTGCTGGAGCAGCGGGTTGCCGTTGATCTGATTACCGAACGCCGTTTAGGCATGGACGGCGAGCGCTGCCTCGGCGCCTATGTACTCAATCGCAAAACCGGCGAGGTCGACACCTACGGCGCACGCTTCGTGATTCTGGCCTCCGGAGGTGCCGCCAAGGTCTACCTCTATACCAGCAACCCCGACGGCGCCTGCGGTGACGGCATCGCCATGGCCTGGCGCTCGGGCTGCCGGGTGGCGAACCTGGAATTCAACCAGTTCCACCCGACCTGCCTGTATCACCCGCAGGCCAAGAGTTTTCTGATTACCGAAGCCCTGCGCGGCGAAGGCGCGCATTTGAAGCTGCCCAATGGCGAACGCTTCATGTCCCGCTTCGACAAGCGCGCCGAGCTGGCACCACGCGACATCGTCGCCCGGGCCATCGACCATGAAATGAAGCGTCTGGGTGTCGACTGCGTCTATCTCGACATCAGCCACAAACCCGAAGCGTTCATCAAAAGTCACTTCCCGACTGTTTATGAGCGCTGTCTGGGGTTCGGCATCGACATCACCAAACAGCCGATCCCGGTCGTACCCGCCGCGCACTACACCTGCGGTGGCGTGATGGTCGATCAACAAGGTCGCACCGACGTGCCGGGCTTGTACGCGATTGGCGAAACCAGCTTCACCGGCCTGCACGGCGCCAACCGCATGGCCAGCAACTCGTTGCTGGAATGCTTTGTCTATGCCCGTTCGGCAGCAGCCGACATCCTCGCGCAACTGGACGATGTCGCCGCGCCAAGCGCCCTGCCCGCCTGGGACGCCAGCCAGGTCACCGACTCCGACGAGGACGTGATCATCGCGCACAACTGGGATGAACTGCGGCGATTCATGTGGGACTACGTCGGCATCGTGCGCACCAACAAGCGCCTGCAACGGGCGCAACACCGCGTGCGTCTGCTGCTGGACGAGATCGACGAGTTCTACAGCAACTATAAAGTCAGCCGCGATCTGATCGAGTTGCGCAATCTGGCGCAAGTCGCCGAACTGATGATCTGCTCAGCCATGGAGCGCAAGGAAAGTCGCGGCCTGCATTACACCCTCGACTACCCGGACATGCTGCCCGAAGCACTCGACACTATTCTGGTGCCACCCACCTACGTCGGCTGAACTTGAGCCGTACTCGCAGACGTCGGTGCATATCCGCCGTTTGCGAGTCCCGTGGCACGCAGACCGATCTGACCCGCCATTCCCCGCGCAGACGAAAACGCAGCACCACGATCAAGGGCAGCGCGAGGCTGTCAGGACGCAGCTGCGCCGCTTGCCAACCATCCGCCTGATTCCACACCTGCCAACCATCGGCGTCCCGACGCAATCCACGAAACGCCTTGGGATGATTCAACAGAATCTGCCTTGGCAACGCCCAAAAGCCATGCAGCAGACAGCCAAAAGCCCCGAGCACGCTGGCCCAGAGTGGAATCGAAAGCAGAAACAAAGCACCCAGTGCGAACGCCTGGGCCAACAGATACGCCGCCAGCAACTGCCGCGAGGCATGCCAGCGGCATTCGAACGTGTTACTTGGGCTGGACACGATCCAGGATCATGCGAACCATGCGCTGCAGTTCCGGATCTTCAGACTCGCTGCGCTCCATGAACCAGCCGAACATGTCCTGATCCTCGCACGTCAGCAAACGCACATACAGATCGCGATCCACCTGGTTCAACGTCGCGTAAACCTCCTGCACGAACGGCACCAGCAACACGTCAAGCTCAAGCATGCCGCGACGGCTGTGCCAAAACAGGCGATTCAGTTCAACTTGTTCGACCATGGAGCCCTCCTCAAATTTGCCGGCAAGTATACAGCCCTGGCGCGGGTCGCACAGTCGGCTTTGGTCGGGCACCACCGATCCTTTATCAACTACCCATTTCACCAACGCGCCCTTATGATGTGCCCCAGTCTATTTACCCTGCGAAGACCCATGGCCGATTCTGCTTTTTTCTGCACCCTGTCTCATGAAGGCGTTCTCGCGGTTCGCGGCGCGGATGCCGGAAAATTCCTGCAAGGCCAGTTGACCTGCAACCTCAATTACCTCAGCGACAGCCGCGCCAGCCTCGGCGCCCGCTGCACGCAGAAGGGCCGGATGCAGTCGAGCTTCCGCATTCTGCTCGAAGGTGACGGCGTGGTGCTGGCGATGGCCAGCGAACTGCTGGAGCCGCAACTGGCGGACCTGAAAAAGTACGCGGTGTTCTCCAAATCGAAACTGACCGACGAAAGTGCCGCTTGGGTACGTTTTGGCCTGGAGCATGGCGATAACGCCTTGACCAGCCTCGGTCTGGACCTGCCGGCAGAAACCGACAGCCTCGTGCGTAATGAAAGCCTGATCGCGATTCGCATCTCGCCGAATCGCGCCGAACTCTGGGCACCGGCCGATCAGGCTGACGCGATCAAAGCCAAATTGTCCGCGGCCCTGCCTGAAGCCGAGCTGAATCAATGGCTGCTGGGTCAGATCCGCGCCGGTATCGGTCAGGTCATGCCCAGCACCCGCGAGCTGTTCATCCCGCAAATGCTCAATCTGCAGGCCGTTGGCGGCGTGAGTTTCAAGAAAGGCTGCTACACCGGCCAGGAAATCGTTGCGCGCATGCAGTACCTGGGCAAACTCAAACGTCGTTTGTATCGCTTGAGCCTGGACGCTGCTGATTTGCCGGAACCTGGCACACAACTGTTTGCGCCGAGCCACAACAGCGCCATCGGCGAAGTGGTGCTGGCCGCCAACGCCGGGCAAAACATTGAACTCCTGGCGGTGCTGCAGGCCGAAGCTGCCGAAGCCGGTGATTTGCATCTGGGCACCCTCGAAGGTCCCGCGCTGCATCTGCTCGACCTGCCTTACGAACTGGATCGCGACCGCGAAATCCAGCGCTGATCGCAGCATTTGTTGCAACACCCTAGAGAGTTTAAATGAGCGAACTGGCGGAAAAAGTCCAACAGGATTTGGTTGAGGCCATCGATAACGATGACCTGGTTCTGCCCACGTTGCCGGAAGTGGCCCTGCAGATTCGCAAGGCCGCTGAAGACCCGGAAATCAGCGTCAGCGACCTGAGCAAAGTGATCGGCCGGGACACGGCGCTGTCGGCGCGCCTGATCAAAGTGGTCAACAGCCCGCTGCTGCGCGCCGCACAGGAAGTCACCGACCTGCACACCGCCATCACCCGGCTGGGCATCAACTACAGCAGCAACCTGGCGATCGGTCTGGTGATGGAGCAGATTTTCCACGCCCGCTCCGAAGTGGTCGAGCAGAAGATGCGCGAAGTCTGGCGCAAGAGTCTGGAAATTGCCGGGGTCAGTTATGCGCTGTGTCGCCGCTACACCCAGCTCAAACCCGATCAGGCAGCGCTCGGCGGGCTGGTGCATCAGATTGGCGTGCTGCCGATTCTGACTTACGCCGAGGATCACTACGAACTGTTGTCAGACCCGGTCAGCCTCAACCATGTGATCGATCACATTCATCCGTTGCTGGGCGACAAATTGTTGCGCGTCTGGGAGTTCCCGGAGCGACTGGTGGAATTGCCGGGGCGCTATCAGGACTTCAAGCGCGATTCGACGGCCATTGATTACGTCGATCTGGTGCAAGTGGCGAGCCTGTATTGCCACAAGGACACGGATCATCCGTTTGCGCGGATTGATCCAATGACTGTTCCGGCGTTCAGAAAGCTCGGGATTGATCCTGAGAACAAAGCGCTGTGTGAAGATCTGGAAGAGTCGCGGACGATGTTTTACTGATCCGAGACCTTATTGTGGCCATCGCGAGCAGGCTCACTCCTACAGGAGAACGCATTCCAGTGTAGGAGTGAGCCTGCTCGCGATGAGGCCAACAAAAACACTGCAAGTCACCCGGCAATAAAACTGACCCGCACCTTCAACCCCGCCTGCTCGCCATCGTGCAAAGTGATCTGGGCCAAATGCGCCCGGCAGATCTCGCCGACAATCGCCAGCCCCAGCCCAGAACCTGCCACCTGCTGATTACGCCGGTAGAAACGTTCGAACACCCGATCGCGCTCTTCCAGCGGAATCCCCGGCCCATCATCTTCTACCTCAAGCACCGCCGGAGCGGTCACGCGCAAAATGACGTTACCGCCCGGTGGCGTATGCGCCAAAGCGTTGTCCACCAGATTGCTCAACAACTCGTTCAGCAACGTCGGCTCACCGCGCAGCCAGACGGGTTCGTCCGCCTCCAGCGCCAGCGCCACCCCGCGCTTGTGTGCCAATGGCGCCATGGCCATGCCCAATTCCCGGGCCAACTGACTCAGATCGAGCAACTGTGCGCCGCCCTCGGCAATCGCCCGGGCACCGTTTTCGACGCGCGCCAGCGACAGCAACTGATTGGCCAGATGGGTCAGGCGATCGGTGCTTTGCGCCGAGGATTCCAATGTCGTGCGCCACGTCTCGGGTTCGTTCGAGCGCAGGCCCAATTCAAGCCGCGCCTTCAGCGCCGCCAATGGCGTGCGCAACTCATGGGCCGCATCGGCGATGAACTGCGCCTGTCGTTCGAACTGACCACGCAGACGCTCGGTGAAATGGTTGAGTCCGCGCACCAAGGGCCACAGCTCATGCTGCACTTCAACCAATGGCAGCGGGCGCAAGTCGTCGGGCTGACGTTCTTCCACCGCCGTGCGTAAACGCTCCAGTGGTCGCAACGCAGCACTGACCGCGAACCACACCAACAGCAACGCACCGATCGCCAACATACCCAAACGCAGCAACGTATCCGCCGCCAGACTGCGCGCCATGCTCACCCGCGCCTCGTCGGTTTCGGCGACGCGGATTTCCGCCATGCCGTTCATGTTCGGTTCGGTCACTGCTTTCAGCAGGCTGACCACGCGTACGTTTTGCCCTTTGTAGGTGGCGTTGTAGAAACGCGCCAATGCGGGATAGCTGTCGGTGCGCGGCGTCCCCGGCGGCGGCCCGGGCAGGTTCTCATAGCCGGAAATCAGCTTCTGATGGATGTCATTGACCTGATAGTAAATGCGCCCGGCGCTGTCATAAGCGAAGGTGTCGAGTGCGACGTAAGGCACATCGGCACTCAGTGTGCCGTCACGTTGCGACAGCCCCGCCGCGATGGTCCGCGCCGAGGCCAGTAACGTGCGATCGTATGCCGTGTCGGCGGCTTCGCGACCGTTCCAGTACGCGCTCAATCCGCTGGCGAGCATCAACACCACCAGCAGCAACGCGAGGTTCCACAGCAAGCGCCAGCGCAGGCTGCTGGGCTTATGCATCGCGGCTTTCCAGCAGGTAACCAAGACCACGGAAAGTCACGATGGCGACGGGTTGGCCATCGAGTTTCTTGCGCAAGCGGTGCACGTAGATTTCGATGGCGTCGGGGCTGGCTTCTTCGTCGAGGCCGAACACCTGGGACGCCAGTTGCTCCTTGCTCATCACCCGCCCCGGCCGGGCGATCAGAGCTTCCAGCACCGCTTGTTCGCGAGAGGTCAACGTCAGCAATTCTTCGCCAAGGGTGAAACGCCGGGTGTCGAGGTCGTAGGCCAGCACGCCGCAGCGCTGCTGGCGTTCACCACCCAACACACTGCGGCGCAACAAGGCTTTGACCCGTGCTTCCAGTTCAGTCAGTTCGAATGGTTTGGCGAGGTAATCGTCGGCACCGAGATTAAGGCCGTGGACGCGATCCTTCACATCGCTGCGCGCGGTCAGCATCAGCACCGGCAGATTCTTGCCGCGAGCGCGCAAACGCGCGAGCACCTCAAAACCGTCCATGCGCGGCAGGCCGACATCGAGGATCGCCACGGCGTATTCCTCACTGCCCAGCGCCAGATCGGCGGCCACGCCATCGTGCAACACATCCACGGTCAGACCGGTGCTCTTGAGCGCCTGAGCGACACTTTCGGCCAGTTGCAGATGGTCTTCGACGAGCAGGACACGCATGGATTTTTACCTCGTTCAGGGATGGCCAACGCCACGCTTTGCCGCGGAGTTTACAGCCGCAACCGCCGCTGTGAAGCCCGAAAACCTTGAAAGTCTGCTGAAAGGTTAGCGAAAGGTTAGCTGGTTACAGTCGGCCCACGGACAGTTCCGACTGCCGTCGCTGATGCCACACAGCGCAAAGAAAAACGCCTCGAAGCGTTTTCGACCAATAAGAACAATAAACGGAGTACACCCGCATGCCGTCCATGCAGCCTCAGGCGTCCACGCCTGTTCGCCCTTCCCATTTCAGCCACACCGCCCTCGTCAGTGCCGCCGCCCTTGCCGGTTTTTCGCCGTTGAGTTTTGCCGATTTCATTGAAGACAGCAGCGCCACCTTCGAAACCCGCAACATGTATTTCAACCGCGACTTTCGCGATGGCACCAGCGCCCAGCAATCCAAGCGTGACGAATGGGCTCAGGGCTTCATGCTCAATCTGCAATCGGGCTACACCGATGGCACCGTGGGGTTCGGTGTCGATGCTTTAGGCATGCTCGGGGTCAAACTCGATTCAAGCCCGGACCGCACCGGTACCGGCCTGCTGCCGACCCACGATGACGGGCGCGCCGCCGATGAATACTCGAAAGTCGGCCTGACCGGCAAAGTAAAAATTTCCGCCACCGAGCTGAAAATCGGCAGCCTGATTCCTGAACTGCCGATCCTCAAACCCAACGACGGGCGCATTCTGCCGCAGACCTTTGAGGGCGGCTTGCTGACCTCCAAAGAGATCAAGAACCTGACCTTCACCGGCGGCCGTCTGGAGAAAGCCAAGGATCGCGACAGCACCGATTTCGAAGACATCGCCCTGAACAACAAGAACAGCCGTTTCGCTGGTACCGCGGCCGGCAAACACTTCGACTTTGGCGGCGTCGACTACAAGTTCACCGACAAAATCACCGGCAGTTACCACTTCGCGCAACTCGACGAAGTCTATAACCAGCACTTCTTCGGCCTGGTTGCTTCGCGGCCGATGGGCCCGGGCACGTTTGCCACTGACCTGCGTTTTGCCGTCAGTGATGATCAGGGCGCGGCCCGTGGCGGCGAGATCGACAACCGCTCGCTCAACGGTCTGGTCAGCTACGCGCTGAGCGGGCACAAATTCAGCGCCGGTTATCAGCACATGTCTGGCGACAGCGCTTTCCCTTACGTCGATGGCAGCGACCCGTATCTGGTCAACTTCGTGCAGATCAACGATTTCGCCGGCGCTGAAGAGCGCTCCTGGCAGGCTCGCTACGACTTCGACTTCGCCAAGCTCGGCATTCCAGGCCTGAGCTTCATGAGTCGTTACCTGAGCGGTGACAACATCAAGCTCAAGAACGGTGAAGAAGGCAAGGAGTGGGAACGCAACACCGAGATCAAATATGTAGTACAAAGCGGCGCCTTGAAGGATGTCGCCGTGCGTTTGCGTAATGCCACTTATCGCTCCAACTACTCGGCTCGCGATGCAGACGAAGTGCGTTTGCTGGTGAGCTACAGCGTTGCACTTTGGTAAATGCCCGTAAGTGAAAAACACGTCGAATAACAACAATGCCCGTGGAGAATCGAATGAACCTGTCACTGCGTAAAGTTGCACTGGCCGCCAGTTGCATCCTGTTTGCCGGCCAACTGATGGCCGAACCGAAACGTCCGGAATGTATCGCACCGGCCTCCCCCGGCGGTGGTTTCGACCTGACCTGCAAACTGGTGCAGAGCGCACTGGTCAACCAGAAACTGCTGAGCAAACCGATGCGTGTGACCTACATGCCCGGCGGTGTCGGCGCGGTGGCCTACAACGCCGTGGTCGCGCAACGTCCGGCGGATGCCGGCACGCTGGTGGCGTGGTCGAGCGGTTCGCTGTTGAACCTGGCCCAGGGCAAGTTCGGTCGTTTCGATGAAACCAACGTGCGCTGGCTCGCAGCCGTTGGCACCAGCTACGGCGCCATCGCCGTGAAAAGCGATTCGCCCTACAAGACCCTCGACGATCTCGTTCAGGCACTGAAGAAAGATCCAAGCTCGGTGGTGATCGGTTCCGGCGGTACTGTTGGCAGCCAGGACTGGATGCAAACCGCACTGATTGCCAAGGCTGCCGGGATCAACCCGCGCGACCTGCGTTACGTGGCGCTTGAGGGTGGCGGCGAAATCGCCACGGCGCTGCTCGGCGGCCACATTCAGGTCGGCAGTACCGACATTTCCGACTCCATGCCGCACATCCAGAGTGGCGACATGCGCCTGCTCGCCGTGTTCGCCGACAAGCGTCTCGACGAGCCGGAAATGAAAGACATCCCGACTGCTCGCGAGCAAGGCTATGACATTGTCTGGCCAGTAGTGCGCGGCTTCTACCTCGGGCCAAAAGTCAGCGATGAAGACTACGCCTGGTGGAAAGACTCGTTCGACAAACTGCTGGCCTCCGATGAGTTCGCCACGCTGCGCGATCAGCGTGAACTGTTCCCGTTCGCCATGACCGGCCCGGAACTCGACACCTACGTGAAGAAGCAGGTCGCGGACTACAAAGTGCTGGCCAAAGAGTTCGGCCTGATCCAGTGATCGTCCCTGTCTAGCGGCTGCGTTCCCGCTGACGGGGACGCGGCACAGGAGCTCCCATGCTTATTCAACGCATTTTCGCCTCCGTGCTGTTGCTGGTTTGTGCCGGCCTGGCACTGATGGCGTGGCCGTACCAAGCGGCTTTTTCCTATGAACC
The DNA here is from genome assembly GCF_900187515.1 of Pseudomonas sp. Irchel s3f10. NCBI lineage: Bacteria > Pseudomonadati > Pseudomonadota > Gammaproteobacteria > Pseudomonadales > Pseudomonadaceae > Pseudomonas > Pseudomonas sp. Irchel s3f10. The sequence continues at coordinate 129,566 of NZ_FYDZ01000002.1, forward strand.
GGTCGGCCCGCGTGCCTTCCCGCTGCTGATGCTCGGCCTGATGGGCGCGGCGCTGCTGTACATGGTGTTTCGCCCGGCGCCGATCAAGCACAGCGATGACGAGCCGCCACTGGATCGCGAAACCCTGACCAAGATTGCCATTTGCGTCGCACTGCTACTGGTGTTCGCCGGCCTGTTCGAACCGCTGGGTTTCATCCTCAGCAGCATCCTCATCGGCATTCCGATGGCGCGCCTGTATGGCGGTCGCTGGATGCCGAGCATCGTGGTGACCACGCTGATGGCCATCGGTCTGTACCTGCTGTTCGACCGTGTGATGGACGTTCCGCTGCCCCTTGGCCTGCTCGACGTGCTGGAGAACTGATATGGATACCCTCGGTTATTTGGGTCAAGGCTTCGGCGTCGCGCTGAGCCCGTACAACCTGGTCACAGCCCTGACCGGCACACTGATCGGCACCGTCGTCGGCCTGCTTCCGGGCCTTGGCCCGATCAATGGCGTGGCACTGCTGATCCCGATCGCATTTGCGCTCGGCCTGCCGCCGGAGTCGGCATTGATCCTGTTGGCAGCGGTGTATCTGGGCTGCGAATACGGTGGCCGGATCAGCTCGATCCTGCTGAACATCCCGGGCGAAGCATCGACCGTGATGACCACCCTCGACGGTTACCCGATGGCCCGCAAAGGTCTGGCCGGTGTGGCGCTGTCGCTGTCGGCGTGGAGTTCGTTTATCGGCGCGTTTATCGCCACCTGCGGCATGGTCCTGTTCGCCCCGTTGCTGGCGAAATGGGCGATTGCCTTCGGCCCGGCGGAATACTTCGTGCTGATGGTGTTTGCGATTGTCTGTCTCGGCGGCATGGCCGGGGATCGACCGTTGAAAACCTTTATTGCGGCATTGATCGGCCTCTTCCTGTCGAGCGTCGGCATCGATGCCAACAGCGGCGTTTACCGCTTTACCGGCGACAACATTCACCTGACTGACGGCATTCAATTCGTCGTGCTGGTGCTGGGTCTGTTCTCGGTCAGTGAGATTCTGTTGCTGCTGGAGAAAACCCATCGCGGCCAGGAAGCGGTGAAAGCCACCGGGCGGATGATGTTCAACTTCAAGGAAGCGTCGTCGGTGTTCGTGGTGAACATCCGTTGCGGTCTGCTCGGTTTCATCATGGGTGTATTGCCGGGTGCCGGCGCGACGCTGGCCAGCGCCGTGGCCTACATGACCGAAAAACGCATCGCTGGTGCGAGCGGCAAATTCGGTCAGGGTGATGCCCGTGGCCTTGCCGCGCCGGAAACCGCCATCGGTGCTTCGGCCTGTGGCGCACTGGTGCCAATGCTGACGCTGGGCGTTCCAGGTTCGGGTACCACGGCGGTGATGATCGGCGCCCTGTCGCTGTACAACATCACCCCGGGCCCGCTGCTGTTTCAGCAACAACCGGACATCGTCTGGGGGCTGATCGCCTCGTTGTTCATCGCCAACATCATGCTGGTGATCCTCAACATCCCGATGATCCGCATCTTCACCCGCATCCTTGCCGTGCCGAACTGGGCACTGGTGCCGGTGATCGCGATCATCACCGGGATCGGCGTCTACGCGGTGCACGCCACCACGTTCGACCTGTTCCTGATGGTCGGCATCGGCATCTTCGGTTACATCCTGCGCAAGCTCGACTTCCCGTTGTCGCCGGTGTTGCTGGGCTTCATTCTCGGCGGCTTGATGGAGCAGAACCTGCGTCGTGCGCTGTCGATTTCCAACGGTGCGCTGGAGATCCTCTGGTCGAGCCCGATCACCTTCGGTGTCTGGGTGCTGACCGCGATCATGCTGCTGATGCCACTGCTGCGCATCTGGCGCAAACGTTCGGTCGCGCGTCGCGCCATCGCCGATGTTTGATCGCGCCTCACTGAAATCCTGGTGGGGTACCCCGCTGGTCGGTCTGCTCGGCGGTTACCTCGCCAGCCAGATCGGCTGGCCACTGCCGTGGATGGTCGGCTCGTTGCTGGCGATCATCCTCGTGCGCTGCCTGACCCCGTGGCAACTCACCGAAATCCCTGGCGGCCGCAAGTGCGGCCAGTGGATTGTCGGCATCGGCATCGGCCTGCACTTCACCCCGGTGGTGATGGAGCAGGTGCTCAGTCATTTCGGTTTGATCTTCTTCGGTGCGCTGGTCACCAGTGTCTCGGCGGTAGTGGGCGTGTGGTTGATGCGCCGTACCGGTGAGGATCGCGCCACCGCATTTTTCTCAAGCATGCCGGGCGGTTCCGGGGAGATGGTCAACCTCGGCGCGCGCAATGGCGCGATGCTCAGTCATGTCGCGGCAGGACAGAGTTTGCGGGTGCTGGTGGTGGTGCTGTGTGTGCCGGCAGCGTTCAAGTACCTGCTCGGCGATGGCAATCCGATTTCTCATGCCGGCAGCGTCGATTGGCGCTGGCTGGCGATTCTGTTTCCGGCGGGCGGTCTGCTCGCCTGGCTCTGGCAGCGTTTGCGCCAACCCAATCCGTGGCTGTTCGGGCCGTTGCTGGTGAGTGCGGCGGTGAGTATTGGCTGGGATCTGCACATTGGCTTGCCCAATGGCGGCAGTCAGATTGGCCAGTGGCTGATTGGCAGCGGTTTGGGATGTCACTTCAACCGGCAGTTTTTCCGCCGAGCGCCTTCATTCATGGGGCGGACGTTGATCGGCACGGCGTTGACCATGTTGATCGCGACGTTGGCGGCGTTGGGGCTGAGTGCTTTGACTCATCTGGATTTGCGTTCGCTAACGCTCGGCATGATGCCCGGCGGGATTGCCGAGATGAGCCTGACGGCGGAGACGCTGCAACTGTCGGTGCCGCTGGTGACAGCGATGCAGGTGATGCGGTTGTTGTTTGTGCTGTTCCTGGCGGAGCCGTTGTTCAAGTATTGGAATCGTAATCCCGAGTAAAACCGAGCTGCCCCCATCGCGAGCAGGCTCACTCCTACAGGGGAGCGCATTTCAACTGTAGGAGTGAGCCTGCTCGCGATGCTTTTTAGATCGACGGCAAACGCCACTCGATCGGCGTCTCGCCATTCTGTTCGAGAAACTTGTTGGTCCGGCTGAAATGCCCGCAACCCAGGAACCCGCGATAAGCCGACAGCGGCGACGGATGCACCGACGTCAGCACCAGATGCTTGGTCGCGTCGATCAGCTTCTGCTTGCTCTGCGCATGGGCGCCCCAAAGCATGAACACCAGATGCGGCTGGCGCTCGCTGACCAGTTCAATGATCCGATCAGTAAAGAACTGCCAACCCTTGTCCTTGTGCGCATTGGCATTGGCGCGCTCGACGGTCATGGTGGTGTTGATCATCAGCACGCCCTGATCGGCCCAGCTCTGCAGGTAACCGTGATTGGGAATGTCGATGTTGAGGTCGCGTTTCAACTCCTTATAGATGTTGACCAGCGACGGCGGTGCCGGCACGCCCGGTTGCACCGAGAAGCACAAGCCGTGGGCCTGGCCCGGGCCGTGATACGGGTCCTGGCCGAGGATCACCACCTTCACTTTATCCAGCGGCGTCGAGTTCAAGGCATTGAAAATCATCGGCCCCGGCGGATAGATTTCCTTGCCGGCCGCCCGCTCCTGCTGCAGAAACTGGCGCAACTCTGCCATGTAAGGCTGGTCGAACTCAGCACGCAGTGCCTCCTTCCAGCTCGGTTCGAGTTTGATACGGTCGTCAGCAGTCATGGTCATACCCGGCAAAAACAATGGGGCGAACCCTAGGAAAGCCGACCACGCTTGTCAATTGATCTGATGCAGATCCGGCACTTTCCCACACAACGATCATACTGATCGTTCAAATTCCCGATCGAGGTCACGATGAATCTGCACTTCGAAGAACTCACCGGCACCGACGGCGCCCGCATCGGTATCGCCAGCCTCGATGCTGAAAAGTCGCTGAATGCGCTGTCCCTGCCGATGATCAACGCCCTCAGCGACAAGTTGAACGCCTGGGCCAAGGATCCGCAAATCGTCTGCGTGCTACTGCGCGGCAATGGCGCCAAGGCCTTCTGCGCTGGCGGCGAGGTGCGCAGCCTGGTTGAGGCCTGTCGCGCCCATCCCGGCGAAGTACCACCGCTGGCCGCGCAGTTTTTCAGCGCGGAATATCGTCTGGATTACAGCCTGCACACCTATCCGAAACCGTTGATCTGCTGGGGCCATGGTTACGTGCTCGGTGGCGGCATGGGCCTGTTGCAAGGTGCCAGTACGCGGATTGTTACGCCGAGCAGCCGCCTGGCGATGCCGGAAATCAGCATTGGTTTGTATCCGGACGTCGGCGCCAGTTGGTTTCTCGCCCGGCTGCCGGGCAAGCTCGGTTTGTTCCTCGGCCTGACCGGTGCGCACATGAACGCTCGTGATGCGATCGATCTGGACCTGGCCGACCGCTTCCTGCTTGACGAACAGCAGCCGCAATTGATCGAAGGCCTGCTGCAGCTCAATTGGCAGGAACAGACAGACGTGCAACTCAACAGTTTGCTCAAGGCGTTGCAGCAGGAAGCCGTGGCGCAGATGCCCGAGGCGCAGTGGCTACCGCGTCGCCAGCAGATCGACGAACTGCTCGACGTCAGCGACGTGGCCTGCGCCTGGAAAGCCATCAGCCTGCAGCGCGACAGCAGCGATCCGTTGATCGCACGGGCAGCGAAAACCATGAGCGAAGGCTCGCCGCTGACCGCGCATCTGGTCTGGGAACAGATCATCCGCGCCCGGCACATGTCGCTGGCCGAAGTCTTTCAGATGGAATACACCCTGAGCCTCAATTGCTGCCGGCATCCGGAGTTCAGCGAAGGGGTTCGCGCACGGTTGATCGACAAGGATCAGAAGCCGCACTGGCATTGGCCGGATATCAATAACGTGCCAGATGCGGTGGTCGAGGCGCACTTTCACAAGGTATGGGAGGGGCGGCATCCATTAGCGGATCTGACGCAGTATTGAACTGACGCGATGCTCGCGATGACGACTGGATTCCCATCGCGAGCTGGCTCAATCGGTCGCCATACGACTCAGACATTCAGCTCGTAAAACTGAATAATCTCCGTCATCGCCCGCTGCGCTTCTTCGTCGCCCTTTATCAAAATGTCTTCGACATCCCTCAATGGCGGAAGAGGATGCAGACGTTCAGCAATCTGCATCGCGCTGTAGTCTTGAGTCGCTGTTCCTTCGCTGACTCTTATGAAGCCGATAGCGCTTTCGCCTGCGGCAAAATGATTGGAAACCCGGATTTTCGGTGCCATGCCGTAATCCACCACGATCACCAGATCATCGCGCTCACGGTGAAACTTCAAGTTGTCGATCTTCAGCCTGCGTTCGGAAAAGTCGATCCCGTCAAGGCCGTCTCCCCGATTGATGATCACGTCCCTGCCGAGGCCATCGTATCGGTAGATATCATTTCCGGCGCCGCCGGTTAGCGTGTCATTGCCCGGCCCACCTAACAGCAGATCATCACCGGGGCTGCCGGTGAGCACGTCATCCCCTTCCATGCCTCGGATTTCCCCCGCGCCGCTTATCGTGTCGTTGCCTCGACCACCGACTAACGGCAGCGCCCGTCCGTCTCGCAGAGACGTAAAACGCGTTGAATTGTTAACGGTTACACCCGTATGAAAAGTCTCGGGCGCAGGGCCCAGCTGACTTGACTCCAAGAGTTGTTTCAAACTCACGACCGACCCATCGGCGAAACTCAAGAGCTCAATCCCGGCCCCCTCAAGTTCACCGTTGAGGGGCAAGACGATGCGAACTTTCTGCATCCCGCCCCAATTGATATCGAGTGTCGGATGGAGCATTTTCGCTCTTGGCGGATTGCGGTGTGCCCCGCGAGCTGGGTTGGGTTCCAGCTCGACATGTGTGGTTTCTATCAGCGCAGCACCCCAGCTCAATTGCAGTGCATCGCGCTGCGCATCTGCTGGAAGGACGACCGTGTCCTGATCGATCAACCCGTACTCGTCTTTCCACCCCGCTGCGCCAACTTCTGCTCGGTGGAAAACAGGGTTCGGCACATCCGCAATCGTGGTAGTTGCTCCGGCGTGCGCTTGCACGATGTAGGTGTCGGCACCGTCTTCACCGTAAAGCCAATCATCCCCTGCCCCGCTGACCAGATAGTCGGCGCCCTCGGAGCCCAGCAAGATGTCGTCACCTGCACCTGCGGATAAAAACGCGCCCGGTGTTCTGTCGCCGACAGTGCCGTAGTCAAGTGGGGAGCCTGCATAAGCGACAATCAGATCGTCTCCCGCGCCGCCGTGGAAAACGTTTTCCACTTCGACATTGACTCGCCCGCCGGCATCGTCGCCAGGGACGATTTTGCGTTTGATCGTTTCAGTTGTGACATCCCAGCGAAACGCCTTGGGCACCGTTTCCCCCGAACCGAAGCTTGCTGCCGGATAGATGTACCAGCCCTCAAGCGCGCCGGATTCCTTACGGTCTTCAACCAATACATCTCCCGTATTGAATGAAAAGCCGGTGGCCGAGCCGGATCGATAATAGCGAGGCGCCTGACTTGAAGAGGCTATCGCCCCACCGGCTTTCACCTGTTTATGTTCGACACGGGTTGTGGTTTTCGACTGCCTTTCACTGACCACGGCATGCCCCGCATCAACCTTCATCCATGGCGGCGTTTCAGACAGTGTTCCCGCTTCGACGCTGTCATCGCTCAGCTCGGTGTGAGTGATGTAACCGGTGTCGCTAGTCGTGATATGACTGCGAACCCAGACGCCTTGATCACTCAAGGTGAAACCTGTGGCATGTTTGCGGGCGTAGCGCCTGGATTTGATTTGCGCGAGGAATTTTTCAGTCCAGTCAACGGGGTGATCAGATGCCACAGGACGTTGCGCCGCGGTGGTTACATCGTCTGGCTGAACCGGATCTTCAACTTTGCTTTGCTGGATTCCTGAGGCGGTTACAACTTCCGGTACAGGTGACTCGGGCACCTTTATCGGCGGCAATGTTTTGCGCAGGACATCCTCATAACCAAGTACAACGCCATCGCTGAAGCTGAACGTTGAATTCTTCCATTCTTCATAATTCCTGATAAGGATGGCGTCCCCCTCACCATTGAACAGCCGCAATACCCGGCCTACGGAAACATCAATGATGTCGGCTTTCAGACGTTCCGCAGAAAACCCGGCGCCGAACTTGATGATATTGCTGCCACCGGAATCGGTGATAACGTCAAGACCATCGCCAGCGCCGAAATAGTAAACATCAGCGCCGTCATGGCCCTCCATCACGTCGTTACCGGCCCCGCCATCAAAAACGTTATTGCCTGAATCGCCACGAAGGTGGTCTACACCCTCCCCGCCCACCAACGTGTCATCCCCACCACCGCCCAGCAAGGTATCGTTGCCTGAACCACCGTCCAGATAATCTGCGCCGTGTTCGGCTTCGGCTGTCTGCTCGTAGTCGCCGGATAAAATGTCATCATCAGCGCCGCCGTAAAGTGTGTCGGCGCCCAAGCCGCCCAAAAGGGTATCGTTTCCTTCATCGCCTTGAAGGTAATCATTGTTGATTCCACCTGACTGCAGGTTGGAGACATCGCCATCCATCGCGTCAGCTCCTGCCCCACCGATCAGGGTATCGGAACCACCCATTCCATGAAGTGTGTCATCGCCCGTTCCGCCATCAAGTAAATCATTACCGTGATAACGAATCGGGTGCTCAGCATAATCCCCGGCCAGCACGTCGTTACCCTCACCTCCGAACAGCAGATCGTCCGCCCCACCGCCCCAGAGTGTGTCGTCTCCCGCACCACCGTCCAGCAGGTCATTTCCAAAAAAGTGGGCGGCGTCACCGGCAACGCCGTTCAGTACAACGTCATCCCCGTGGAGAGTGTCATTGCCTGAGCCACCATACATCGCATCGGCTCCACCGTTACCAGCGAGCCAATCATCGCCACTGCCACCGTCCAATACATCGTTGCCATGGTGTTTGCTTTGCAGTCCACCGCCCCAGTCGAGGTTGTCTCCCATCATTGTGTCGTTACCGCTTCCTCCGGCCAGCGTGTCATTCCCCTCTTCCCCCCAAAGAAGATCATCTTCAGTTCCGCCATCAAGCAGATCCTCACCCCATCCGCCATTGAGAACATCGCGACCGCCCTGACCGTAGAGAACGTCGTTATCGCCCTCCGTCGAACTATTAAAGGAGGCCTTTGAAAAGACAGTTCGGTGACTGGTGACACCACCGTCTATAAGCACTTTGACGCGTGTGAATCCCCATTTCTGCTCCAGCGCGCCGGTCGTTTCATCCCCTGATAAAATGTCATCCCCCGCACCTCCAATCAGCGTATCCCGATCGTTACCGCCCAGAAGCACGTCCTGGGATGCCGTACCGATGAGCAAATCGTGACCTGCCCCTCCATCAAGCCAATCACCTCGAGCTCTTTTCCCTTTAACGTCGCCAGCGGCCATGGCTTTTTCGAGCGTCGTCTGTTTGTCACCAAACAACTGATCGTTTCCGTCCTTGCCGAACAATCGGTCTGCTCCACCAAGCCCGAGAATGACGTCGTCTTTTGCAGAGCCGTAAAGCACATCGGCCTTGTTTCTCTGTTTTACGTTGGGCAATAGCAAGGCGTTGCCCAACTCATCGTATGAAGACTGATCTCCGGGAACATTGGGGTCGATATCTTTCGCTTTCCAGTCGCCCTGGAGAACCAGATCGGGAGCAGAGACCGTATGGGCTTGGTATTCGGGAAGTCGGATGCCAAGCATCCCGGGGCGGAAGTTCTTGATAACGACGAGATCGTTCAGGCCATATTTGATGTTGAGCGTGGGTTCAGTGAGTTCTTCGATGAGGGTCAGGGTGATGGCCTGATCCTCGGTCGACCAGATATTGCTCAAAGGGGCGCGACGTTTGAGTGAAGGAATCGGCGCGCCGTTGATCCACAGCTGCCCATTGGCGTTGGCGTCGAAGATCTCATCGATGCCATCACCGCTGGAAAACTCATAGCGGTCGCTGCCTGCGCCGCCGATCAAAGAGTCGTTACCCTTTCCTCCGACCAGAACATCATCACCGGCCATTGCGTACAGCGCATCATTGCCGTCGCCTCCAGCAAGCAAGTCGTTGCCGCGTCCACCCTCGATGACATCGTGACCTGCCAGTCCGTTGATCGTGTCATTGCCCGCGCCGCCATACAGATGATCAGCATTTGCACCGCCCGCGAAAGATCGCGCGCCGTCATCGCCGAACATCACCAGCGGATTTAACACACCGGTTGTCATCGGCACCTGTTTGGTTGAGGCGAGATCGGAGTAGGAAAACTTCTGCAGCGAGTGTTCTCCGAACGAGCCTTGGGTTCGGGCAATCAACCGGGCCAACATTTGCGCACGATCGGCGAGCCATTGCGCGGTGATGAAACCTTCGCCGGTCAGCGGATCGTAGAGCTCCAGTCCGCGTCCGGGATAACCGTCATCGCGTTCAATGACGATTTCGCTTAGTTGCTTCAGGGAATTGCGCAACGCCAGGCCAATGGGGGTCGACTCGCCAGCCAGTTTTGCCCATGAATTCGCGTTTCCGTATTCACCTATTGATCGGGTGACGATGCTTTGGGACTGCTCGGGTGAAAATGCCGAGAAGAATGCGTGAGCGTTGGTGGCGAAGGTTTCATTGGTGGTAGGTGGCGCTGCTGAATCGCCTTCGTAGGTGCGCTTGAACATGTCGAGGAATTCGTTCTGGCCATAGCGCAATATCAGGTCGACCACGACGGAAACCGGCGTGCCTTGAACGACATGCTGAATCAGCGGATTGAGGCTGCCACTGGCGAGCGCGATATTGATTTGCTCTGGCACGACGGAAAGCAGACTTTGCAGTGGGTTGACGCCGAAATTACTGATCGCCGCTCGCAGGCCGACACTGTATGAATCGATGGCGAACAGAATATTTTTATAGTCATCGAGCCTGTTGGCTTTTGCTTGAGTCGGCGGGCCGCCATCTTCCCCTTGCGAATCACCAGCGGAGATCAATCTCCAGGTTTCATAGGGCGGCGCTCCACCCAACAGGCTGAATCCGACGGTCCCGGACCAACCGGCGTTATGGCTCACGGCTGTATCCTTCTCTCCACAAGCCTCACTGAACAGTGCCTTGCCGATCGCACTGGCATCAATCTCTGCAATCTGGCTGATGGACGGAACCGTCCAGGGTGCCAGTCGACCCGCGAGGGATCCGTCGATCAAGGTATTGATGAAATTGGCGGCGACCTGATTCGATGACAGCTGCATCAGGTCTTCACTGAAGATTTTATTCAGTCTCAATTCGCCTTGGCGCGAGGTGTAGCCGCGAATCAGGGCGGAGTAGGCACCGTTTCCACCGTTGGCATCAATGGCCACGGCAAGCCAGAGCCTGGCGCTTTTCAGAATTTTCTCCGCTTCTTGATCGACAGCGGTAACCTCAGAAACTCTTCTGCCGATAATATCGAACAGCTTTTGATACAGGGGAGCGCAGCTAGCCCCCACTATTCCCATTGCCTCGTACTCAATTTTTTTTGAGAGAAGCCTCATACCTTTGCAAATATTGGCTGCGTTAAAGATCGCTGTTTTTTCCACATCGCTAAAAACATAACTCATCGTTACTTCCTTGTAATAACTGAGCGTGAAAGATAATCACTGAGAAACTTGAGCATCTCAGGTGCTTCGCGTAATGACGATAGACCGAGGTCTACGCTGCCGTGCCCCCCGGTAAAGTCAAAGCTATCCAGCTTGACAATGCAGAAAAAGTTCAACTTGCCGAAATCCATATTTTCCAATTCTGCTCTGCTGAGTCTTGCCAATTTCTCGTCAGTCAGTTGTTCCTCGGAAGCCGGGCGAATCAAACCGTCACAGTCTATCAACCGAGGGGTGCCATCACGCCGCGGCCAGCCAGTAATGACAAACGTTCTGACGGAATCTACATTCTTGAAATGCGGCGGCGGAGCATCCAGCCAAATCTCTAACCCCGGATAATTAGTCAACTTCACAATCAACTCGTCCGGCCAGTTCACGTGTCGATAGCCCCGTTCATGAGGCTCGGCAGTCTCTTTTCTCGTATAAAGCCCGGCGGTAACTTTATAAAGACGCCAACTTTCCGGGATCGACTTCAGGCTCTGATCCTGGTACCGGTGCAAACCCGTCCCGGTCCACCAGAAATGCCCCTTGAGCGTATTGGCCAGACACGCTTTCTTATTCGCCAATTCAGGCATGCCAACATAAAACTCCGGCACCAGAGTCTTATCCACATAGCTACCGCCCAGTATGGGCACCTGCTTCATGCTCGCCAGCTTCTTTTGGCAGGCCTCCTGATCCGCGTAATAGATTGCCATCGCCTCGGCGACTTCTTCTTCACGGATATAAAAATCCACCACGCAATAACAGCCATAAATAAACAAGCCGCATACCAACAACTTCTTAAACCATTTAACCCATTGCTTGCGCGACATCCGGAGCATTTCAAATCTCCCTGTCAAACTGAGGAACAGGCTGTTTCTTGAGATGCCCGGATGTCATGCTCTCAAACACCTCAAAGTATTGTTTCGTGCCGCACTCCACATCAAATCTGCTCGCCGTCAACTTCGCAGCGCTGCGAAGGCGTTCGTACTCACCAGCGGATTCAAGAACCCTGGCAATACGTTTGGCAATAGCGTGATGATCGAAGAAGTCCACCAGCAACCCATTGTGACCATCAACGATCACCTCCCTTACCGGAGCCGTATCCGACGCTACTACCACACACCCAGACGCCATCGCCTCCAGTAACGACCACGACAAAACAAACGGATACGTCAAATAAACATGGACTTTCGAACATTGCAGAACTGCCCGGTAAGTCTGGTAAGGAAGCTTCCCTGTGAAATGCACCCTGGAGTCATCGAAACTTACCTCTGCCTCCATCCTGCTGCGCCAATTTGCATAGCCAACCGGCTTACACCCGTAACTGACGTCATCACCGCCCACTATGATTATCTGCACATCGGGACACTCAGCCTGAATATGCGGGATCGCTCGCATAAAACTATGAAACCCGCGATAAGGCTCAAGATTCCTCGCGACATAAGTAACGATCGGCTGCCCGGATCTCAGCTCGACGCCATTGGGCAACATGACTGCCCCAGCTTTCGCCAGGTAAGGACTTTGAATGACGCCCTCATGAACAACCCGAATGGCCGACCGATAAGCTGCAGGAAACAGGCTGCGCTGCCACCGCGTAGGTGCGATGGCAATGTCACATTGTTCGAGATTCAAAAGATGCAGCGAATTGAGTATTCGCAGCCTTGATGAATCCCTTGGGGCTCGCGGGAATTCAGGGTCGAACCCGGAATCCGCGCCCTGCGCTCGATAGTAATATTCGCAATAGTGAACAAGCGGCGTGTCAGGGTAGACATCCTTGACGAAGAGCGTTTCCCCCCATCCGGGATGAGCGAGAATCACGTCCGGCCGATAACCCGAATGTTTCAGCCGGCTCAGAATTTCAAAAACTTTCTGTCCATCTGTCACCGCTTGTTCGTAACGGGTCAGATAGGGGTGAATATCGCCCGATGCTCGACTGGCAGCGCGGTATCGATATATTTTCACCCCTGCGATACCCGGCGCCGTATCCCGACCTATCGCCAAAACCTCATAACGCCTGTGAATTGCCGCCAGCACCACGTGACGGAACTGGCCCGGAAAGTTTTGGCGAATCACAAGAAGCTTCATAGCGGCATCGTCCGTTTATTCGCCGCTATTGAACTGAGTTTTTCTCACCTCGATCGGCAGGAACAAACGCTAACAAATGCAAGGAAATGAAACTGTAGGAAGCGTCTGGGAATGCCCTAGGACAAGGCTAATGGGACGACTTTTCGACGGGCATAAAAAAGCGGCGCTAATAGCGCCGCTTTCATTTGTGTGGATTTACCAGCGGTTGCCACGTCCATTGTGGTCGCCACGTCCGCTGTGTCGGTCGTAGTTGCCACGACCGCGGTGATCGTTATCCCAACCGCCACGACGGTGGCCATCCCAACGTCCGCGATCATTGCCGTGCCAGCGACGGCTTTCATAATGACGCGGGGCCGGTTGATAGTAACGCGGCGCCGATTGGTAATAGCGCGGTTGCTGGTAATACCGCGGGGCTGGTTGGTAGTAGCGTGGCTGCGCGTAATACCTGCTGCCACCGTTGTAATACGTGCCACCCGTGTTGTAGTAGGCCGGTGCGGGTGAGGTGTAAACCTCTGAGCTGTAATACGAGTCCGCGTAGGAGTACGGGACGCAACCGGCAACGGAAAACATCAACGCAGCAAGCAGAAGAATTCGTCTATACATGGCGGCCTCCTGGACCGCGGGTTGGCCACACCAGCGACGCTGGCAGGCGACAGTCATTTAATCGGTGACTGTCGAAAAATCAGACAGCGTTTTCGGCATCTGGTGCGTTCCTGCAACAAGTTGAAACAAGTGATTGATGAAACCTTGTTCATCCGCAAAAACGCCGTCATTCAGCCGCTGATTAATGGTGACCACCGTGATATCCGCCGCCGTGATAACCCCGTCCGTAACCGCCTCGATGCCAACGGCGCAAACCATCGGATCAGCGGCAAACGCGCTGCATCACGGTGCAGCCGCGCACCAACACAAAGCGCCTCAGCGCCCTCGCCGCCAACCCTAAGCAACCCGCGCGCCCGTGCCAGAGCGCCTGACGCGACTTGGCACGCGTCTCGCTTTAGCAAACCCGTGCAGGAGTCATCACAGGTTCGCGGCACCACAATTTGCAATGGCTGACTAGGGTTCCGGCTCGCATTCGCGAGTGGCTGGTCCGAGAGTTGGCGACCTCCAGTTGAGGTTACACGGCGGGACAAAAGCCCGGGAGACAAGCCACCGTTCGCGGTGCCGCGTTGCCTTCCTGTCCGCCCTTGATCAACTGGAGAATCCACCATGACCCGACTACGTTTGCCCGCCCTGCTCGCCGCCGCCTTCGCCGCGCTTATCAGCAGCCAAGCCCCCGCCGCCCAGAAAGACCACTTCAGCGTGTGCTGGACGATTTACGCCGGCTGGATGCCATGGGAATACGCCGGCAGCCAGGGCATCGTCGACAAATGGGCGAAGAAATACGGGATCAAGATCGACGTCGTGCAGCTCAACGACTACGTCGAATCGATCAACCAGTACACCGCCGGCCAGTTCGACGGCTGCACCATGACCAACATGGATGCGCTGACCATTCCAGCGGCGGGCGGCGTCGACAGCACCGCGCTGATCGTCAGCGATTTCTCCAACGGCAACGACGGCATCGTCGTCAAGGGCGACGGCAAGAAAGTCGCCGACCTCAAGGGCATGGACGTCAACCTGGTCGAACTGTCGGTCTCGCACTACCTGCTGGCCCGCGCGCTGGACTCGGTCGACCTGACTGAAAAAGACCTGAAAGTGGTCAACACCTCCGACGCCGACATTTCCGCCGCCTTCAACACCGAACAGGTCAACGCCGTGACCACCTGGAACCCGATGCTCTCGGACATCAAGGCCAAGCCGGGCGTGACCGAAGTGTTCAACTCCAGCCAGATCCCCGGCGAGATCATGGACATGATGGTGGTCAACAGCGCCACCCTCAAAGACAACCCGGCGCTGGGCAAAGCACTGACCGGTGCGTGGTTCGAAGTGGTCGAGTTGATGAACGCCAAGAACGCCGCGAGCAAAGCTGCGCTGGAGCACATGGCCAAAGCCTCGGGCACTGATCTGGCCGGATTCCAGGCGCAACTCGACACCACCAGATTGTTCGCCACGCCAAGCGAAGCGCTGAACTTTGCCACCAGCAAGCAACTGCCGGAAACCATGCGCAAGGTCGCCGAGTTCTCCTTTCAGCACGGCTTGCTCGGTGAAGGCGCGAAAGACACCAGCGCGGTCGGCATGGCCTTCGCCAACGGCGTGACCAGCGGCGACACCGGCAACCTCAAGCTGCGTTTCGATCCGACCTACGTGCAGATGGCCGCCGACGCCAAGCTGTAAGCCACGGAGGATTTGGCCATGCGCCTGATCAATCGCCACCCGGATCGCCCCAGTCGCCTGTTGCTGGTGATCCTGCCGTTCGCTTTGCTGCTGTTCGCCTACTTCATGGGCTCGGCCGAGCGCCTGGCGGACAACCCCAACGACAAACTGCTGCCCAGCGCCGTGCAGATGAGCGACGCGGTAAAACGCCTGGCCTTGAATGCCGACAGCCGCACCGGTGACTACCTGTTGTGGCAAGACACCGCGTCGAGTCTGCGGCGTCTGGCCATCGGCCTTGGCATCGCCGCACTGGCCGGGCTGTGCCTGGGCATCGCCGCCGGCACGCTGCCGCTGTTCGGCGCGCCGTTGTCGCCACTGCTGACGGTGCTGTCGATGGTGCCGCCGCTGGCGATTCTGCCGATTCTGTTCATCGTTTTCGGTCTGGGCGAGTTGTCGAAAGTCATGCTGATCGTCATCGGCATCACCCCGGCGCTTGCTCGCGATCTGGAACAACGTGCGCGGGAAATTCCCGTCGAACTGCTGATCAAGGCGCAGACCCTCGGCGCCTCGACCTGGACGCTGATGCTGCGCGTGGTACTGCCGCAACTGCTGCCGCGTTTGTTGATCTCGTTGCGGCTGATGCTCGGCTCGGCGTGGCTGTTCCTGATTGCCGCCGAAGCGATTGCCTCCACCGACGGCCTCGGCTACCGGATTTTTCTGGTACGGCGCTATCTGGCGATGGACGTGATTCTGCCGTACGTGGTGTGGATCACCCTCCTCGCCTGGCTGATGGATTGGGGCCTGAAATACCTGACCCGCCGGGCATTCCCTTGGTATGAGGGGGCGGCCAAATGAGCTTCATCACGGTAAAAAACGTCTGGCAGCAGTACGCCGATCAAGTGGTGCTGGAAGGCTTGAACCTGAGCGTCAACGAGGGCGAATTCTGCACCTTGGTCGGCGCGTCCGGTTGCGGCAAATCGACGTTTCTGCGCCTGCTGCTCGGTCAGGAAACGGCGAGTCGCGGCGAGATTCTGCTCGACGGTCAAGCGCTGGCCAGCGAGCCGGATGTCAGCCGTGGCGTGGTGTTTCAGCGCTACTCGGTGTTCCCGCATTTGAGCGTTTTGGACAACGTCGCCCTCGGCCTTGAATTGCCGCGTGCGCCGTTGCTGGGGCGGTTGTTCGGCAGCGCCAAACGCGAGGCGCGCGAACAGGCTGCGGCATTGCTGCATAAAGTCGGCCTCGGCCATGCCCTCGACAAATACCCGGCGCAGCTGTCCGGCGGGATGCAGCAACGCTTGGCGATAGCCCAGGCGCTGATCATGAAACCACGGGTGTTGCTGCTCGATGAACCGTTCGGCGCGCTCGATCCGGGCATCCGCAAAGACATGCACGCCTTGCTGCTGGAGCTGTGGCGCGAAACCAAACTGACGGTGTTCATGGTCACCCATGACCTGTCCGAAGGCTTCAGCCTCGGCACGCGTCTGCTGGTGTTCGACAAGGTGCGCCTCGACCCGCACGCCCCCGGCGCCTATGGCGCGCGCATCACCTACGACATCCCTTTGAACAGCGACCGCCGCGCCCAACGCGCCGCCGTCGACGCCCTGCCGTTGCCACTGGCAGGCGCCCTTCGCACCGCTTGAGAGGACTTCTTCAATGAATAAGCCGATGACCGATTCGACTCAACTGTTCCCACCGTTTGCCGAAGAAATGCTCCCCGGCGGCGGCCACCGTTCCTTCGTGTTGAAGCGCGGCCAATTGCTGCGCCTGACCGATCTGCGCGGCGGCGCCAACGTCAGCCTGACCCTGCTCAACGCCAATGAAAAAACCGAGCGGCTGAACCTGCCCGACAGCCTCAAATGCCAACACACCGCCAAGCTGACCAGTGGCCATTGTCTGTACTCGGACATGGGCCGCGTGCTGGCCGCAATCACCGCCGACACCTGCGGCTGGAGCGACAGCCTCGGCGGTGTGCTCTGCGCTGAAGAGGTCGCAGAAAAGTACGGCCAGGGCCGCTATCAGGAACTGCGCAACGGCTTCTTCCGCAACGGCACCGACAACCTGCTGGTGGAGCTCGGCAAGTGGGGGCTGGGCCTGTCCGATCTGCTGATGACGCTCAACCTGTTCAGCCGCGTGAACGTCGATGAGGCCGGGCGTTTCCACTTCGTCGAGGGCAATTCCAAGGCCGGCGACTACATCGAACTGTACGCGCCGATGGACACGCTGGTGGTGCTCACCGCGCTGCAACATCCAATGGACCCGTCCCCCGAATACGCACCGAAACCACTGAAGCTGAGCTGGATGAACGCCGACGCCAGCGTCGCCGAACACTGCCGCACCTCGCGCCCGGAAAATGAGCGCGGCTTTATCAACACCGACCGTTTGTTCGCCTGAGGATCGCTGCCATGTCCGTTGCTATCGCCACTTCGCAAAACCAACCCGACACAGCGGTGTACCGCGCCACGATCCCCGCCGGTGAACCCTGGCTGATGGAGGTCAAGGCCGGCCAGACCCTGCGCATTCTCGACCTGGAAGGCAATCAGGCCGTCGATACCTTGTTTTACAGCCTCACCAATCCCAAGGAACGCTATGACGTGCAGCGCACGCTGCGCCGGCAGAACAGCGTCTACCTGAGCACCGGCAGCGTGCTGTATTCCAACCTCGGCCACGCAATGCTGACCATCGTCGCCGACACCTGCGGGCGCCACGACACCCTCGGCGGCGCGTGCGCGCAAGAGAGCAACACCGTTCGTTACGCCCTGGAGAAACGTTACATGCACAGCTGCCGCGACAACTACCTGCGCGCCTGTGTTCATGACGGGCGCCTCGGTAAAGGTGACATTGGGCCGAACATCAATTTCTTCATGAATGTGCCGGTAACGGCGGATGGCGGGCTGACCTTTGAGGACGGGATTTCGGCGCCGGGCAAGTACGTCGACTTGCGCGCGGAGATGGATGTCATCGTGCTGATTTCCAACTGTCCGCAACTGAACAACCCGTGCAACGCCTACAACCCGACACCTGCGGAGCTACTGGTATGGAACTGACTATCAGCCGTTTGCGCCGTTGGCTTTTCGCCCTGTGCCAGGCGCGTTCCGGGCAGTGCCTGAAAAAGTGAAACCACCACAGATCAAACTGTAGGAGTGAGCCTGCTCGCGATAGCGGTGTGTCAGGTACATGAGTTTTGACTGATCCGACGCTATCGCGAGCAGGCTCACTCCTACAGGGGATCGGTGGTGTTCTGAAGTGTTTTTTTCATCCGGGACGGCCCGGATGTCTGTCGAAAAACGGCGGGACGGCCCGCTTCCCCTCCAGGGGTTATGCCATGTTCGAAAAAGTCCTCATCGCCAACCGTGGCGCCATCGCCTGCCGCATTCTGCGCACCCTCGCTTCACTGCAGGTGAAAGGCGTGGCCGTGTATTCCGAAGCCGACGTCGCCAGCCTGCACATCCTGCACGCCGATGAAGCGCACAGCCTCGGTGAAGGCGCCGCCGCCGGCACGTATCTGGCCGTCGACAAGATCCTCGCCATCGCCAAGCACAGCGGTGCCACGGCGATCCATCCCGGCTACGGGTTTCTGTCCGAGAACGCCGCGTTCGCCGAAGCATGCGAGGCGCAGAACATTGCCTTCATCGGCCCGACACCGGAGCAACTGCGCGTATTCGGCCTCAAGCACACCGCTCGCGCCTTGGCCAAACAACACGGCGTGCCGATGCTCGAAGGCACCGAACTGCTCGACAGCCTCGACGCTGCGCTGATCGCTGGCGAACAAGTCGGCTACCCGGTGATGCTGAAAAGCACCGCTGGCGGTGGCGGCATCGGCATGCGCGTGTGCCGCAGCGCCAGCGAATTGAGCGAATCGTTCGAGGCAGTCAAACGCCTCGGTCAGAACAACTTCAGCGACGCCGGCGTGTTCATCGAGAAGTACATCCAGCGCGCCCGCCATTTGGAAGTGCAGGTGTTCGGCGACGGTCGCGGTGAGGTCATCGCCCTCGGCGTGCGCGACTGCTCGGTGCAGCGGCGCAATCAGAAAGTCCTCGAAGAAACCCCGGCGCCGAACCTGCCGGAGGGCATGGCCGAAGAGTTGTGCACAGCGGCGATCAAGCTGGCGAAAGCGGTGAACTATCGCAGCGCCGGAACAGTGGAATTCGTCTTCGACAGCGAAGCGCAGCGCTTCTACTTTCTCGAAGTGAACACACGGTTGCAGGTGGAACACGGCGTCACTGAACAAGTCTGGGGCGTCGATCTGGTGCGCTGGATGGTTGAGCTGGCGGCGGGTGAGCTGCCGCCGCTGAGCGAGTTGTATCGCCAGTTGAAACCTGACGGCCATGCGATTCAGGCGCGGCTGTATGCGGAGGATCCGGGCCGCGATTTCCAGCCGAGCCCGGGCTTGCTGACGGCGGTAGAGTTTCCGCCGGCCAACGGCATTCAACTGCGCATCGATACCTGGGTCGAGGCTGGCTGCGAGATCCCGCCGTACTTCGATCCGATGATCGCCAAAGTCATCACCTGGGCGCCGACCCGCGAACAGGCGCGTGCCGAGTTGCACCAGGCGTTGGGCGAAAGTTTGTTGTACGGCGTGGAAACCAACCGCGATTACCTGCGGCAGATTCTCCTCGACACGCCGTTCGCCAGCGGCGAGCCGTGGACCCGTTGCCTGGAAGGTCTGGTCTATCGCGCCAACACCTTCGAAGTACTCAGCGCCGGCACGCAAACCAGCGTGCAGGACTATCCCGGTCGCCTCGGCTACTGGGCGGTCGGTGTACCGCCGTCGGGGCCGATGGACAGCCGCGCGTTGCGTCTGGGCAATCGTCTGCTTGGCAATGCTGAAGGCGCGGCGGCGCTGGAAATCACCATGAGCGGGCCGTTGCTGCGCTTCAACTGTGAGGCGGTGATCGCGGTGACCGGCGCGCCGATTGCCTTGACGCTTGAAGGCACAAACGTGCCGATGAACACCGCGCTGCTGATCCCGGCGGGTGCGACGTTGCATCTGGGCAGCATCAGTGGCGCCGGGGCACGCAGTTATCTGTGTCTGCGCGGCGGTTTGCAGGTGCCGGATTATCTGGGCAGCAAAAGCACTTTCACTCTGGGTCAGTTTGGTGGGCATGGTGGTCGTGCGTTGCGCGCCGGGGATGTGTTGCATGTGCCTGCACTGGCCGACCGTAGCAGCGGTCAACAACTGGCACTCCAGCACATTTTCGAGTTGCCGGCGGTGCGGCAGATTCGGGTGATTTACGGCCCGCACGCTGCGCCGGAATATTTCACCGAAAATTACATCGGCACTTTTTTTGAAACTCAGTGGGAAGTGCATTTCAACTCCAGCCGCACCGGTGTTCGCCTGATCGGGCCGAAGCCGGAATGGGTGCGCGCGGACGGCGGTGAAGCCGGGTTGCATCCGTCGAATATTCACGACAATCCGTATGCCATTGGTGCGGTGGATTTCACCGGTGACATGCCGGTGATCCTCGGCCCGGATGGCCCGAGCCTTGGCGGGTTCGTGTGCCCGGTGACGGTGATCGAAGCGGATCTGTGGCAACTGGGGCAGCTCAAGGCCGGCGATAAAATCCAATTCATCCCCGTCTCTCTCTCAAACGCCCGCGATCTCGCCCTGAAATGTGATCAATGTAGGAGTGAGCCTGCTCGCGATGAAGTTGATGCGGTGCCTGAACTGGCCTCATCGCGAGCAGGCTCACTCCTACAGGGGCTTTTGTCACCTGTAGTGTTGGATTTGGGTCAGGGGGATCGGCGGCTTGTTGCGCGGGTTTCTGGCGACACCCATTTACTCCTGGAAATCGGCGAGCCTGAACTCAATCTCGTCCTGCGCTTCCGCGCCCACGCCCTCATGCAAGCGCTGGAACACAAATCCTTGCACGGCGTGATCGACCTCACCCCCGGTATCCGCTCGCTGCAAATCCACTACCAGCCCGAGCAGCTGCCACTCGCCGATCTGCTCGGCATCGTCGCCGGCGAATGGGACGCGGTGTGCGCCGCCAACGACCTGCAAGTACCGTCACGCATCGTCCATTTGCCGCTGTCCTGGGACGACCCGGCCTGCCAGTTGGCCATCGAGAAATACATGACCACCGTGCGCAAGGACGCGCCGTGGTGCCCGAGCAATCTGGAGTTCATCCGCCGTATCAACGACCTGCCGAACCTCGACGAAGTGCAGCGCACAGTATTCGATGCGAGCTATCTGGTGATGGGGCTCGGCGATGTCTATCTCGGTGCGCCGGTGGCCACGCCGCTCGACCCGCGCCATCGTTTGGTGACTACCAAATACAACCCGGCACGCACCTGGACCGCCGAGAATTCGGTAGGCATCGGCGGCGCCTACCTGTGCGTGTACGGCATGGAAGGCCCGGGCGGTTATCAGTTTGTCGGGCGCACCTTGCAGATGTGGAACCGCTATCGCGAAGTCGCCGCGTTCGACGGCAAACCGTGGCTGCTGCGCTTCTTCGATCAGATTCGCTTCTATCCGGTCAGCGCCGAAGAACTGCTGCGCATCCGCCGCGATTTTCCGCTGGGCCGCTTCGATCTGAACATCGAACACAGCCAACTCAACCTCGCCGAGTATCAGGCGTTTCTCAATCGTGAAGCCGAGAGCATCAGCGCGTTTCGTGCTCAGCAACAAGGCGCATTCAATGCCGAGCGCGAACGCTGGATCGCCAGCGGTCAGGCGCATTTCGATAGCGAAGAAGCCGTGGCGCCATCCGCCGAAGACGCGCCATTGGCCGAGGGTGAACACAGCGTCGACAGCCACATTGCCGGCAATCTCTGGCAGGTGCAGGTCGAGGCCGGCAGTCGCGTCGCAGCAGGCGACGTGCTGGTGATTCTCGAGTCGATGAAAATGGAAATCCCGGTACTCGCGCCGCTGGCCGGGGTGGTGCGCGAGATTCGCGTGCAACCCGGTTCAGCGGTGCGCGCCGGACAACGGGTCGTGGTGCTGGAACTCGACTGAAGCCAATTGGATAAGGATCTACTCATGAATCTGCAACTCGATGTTCTGCGCAAGGCCTATCGCAATGGCGACACCACACCACGTCAACTGCTGCCGAAACTACGGGAAAAAGCTGCCGCGCTGAACCCGGATTATCACCTGTTCATCCACCTGCTCAGCGTCGCCGAACTGGAGCCCTATCTCGCCGCTCTCGACGGTCGCGAGCTAGACAGCCTGCCGCTGTACGGCGTGCCGTTTGCGATCAAGGACAATATTGATCTGGCCGGTATTCCCACCACGGCCGCGTGCCCGGACTTTGCTTATGTGCCGGAACGCTCGGCGACCCTCGTCGAGCAGTTGATCGCCTTGGGTGCGATTCCGCTGGGCAAGACCAATCTCGATCAATTTGCCACGGGGCTCAATGGCAGCCGCTCGCCGTATGGCGCGTGCCCGAACAGCGTGCTGACGGAATATCCGTCCGGCGGTTCCAGCGCCGGCTCGTCGCTGGCGGTGGCGTTGGGTGTGGCGAGTTTTGCCTTGGGCACCGACACCGCAGGCTCCGGTCGGGTGCCGGCGGCGCTGAACAATCTGGTTGGATTGAAGGCGAGCAAAGGTCTGATCTCCACCGCCGGTGTGCTGCCGGCGTGTCGTACGCTGGATTGCGTGACCACGTTTACCGCGACGGCGCGTGAGGCCAGTCAGTTGCTGGCATTGACGGCAAAAGCTGATCCGCGCGATGAGTACAGCCGTCGCAATCCATCGTGGAATGACGGCTCGGCGTTTGGTGCGCCACGGGCGTTTCGTTTCGGCGTGCCGCGCGCACAGGATCTGGAGTTTTTCGGTTGCGTCGAAGGGCCACTGCTGTTCGGCGATGCCATTGACCGGCTCAAGGCCTTGGGTGGCGAAGCGGTTGAGCTGGATCTTTCGCCGTTCCTCGAAGCTGCGCGTTTGCTTTACGAAGGGCCGTGGGTTGCCGAGCGCTATAGCGTGGCGGGTGAGTTGATGGAGAAAAATCCCGAGGCGGTTTTACCGGTGATCCGCGCCGTACTGGCCAAGGCGCCGGCGGTGACCGGCGTGCAGACTTTCCGCGCGCAATATCGGCTGCAAGCCCTGAAAGCCCTGTGCGATCAGGCCCTCGAAGGCCTCGACTGTGTGCTCACGCCAACCATTGGCCGCCCGGTGACACTCGCCGAACTGCACGCCGAACCCGTATTGCGCAACTCGGAACTGGGTTACTACACCAACTTCATGAACCTGCTCGACTACGCCGCCGTCGCCGTGCCGAGCGGGTTTATGGCCAATGAATTGCCGTGGGGCGTGACGCTGTTTGGCCGGGCGTTTACCGATCAATATCTGTTGAGTCTCGCGGATGCGATGCAGCGCCAGCAGGACCCGACCTTGCCGACGCCCACGAACGTTGCACGCCATGATCGTGCACGCATCGTGGTGTGTGGCGCGCATCTGCAAGGGTTGGCGTTGAACTGGCAACTGACCCAACGAGGTGGGCGGTTGCTGGAATCGACGTTGAGCTCACCGGACTATCAACTGCACGCGTTGGCCGGCGGTCCGCCATTACGGCCGGGGATGGTGCGGGTCAAGGATGGCGGTGTGGCGATTGCGGTGGAGGTGTGGGAATTGCCGAGCAGTGAGTTGGGCTCGTTCCTCACCGGGATTCCGGCGCCGCTGGGATTGGGCAAGGTGCAACTGGCGGATGGGCGTTGGGAGAGCGGGTTTATTTGTGAGCCGTATGGTTTGGAAGGTGCACAAGACATCAGTCATTTGGGGGGCTGGCGGGCGTATCTTGAAACTCGGAACTGATCCGGAAACCAACCCTCACCCTAGCCCTCTCCCGGAGGGAGAGGGGACTGACCGAGGTGTTTGTCAGGTGGTTGTCATTCGGTGAAACCGAGGCGAACTCAGGTTTTGAAATCACCACAATCTAGCTCCCTCTCCCTCCGGGAGAGGGCTGGGGGAGGGAGCGATCCTTCTGACATTCCCTCAACGTCATATCCCCCGCCATTTCAGGCATGAATCCCGCAGTCTTTTCCCGGCCATCCCACTAGAATGCATGCCATCGGGCCACTGCCAACGGAACCGCCATGCCGCTTCGTTCTCCCCTGTACTCGCAACGCTCACTGGTTCTGACGCTGATCGCCCTGCTCGGCGCCGGTTTCCTTGCCACGTCGTTGCTCAGCTACTACGCCTCCCGCGCGTCGATCCGCGACAACATCGTCAACACCGAACTGCCGCTGACCTCCGACACGGTCTACTCGGAAATTCAGAAAGACCTCGTCAGGCCGATCCTGATTTCCTCGATGATGTCCCGGGACACCTTTATGCGCGACTGGGTGGTCAACGGCGAGCAGAATCCCGAGCAGATGACTCGTTACCTCGACGAGGTCATGACCCACTACGGCGCCTACACCGCGTTTTTTGTCTCCAACGCCAGCCACACTTACTACCACGCCAAAGGCGTGCTCAAGCAGGTCAAGGTCGATGAACCGCGCGACGCCTGGTACTTCCGTGTGCGCGACATGAAGGATCCGTACGAGATCAACGTCGACCCGGATCTGGCCAACAAGGACAACCTGACCTTCTTCATCAACTACAAGGTTTACGACTACCACAACCGCTTCATCGGTGCGGCGGGTGTCGGTCTGACCGTGGACGCCGTGATCAAGCTGATCGACAAGTATCAACAGCGCTATCAACGCAGCGTGTACTTCGTCGACACCTTTGGCCGACTGGTGTTGACCGGCGCCGAAGGCGGTCCGGAAGGCGCGCACATTGGCCAGAGCCTGAGTGAACTGGAAAGCATGAAGAGTCTGGTCAGCCAGTTGCCGAAACCGCACAGCGGCAGCTACGAATATTCCGCCCACGGCCAGGGCCATTTCCTCAATGTGAGGTTTATCCCGGAGCTGAACTGGTATCTATTCGTCGATAAACGCGAAGACGGCGCGTTGAGTGAAATCCGTCAGTCGCTGTACCTGAATCTGCTGATCTGCCTGCTGGTGACGCTGATTGTGCTGGCGCTGCTCAACCGCGTGATCAGGCGCTACCAAAGTAAAATCCAGGCGCAGGCCATACTCGACAGCCTCACCGAACTGCCCAACCGTCGAGGCTTCGATATTCTCGCCGCACAGGCCCTGCACGAAGCACAACGCGAAACCAAACCACTCACGGCGTTGCTGCTCGACCTCGATCACTTCAAGGTGTTGAACGACACCTACGGGCACATGGCCGGCGATCAGGTGTTGATCGGTTTTGCCCGCGACCTGCAAAGTTGCCTGCGCCAAGCCGACATTGTTTGCCGCTGGGGTGGTGAGGAATTTATCGTTTTACTGAAGGACACCGACGGCGACACCGGTCAGAAAATTGCCGAAAAGATCCGCCAACACGTCGAACAGCACAAATATGCCTACGACGGCCACCGCCTCCATCTGACGGTGAGCATCGGCGCCACCACGCTGCAACGCGATGACACCTTGCACAGCCTGCTGTCGCGGGCCGATCATGCGATGTACCGAGCCAAACAAACCGGCCGCAATCGCACCTGCGTGGAAATGCCTCACTCGACTTATGCCTGATTCCGACGTTAAACCAGACCACTGCCCGGCCTGCGGCGCCCGCAACGATTGTAGCCTTGCCGACCCGCGCACCGCCGACCGCGAATGCTGGTGCTATGGCGTCAGCATCGACCCGGCCGTGCTTGAAGCACTGCCGCCAGAACTGCGCAACCAATCCTGCCTGTGCCCGCGTTGCGCGCAGGTCGAGGCGCAACTGCAAGCGGCCAAGCGGCCGATCCCGTAAGATGCGCGCCCCTTCATTCATCGAACACTGAACATGCGCGTCGACCGTTTCCTCAGCAACCTGCCCCGCTACAACCGTCAGCAGGTTCGCCTGTTGCTGGTGGAAAAACGCGTGCGGATTGACGGAAAAGTCGTCAGCGACCCGCACAGCGAAGTGCTGGAATTCAGCCGTGTCGAAGTCGATGACGAAGTCCTGCAAAGCGGCAAACCGGCGCGCTACTTCATGCTGCACAAGCCGCCGGGCTGCGTCAGCGCCACCCGCGATCCGCAGCATCCGACCGTGCTCGACCTGATCGATGAGCCGGACAAGGACGATCTGCACATTGCCGGGCGCCTGGACTTCAACACCACCGGTCTGATGCTGATCACCAACGACGGCGCGTGGTCGCGACGCCTGACCCAACCTAAGACCAAACTGCCGAAGGTCTACTACGTCGAGACCGAGCAGGAGATTGGCGCGCAATATGCGAGCACTTTTGCCGAGGGCATCTACTTCGCCTTCGAAGACCTGACCACGCAGCCAGCGCAACTGGAGCTGCTCGGTCCACGCTCGGCGCGGTTGAGCATCGTCGAGGGTCGCTACCATCAGGTGAAGCGCATGTTTGGTTTCTTCAACAACAAAGTCCTGCGCCTGCACCGCGAATCGATGGGCCCGCTGCTGCTCGATAACGCGCTAAAACCGGGCGAGTACCGCGCTTTGCGCACCGAAGAGATCCATTTGTTCTAAGCCGGCGACCGCTCAGCAGAAGTTGTCGAACAATTTACCAACGGCACTTGCGTGATCCCGACTCCCCTGCTTGAATCAGGACGTCGGCCAGATTGTGACCGATGAGTCACAACATGCATCCAAGAAACTTTTTGCCGGTAGAGAGCCTTCAAGGCTCCGCCTCAGCCGACAAACTGCCCGCCAATAACAATACCCGTCGACCGCAGTCATGGATCGACATGGGCCAAGCAAATTCCAGGCGTATGCCTACCTGTCACAAAGCTCGTGCAATCTCTATTTGCGCGCATACCCGCTTGCTTGCCAGGAGTCTTATGACATGAGGCCAGAAATCGCTGTGCTGGATATACAGGGTCAGTATCGGGTTTACACGGAGTTCTATCGCGCAGACGCCGCAGAAAAGACCATCATCCTGGTCAACGGCTCGATGGCCACGACTGCGTCGTTTGCACAGACTGTGAAAAACCTGCACCCGCAATTCAACGTGGTTTGTTACGACCAGCCCTACGCGGGTCGGTCAAAAGCCCACAACCGCCATGAGAAACATCTGACGAAGGACGTCGAAGGGCAGATTCTGCTGGAGCTGATCGACCACTTCGCCGCCGAACACGTGCTGTCGTTTTCCTGGGGCGGCGCCGCGACCCTGGTCGCCCTCGCCCACCAGCCACGGCGCATCGAGCGGGCGGTGATCAGTTCGTTCTCGCCAGTGATCAACGCGCACATGCTCGATTACCTCGAACGCGGCGTCGACTACCTCGGCCAGCGCGACGGCGACCGCGTCGGCCATCTGGTCAACAACACCATCGGCAAACACCTGCCGTCACTGTTCAAACGCTTCAACTACCGTCACGTCAGCAGCCTCGCCGAGCACGAATACGGGCAGATGCACTTCCACATCAGCGACGTGCTGCACAGCGATCGGCAGTGCTATCTGAATGCAGCGAAAAAGATCAACGTGCCGGTGCTGTTTCTAAACGGCGAATGGGACGAATACACCGCTGCCGAAGATGCACGCCTGTTCGGCAACCACGTGGCGCAGAGCACGTTCACCACGCTGCAAGCCACCGGGCATTTTCTCGACATGGAACACAAGGCCGCGTGCCGCGATAGCCAGAACGCCTTGCTCGGCTTTCTGAAACCGGCGCAGCAGACCAGCCGAACGCGTTACTCGTTTGTTCAGGATCAACATGCATTGGCTATTTGAAAGGGTGTCGTCGCGAGCGAGGCTGCCGGGCTGGGATTTTGCTTTTCTCACCGCAGTGCTCGCCCGCGATTGACCGTTTTCAGTGATTCAAAGCGTTCATGAGTAAAAGAAAAACTTCAAATCCGTGGCCGAGTCTGGTACAAAGTCAGCCGCTCTGAGCGGGTATAGTTTAATGGTAGAACAGTAGCTTCCCAAGCTTCCGACGAGGGTTCGATTCCCTCTACCCGCTCCACTCGAATATTGGTCTCACGTTGGTTTTTTTGACGGGGGATGCAGGGATAGAAAAAACCGGCCTATAGGGCCGGTTTTTTTGTGGCTGGGATTTGAGGTTGGCCAATTGGGCAGTTCGGAACCTTTCAGAAACACTCCGCTAGTTGAAGATGCGCTCTCCCCCTGTACGCTTTTGTTCTCTCTAACGACAATCCTTGAGAAGCGTGCGAGGCACGAAATGGTGCCCATGCTCGGGATCTATGACGGGGCAATTCCATGACAATCGGATTCAAAGGGGAGTACGCAAGCCCATTCGCAGACTTCATCCGTAATGCGAAATCCCATGAAAAAAAGCGTGTTTACCGTGAAGTGCTGACCGCAGCTACCAAGAAGCAGAATGAGGTGATGCTGGCTGCATGTAACAAGCATTCGGCGGTTGGTGCAGTTTCAATGCGCAGGCTGAGCGACGTGATGACTTCAGGGGATTTCTCCCGTTGATCAGATTCAAGAATTGCTCTGAGTTGATGATGAAAGCTCCAGCCTCAAGTGCCTTGGAAACTTTGGTTGGCCCCGCATTTTCACCATAACAAAGAAACGTCAGCGTCTTGCCTGCCGTACTCATGACCTTCAACCCATATTCCAGTGCCTTTTGCTCAAGCTCAGCCCGTTGTGCAGCTGCGAACCCAGTGAAAAGAATTTGATTGATCCTACCCGGTGACATTTTCGGATCAGGCGTTTGCGAAGCGGCTTCTGAAGCAACGAGCGCCGGTGGCTTTCGATCGTGCTGAAGCCTCGGAGAAGGAGGAGCGGCCTCGTTTAAGAGCAGCTCAGCCCCAAGCAATACTTCGATGATGCGATCCTTGCGATAGGTTTTAGGAAAGGTATCGCTGTCCGATCGTCCTTGAATGTAAACCGAATTCTCTGACCATTGAATCAACTCCCGCTGACTTAAATCGCCCTTTGCATCTCTATAGCTGAATTTTAGAGTCGACATCCGTTTCACTCCCGTCTGACGATCACATGGCCAAATTCCATGCATTACTACGCTGGCTTTATCGAGAGGTGATTTCCTTTCAACAGGCTCGTTGAGTGTCCATGACTTTCGCCCATTAGAGTTCAACGTTAGCAGCCCGGGAGTGACGTCAGAAAAAGATGTGTTCCATTATTTTGCAGCGAAAGATCGCCACATGAACATGAGCAAAACCCGGTAACACACCCACCTCACCATCGCGTCTGCCTTACCTAGACTGCGGTAAGCGACCCCGCCCGTCAGCGGAAGACGACCGACCGGTGGTTATGGTGTTGATCATATTAATTCAATGGGTATAGTACCCACCAAGCACACCACAGGGAGGTGTTGTGAATAGCCGTTTTTTAATCGGCCAACTCGTCGCAGACGGTTGGTATCTGGTACGGATCAAAGGAAGTCACCATCACTTCAAGCATCCGACCAAACCAGGACTGGTCACCGTGCCACATCCGAAAAAGGATCTGCTGAAAAAAACGGCCATCAGTATTTTGCAGCAGGCGCTGCTTTGACCCTCTGAGTCATTTGCGCCATGGAGGACAACGAATATGCTCTACCCGATTGCGATTTCAATTGGCGATGACCAACACGCCTGGGGTGTAGAAGTCCCGGACATTCCTGGATGCTTTTCCGCCGGAGAGGATCTGGACGATGCCGTCGCCATGGCTCGCGAAGCCATCGAAGGTCATTTCGAGATTCTCGCGGACGACGACGTCCCCATTCCAGCGGCCAGCAAACTGAGCCTGCACGTAGCCAACCCGAAATACGCCGGTTGTGCATGGGCCGTGGTGGATATCGATGTGCTCAAGTATTTGGGCAAAGCCCAGAAACTCAACATCACTTTGCCGGGGCATTTGCTTAACCGCATTGACGAATATGTGTTGCACCACCCGGAAGAAAAAAGCCGCTCCGGCTTTTTGGCGTCGGCGGCTTTGAAAGTTTTGCAGCAGGGTTGAAACTTGTCGCGTCAACCTGTGCTGAGCTCATCCTACGCATTAAACCTAATTACATTTTCCTGTGAGTTAAATGATATTTTTAGGTTTAATCCACAGTATATTGTGTACTGAGAATCAAAACTGAACGCCGACGGTACACACGACATGCTGGATTTAAGCCTCACCACCGCAAGCGAGATCGTCAAACGGATTTGCCAACGCCTGCGCACAGAACGATTGGCTTTGGAGATGACACAGGCAGACGTGGCCGCTCGCGCGGGCATTGCGACGAATACGGTGTCAAACCTTGAAGCCGGTCGTAATGTGAGTTTCGACAACATGGTGCGAGTGGCGATGGTTCTCGGGCGCGAAAAGGAACTCGAAGGGTTGTTTCTGCCAAGGCTCGAAACTCTGGACGATATCATTCGCTACGAAAAAACGGCCAAGCGTCATCGCATCAAAAGGAAAGCCGACAATGCTTGAACAAGTTGACGTCTACTACGCGGGCTGGGGTGAACGTTGGCGGTGGGGCACACTTGCTACGACGAAAGCCCTGACCGGTCGCCCGCAGGTCATGTTTGAGTACAGCGATGAGGCAAAAAACAGAGGGCTGGAACTCTCCTCCTTGAGGCTTCCATTACAGGGAGCCAGGTTAAACCGAGATTTCCCGTCACATCAGTTGGGACTGCCTGGGCCGGTTTATGACTCGCTGCCGGATGGCTGGGGCATGTTACTGATGGACCGATTGTTCAAACGTCGAGGCCTCAACCCCGCGCGAATAGGCCCTTTGGAGCGGCTAGCCTACATTGGCAACAATGCCATGGGGGCCATGTCGTTTGAACCTGTTGCACCCGAGGCGCTGGAACCGCAAATGCATGTTCCCATCGAACTGCTCGCGTCCGAAGTGCAGGAGGTACTCAAAGGTAAAGGTGGAGAGCTTCTCCAGAAGCTGCTACTGGTCGGAGGCTCTCCACAGGGCGCCCGACCCAAAGCGCTGGTGTATCGCGATCCGCACACTGACGCCTTTACTACGGCTGCCACTCCCGGTTTCGAAGCCTGGTTGGTGAAGTTTCCGGCTCAGCAAGAACATCCCGAGGTGTGCGCCATCGAAATGGTCTATGCCGAATGTTTACGCTTGTGCGGTATCCAGACTCCTGACACTCGTTATTTCAGCCTGTCTGAGGGATTGGCCGCTTTTGCCACCAAACGCTTTGACCGCCAAAACGACTTGCGGGTGCCCATGCAGAGTCTTGCAGCCTTTACCGGTGCGGATTTCAGATCCCCAGGGGCGCTGGACTACGTCAATTTCCTGCGTGCGACTCATAAGTGCAGCAATGACGTACGAGAGAAAGCCGTAGCGTTTGAGCGGATCGTCTTCAATGTCGCATTCAACAACCGAGACGACCATCCGAAGAACTTTGCTTACATCATGTCGCCTGGCGGAGACTGGAAATTAGCGCCGGCCTATGACGTCACTTTCTGCGAGGGGCCGGGAGGCTATCACCAGATGGACGTGATGGGTGAAGCCTTGGAAATTGGAAGAGAAAACCTGCTCAACCTTGCAGTGGAGGCTGAAGTAGACGCCGCTACGGCCGCCGACATCATTGACAGATTTTGCGAGGTGGCTAGCCGATTCTCAGCCATGGCTGAAAGTTTGTATCCGGGTGTGATCACCCAGGAAACCTTGCGCACCATTCAACAACGCATCGACCAAAACATCGGGCTACTTGCCTGAGTTCGTGCTGCCAGTTAGCAGTCTCGAGAAACCGGCGCTAATTGGCCGGTTTCTTTGGCTTCTTAAAGCGTTAGGGTTAATCCGCCGGCACAACCTTATCCAGTGCCTGATTCACCGCCAATTCGCCCAAGATCACAACCTGCGCGATACCGAGTGCAGTCTTGCGGTGTGAGGTGTCCAGCAGCGCGGCGAAGTTGTTGAGCATGGTGGTGGCCGAGCCGAGTGTTTCGCTGGCGTTGGCCAGCAGAGACTCGGTGTCGTAGACAGGGTTGGCGAGGTACATCGGTTCGGGTTCGTGGGTGGAACCCATGATTCTGGCCGTGGGGCTGAGATAGTGGTCGAGCGCGCGTTCGGCGGCTTCGTGGAATTTCTTTGAGTTGGGTGATTCGTAGGGGGATGCCGGATCGGTTTCCGGCGGATTGGGCGTTACTTTGAACATTGGATTGAGACCTTTTAGTAAGGCCGCAACCGATCTCGCTACTAAACGGATGGGTGGCAGCTGTGCGCAAGTTAGTAGACCGGACCCCAATCCAAATCCGGCGCACCCGAGGGCGCCATGCGCACAGCCGCCATCAGGTGCAAGCATTCGCCTGACTGAGTGGTACTCATGCAGCTATTTAGATTGAGGATGCCGAGCTACTAAACCCGATCACTGGAAATCAGTGACGCGAACCAAGTTACCGACCGCCTACCAAGCGCACAAGCCGGCGGATTCTGGCGTAGCGGTAGGCAACGGCGCAAGGATTTATAGGCTTCAGGACGTAACACCGAACACTTATAAACACTGGCCACCGAGTGCGTTTAAGCAGCAAAAAACCTTGCAGAATTTTCTGACATTACAGATCCACAACACTCCATCGATTTTCACCTTCGTCTCGACCGACTAGCATTTCCCTATCAACCACCACCCTCCCCCTGCGCGGCCATCGACGAATACGTGCCATCACTTTCGAGGGATTCCACTCGCGGCCACTTTGCCGCTGACGATCGAACTCAAGAGAGCATTTCACCATGACGCAAAACATTTACGACGATCCCGAGTTTTTTCAGAGTTACAGCCAGATGAACCGCTCCATCGGCGGCCTCGACGCGGCGCCGGAGTGGCCAGCGCTCAAGGCATTGCTGCCATCCATGCACGGCTTGAACGTGGTGGATCTGGGCTGCGGTTATGGCTGGTTCAGCCGCTGGGCCATTGAGAATGGCGCGGCCAGTGTCTTGGGGCTGGATGTCTCGGAAAAGATGCTGGAGCGCGCGCGTGCGACCACGACGGCGGCGAATATTCGCTATGAGCGCGGCGATCTGGAACAGCTCGACCTGCCCGCCTGCAGTTTTGAACTGGCTTACAGTTCACTGGCGCTGCATTACATCAAGGATCTGCCGGGGCTGTTTGCGCACCTGTACGCGGCGCTGAAACCGGGTTCGCATCTTGTGTTTTCCATTGAGCATCCAATCTTCATGGCGCCGCGTAATCCGGGTTGGCTGGTGGATAGTGAAGGCAACAAGCGTTGGCCGCTGGACAGCTATCAGTTGGAGGGTGAACGGGTGACCAACTGGCTGGCTGAGGGCGTGATCAAGCAGCATCGTACGGTCGGGACATTGCTCAATTCGCTGATCGATGCTGGGTTTACCATTCGTCATGTCAATGAATGGGGGCCAAGCGAAGCGGAGGTGGCGGCGCAACCGGCGCTGGCAGAAGAGCGGGAGCGGCCGATGATGATGTTGGTGGCGGTGCAGCGCTGAGAAGCCCTCACCCTAACCCTCTCCCAGAGGGAGAGGGGACTGACCGCGGTGGCGGCACGAACTACGCCGACGTGCAAAATCGAGGCGAACTCAGGTTTTGCAAGCGACACCAAACGGCCCCCTCTCCCTCGGGAGAGGGCTGGGGTGAGGGGATCAATTTATTTCAGCGCGTCGCGACGATAAATAACCGTGGGAATGGCAGCAGTACCGAGCCATCCGTCAGCGCCGGATAAGCCTTCTCAACTTCCGCCAGATACTGCTCCAGGTACTGCGCCTTTTCCGCCTCAGTCAGCGGACTCAAAAACGGAATCAACCCGCTGCCCTTGAACCACTCCACCACCCCCGCCGCTCCGCCAGTTAGCTGATGGTGATAGGTAGTACGCCACACATCGACCCGCGCACAATGTGGCCGCAGCATCGAGAAATAATCGCCGGCGCTCGCCATGTCGGTACGCTGGCCCGCTGCACCCGCGAGTTTGCTGGCCCAAGGGCCATTCGCGGCGACTTCACGCATCAAGCGGTGGGAGGGTTCATTGAGGTTGTCCGGCATCTGGATCGCCAGACTGCCACCGGCCGACAACTTGCTGGCCAACGCCGGCAACAACGTCGCGTGATCCGGCACCCACTGCAACACGGCATTGGCGAAGATCACATCGAAGGGGCCTTCATCCGCCCATTGATCAATCTCCGCCACATCGAACTGCAACTGCGGCAAGCGCTTGCGTGCTGCATCGATCATATCCGCCGAACTGTCCAGCCCGCTGACTTTCGCCCCGGGAAAACGCTGTACCAGCAGCTCCGTCGAGTTACCGGGACCACAACCGATATCGACCACGGTTCGCGCGTCAGACGTGGGAATCGCCGCCAGCAGATCGCGGGCCGGGCGGGTGCGTTCATCTTCGAAAGCGACGTATTGTTTGGCGGACCAACTCATTGCGTTCTCCTGTCGGGGACATTTCAGCGGTTCGTCACGATACAGGGTGCGCAGCGAGCAGTTCCACAGCGGCTCGATTGCAAACGGTGTCAGACCGTCCTGCCTGCTTATAGCCAATAGGTCGGACCTTATGGATTCGACGACCGTCCGTCGAGCCAGACAAAAGCGATTTTGACAGCTAAAAAATCGTACCTATAGTCAAGGAGCGGCAATCGGAAGGAACCCGAATCAGTCGATTTCGTGCAAGGAGCATGGCCTGTTCATTTCTCGTGATCAGTGGGTTCCCCCAGTAGTGTGCTGGCAAAAGCCATACGGCAAGCAAGCGTCGTCGTGCCTGGATTGCAGTCCGACGTTCACTATGAAAAAGGAGCATCACCATGTCTCGAGTGACGGATATTCTGGTTTCCATCGACACCGAAACCATTTTGAAAAAGTATCCAAACATCAGCAAGGATCCGAAGAATCCCACGCTGATCGATTGGAAACATGTGTACATGGTCACCAATCAGGACAACGTCGTCAGTGGCCAGGCCGGTGGCGAACTGGATCTCAAGGCTCAGGTCGGCGATCTGATCCGCTGGCGTGAAACCAGCCTGTCGCAGAGCTTCGAACAGGCGGTGATTTTCTACAAATTCGTCCCCAACGCCGGAGAGAACCTGATCTCGCCGCCCTCCCCGCGCAAGGCCACAGCGTGCGTTGCTGTGCCCAACACGAGCAATCCATCCGTACCAAGCTGCCAGAAAGTCGACAACCACTATTGGTCATCCGAAACCCTCGACTGTGGTCGCGTGACCTATCACTTCCACTTCCTGATCGTCGACCGCAACTGCCAGATCATCGGCTGCTGCTCGTGGGATCCGTTCATCTCCATCCATAACTGATGATGTGTCGAGCCCTTTGGTGACAAAGGGCTCGACACATCCGCTGCCGCTGCGCCCGGAACAGGATGTCTTACCTTGACCGAAGCGGCTGTCGTCTTGTGCCAACATCATGAAAGGAATCCATGATGACCAGCGAACCGATCCCTTCCTCATCCGCCGTCACCGACGCACACAATGTGTTGCTGATCGTCGATGCCGAATCAGTGCTGACGCGTTATCCAAATCCGAGTCTGGACGCTACCGCGCCGACGAACATTACCGATGGATTTATCTTTTTCGCCATTGGTAATAACTCGAAAGAAATAGTCATAAATGACAGCACAATAACAATCCCGGTCGAAATTGGCCGCGAACTGCACATTCGCGGCCGATCCATCAGCCTGATCGCCGAACACAGTGTGGTTGTGTACCGCATGACAGTGGCTGACAGCGGCGTGCTTTCCGAACCTGACTTGCAAATTCATACCAACCTGACGGTGCCCGCGCCCAACCCGGACGACCCGACCACCCCGGGCAGTCGAAAAGCTGACGACCACTATTGGACCTGCACGCCGAAGAAACCTGGCGATGTGCAATGCGAACTGAGTTTCATGCTGGTCAATCAGCAGTGCGAGGTGGTGGGTTACTTCCACTCGACCATCGACATCGAACTCGAGGTTTAGAGTACTAATACTGAAACCGGTCGGGAGGCCGGTTTTTCAGGGACATCTAGCACATCAATAGAATTTTCATAACGCCCCCAATGTCTGAATTTCAAGCACTCCCCCAATAAGGAACACCGCTATGAAATTCGCAAAAATCTCCCAGAAGCTCGCGATGGTGGCCGGTAGTCCCAAGACCTTCATGGGCGCGTTGATCCTGATCGGGTTGTGGGGACTGAGCGGGCCGATCTTTGACTACAACGACACCTGGCAACTGATCATCAACACCTCGACCACCATCATCACGTTCCTGATGGTGTTCCTGATCCAGAACACGCAGAACCGCGATACCGACATCCTGCATTTGAAGATCGATGAATTGCTCTTGGTGACCAAAGAAGCGCAGAACGCGATGCTTGGGCTGGAGGCGCTGGATTTGGAGCAGTTGGAGGCGTTGCGCAGGCACTACCGCTCGTTGGGCGAGGGTGAGGTGTTCAATCTTGAGGGGCTGGGCGAGAAGAGTAAGTCGAAGCAGGATTTGAATGAGTGTTGAGGATTGAAATCAAAAGATCGCAGCCTTCGGCAGCTCCTACAGAAACAGGTGTAGGAGCTGCCGAAGGCTGCGATCCTTTGATCTTGATTAGCGACTGGCCTGTAACTGGCGAGCCTTCTCCAGATGACTCTGCAGCTTCGGCAGTGTCTCGTCGGCAAACGCCTTGATCTCCGGCACGTCAGTGTTCTGTGCCTCTTGCTGAATCTGCTCGATGGCCTCTTCAGTGGCTTTGACCTGACTGGCGGCGTAGGCCTGATCAAAGGAGGCGCCGTCGGTTACTTGCGGCATCAATTCCTTGGCCTTGTCGGCCAGTTCTTCACGCGGAGCAACCGGCAGGTCGAGCTTCTTGGCGATTTTCGCCAGGTGCTGGTTGGCCGTCGTGCGGTCGTTGATGACGACGATGGTGTAGTCCTTGACCTCTTTGGATTCGGCTTTGCTATGGGCCAGACGACTGGCTTCGATGTCGGCCATGCCTTTGGCGGAGGCATCGTTGATGAAATCGGCGGGCGACTGGGCAAAAGCACTGCTGGCACACAGGCCCAACAGCGATGCAAAACTCATGGTGCGTATACGGGTGGCCATCCGGCTCATGGTCGCGCCCTCCTTACTTGCGAAATTCAAGCGGGAGCTTACGCCCCCGCCTCTCAATCAAAACTACCTTCACCGACTACTTCGACTTCTGAGCGGGCTTGCGGCCCATATCTGGTTTTGGCTCTTTGTCGACAGTCGTTGTGGTGGTTTTCCCACCTTTGCGACCAGCTTCAGAGGCCTTGGTTCGATCGTTGGCGAAGTTTCCCGAGTTCGAGTTTCTTGAATTAGGCATGATTCTCTACCTCTTGGTAATGATCGTGGCGAGCAGGTGCCCGCCTAGATTGAGAATTTTATGGCCGGCAAAGGTTTAGAAAAATTGCAGTTGTCGCGACGAACGGCGCCGCTTTACCTACCCTGCCTGAGCGCTTGATTGTGCATCCCTGCACACATCTTCAAGCCTTGTTCGGCATCAGTCCCGGGAGCGCATGCATCAGCGCGTTGATGGCAAAACCGATGAACATCACGCCGCACAAGCGGGTGATAAGCAACTCATGACGCTGATACAGCGTGCGTACCCGTTGCGCGCCGACCACGCCAATCAGAATAGCGTAGGCCAGCAGGCCACCGAGGAAACTCAGGGCAATCAGCGCCGGCAGCATCGACCAGTTGAGCAGTTCGGCGCGGCTCGACAGCAGCGCGGTGAACGTGGCGACCGCCACCGGATAAGCTTTGGGATTGGTCAAACCGAACAGAATGCCGTGCCAGAACGGCTTGCGCGCCGCGCCCTGGGGTTCGTCGCCGTTGCGACGCTGGGTCCGCACCGCGCGCCAGCCGAGCCAGAACAGGTACAAGCCGCTGAGCACACCGAGCACATCAAACGCGGTGCTGCCGATTTCCCGGGCACCGACAATCGCGATCAGCGCCGTGCTGCACCAGACCACATCGCCGAGCAGATGCCCGCAAAGAAACCCCGCCCCGGCCCGCCGCCCATGGGCTGCGCCGATGCCGAACACCGCCAGTACACCCGGCCCGGGCGTTATCCCGTAAATGAAACCCGAGGCCAGCACGGCCATTAGCAACGATGGAGTCATGGAAAACCTGCAAGCGCCAGAACACGTGGCCGCCAGTCTATAACAGACAAATGTGTCTGATCATGACTCGTCGTAAAAACGCATGCCGGCGTACGGTTTTTGCCGACACGCTGCCAGCCGTGATGCGAGATCGCCGACATGGGCTTCGAGCTTGTGGCCATCGGGATCAAGGAAGTAGAACGATGCACCTTCGCTGCGGTTGTCGCGCCACTCCTGCACATTCGCCGCTTTCAGCTTTGCTACGAACGTTGAGAAATCGGCTGCATTGAGGCTGAACGCGTAATGGGTGTAATCGGCGCACGGTTCGCTTGAGCGCGTTGAATCAAGCGACAAACACAACCACAGCCCGGGCAGCGACAGATAGGCACCGGCGTCCCACGTGGCTTCAACGCGCAGCTGCAACACATCGCGATAGAACGCAAGGCTGCGGTGCAAATCGCTGACCGCGAGTGTCAGGTGGTTGAGGCCGGTGAGCATGCGGTCAATAACCTCTGAGGTCTTCGGGGACGATGTATTGCTGGCCGTCGTAGGTCAGGACGACGCGAGTTTTCTTCATATCGATCGTTTTCGAGATGCACTCCTTGCCCGACAGGAAGGATTTGTAAACTGAACCACTCGAGCTGACGATCAGATCGGCAAAACCATGGTGGCTCGTCGCGCCGATATCAACAGTCCTGCGGATTTGCGTGTCTTCGGTGGCACACTCATCCGTCCCTTCGCCGAACTC
Organism: Pseudomonas sp. Irchel s3f10; assembly: GCF_900187515.1. Taxonomy (NCBI): domain Bacteria; kingdom Pseudomonadati; phylum Pseudomonadota; class Gammaproteobacteria; order Pseudomonadales; family Pseudomonadaceae; genus Pseudomonas; species Pseudomonas sp. Irchel s3f10. The sequence continues at coordinate 168,140 of NZ_FYDZ01000002.1, forward strand.
CTTGCGAATCACCAAGCCTTCCAGCACCGGGCGCAACTTGTTGCCTTCGCGCACATATAACGCCAAATCGGTTTTTGCGTAAGGATTGGCTCTGGAGCCGTGACTGGCGAATTTCGAACGCAATCCGAATGCACGGACATCTGCTGCCAATCGGTAACGGGCCGTATCGATCGTCAGATCGTCGAAACTAATGGCATCGGAATTGTAGGCACCCGGCTTTGCATAGGTAGCGAGGCTCTTGCCGCTTGTCGAACTGACGAGCGCCAGTTCCAGATCGAATACCCCCATCTCATCGTCGCCCGAGTCCGAGAGAAATGAAGACTTCGCCGCAATCGACTGGTCGTTGTACGCCGGCCACGCTTTGCAGCGCGAAAGGGAATGGCCGTCGAACTTCTTCACTTCGCAAGCGGCCTGGGCTTGAGCGGCCATCGTCAAAAGGCCCATTGCGATGAAAGCGCCCAGCAGTGTGTTACGCGAAATCATTGTTCTTCCTTGAGTAGAAAAAATCTGTCTTAGAGGCCTTTGAAATCTTCAGGCATTACGTAGTTTTTGCCGTCATAGCGAAGTGTCGTCAAGACCGGTTTTTGCGTGACGGTATTGGATACACACGCCTCGCCTTCGCCCTCGCCAACGGTCGAGCTACGGATCGTTTTGATCATAAGATCGGCAAAGCCATGGCTGCTGGTTTTGGCCAGCGCTACGGTTCGCGTAGTCTCGTAGCGCTCTCCCGCACAATTGCCATCCCACTCTCCGCCATACTCATAAACCACCAGCCGATCCATGACAGGACGCAATGCGTTGCCGTCTTTCACATAGAGCGACAACCAGGTTTCATCCAGAGGATTCACACGGGAAGAGCCTTTGAATCGAACCCGAACGCCAAAGGCCTGCAATTGCGGCGCGAGCTTATAGCGGGCGGTATCGAATTTCAGTTCATCAAGCGCAATGGCATCCACAGAGAATGCCGAGGACTGATAAAAGCTCGCTAACGGCTTGGAGTCTGCACTCGCCACCAAGGCCAAACGCAGATCGTAAAGCCCTATAGTATCTGACTCGCCGTACACCGGATCGGGCGAGAAGTTTGCGGCAGCGGTGAGCGTCAGCCCTGGATATGCTGGCCAATCCTTACAGATGGAAAAATCCATCTCATGCGCCTTTGGCGCCGGCGTGCAATCGGCAACTGCCTGCCCCGCCAGCAACCACCCGCACAATGCCGCACACCCGATCCAGCCAGACTTCACTGTCACTTCCCGCTCCTTGAGCACTTTTCAGCCGCGCACTATCCCCTGCTGTATCGGCCCTTTCAACCGAATCATCAGTAAACCAAAGTGCATTGCCCGCTTGGTAGCGAGAAATCGTTGACGGCGTTGCGGGTGTTGGGACGATGTTGGCGATTGCCAGGGTGGTGTTGATTCGTGTGTTTGAGAAAAATGGGGTGGCTGTTAACTGATGGAACCAATCCGTGATTTATCAGTGTCTGGAAGTCAGTCTTCGCGAGCAGGCTCGCTCCCACAGGTGCCGAATTCCAACTGGAGAAATGCGATCAAATGTGGGAGCGAGCCTGCTCGCGAAAGCGTCATTGCAGGCGCCGCAAATCTCAGAACCTATCGAGCGTGCGCAATTTCTGCGGCAAGCCCCATAACAGCAGCGCCGCCGCAATCAGCGCCGCCACGCCAATCACATACAGCGCCGGCGTGGTGCTACCGGTCAGATCCTTGATCCGCCCGACCATCACCGGGCTGACGATCCCGCCGAATTGCCCCAGCGTGTTGATCACCGCAATCCCGCCCGCCGCACCAGCGCCCGCCCCGGCCAGCAACTTCGGTGGCAGCGTCCAGAAGCTCGGAATCGAGGCGATGATCCCGGCGCCAAGCAAGCCAAGAGCAACGATCAAAAACGTGGTGTGGCTGGCGAAAATCCCGGCACTGAAAAAGCCGATCGCGCCGACGATGACCAGCCCGGCGACAAATTTGCGCCGCTCGCCCGTCGCATCCGACAAACGCCCGATCACCACCATACTGATCGCCCCGCAAATGTACGGAATCGCCGTCAGCAGACCGATCATCACCGGGCTCTCCGTGCCGGCGCTGCGGATCAATTGCGGCGCCCAGAAATTCAAACCGTAGGACGCCACCTGGATCAGAAAGTAGATCAGCCCCAAGGTCAGAAAACCGGGAATCTTCAGCGCTGCAAGCAACGAACCACCACTCTTGTGCGGCTCATGCTGGGCGATGCGACTGGAGAGCAACTTCTTCTCGTCCGCAGTCAGCCAGTGCGCATCCTCGATGCGATCCTTGAGCTGCGTCAGCACCAGAAAACCGAGGCCGATGCACGGCACACCGCCAAGCAGGAACAGCCAGTGCCAGCCGCGCATTTGCAGCACGCCGTCGAGGTGTTCCAGCACCAGCCCGGAGAACGGTGCGCCAACCAGCCCGGCGAACGCCGAGGCGAGAAACAGCATCGAGGTGATGCGGCCACGGAAATGCTGCGGGAACCACAGCGTCAGGTAATACAGCACGCCCGGGGCGAAACCGGCCTCCATCGCACCGATCACAAAGCGCAGCGCGTAGAACTGCCATTCGCTGTTGACGAACACCATCGCTGCCGTCGCCACGCCCCAGGACATCATGATTCGCGCGATCCAGCGCCGTGCACCGACCTTGTAGAGCATCATGTTGCTCGGCACTTCGAACAGCACGTAACCGACCACGAACAACCCGGCGCCGAGACCGTAAGCGGTGTCGCTCAGGCTCAGGTCGGTTTGTAACTGAAACTTGGCGAAGCTGATGTTGATGCGGTCGAAAAAGGCGAACAGGTAGCAGACCATGATCAGCGGCATCAGGCGCCAGGCGACTTTGCTGACCAGGGCTTTTTCGGCGTCGTGATCGACGGACGGACTCGCGCCCGCCTCCATTACATTGAGGCTCATAGCTTTTCTCCAGGCGGACTGCCAGTGGGCGTCCGATTGTTTTTGTTGTCTGGTATGCGTTTTTAACTGTAGGTGTGAGCCTGCTCGCGATAGCGGTGTGTCAGGCAGCGTTTGCGGTGATTGATACACCGCTATCGCGAGCAGGCTCACTCCTACAAGGGGATTGGTGTTTTCAGGTGGGAATCGGGTGCAGGTCGCAGTTGCGTCCGGCCTTGGCCAGTTGGCCGGGGACTTCGTGGCCCAGCAGATCCGGCAAGCCACGAGAGAGTTTCAGCAGCAACGGCAAATCGATGCCGGTGTGAATGCCGATCTCATCGCACAGGTTCACCAGGTCTTCAGTGCAGATATTGCCCGACGCGCCCGGCGCAAACGGGCAGCCACCGAGACCACCGAGCGCCGCATCGAACCGCCGCGCCCCGGCCTCGTAAGCAGCCAGCACATTGCACAGCCCCAGACCCCGAGTGTTGTGGAAATGCAAAGTCAGATCGGCCGGCGAAACCCGCTGCAACACCCGCCGCACCAAGCGATCCACCTGTCGCGGATTGGCCATGCCTGTGGTGTCGGCGAGGGTAATACCCGCGATGCCGAGTTCCTGATAAGCGTCGACGATTTGCAGCACGCGATCCTCGTCAATCTGACCTTCGAACGGACAACCGAAGGTTGTAGCAACGCTACCATTGAGGCGCACACCGGAACCGCTGGCGAACGAAACGATGTCACCGAACGCCGCCAACGAGTCTTCACAGCGCATGCGCATATTGGCCATGTTGTGCGTCTGGCTGGCGGACATCACCAGATTCAGTTCATCGGCACCCGCCTCCAGTGCACGCTGCGCACCTTTGAGGTTGGGAATCAGCGCGACGTAAATCACCCCAGGCTGTCGCTCAATGCCAGTGAAAACCTGCTCGCCATCACGCAGCGCCGGAATCGCTTTCGGCGACACGAACGAGCCGGCCTCGATACGGCTGAAACCGGCCAGTGACAGCTGATTGATCAGGGCGATCTTGTCAGCGGTTTCCACCCAGGTCGGCTCGATCTGCAAACCGTCGCGCGGCGAGACTTCCTGGACGATCAGGGTTTGCGAATAGTCCGTGATCATTGCACCACCCCTTGGCTTTTCAGGCGTTCGATGTCGAGTTCAGTAAGGCCAAGGCCGGCAAGAATACCGTCGGTGTGCTGACCGAGTGTCGGCCCCGACCAGTTCACCTCGCCGGGGGTTTCCGAAAGTTTCGGGACGATGCCGGGCATCTTCACCGTTGCGCCGCCGGGCAATTCGGCATTGAGCAGCATGTCGCGGGCCTGATAGTGCGGATCAGCGACGATGTCGGCCACCGAATAGATGCGCCCGGCCGGCACTTCAGCCGCTTCCAGCGCCGCGAGCACGTCGTCGATCGGCAGGCTGCTGGTCCAATGAGTGATGGCGGCGTCGAGCAAACCGCTCTTGGCGGCGCGGCCGTCGTTGTGGGCGAATTCTTCTGCATCAGCCAGGTCATCACGGCCAATGGTTTGCATCAGACGCTTGTAGATCGGGTCACTGTTGCCGGCAATCACCACATAGGCCCCGTCAGCCGTCAGGTAAGTGTTGGACGGTGCGATACCCGGCAACGCGCCGCCGCTGCGTTCGCGGACATGGCCCTGCATGTCGTATTCCGGCACCAGACTTTCCATGACGTTGAACACGCTTTCGGCCAGCGACACGTCGACGATCTGCCCGCCGCCCTGCCCGGTCTTGACCCGCAACAACGACATCAGCGCGCCGATCACCGCGTGCAGCGAGGCCAGCGAATCGCCGAGACTGACGCCGACCCGTGCCGGTGGCGAACCGGGAGTGCCAGTGGTGTAACGAATGCCGCCCATGGCCTCGCCGATCGCGCCAAAGCCCGGACGGTCGCGGTACGGGCCGGTCTGGCCGTAGCCGGAGATGCGTACGAGGGTGAGATTGGGGTTGAGCGCGTGGAGCACGTCCCAACCCAGACCAAGTTTTTCCAGCGCACCGGGGCGCAGGTTTTCGATGATCACGTCAGCGTCGCTGGCCAGTTGCTTGACCAGTTCGATGCCTTCGGCAGATTTCAGATTGAGCGCCAGCGATTTCTTGTTGCGTGATTGCAGGTACCACCACAGCGACGTGCCTTGGTGCAGCTTGCGCCATTTGCGCAGCGGGTCGCCCTGACCCATGGCTTCAATCTTGATCACCTCGGCGCCGAACTCGGCGAGCATACGCGCGGCAAACGGCGCGGCGATCAGGGTGCCGATCTCGATCACTTTGATCGCACTCAAAGGGGCAGTCATCGCGGGGTACCTCTTGTTCTTGGAATATGCACCAAGGCTAGAGGAACGATGATCGGGCAATCCAGCCGTCTCTCGGCAATGGGCGTTCGCCAAATGCGAACGCTCAAAGGTGATGTGGTGAATTCAAGTCAGTCATCGCGAGCAGGCTCACTCCTACAGGTTTCGTGGCGGCTGCAGATTCTGTGTTCAACAAACATCCACTGTGGGAGTGAGCCTGCTCGCGATGAGGCCGGCCCATTCATCGAAAATCTATGAGGCTCGCCCCCGCAAATGCTCAAACAACAACCGACTCACCGGCGACAACCGCGCCTCATCGCGCACCACCACAATCAACGCACGATCCGACCAGTCGTCCGTCAACGGCACCGCGTGCAACCCCAGTGCCTGACCAAACAGTTCATACGCGCGCTGCGGCAAGATGCCGATACCCATGTTGGCCTGAACCATCCGGCACACCGCATCGAACCCCGGCACATGAATGCGAATGCGCAGGACTTTGCCGGCCTGTCGCGCCGCCGCGTGAGTACGCATGTTTATTGAACTGGCGGCATGCAATCCGACGTAGTCGCTGTCGAGCGTTTCAGCGAACGCCACCGATTCGCGCGAAGCCAAAGGATGCTCCGGCAACATCACCACCAGCAGTTTGTCCTGACGGTACAACACGCTGTGCAGGCCTTTGATGTCGCTGTCGTTGGAGCAGATACCGAGATCCGCGACGCCATCGAGCACGCCTTGAATCACCCCGGCGCTGGGCCGTTCTTCAAGATCGGTCTTGACCTGCGGATGCTGCGCGGAGAAGTCGCGCAAGTCTTCGGGAAGAAACTGAATGATCGCCGAGAGGTTCGCCAGCATGCGCACATAACCCCGTACACCGTGGCTGTGTTCGCCGAGTTCCAGGCCCATTTTCTCGACGTTGAACAGCATCTGCCGCGCATGGTGCAGCAAAGTTTCCCCAGCCGGGGTCAGCGTCATGCCCTTGGCCTGGCGCACGAACAGACTGATCCCGAGCGCCTCTTCCAGCTCCATCAGCCGTTTGCTCGCCGCCGACACCGCGATAGCTTCGCGCGAGGCGGCGCGGGTCAGCGTGCCCTCTTCGTGCACGGCGACAAACAGTTGCAGGGTGATCAGGTCAAGGCGGCGGATCAGGCTTTTTTGCAGCATGCGAGACTCGGCGAGGGTGGCGCGAACGGGCCTTGAGCATAACGCCGTTCGCCATCGCTGTACCCGTCTCAGAACGCGTTGCGAAAGATCTCCTCGATCTGGCGTTGATCCGCCGCCCGAGGATTGGTCAGCCCGCAGGCGTCTTTCAGGGCATTGCTGGCCAGTAGCGGGATGTCGGCGAGTTTGGCGCCGAGTTCACGTAAGCCACCGGGAATCTCAACGTCTTTGGCCAGGCAACGGATGGCGCTGATGGCCGCTTGCGCGCCTTCTTCCGGACTGCAACCACGAATGTCGGCGCCCATCGCGTGGGCCACATCGGTCAGCCGCTCGGCACAGACCAGCGCATTGAACGTCTGCACGTGGGGCAGCAGCACGGCGTTGCACACGCCATGGGGCAAGTCGTAGAACCCGCCCAATTGATGCGCCATCGCATGCACGTAACCGAGCGAGGCATTGTTGAAGGCCATGCCGGCGAGGAACTGCGCGTACGCCATGTTTTCCCGCGCGGCGAGGTCGCTGCCGTCGCGCACGGCCAGGCGCAGGTTGTTGCTGATCAGGGTCATTGCCTTCAGCGCGCAGGCATCGGTGATCGGATTGGCAGCGGTCGAGACGTAGGCTTCGATGGCGTGGGTCAACGCATCCATACCGGTGGCGGCGGTCAGGCCTTTGGGCATGGCGACCATCAATTCCGGGTCGTTGACCGACAGCAGCGGTGTGACGTTACGGTCGACGATGGCCATTTTCACGTGGCGCGATTCGTCGGTGATGATGCAAAAACGAGTCATCTCGCTGGCGGTGCCGGCAGTGGTGTTGATGGCGATCAGTGGCAGTTGCGGCTTGCTCGATTGATCAATGCCTTCGTAATCACGGATCTGTCCGCCATTGGTCGCGCACAGGGCAATGCCTTTGGCGCAGTCGTGCGGCGAGCCGCCGCCCAGCGACACGACGAAATCGCAGCGACTTTCCTTGAGCAGCCCCAGGCCCGACTCGACGTTGGCGATACTCGGGTTGGGTTTGGCGCCGTCGAAGATCACCGAATCGATGTCCTGCATCGCCAGTTTCTCGGCGACCATCGTCGCCACGCCAGCCTTGGCCAGCCCCGCGTCAGTGACGATCAACGCTTTGCGAAAACCGTAGTTGCGAATGGCGACCATGGCTTCGTCGAGGCAGCCGTTGCCCATGATGTTTACCGCCGGAATGAAAAAGGTGCTGGTCATGCGCGCATCTCCTGACAGGGGGCCGAATCGACTGCTCCGGTTCGGCGGATAGACACAGCATCGACCGATCGGTCACGAGTGATGTTGATCTGGCTCAATGCCCGCTCGTGATAAAGTCGCCGTCCATCAGCCCCTATGTTTTGAGACCGCCTACGCAATGACCGATTTTCTCGATGTCGACGCCAGCCTCGAAGACTGGAACACCCTGCGCGCCGCGACCGACTTCAGTGGCTTGCTGGTGGGCAACGGGGCCAGCCGCGCGGTCTGGGACGACTTCGGCTATGACTCGCTGTTCGAGAACGCCCGCACCGTCGAAGAAAAACCGCTGAGCCCATCGGAACTGGCGGTGTTCGACGCGATGCAGACGCGCAGTTTCGAACAGGTGCTCGGCGCGCTGAAAACCACCAGCCGGGTCAACAAAGCGTTGGCCGTCAGCTCAGCGGCGCCGCGCAACCGTTACTACGCGATCAAGGAAGCGCTGATCAACACCGTGCACGCCGTGCACATTCCGTGGCGACTGGTGAAGCCTTCGACGCTGAAGGTTTTGAATGAAGAACTGGCGCGCTATCGCACGGTGTTCACCACCAATTACGACTTGCTCAACTACTGGGCGCTGCAGCACCACAGCGAGGCCATCGACGACCTGTTCAACGGCCCGAATGCCAGTTTTGATGTGAGCGAAACTGCCACCGGCAAACCGCGCTTGCTGTACCTGCATGGCGGTCTGCACCTGGTGCGCAATCAGGACGGCACCGCGCGCAAACTGACGTCAACCGAAGGCACGCTGCTCGGCAGTTTCGCCATCAACAACACGATCAAGACACTGGATGACGTGCCGCTGTTCGTTACCGAAGGGCCGAGTGCGGACAAGCTCAAGACCATTCGCAGTTCGGATTATTTGTCGTTCTGTTATGCGCAATTGCTGGGACATGGCGGCGGTTTGTGCATCTTTGGTCATGCCTTGGGCGAGCAGGATGCGCACATCGTGCGAGCGCTGCGCCTGGCGAAACCTGCGACGCTGGCGATCTCGATTTATCCGCGCAGTGCGGCGTTTGTTCAGCATCAGAAACGGCATTACGCGAAGGTGTTCGAGGGGACGGGTGTGGAGTTGCGGTTTTTTGATGCGAAGAGCCATGCGTTGGGGAATCCGAAGTTGTCGGTGCCCGTCGAGGTTTAAAGCAAGATCAAAAGATCGCAGCCTTCGGCAGCTCCTACAGTTGGAATGCGTTCCCCTGTAGGAGCTGCCGAAGGCTGCGATCTTTTGACTCTAAGGTTCATTCTTCGGCGCTGTGCACCACCACCAGCAACTGCGCCTGCACATCCCCGACCGATCTGATCCGGTGCGGTTTCTGCGCATTGAAGTGCAGCGCGTCGCCGCGCTCCAGCAGCACCTTCTCGTTCATGAAATCCACTTCGACCTGCCCTTCGTGGACGAACAGAAACTCCTCGCCCATATGCTCCTTGAAGGTTTTGTCAGTGAACTCGCTCGGCGGGTAGATGATGAACGGCAGCAGGTTGCGTTCGCTGACCTGATGGGCCAACACGGCATACCCGGGACTCTGATCATTCGCTGCCAGTGACTGCCGTTCGTGGCTGCGCACCAGGCTGTAGCTGTCGAGGCTGACGTTGTCTTCGGAGAACAATTCCTCGACTTTTACATTCAGCGCTTTCGCCAGTTTCAACGCGGCAGCAATCGACGGGGTGTTCAGCCCGCGTTCGACTTTGGACAGATAACTCTTGGTCATGCCGGATTTTTCGGCCAGTGCCTCAAGGGTTACGCCAAGTTTTTTTCTCAATAATTTCAAACGGATAGACATGCGCGGCGGTTATTCCAGCAAGGAAGCGACGATTTGTGCTTGCCAATGACACTTTGTGTCATATAGCCTCTTTCGTGTCATTTGCTCTCACCCAAAGGACACGGACATGGCCAAGACATTAGCACTACCCAAAGACCAACTGGTCAAGCAAGCGCTGACCCAGATGCAAAAAAGCCTGGCGGATAATACGTGGACGGACCGGCAAAAGCTGGCCCTGACCTGCCGGATTCTCTTCGAGAACGGTCACGACTCAGGTCTGGCCGGGCAAATCACCGCCCGTGGGCCACAGCCCGGCACCTATTACACTCAGCAATTGGGCCTGGGCTTCGACGAAATCGCCGCGAGCAATTTGTTGCTGGTCAACGAGGATCTGGAAGTTCTCGAAGGTCACGGCATGGCCAACCCGGCCAACCGTTTTCACAGCTGGGTGTACCGCGCTCGTCCGGATGTGAACTGCATCATTCACACCCACCCGACCCACGTCGCGGCGCTGTCGATGCTGGAAGTGCCACTGCAGATTTCCCACATGGATTTGTGCCCGCTGTACGACGACTGCGCATTTCTCGAAGGCTGGCCGGGCGTGCCGGTGGGCAATGAAGAGGGCGAGTTGATTGCCGGTGCGCTGGGCGACAAACGCGCAATTCTGCTTTCGCACCACGGTCAGTTGTCGACCGGTACGACGATTGAGGAGGCCTGTGTCATCGCCCAACTGATCGAGCGCGCGGCCAAACTGCAACTGCTGGCGATGGCCGCTGGCACGATCAAGCCGATCATTCCCGAGCTGGGCCGCGAGGCGCATGACTGGATCGCCAAGCCGAAACGCCACGCCGCCGCCTTCAACTATTACGCTCGGCAGAACCTGCGCCAACACGCCGATTGCCTGAACTGAAACCTGTTACGGAGAAATTCCCATGTCCACTATTCACGGCATTATCGGCTACACCATCACCCCGTTCGGCGCCAATGGCGAAGGGCTGGATCTGCCCGCGCTCGGCCAATCGATCGATCGTTTGATCGACAGCGGCGTCCACGCCATTGCACCACTGGGCAGCACCGGCGAAGGCGCTTACCTGAGCGATGCGGAGTGGGATCAGGTTGCCGAATTCAGCATCAAACACGTGGCCAAACGCGTGCCAACCATCGTCAGCGTGTCTGACCTGACCACCGCCAAAGCCATACGCCGCGCGCGTTTCGCTGAAGCCCACGGCGCCGATGTGGTGATGGTGCTGCCCGCCTCGTACTGGAAGCTCACTGAGGCAGAAATCCTCGCCCACTACCGCGCCATCGGCGAAAGCATCGGCGTGCCGATCATGCTCTATAACAACCCGGCCACCAGCGGCACCGACATGTCGGTTGATTTGATTCTGCGCATCGTCAACAGCGTGGAAAACGTAACCATGGTCAAGGAGAGCACCGGCGATATTCAGCGCATGCACAAACTGCAATTGCTCGGCGAAGGTCAGGTGCCGTTCTACAACGGCTGCAATCCGCTGGCACTGGAAGCGTTTGCCGCCGGGGCGAAAGGCTGGTGCACAGCGGCGCCGAACTTGATCCCGCAGCTGAACCTGGATTTGTATGAGGCCGCCATGGCTGGGGATCTGGATCGCGCGCGGGATTTGTTCTATCGCCAGTTGCCGCTGCTGGATTTCATCCTCAAGGGTGGCTTGCCGGCGACGATCAAGGCTGGGTTGCGGCAGACCGGGCTTGAGGTGGGTGATCCACGTTTGCCGGTATTCCCGCTGAGTGAAGCGGGCCAAACGCAGCTGCAAACGATCCTGAAATCCCTGCGCTGATCTCACTGACACCACAAAAAACAATGTAGGAGTGAGCCTGCTCGCGATAGCGGTGGATCAGCTGAGCATGTATCGACTGACCCACCGCTATCGCGAGCAGGCTCACTCCTACAAAGGAATGTGGTGAATTTAGAGCACCGGCAAGGTCTTGTCCTTGATCACTTTGCTCGGTCCGTTCGCCTTCACACTGGCAATGCCTTTGTCGCACGCCGCATCCGATGAATAGGATTCGCTGCTGCCGATGATCTGATGATTGGCCGCTTTCAGATTGAAGTACGGATGGCCGTCCTTCGTCGACTTCCTCTCATAGCGCTCATCCAGCGGGCTGTTGGTTTGCACCGCCGCGATGCCGCCGTCGGCCGCAGCGCGAGTGGTGTACAACTCGCTGGTCAGAATCGTTTCGGCATTCGCCGCTTTCAGCAGAAACCTGAACTGGCCGTTGCTGCTTTTACTGAGTTCGTACCATCCGGACATGCTCGTTGCTCCTTGGCGATTGAGATATTTCGCGCAAATGAGTAAAGACCAGCCCCAGACTTCTGTCGCCTGTACCGGCCCCTTCGCGAGCAAGCTCGCTCCCACATGGGACCGCATTCCAGTTGCAGAACGCGGTCGAAAGTGGGAGCGAGCTTGCTCGCGAAAGGGTCACTGCGATGCTGGCTATTTCACCACCGCCCGCACCACCGACAACTCCGGCGTACTCACCCGCCGCTGACTCAAATACCGCGTACAACTCACCCGCAGGAACGAGGCAAAATTAACCACCTCCCCGCGATAATCCATTACCTCTTCATACAGCTTGGCGATCAACTGGTTGGTGGTCATGCCATCGACCTCGGCGATTTCGCTGAGGATGTCCCAGAACTGATTCTCCAGGCGCAACGTCGTCACCACGCCGCAGATGCGCAGCGAACGCGAGCGAGATTCGTAGAGAATCGGGTCAGCCTTGACGTAGAGCTCGCACATCGGCGAATCCTCGTTACAGGGTGATTTTAGTGCCGAGCAAGCCGAGAAAACCGGCCAGCCAGTTCGGATGCGCCGGCCATGCCGGGGCTGTGGCCAGATTGCCTTGAACGTGGCCGTCCGTCACCGGAATATCGATGTACGTACCGCCCGCCAGACGCACTTCCGGCGCGCAAGCCGGATAGGCGCTGCATTCGCGGCCTTCAAGTACACCCGCCGCCGCGAGCAGTTGCGCACCGTGGCAGACGGCGGCAATCGGTTTGCCGGCCTTGCCGAAGGCACGCACCAGGTCGAGGACTTTTTCGTTGAGGCGCAGGTACTCCGGCGCACGGCCGCCGGGGATCAGCAGCGCGTCGTAATCGGCATCGTTGACCTTGGCGAAGTCGAAGTTGAGGGCGAACAGGTGACCGGGTTTTTCGCTGTAGGTCTGATCGCCTTCGAAATCATGGATCGCGGTGCGCACGGTTTTGCCGGCAGCCTTGTCCGGGCACACGGCGTGGACGGTGTGACCGACCATTTGCAGGGCATGGAACGGCACCATCACTTCGTAGTCTTCGACGTAATCGCCGACCAGCATCAGAATCTTTTTCGCAGCCATGGGGAGGACTCCTCTGGGGAATGCTTGGGAGTATTGAAGGTAGACCTTATCCGGAGGCTCGGGTAACAACCGGCTACTACCTGAGACCGTGTCATCGTTCTTCGCGAGCAAGCTCGCTCCCACATTGGAATGCATTCTCCTGTGGGAGCGAGCTTGCTCGCGAAGGGGCCTTCAAACTGTACGCCTAAGTCCGTGCCTAGCTGTAACATCCCGAAATTCGCGGATTATGGCTAGATGAGGACACCTTCCAATTCCCTACGATTCTGGTCTCCCCTCATGTCCTCGCGCGAAAACACCGGCATGGCCCTCGGCCTGCTCGGCGTGGTGATTTTCAGCCTCACCCTGCCCTTCACCCGCATCGTGGTGCAGGAACTGCATCCGCTGCTCAACGGTTTGGGCCGCGCACTGTTCGCAGCAATTCCGGCGGCGCTGCTTCTGTTATGGCGCCGCGAGAAGTGGCCGAGCTGGCAGCAGGTCAAAGGCCTGAGCCTGGTGATCGCCGGGGTGATTCTGGGTTTTCCGGTGTTGTCGGCGTGGGCCATGCAAACCTTGCCGGCGTCCCACGGTGCGTTGGTCAACGGCCTGCAACCGCTGTGCGTGGCGCTGTATGCCGCGTGGTTGTCCCATGAGCGCCCGTCAAAAGCCTTCTGGGCCTACGCGGCGCTGGGCAGTGCGTTGGTACTCGGTTATGCGTTGTATACCGGTGCCGGTAGCATTCAGGCGGGTGATTTGCTGATGCTCGGCGCGATTGCCGTTGGTGGACTGGGCTACGCCGAAGGCGGCCGCTTGGCCAAGGAGATGGGCGGCTGGCAGGTGATCTGCTGGGCGCTGGTGCTGTCGACGCCGCTGTTGATCGGGCCGGTGCTGTATCTGGCGCTACAACATCAGGGCGCGGTGTCGCCCAGGACCTGGTGGGCGTTTGGTTATGTGGCGTTGTTTTCGCAGTTTCTCGGCTTCTTCGCCTGGTACGCCGGGCTGGCCATGGGCGGCATTGCCCGGGTCAGTCAGATCCAGTTGCTGCAGATTTTCTTCACCATCGCGTTTTCGGCGCTGTTCTTTGGCGAACATGTCGAACCGATTACCTGGGTGTTTGCGTGTGGCGTGATTGCCACCGTCATGCTCGGTCGCAAGACTGCGGTGAAATCAAATGTGGGAGCGAGCCTGCTCGCGAAGGGTCCGTAACAGCCAACATCATCGTTGACTGTCAGTCCGCTTTCGCGAGCAGGCTCGCTCCCACAGGGTTTTGTGTCAGGCGAGGTAGCCGTCAGCGCGCAGCAAGGTTTCCAGGCAGTGCTCGCTGATGTTGTAGAAGTCTTTCAACTCCTGAATCTTCACCAACAACTGCGCCGGATCCACCGGCTCGGCGCGCTTCACTGCCAGAATCATCTTGTTCTTGTTGGTGTGATCCAGCGAGATGAACTCGAAGACCTTGGTCTCGTAACCGCAGGCCTCAAGGAACAGCGCACGCAAACTGTCGGTGACCATTTCAGCTTGCTGACCGAGGTGCAAACCGTATTGCAGCATCGGCTTGAGCAGCGCCGGGCTCTGGATCTGCAGGCGGATCTGTTTGTGGCAGCACGGCGAGCACATGATGATCGACGCGCCGGAACGGATGCCGGTGTGGATCGCGTAATCGGTAGCGATGTCGCAGGCATGCAGGGCGATCATCACGTCCAGCTCGCTCGGCGCCACGCTGCGCACGTCACCGCACTTGAACACCAGGCCCGGATGATCGAGCTTCGCTGCGGCGGAGTTGCACAGGTTGACCATTTCTTCGCGCAGCTCGACGCCGGTGACCTCGCCCTCAGCCTTGAGCGTGTTGCGCAGGTAATCGTGAATCGCGAACGTCAGATAGCCCTTGCCCGAACCGAAATCCGCCACGCGCACCGGTTTGTCCAGCGCCAGCGGCGACGAGGTCAGGGCATGGCTGAACACTTCGATGAACTTGTTGATCTGCTTCCACTTGCGCGACATCGCCGGGATCAACTCGTGCTGCGCGTTGGTCACGCCCAGATCCTTGAGGAACGGTCGGCTCAGCTCAAGGAAGCGGTTTTTCTCGCGGTTGTGCTCGGCGGACGGAGCTTCGCGCAATTGCTGAGGTTTGCTCTTGAACAGCGAAGATTTGCCCTTTTTGCTGTATTCGAGCTGGGCTTCGTCAGTCACCGCCAGTAAATGGGCATTTTTGAACGCGGCTGGCAGTAACGCGGCAATCGTCGCCACGCCTTCGCTAAGCGGCAGGTTTTTGGTGATGTCGCGGGTTTTGTAGCGATAGACGAAGGACAGATTCGGCTGCGCCTTGACTGTCACCGGTTTGATGATGACCCGCTGCAAATCCACTTCTTCGCCGACGTACTTGGCCAGCACCAGTTTGATGAAGCCGTTCTGTTCGAGGCTGGTTTGCAGCAGCTCGATAAACTGGGCGTGGTGATCGGGCGCAGGCTGGGTGGCAGGAGCAGTAACGGACATGGAAAAGCGGCCTCGGACGGGCGAAATCGGGAATGGCGGGTATTTTAGGGGGGATAGGGGTTGGGGACACGCTCTTATTTACCGAACGGTTGTTAGAAGCGCCCTCACCCTAGCCCTCTCCCAGAGGTAGAGGGGACTGACCGAGGTGTTTTCACGCGTACGCCAACCTGAAATACCGAGTCGAACTCAGGTTTGAACGAGTTGCTTTGAATCCATAATCGACTCGGTTTTTCAGGTCGATGTCGAGCACCAGACACCTCGGTCGGCCCCCTCTCCCTCCGGGAGAGGGCTGGGGTGAGGGACTGGATCTCAGCGTCGACGAATAATCCAGGTCTTACCCCAGCACAATCAACCGATTCGGCAACTCATTCCTCACCTGCGTCACCGGCACATGCACCTTTAGCAATTCCCCACACGCCTCGATACACGTGACAAACCCTTCCAGCGTGCGCCCCTGCCTGACCTGCTCGGTAAACGCCGCGACAATGGCATCCCAGGATTTATTATCCAGCCGTTTGGAAATCCCCTCATCCACCAGAATCTCCACATACCGCTCCGCCTCACACACAAAAATCAGCATCCCCGTGCTGCCCACGGTGTGATGCAGGTTCTGCTCGAGAAACTGCCGCCGCGCCAGGTTTGACGCACGCCAATGCCGCACGCGACGCGGTATCAAATGAGTGGTGATTTTCGGCAGACGAAACAGCAGGCACAGCACGATAAACGCACCCCACTGCACCAGCAGCAGACTGCGCAGGGTCAGCCAGCCGGTCAGGTAGTGCACGACGCCCGGCACCACCAGTGCCAGGAGGCTTGCCCACAACAGCGGGATGTACGCGTAGTCATCGGCGCGGGCGGCCAGCACCGTCACCAATTCGGCGTCGGTGTCGCGCTCGACCCGGGCGATCGCCTCGGCGACTTTGCGTTGTTCGTGTTCGGTCAGTAGTGCCATGTTGAAAAGTGCCTGCTCATTATTCTTCTGATATCACCAGCCGCCGGACGAACCACCGCCGCCGAAACTGCCCCCGCCGCCGCTGAAGCCTCCGCCTCCACCGCCGCCAAACCCGCCACCACCGCCGAAGCCGCCCCCTCCTCCGGAGCCGCCACGGCCGGCAGGCAGGATACCGAGCATCTGGCAGACAAACACCGTCAGGATGAACAACATCACCAAAAACACGAACAATCCCGGATGCCGCGAGATGAAATCATCGGACGGATCACCGCTGGATTCATACACCGTCGACGGCTCATCCAGCGGATTACCGCCCAGCACCACCAGCATCGCCGCGATGCCATCGCTGATGCCTTTGCTGAAATTGCCGGTCTTGAAGGCAGGGGTTATGACTTGATGGATGATCACCGAAGTCTGCGCGTCAGTCAGTCGGTCTTCCAGGCCATAACCGACTTCGATGCGCAGTTTGCGCTCGTCACGGGCAACGATCAGCAGCGCGCCGTTGTTCTTGTCCTTCTGGCCGATGCCCCAGTGCCGGCCGAGCTGAACGCCGAAATCTTCGATGGTGGTGCCTTGCAGATCCGGCAGCGTAACGACGACCAACTGCTCGCCGGTCGCCTGCTCGTGGGCCTGCAACTGTTGGCCCAGTTGCGCGCGCACCGACGGCTCGAGCATCTGCGCTTCGTCCACCACCCGCCCGCTGAGCGCCGGGAACGTCAACTCGGCCTGGGCGCTGACGGCGAACAGCCACAGCATCAGCACCAGGCCCATTTTCAACACGCGCATGGACAACCTCGAATCAGAATTTCACTTCCGGGGCCTTTTCCGCGCCGGGCGTGGTGGCTTCGAAGGTTTCGCGGATCGGCAGATCGCTGTACATCACGCTGTGCCAGAGCCGACCGGGGAAGGTACGAATCTCGGTGTTGTATTTCTGCACCGCCAGAATGAAGTCGCGGCGCGCCACGGCGATGCGGTTTTCCGTGCCTTCCAGCTGCGATTGCAGGGCGAGGAAGTTCTGGTTGGCCTTCAGATCCGGATAGCGCTCGGACACCACCATCAAGCGGCTCAATGCGCCGGTCAGTTGATCCTGCGCCTGCTGGAATTGCTTGAGTTTCTCGGGGTTGTCGAGGGTACTGGCATCCACCTGAATAGACGTGGCTTTCGCCCGCGCCTCGATCACTGCGGTCAGCGTTTCCTGCTCGTGAGCTGCATAACCTTTCACCGTTTCCACCAGATTGGGGATCAGGTCGGCGCGGCGCTGGTACTGGTTCTGCACCTGTCCCCATGCGGCTTTGGCCTGTTCGTCGAGGGTCGGGATATTGTTGATGCCGCACGCGGTCAACAGCGTGGCCAGCACCAGCAGCGTGGCGACCTGTAAACGCGAGCGATTGGTTGGGCTTACATTCATCGCGGTGATGCTCCTTGGCACATATCATTATAAAAACCGAGCGCGAAACATTCTCAGCGGGCTCTTGGGGCATAATCGGCCGCGTCGCTGGATTACGACGGGGCAATGGGCTAAAAAGTGCCCTGCGTGATCATGCTGGCAAGTGTCGGCTGCCGTTTTTGGCTCTGTTTCTTTGAGCCCGTACCCGAACAACAATAGTCGCTCCCTAAATTTTGGCTGGCCGGCGTTGCATTGCCGCTTGGGCCCTTGAGAAAAATATTCATGAAGAAGCTGTGTTTGCTGGGTCTGTTCGTCAGCCTGGCCAGTCATCAAGTATTGGCCGCCACGACCCCGGTACCCTTGGAAAACAAGGACGCGTTCATCAGCAATCTGATGAACCAGATGACCCTCGATGAAAAGATCGGCCAGTTGCGCCTGATCAGCATCGGCCCGGAAATGCCACGTGAGCTGATCCGCAAAGAGATCGCTGCCGGCAACATCGGCGGCACGTTCAACTCGATCACCCGCCCGGAAAACCGGCCGATGCAGGACGCTGCCATGCGCAGCCGCCTGAAGATTCCGATGTTTTTCGCGTACGACGTGATCCACGGTCACCGTACGATTTTCCCGATTCCGCTGGCCCTCGCCTCGAGCTGGGACATGGACGCCATCGGCCAGTCCGGGCGCGTTGCCGCTAAAGAAGCCGCTGCCGACAGCCTCGACATCACCTTCGCGCCGATGGTCGACATCTCTCGCGACCCGCGCTGGGGCCGCAGCTCCGAAGGCTTCGGTGAAGACACCTACCTGACCTCGCGCATTGCCGGCGTCATGGTTCGCGCCTATCAGGGCGCCACCCCGAGCGCGGCTGACAGCATCATGGCCAGCGTCAAGCACTTCGCCCTGTACGGCGCGGTCGAGGGCGGTCGCGACTACAACACCGTCGACATGAGTCCGGTGAAGATGTACCAGGATTACCTGCCACCGTACCGCGCCGCGATCGATGCCGGCGCCGGTGGTGTGATGGTCGCGTTGAACTCGATCAACGGCATTCCGGCCACGGCCAACACCTGGCTGATGAACGATCTGCTGCGTCGCGACTGGGGCTTCAAGGGCCTGGCGGTCAGCGACCACGGTGCGATTTTCGAACTGATCAAGCACGGCGTGGCCCGCGACGGTCGTGAAGCGGCGAAGCTGGCGATCAAGGCCGGTATCGACATGAGCATGAACGACACCCTGTACGGCAAAGAACTGCCGGGGCTGCTCAAGTCCGGTGAGATCGAGCAGAAAGACATCGACAACGCCGTGCGTGAAGTGCTCGCGGCCAAGTACGACATGGGCCTGTTCAAGGATCCGTACCTGCGCATCGGCAAGGCTGAAGATGATCCGGCCGACACCTA
Source organism: Pseudomonas sp. Irchel s3f10 (assembly GCF_900187515.1). Taxonomy (NCBI): domain Bacteria; kingdom Pseudomonadati; phylum Pseudomonadota; class Gammaproteobacteria; order Pseudomonadales; family Pseudomonadaceae; genus Pseudomonas; species Pseudomonas sp. Irchel s3f10. The sequence goes on from NZ_FYDZ01000002.1 coordinate 187,106, forward strand.
CGCCGAAAGTCGTCTGCACCGCGCCGAGGCCCGTGAAGTGGCGCGTCGCAGTCTGGTGCTGCTGAAGAACCAGAACGAAACCCTGCCGCTGAAGAAAGACGCAAAAGTCGCGCTGGTCGGCCCGCTGGCCAAAGCGCCGATTGACATGATGGGCAGTTGGGCCGCCGCCGGGCGCCCTGCGCAATCGGTGACGCTGTTCGATGGCATGAGTTCGGTGATCGGCAACAAGTCGAACCTGATCTACGCCCGTGGCGCCAACATCACCAGCGACAAGAAGGTGTTGGACTACCTGAACTTCCTCAACTTCGATGCGCCGGAAGTGGTCGACGATCCGCGCCCGGCCAACGTGCTGATCGACGAAGCAGTGAAAGCTGCCAAGGATGCTGACGTGATCGTTGCAGCGGTAGGTGAATCCCGTGGCATGTCCCACGAATCCTCCAGCCGCACCGACCTGAACATCCCGGAAAGCCAGCGCGAGCTGATCCGTGCGCTCAAAGCCACCGGCAAACCGCTGGTGCTGGTACTGATGAACGGCCGTCCGCTGACCATTCTCGAAGAGAACCAGTCGGCTGACGCGATTCTGGAAACCTGGTTCAGCGGCACCGAGGGCGGCAACGCCATCGCCGACGTGCTGTTCGGCGACTACAACCCGTCGGGCAAACTGCCGGTGACCTTCCCGCGCTCCGTGGGCCAGATCCCGACCTACTACAACCACCTGAGCATTGGCCGGCCGTTCACGCCGGGCAAACCGGGCAACTACACCTCGCAGTATTTCGATGACACGACTGGCCCGCTGTTCCCGTTCGGGTATGGCCTGAGCTACACCAACTTCGCCCTGAGCGACATGGCGCTGTCGTCGACCACCCTCAACGCCACTGGCAAGCTCGACGCCAGCGTCATGCTGAAAAACACCGGCAAGCGTGACGGCGAAACCGTGGTGCAGTTGTACATCCAGGACGTCACCGGCTCGATGATCCGCCCGGTGAAGGAACTGAAGAACTTCCAGAAAATCATGCTCAAGGCCGGCGAACAGAAAGTCGTGCACTTCACCATCACCGAGGATGACCTGAAGTTCTACAACGCCCAGCTCAAGTACGCGGCAGAGCCTGGCAAGTTCAACGTGCAGATCGGCCTGGATTCCCAGGACGTGACGCAGCAGAGCTTCGAGTTGCTGTAACCGCAAGCACACCGCGAAACCCTGTGGGAGCGAGCCTGCTCGCGAAAGCGGTCATTCAGCTAAACAATTGCTGACTGACACACCGCTTTCGCGAGCAGGCTCGCTCCCACATTGGATTTAGGGTGTATTCAGAATCGGTTTTAGCCGCGTCTGTCGAGGATATTGACCACCACCCGATCCACCCAGCCCCACACCCGCTGCTTCACCCGCCGCCACAACGGTCGGCGCTGCCACTCCTCCAGACTCACCTGCTGACTCAGCCCGAAGTCCTTCACAAAACTCGCCTCTACCGCTGCCGTCAACGACGGATCCAGCGCCTCCAGATTCGCCTCCAGATTGAAGCGCAGGTTCCAGTGATCGAAGTTGCACGAACCAATGCTCACCCAATCGTCGACCAGCACCATTTTCAAATGCAGAAAGCACGGCTGGTATTCGAAGATCTGCACCCCGGCCTTGAGCAATCGCGGGTAGTAGCGATGCCCGGCGTAGCGCACCGACGGGTGATCGGTGCGCGGCCCGGTCAGCAGCAAGCGTACGTCGACACCGCGCGCCGCAGCTTTGCGCAGGGAGCGGCGGATTTTCCACGTTGGCAGGAAGTACGGCGTGGCCATCCAGATGCGTTTTTGCCCGCTGTTCAGGGCGCGAAACAGCGATTGCAGAATGTCGCGGTGCTGGCGGGCGTCGGCATACGCCACACGGCCCATGCCCTCGCCCTTGTCCGGCACGCGCGGCAAACGTGGCAGACCAAAATGCGCGGCCGGGCGCCAGGCGCGGCGATAGCGGTTGGCGATCCACTGACGATCAAACAGCAATTGCCAGTCGATCACCAACGGGCCGCTGATCTCGACCATCACTTCGTGCCATTCGCTGGTGTCATGGCCCGGCGTCCAGAACTCGTCAGTGACTCCGGTGCCGCCGACCACCGCCAGACGCTGATCGACCAGCAGCAATTTGCGGTGATCGCGATAGAAATTGCCGACCCAGCGCCGCCAGCTCAGGCGATTGTAGAAACGTAGTTCGACTCCAGCGTGTGTCAGGCGCTGACGCAGATTGAGCGTAAACGCCAGGCTGCCGTAATCATCGAACAGGCACCGCACGCGCACACCACGTTCGGCCGCCAGCACCAGCGCTTGCACTATGGTTTCAGCACAGGCGCCGGCCTCGACCAGGTACAGTTCGAGTTCGATCTGCTCTTGAGCGCCAGCAATCTGCTCGAGCATGCGCGGAAAGAATTGCGGGCCGTCGATCAACAGTTCGAACCGGTTGCCATCCCGCCACGGGAACACCGCGCCGCGCATGTCAGCGCGCCGTGAAGATCAGCACCGCACCCACCGGCACCGACAGACTGATCGCCGACAGGTCGGCGAGTTTGCGCAGGCTTTCCAGCCCCGGCAGGAGATCGAAATCTTCAGCGTTGATCACCAGCGGCTCGAGGGTGACAACCTGAAAGCGCCGGTCATCGAGACGCGTCGCCAGCAACTCGGCCGGGTATTCGTGCTGCTTGCCGTGCAGGTTGACGGTCAGCGGCAGACGTAATTCCAGCTGCGCACCGGGGGCCAGATCGTTGATCGGGCGCAGGTCAATCTGGGTGGTGATGGTCGCTTCGGGGAATTGCTCGATCTGGAACAGCTCCTTGCGCATGCGCTCATCGCGCAGCGGGATGCCGCTGTTGATTGAGTCCAGCTCGACTTCGACTTCGGCGCGACCGTTGGGATCGACCTTACCGTGCAGCACCAGAAAGCGCTGCACTTCGGAAACATTGGCGTTTTTCGTGCTGACGAACGACAGCCGCGACGACTCGCCGTCCAGGTACCAATTGGCCTGCGCCGGTAGCGCGACGGCGGCGAGCAACAGGCTCGACAGGGTTGCACAGAGGGGGCGGTTGAACATTGAACACTCGTGGGGCCGATAAACCTGCACGAACCTTAACCGCCCACGCCGTTATTGCAACATCAAGATCAAAAGATCGCAGCCTTCGGCAGCTCCTACAGGGTGGACCCGATCCTGTAGGAGCTGCCGAAGGCTGCGATCTTTCAAGGCTGTAAACGACAGCCCTGACGTTCGCTTTGCCACTGGGCGCGGTTGCTGCGGCCCATGCCGCTGACGGTAATGGTTTTGCTGGCGGGGTCATCGGTGAACTGGCTGGTCGGCAGCCACTGCTTCACATAACCACGGCAATACTCGGCGTCGTTGTTCATCACATACCGGCACGAACAATATTCCTTGGCGGTGTAGGCGCTGATGATGTCGGGGAAGGCCCACAGGTTTTCTCGTTCGTAGACGACCCAGCCGAGCAGCAGGACCAGCACTAACAGCAAGAAGCGCTTCATGGATGCACCGCCTTCAGCACGCGTTTGAGCAGTTCGTTATGGCGGTAGCTGCCATCGCGATCATCGGCGTAACGCACGATCACCAGGTTGGCGCTGGGGATTACGTACAGCGCCTGGCCCCAATGGCCAAGCGCGGCGAAGGTGTCGGGCGGTGCATCGGGCCACGGTGATGCGGCGCTATCCGCCGGGCGATTGAGCCACCATTGGCCGCCGGGCACCGCTTCGTCCTGATGGGCCTTGTAACCGGCGAAGGGTTCAAGGTTGAACGCGACCCAGTCCTTGGGCAGCAATTGGCGATCACTCCATCGTCCATCGCGGGCCATCAACAAACCGACACGCGCCAGATCCCGCGCCGTCAGATAAGCGTAAGATGACGCGACAAAGGTGCCAGCGGCATCGGTTTCCCACACGGCATGACGAATGCCCAACGGTTCGAACAGCGCCTTCCACGGATAGTCTGGATAGTGCTGCGGGCCGACGATGTTCTTCAACGCCGCCGCGAGCAGGTTACTGTCGCCACTGGAGTAACGGAAAGCCTCACCCGGTTTGGCATAGATGACGTGGTCGGCGGTAAATGCAGCCATGTCGCGATGACCACGGGTATAGAGCATCGCCACCACCGAGGATTTCAGCGGGGCGTACTCGTAGTCTTCCTGCCAGTCGATGCCGGAGGCCCAGTGCAACAGGTCGGCGATTTTTATCTGCGGGTGTTTAGCGAGTGGCGGATAGAACTTCGCTGCGGGGTCTTCGAGTTTGAACAGGCCTTCGCCATACGCCACACCAAGGACCGTGGCCATCAGGCTTTTGCTGATCGACCAGGTCAGATGCGGGGTTTGTGCAGTGGTCGGGCCGGCGTAGCGTTCGTAGACGATCTGGCCGTCATGGATGATCAGCAGCGCGTCGGTGCGGATGCCTTTGCGGGTTGCATCGTCGCGGGGTGGGAAGGCGTAATTTCCCAGTGCCTCTGTATCGGTGAGCGTCGTGCCGGTTGGCCATTCTTCACCCGGCCATTGTTCGGCGTGAACGGTGAAGCTGATCAGCAGCAGAAACAGCGACAGGCCTTTGCACATGGGGAGGGCTCTTGGAGAGAACCTGCTGAGACTAGTCAGGGTTTATGACAGATGTGTGGTGTTCTTGGGATTGCTATCGCGAGCAGGCTCACTCCTACAGGGGATCGCATTTCAACTGACGAAACTCGATCAACTGTAGGAGTGAGCCTGCTCGCGATGAGGCCCTTCAGCCCGCCGCCAAAGCCTTGGCCAACCGCTTGGCCCGAGCCCCCGCCGCCAACTGCATCACCCCCTGATCGCGCTGCCACATCTGCGCCCATTCTGCCGGCCCGTCAGCCAACGCCTGACTCACCTCCCCCTCCAGCGCCTCAAACTGCGCAAACAACCCACCCAGCAACACATGCCCGGCGGGATTGTTCGGCGGTTGCCGACTCGCCTCGGCACACCCGGCCAACAGCGCCAGCAAGCGCAGTTGCAGCGCTTGCGGCCAGTCGCTGTCCTGTCCGACGCCATACAACCACGCGGTCATTGCGCTCAGTACGTAAACATCCTCAAGGGTGCGAAACGGTTTGACGTAAGCATCCCAACCATCACCGGCGAGCAACTCGCACAACGCCCCGTCAAGCTGCAACCGGCCATGACTGATGTCCGGCATCAACGGCAGCGCCGGCAGTTTTTCCACGGTCACGCCGGGCTCGCCGGGATACACCACGGCCAGACTCAGACGCGGACTTTCACCGGGCTCTTCACTGCGAGCGGCGATCAACAGCCAGTCCGCCGCATCGCCCGCCGTGACGAAATCCTTGCGTCCACTCAGGCGCAAATCGCTCAGCCGCGTCTGCATATCCGCCGGGCGCAAACTGCGCTGTTCGGTCGCACACAAAGCGCCCAGGCTCAGCGGCGCACTCGGCCACAACATGCGCAATGCCGCCTGATAACCGACCAGAAACGCCAGCCCCGGCGTCGCCATTCGCCGCCCGCCCGCGACCGCCAATTCGAACGGCGTGACGTTGCCCAGTTGCTGCAACAACATCGCAAAACCCTCGGCCAGGTCAGCAACGGCGGGCAATCGGTCACGGCTGTGCAGCAGATCTGGCCAGGGCATTAGAGGCTCCTTGGGGGCTGTCATATAAGCATCACCAAACTTTCATGGCGATGACACCGGGGCTACATAGCCTGACTTTGCACAACACGGCTGCATAAAGAAAGTCGATCGGCTGCAACCCACGACGGGTTAAAGGCCCGTACGGAGATTCACATGACTCAGATCGCCCGCATCAGCGACACCGGCAATGAACGCCGCCTGCAAGCCGAACGCCTGATCGGCGCCGAGGCTCTGCAGCAAGCCCAGGCCTTGCGCTTCAACGTCTTCAGCGGCGAATTCAACGCCAAACTGAAAGGCGCGGAACTGGGTCTGGACATGGATGATTATGATGTTCACTGCAGCCATATTGGCGTGCGTGATCTGAACACCGGCCGTTTGGTCGCGACCACACGCTTGCTTGATCACACCGCCGCCAGCAGCCTCGGCAAGTTCTACAGCGAAGAAGAATTCAGCCTGCATGGTCTGGCGCATCTGCAAGGCCCGATCCTCGAAATCGGCCGCACCTGCGTCGACCCGGCGTACCGCAACGGCGGCACCATCGCGGTGTTGTGGGGCGAATTGGCCGAAGTATTGAATCAGGGCGGTTACAGCTACTTGATGGGTTGCGCGAGCATTCCGATGCAGGACGGCGGCATCCAGGCGCACGCGATCATGCAGCGCCTGCGCGAACGTTATCTGTGCACCGAAAACCTGCGCGCCGAGCCGAAAAATCCGCTGCCGACGCTGGATATTCCATCGAACGTAATCGCCGAAATGCCGCCGCTGCTCAAGGCTTACATGCGTCTGGGCGCGAAGATCTGCGGTGAGCCGTGCTGGGACGAAGACTTCCAGGTCGCCGACGTTTTCATCCTGCTCAAACGCGACGAACTCTGCCCGCGCTACGCCAAGCACTTCAAGGCGGCCGTGTGATGAGCCGGTTGCGGGTGTACGCGCGGATCGCGCGGGTGCTGTTGGTGGTGTCGCTGGGCTTGACCATGGCCAGCGTCTTCGGCGTGTTTGAACGCATCGGTCTGGCGCATTCGATGGAGCGGCGTCAGCGCTGGTCGCGCTTCTTCATGGCGCGCCTGAGCAATGCCCTGCCCTTTCGCGTGACGGTGCACGGTGAGCTACCGAAACAGCCGATGCTGTGGGTCAGCAACCACGTTTCATGGACGGACATTCCACTGCTCGGCATGCTCACGCCGCTGTCGTTTTTGTCCAAGGCCGAGGTGCGTACCTGGCCGGTGGCCGGCTGGCTCGCGGCGAAGGCTGGCAGCCTGTTCATCCGTCGCGGTTCAGGTGACAGCCAATTGATCCGCAAGCAGATGACCCGTCACCTGCAAACCGAGCACGCCTTGCTGATGTTCCCGGAAGGCACCACCACCGATGGCCGTTCGCTGCGCACCTTTCATGGTCGCTTGCTGGCGGCGGCGATTGATTCCGAGGTGATGCTGCAACCGGTGGCGATCCGTTATCTACGCGATGGCGAAATCGATGCGCTGGCGCCGTTCATTGGCGACGATGATCTGCTCTCGCACCTGATGCGCCTGTTCAGCAATGATTGCGGCGATGTTGAAGTGCACCTGCTCAAGCCGCTTGCCTGTCAGGGGCGTGAGCGCGCGGCGCTGGCGTTTGAAGCGCAGCAGGCAGTGCAGAAGGCGTTGTTTGGCGAAGTGGCGAAACCGGCTGAACCGCGTCGTGCCGGCGAATTGATTGCCGCCTGAAAACACAAATCCCCTGTAGGAGTGAGCCTGCTCGCGATAGCGGTGGGTCAGTCACATCGATGTTGCCTGATGTACCGCTATCGCGAGCAGGCTCACTCCTACATTAGATCTGCGATGTCTGGGGGGATTGTGCGAAGTCCTGAAGTTGTGGGTAAAACAAAGCGAAATCCTCACTCAACGGCTCATACAACCGTCGCAACTCCTGCATCGCCCCCGCCAGCTCTTCCGGCCGGCTCAAGCGCCGCGAGATCCCGCGCAACACCTGCTCCAGCACTTCAAATTGCTGATACGAACCCAGCCAGTCATTGGCGACCATGTGCGGGGCGATCTTCGCCAGTCGCTCGGGCAGTTGCCGTTCGCGGGTCAGCACCCGATACACATCAGCGGTGAAAACCTCCAGCGGCTGATCGGCATACAGCCGCCAGTCCCGCGCCAGGCAGTGGTCGAAAAACACATCGAGGACGATCCCGGCGTAACGCCGGCGCGTGTCGGAAAACCGCCCCAGGGCGATATCCACCAACGGATGGCGATCCGTGAACACGTCAATCCGTCGATGCAGTTGAATGGCCGCTTCCACCTCCGGCGCAAACTGCCCTTGCAGCCGACCTTTGACGAAATCGCCATAAAGGCTGCCGAGCAGTTGCCCGGGGCGCTGGCCACCGAGGTGTAAATGTGCGAGATAGTTCATGGGCGCAGCTTAGCACTGCGGCCCATAAGCCATACACACACGTATCGTTATAACGCGATATACCAATTTATGCTGACGTCAGATCAAAATCATATTGGTGTATCGCGATCTAACGATTTATATTTCGCCACATCGCGATATAGCGTTGTACACATTGTGAGCACCCTGCCATGAACCTCGACCTCGACGAAATAATAAAAGCCCTGGCGCACCCAGTACGGCGAGACATCCTCAACTGGCTGAAAGACCCGAAGAACGAATTTCCGGAACAGTTGCACAACCACGAGTACGGCATCTGCGCCGGGCAGATCGATCAACGCTGCGGCCTGTCGCAGTCGACCGTTTCGGCACACCTCGCGACGTTGCAACGCGCCGGTCTGATCAGCAGCCAGAAGGCCGGGCAATGGCACTTTTTCAAACGTAACGAGGACGTGATCCAGGCGTTCCTCAGCACCCTCAGTAAAGAGCTCTGACCCTTAACGTCAGCCAGCCGACAAGGAAACCTGCATGCCCCTCTCGCTCCTCATACTCGCCTTGAGCGCCTTCGCCATCGGCACCACCGAATTCGTCATCATGGGCCTGCTGCCCGATGTGGCGGCCGACCTCGGTGTGTCGATCCCCGGCGCCGGCTGGCTGGTGACCGGTTACGCCCTCGGCGTGGCGATCGGTGCGCCGTTCATGGCAATGGCCACCGCCAGACTGCCGCGCAAAGCAGCACTGGTGGCGTTGATGGGCATTTTTATTGTCGGCAACCTGCTCTGTGCGATGGCCAGTGACTACAACGTGCTGATGTTCGCCCGGGTGATCACCGCGCTGTGCCACGGTGCTTTCTTCGGCATCGGTTCGGTGGTGGCGGCCAATCTGGTGCCAGCGAATAAACGCGCTTCGGCAGTGGCCTTGATGTTCACCGGCCTGACCCTGGCCAACGTCCTCGGTGTGCCGCTGGGCACTGCGCTGGGTCAGCAATACGGCTGGCGCTCGACCTTCTGGGCGGTGACGGTCATTGGTGTGATCGCGCTGATCGGCCTGATCCGCTTCCTGCCAGCCAAGCGTGACGAAGAGAAACTCGACATGCGCGCCGAACTCGCCGCCCTTAAAGGTGCCGGGATCTGGCTGTCGCTGAGCATGACCGCGCTGTTCGCCGCGTCCGTCTTCACCCTGTTCACCTACGTTGCTCCGCTGCTCGGCGAAGTCACCGGCGTGTCGCCCCGTGGCGTGACCTGGACACTGATGCTGATCGGCCTGGGCCTGACCGTCGGCAACATCATCGGCGGCAAACTGGCTGACAAAGGCATGGCCGCCACGCTGATCGGCGTGTTCATCGCCATGGCCGTGGTCTCCACCGTGCTGACCTGGACCAGCGTCGCGCTGATCCCGACCGAAATCACCCTGTTCCTCTGGGCCACCGCGTGTTTCGCCGCCGTGCCGGCGCTGCAAGTCAACGTGGTGACCTTCGGCAAAGCCGCACCGAACCTGGTGTCGACCTTGAACATCGGCGCCTTCAACGTCGGTAACGCGCTCGGCGCCTGGGTTGGCGGCAGCGTCATCGCCCACGGTTACGGCCTGACCAGCGTGCCGCTCGCAGCCGCCGCGCTGGCCGTGCTCGCCCTGCTGGTGACCCTGATTACTTTCCGTCAGAACGGCAATGCCGATCTGGCCCCGGCAACTAACTGATTAACTTTTACTTATGAGGGTTGTAGACATGGCAACTATTTTTGATCCGATCAAACTGGGCGACATCGAACTAGCCAACCGCATCATCATGGCTCCGCTGACCCGCTGCCGCGCCGACGAAGGCCGCGTGCCGAACGCGCTGATGGCTGAATACTACGTACAACGCGCGTCGGCTGGCCTGATCCTCAGCGAAGCCACGTCGGTGACGCCGATGGGCGTTGGCTACCCGGACACCCCCGGCATCTGGTCCAACGATCAAGTGCGCGGCTGGGCCAACGTGACCAAAGCCATTCACGGCGCTGGCGGCAAGATCTTCCTGCAACTGTGGCACGTCGGCCGGGTTTCCCACCCGTCGTACCTCAACGGTGAAGCGCCAGTGGCACCAAGCGCCATCCAGCCGAAAGGTCACGTCAGCCTGGTTCGCCCACTGGCCGACTACCCAACCCCACGTGCACTGGAAACCGCTGAAATCGCCGACATCGTCGACGCCTACCGCACCGGTGCCGAGAACGCCAAGGCTGCCGGTTTCGACGGCGTGGAAATCCACGGCGCCAACGGTTACCTGCTCGACCAATTCCTGCAAAGCAGCACCAACCAGCGCACTGACAACTACGGCGGTTCGCTGGAAAACCGTGCGCGCCTGCTGCTGGAAGTGACTGACGCGGCGATCGAAGTCTGGGGCGCCGGCCGTGTCGGTGTGCATCTGGCACCGCGCGCCGACTCCCATGACATGGGCGACGACAACCTGGCAGAAACCTTCACCTACGTGGCTCGTGAGCTGGGCAAACGCGGCATCGCGTTCATCTGCTCCCGTGAGAAAGAAGGTGCCGACAGCCTCGGTCCACAACTGAAAGAAGCTTTCGGTGGCCCGTACATCGCCAACGAAAAATTCACCAAGGACAGCGCCAATGAATGGCTGGCCAGCGGCAAGGCTGACGCGGTCGCGTTTGGTGTGCCGTTCATTGCCAACCCGGATCTGCCGGCGCGTTTGAAGGCGGATGCGCCGTTGAATGATGCGCGGCCGGAGTTGTTCTACGCGAAAGGGCCGGTCGGTTATATCGACTATCCAGCGCTGTAAGGCATCACGCAGAAACGCGAAAGCCCCCGACTTGTGAGAGTCGGGGGCTTTTTTGTGTTCGCCTGGAGAGTGATTGCGCGGCTGAGTACGTAGCCCCTCACCCCAGCCCTCTCCCAAGGGAGAGGGCGCCGATTGGGGAATGTTCGAAGCCTGAGTTCGGCTGGATAGCTCAGGTCGACGTATCTCGAAAGAACACGTCAGTCAGTCTCCTCTCCCAAGGGAGAGGGAGCCGATTTGTGTAGTTTTCAAATTCGGAGTTCGACTGGGTTTTTCAGGTCGGCGTATCTCGCAAGAACACCTCGGTCAGTCCCCTCTCCCTCTGGGAGAGGGCTAGGGTGAGGGCAAGCGGCTCACACTCATTCACACAGCAGACACAAATTCCCTACAAAATGCCTAGCTCGCTACGTTTAAACTCCCCCCGCTGCGAAGCTATTTAAAGGCAGGCCAACTGACATAACCTGTGCCAATTACGCATTTGTTTCATTTGCGCAGGCTGGGGCTCAGGCGCAGCATATCCAACCCTGTATCGACCCAACGCTCAGCCTCGGCATGCAGCTCAAAGCTGTCCGGCGCCAGCAGCCATCCATACAGAAGGCCATCGATATAGCTGTGAATACTGATGGCCGCGCGGGCAGTGTCGAGATCTTCCGGCAACTGGCCGCGATTGACCGCATTACGCAACGTCAGAGCGATGCGCTCATTGCAATCGAGACTGACGTCCCGGCGCTGCTGGCGCAAATCGCACATTTCATCGGTGAACTCGCACTTATGAAACAGAATTTCGTTGATACGCCGGGTTTTCGGGTCCAGCGCAACTTGATGAAACAAATGAATCAGCAGTTGGCGCATGCAGCCCAGCGGATCGAGCTCATCTTCACTTTCGCTGGCTCTGGCCAGTTCATCCAGCGGCTCACGCAGCGAATCCAGCATGGCCTGGACCAGATCGGCCTTGTTGCTGAAATGCCAGTAAATAGCGCCGCGAGTGACGCCGGCCATTGTCGCGATGTCGGCCAGCGTCGTACGAGCGACGCCCCTTTCATAAAAGGCTTTCTCCGCCGCTTCCAGAATCTGGCTACGGGTTTCTTGAGCTTCCTCTTTGGTACGACGGACCATGACAGTAAAACCTCAAACAGGATGTTTCAGGGATGGCTGAATATCCGCTGAATAAAGAGGGGGCGATCTCTCACGGATCAGCTCCCCGGCCTACAATTTCAAACCTTGCGACGTGTTTTGTAACAGGGTGGATACGACGTCAAGGTATTTACAAACAACCATGAACGTAAGTATATTCCTTAGCAAGCTACTTATCCACCCGGTATCCTTTTTTTACCCTTACACACTTCTTGTGCGCTATTTGCGCGCCTGACCCGAGGATCTTCATGCAATTCAAGCCAGCTGTTACCGCTCTGGTCACTGCCGTCGCCCTGGCATCGCTGCTCAGCGGATGTAAAAAGGAAGAAGCGGCACCGGCCGCTCCACCGCCTCAGGTCGGCGTCGTCACCCTGCAACCACAAGCGTTTACCCTCACCTCCGAGCTGCCAGGTCGCACCAGTGCGTTCCGCATCGCTGAAGTGCGTCCACAGGTCAACGGCATCATTCTCAAGCGTCTGTTCAAGGAAGGCGGCGATGTCAAAGCCGGCCAGCAGCTGTATCAGATCGATCCGTCGGTCTATGAAGCGACCCTGAAAAGCGCCGAAGCCAACCTGCGTTCGACCAAGTCGATCTCCGATCGCTACAAGCAACTGGTCGACGAGCAGGCCGTAAGCCGTCAGGAATACGACACCGCCGTGTCCAACCGCATGGAATCGGAAGCGTCGCTGCAGAGCGCGCAGATCAACGTGCGTTACACCAAGGTTTACGCGCCAATCTCCGGCCGTATCGGTCGTTCTTCGGTCACCGAAGGTGCGCTGGTCAGCAATGGCCAGACCGACGCAATGGCGACGATCCAGCAACTGGACCCGATCTACGTCGACGTCACCCAGTCTTCGGTTGAGCTGCTGGAATTGCGCCGCGAGCTGGAAAGCGGTCGTCTGCAAAAATCCGGTGAAAACTCGGCAGCGGTCAAACTGACCCTGGAAGACGGCAGCCAATACAAGCTCGACGGTAAGCTGGAATTCTCCGAAGTCACGGTCGACCCGACTACCGGTTCTGTGACCCTGCGTGCAGTGTTCCCGAACCCGGATCACACCCTGCTGCCAGGCATGTTCGTCCGCGCCCAGTTGCAGGCCGGCGTCAACGCTGCGGCCATTCTGGCGCCGCAACAAGGCGTGACCCGCGACCTCAAAGGCACCCCGACCGCACTGGTCGTCGGCGCCGACAACAAGGTCGAACTGCGTCAGCTCAAGGCTAGCCGTACCGTCGGTAGCCAGTGGCTGATCGAAGACGGCTTGAAAGCGGGCGATCGTCTGATCACCGAAGGGCTGCAATACGTGCGCCCGGGTGTTCAGGTCAACCCGTCCGAAGCCACCAATGTCGGCAACAAGAACCCGGCCCCCGCTCAGGCAGCTGACAAAGCCGCCGGCGGCAAAGGGGAGTAATCCATGTCAAAATTCTTCATCGACCGTCCGATTTTCGCCTGGGTAATTGCCCTGGTGATCATGCTGGTCGGGGCACTTTCGATCCTGAAATTGCCGATCAACCAATACCCGAGCATTGCGCCGCCGGCCATTGCGATCTCCGTGACCTACCCGGGCGCTTCGGCGCAAACCGTGCAGGACACCGTGGTCCAGGTGATCGAGCAGCAGCTCAACGGTATCGACAACCTGCGTTATGTGTCCTCGGAAAGTAACTCCGACGGCAGCATGACCATCACCGCGACCTTCGAGCAAGGCACCAACTCCGACACCGCGCAGGTGCAGGTTCAGAACAAGCTGAACCTCGCCACCCCGCTGTTGCCGCAGGAAGTGCAGCAACAAGGTATCCGCGTGACCAAGGCAGTGAAAAACTTCCTCTTGGTGATCGGCGTGGTATCGCGTGACGGCAGCATGACCAAGGACGACTTGTCCAACTACATCGTGTCGAACATGCAGGATCCGATCTCGCGGACCGCTGGTGTTGGTGACTTCCAGGTCTTCGGTGCCCAGTACGCAATGCGCATCTGGCTCGACCCGGCCAAGTTGAACAAGTACAACCTGACCCCGGGCGATGTCAGCACCGCGATCTCGGCACAGAACGTCCAGGTGTCTTCCGGTCAGCTCGGTGGTTTGCCGGCGTTGCCGGGCCAGCAACTGAACGCGACGATCATCGGCAAGACCCGTCTGCAGACTGCCGAGCAGTTCAAAGCGATTCTGCTGAAGGTTAACCAGGACGGCTCGCAAGTGCGTGTCGGCGACGTCGCTGACGTCGGTCTGGGCGGTGAGAACTCGAGCATTTCCGCGCAGTTCAACGGCAGCCCGGCTTCTGGTCTGGCGGTAAAACTGGCCAACGGTGCCAACGCCCTCGACACCGCCAAGGCGCTGCGCAAGACGATTGACGACCTCAAGCCGTTCTTCCCGCAAGGCATGGAAGTGGTGTTCCCGTACGACACCACCCCGGTGGTGACCGAGTCGATCAAAGGTGTGGTTGAAACCCTGGTCGAGGCGATCGTGCTGGTGTTCCTGGTGATGTTCCTGTTCCTGCAGAACTTCCGCGCCACCGTCATCACCACGATGACTGTGCCGGTGGTATTGCTCGGTACGTTCGGCATCCTCGCGGCGTTCGGTTTCAGCATCAACACCCTGACCATGTTCGGCATGGTGCTGGCCATCGGTTTGCTGGTGGACGACGCCATCGTCGTGGTGGAAAACGTCGAGCGGGTGATGAGCGAAGAAGGCTTGTCACCGAAGGAAGCGACCAAAAAGTCCATGGGCCAGATCCAGGGCGCACTGGTCGGTATTGCGCTGGTGCTGTCGGCGGTACTGTTGCCGATGGCGTTCTTCAGCGGTTCCACCGGTGTGATCTACAAACAGTTCTCGATCACCATCGTTTCGGCCATGGCCCTGTCGGTACTGGTCGCGCTGATCTTCACCCCGGCGCTGTGCGCCACCATGCTCAAGGCGATTCCGAAAGGCGAGCATGGCACGCCGAAGAAGGGTTTCTTTGGCTGGTTCAACCGCAATTTCGACCGTGGTGTGCAGAGCTACGAGCGCGGTGTCGGCAACATGCTGTCGCGCAAAGCGCCGTACCTGCTGGCCTATCTGCTGATCGTAGTCGGCATGATCTGGCTGTTCACGCGCATTCCAACCGCGTTCCTGCCGGAAGAAGACCAAGGCGTACTGTTCGCCCAAGTGCAGACCCCGGCCGGCTCGAGTGCCGAGCGTACTCAGGTGGTGATCGACGAAATGCGCAGCTACCTGCTGGATAAAGAAGCAGGCGCAGTGTCCTCGGTGTTCACCGTGAACGGCTTCAACTTCGCCGGTCGCGGTCAGAGCTCTGGCCTGGCATTCATCATGCTCAAGCCGTGGGACGAGCGTAACTCGGACAACAGCGTGTTTGCCCTGGCCCAACGAGCCCAGCAACACTTCTTCAGTTTCCGCGATGCCATGGTGTTCGCTTTCGCCCCGCCTGCGGTACTGGAGTTGGGTAACGCCACCGGTTTCGACGTGTTCCTGCAAGACCGCGCCGGTATCGGTCACGAAAAGCTGATGGAAGCGCGTAACCAGTTCCTCGGTCTGGCGGCGCAAAGCAAGGTGCTCTATCAGGTGCGTCCGAACGGCCTGAACGATGAACCGCAATACCACCTGGAAATCGACGACGAGAAAGCCCAAGCCCTTGGCTTGAGCCTCACCGACATCAACAGCACGCTGTCGATCTCCTTCGGTAGTAGCTACGTCAACGACTTCATCGACCGTGGTCGTGTGAAGAAGGTTTACGTGCAAGGTCAGGCCGGTGCTCGCATGAGCCCTGAAGACTTGAAGAAATGGTACGTGCGCAACAACGCCGGGACCATGGTGCCGTTCTCCGCGTTCGCCAAAGGCGAGTGGATCTACGGTTCGCCGAAGCTGGCCCGTTACAACGGCGTGGAAGCGATGGAGGTGCTCGGTTCGCCAGCGCCGGGTTATTCCACCGGTGAAGCGATGGCCGAAGTCGAAGCGATTGCCAAGAAGCTGCCGGCGGGTGTCGGTATCTCCTGGACCGGTCTGTCCTATGAGGAACGTCTGTCGGGTTCGCAAGCGCCAGCGCTGTACGCTCTGTCGCTGCTGATGGTGTTCCTGTGTCTGGCGGCGTTGTACGAGAGCTGGTCGATTCCGATCGCGGTTATGCTCGTGGTGCCACTGGGGATCATCGGTGCGCTGCTGGCCACCAGCCTGCGCGGTCTGTCCAACGACGTGTACTTCCAGGTGGGGCTGTTGACGACCATCGGTCTGGCGGCTAAAAACGCCATTCTGATCGTCGAGTTCGCCAAGGAACTGCATGAACAGGGACGCAGCCTGCGTGATGCGGCGATCGAAGCCTGCCGAATGCGTCTGCGCCCGATCATCATGACCTCGCTGGCCTTCGTCCTCGGTGTTGTACCGTTGGCGATCTCCACTGGCGCCGGTTCAGGCAGTCAACATGCGATCGGTACCGGCGTGATTGGCGGTATGCTCACGGCCACGATCCTGGCGATCTTCTGGGTCCCACTGTTCTTCGTTACGGTTTCGTCCATCGGCCAGCGTAAGATCGCTGACGAGGATGAAGCTACTGAAACTCCTAAAGAGGCTGGCCAATGAGCAAGTCGCTACTCTCCATCGCAGTCGCCGCCTTCGTGCTGAGCGGTTGCTCGCTGATACCTGATTATCAGCAGCCTGAGGCTCCGGTCGCAGGCCAGTTCCCGCAGGGGCCGGCGTACTCGCCGGCCCAGGCACCGGCGCAGGCCGCTGCCGAGCAGGGCTGGAAGCAGTTTTTCCATGACCCGGCGCTGCAACAGCTGATCCAGGTATCCCTGGAAAACAACCGCGACCTGCGTGTCGCGGCGCTGAACATCGACGCTTATGCGGCTCAATACCGCATCCAGCGGGCTGATCTGTTCCCGGCGGTTTCGGCCAATGCCAACGGCAGCCGTCAGCGGGTTCCGGCCCGTGCCTCGCAGACCGGCGAGTCGAGCATCACCAGCTCCTACTCCGCCACTGTCGGCATCAGCGCTTACGAACTCGACCTGTTCGGTCGTGTTCGCAGCCTGAGCGAGCAAGCGTTGCAACAATACTTCGCTACTGAAGAAGCACGCCGCAGCACCCAGATCAGTCTGGTCGCCAGCGTCGCCAATGCTTACCTGACCTGGCAAGCGGACAAGGAACTGCTCAAGCTGACCCAAGACACCCTCGGTGCCTTCGAAGAAAGCTACAAGCTGACCAGCCGCAGCAACGAAGTCGGTGTCGCTTCGGCACTGGATCTGGCGCAGTCGCGTACCTCGGTGGAAAACGCCCGTGCGCAACTGGCGCGTTACACCCGTCAGGTCGCGCAGGACGAAAACAGCCTGACCCTGCTGCTCGGCACCGGTATCCCGGCCAATCTGCAAGCAGCCAAACCGCTGGCGGATGACCTGCTCAGCGACGTACCGCCGGGGCTGCCTTCGGATCTGCTGCAACGTCGTCCGGACATCCTGCAGGCCGAGTACAACCTGAAAGCGGCCAACGCCAACATCGGCGCAGCGCGTGCGGCGTTCTTCCCGAGCATCAGCCTGACCGCCAACGCGGGCAGCCTGAGCCCGGATCTGTCCGGCCTGTTCAAGGGTGGTTCGGGGACGTGGTTGTTCCAGCCGCAGATCAACCTGCCGATCTTCAACGCCGGCAGCCTGCGCGCCAGCCTCGACTACGCCAAGATCCAGAAGGACATTGGCGTGGCGAACTACGAGAAGTCCATTCAAACGGCCTTCCAGGAAGTCGCCGACGGCCTGGCCGCACGCCAGACCTACACCGAACAGCTGCAAGCGCAACGTGACTTCGTTCAGGCCAACCAGGATTACTACCGCCTGGCCGAACGTCGCTACCGCATCGGCGTCGACAGCAACCTGACCTTCCTCGATGCCCAGCGTCAGCTGTTCAGCGCACAACAAGCGCTGATCACCGACCGCCTCGCGCAGCTGACCAGTGCGGTCAACCTGTACAAGGCCTTGGGCGGTGGCTGGAATGCGCAAACCGCGCAGAACGAACCGCTGAAAGAAGAAGCACCGAAGATGAAGTTGTTCTGATCATCATCAGGTGAAAACAGGAAGCCCACCGATTGGTGGGCTTTTTGTTGCCTGAGAATCAAAAGATCGCAGCCTTCGGCAGCTCCTACATTTGGAATGCATATCCCTGTAGGAGCTGCCGAAGGCTGCGATCTTTTGATCTTCAATGCTGTTCGATAATCGCCCAAAACCCGCTTTTCCCAATTGAATCAGAACATCCGCCCCCCGCACCATTCGATCAACAAAACCAATAACAACAGGTTCGACACCATGCTCCCGCGCCCTGCCCCGTCCGGCTGATTGCCATCGTTTCACCCCTGAATACTTTCCAGGTCTGCACCCCGAAAACCGGTGGCAGCGCACCCGTTCGCCTTAAAAAAACAAGAGAGACCCGAGCCCATGACAACCTCCCCTGCGCCTTACGCATTTCCCGGTCTGATCGCCCTGGCCCTGGCCGGCGCGGCGATGCCCGCTGCGGCTGAAGAGGCCGGTTTTATCGAAGGGGCCAAGGTCAACCTGAACCTGCGCAACTTCTACATCAACCGCAATTTCACCAACCCGACCAAGGCTCAGGGCAAAGCTGAAGAGTGGACGCAGAGCTTTATCCTCGACGCCAAATCCGGTTTCACCCAAGGCACCGTCGGCTTCGGCATGGACGTGCTCGGCCTGTATTCGGTAAAGCTTGATGGCGGCAAAGGTACGGGTGGCACGCAGCTGTTGCCGCTGGATCGCGACGGTCGTCCGGCCGACAACTTCGGCCGCACCAACGTCGCCTTCAAAGCCAAACTTTCGCAGACCGAAGTGAAGGTCGGCGAGTGGATGCCAGTGCTGCCGATCCTGCGTTCGGACGACGGTCGCTCGCTGCCGCAGACCTTTCGTGGCGGGCAGATCACTTCGAAGGAAATCGACGGCCTGACCCTCTACGGCGGCCAGTTCCGCGCCAACAGCCCGCGCGACGACAGCAGCATGAGCGACATGTCGATGACCGGCAAAGCGGCATTCACCTCTGATCGCTTCAATTTTCAGGGCGGTGAATACGTTTTCAACGAAAAACGCACACAGATCGGCCTGTGGAACGCCGAACTCAAGGACATCTACAGCCAGCAATACGTCAACCTGATCCACAGCCAGCCGCTGGGCGACTGGACCCTCGGCGCCAACCTCGGTTTCTTCTATGGCAAGGATGACGGCAGCGCCCGCGCCGGCGATCTCGACAACAAGACCTGGTCCGGCATGTTCTCGGCGAAGTACGGCGGCAACACCTTCTACGTCGGCCTGCAGAAACTCACCGGCGACAGCGCCTGGATGCGCGTCAACGGCACCAGCGGCGGGACGCTGGCCAACGACAGCTACAACGCCAGTTATGACAATGCGCAGGAACGCTCCTGGCAAGTGCGCCATGACTACAACTTCGTGGCATTGGGCATCCCCGGCCTGACCCTGATGAACCGCTACATCAGCGGCGACAACGTACACACCGGGACGATCACCGATGGCAAGGAATGGGGCCGCGAATCGGAACTGGGCTACACCGTGCAGAGCGGCGCGCTGAAGAATCTGAACGTCCGGTGGCGCAACTCGACCATGCGCCGGGATTTCAGCAATAACGAGTTCGATGAGAACCGCTTGATCGTCAGTTACCCGATCAGCCTCCTCTAAACACCGATCAAAACTGTAGGAGCTGCCGAAGGCTGCGATCTCTTGATCTTGTTTTTAAGATCAAGAGATCGCAGCCTTCGGCAGCTCCTACATTGGATTTTTGCCATTGGTCAGGAGAAGTGGCACTTTGCCGGCCGGCAGGTAAAGTGACAAAACCTGAAGGAATCAGGTGCTTCACCTTTCCGCTTCCGTCGTCGTAGTCGGTCCTCAAGCTGGGAGCCAGGTTGTCATCGGAAGACACCAACGATCACCGGAGGACCACCTCAATGATCTCTCGTCTCGCAACACCCGACTGGGACGCCAAGGCGTACCAGCAGTTTTTCCGTCTCAGGCAACGCCCGGTCAATGAATTGCTCGACCGTGTCGACTTGCAAAACCCTCAACGCATTTACGACCTCGGCTGCGGCACCGGCATTGCCACGCAGTTGTTGGCCGAACGCTGGCCGCGCGCGCAGTTGCAGGGCGTCGACAGCTCCACGCAGATGCTCGATGAAGCGCGCTGTCTGCCGATCCGGGCGCAGTGGAAGTGTTGCGATCTGCTCGAATGGCGGCCGGAGCAGCCGGCGGATCTGCTGCTCGCTGCCGCCGTACTGCACTTTATCGGGGGCCATGAAACGCTGCTGCCGCACCTGCTCGGTTATCTGAATCCCGGCGGTTGTCTGGCGGCGCACATGCCAGACTGGCGCGATGCGCTGTGGTATCGACTGATGCTCGACACCCTCGAAGACGGCGGCCCCGGCGGCACGCCGATGGGCACACCTGAGCTGCGTCAGCGCATGGCGGCGCGGCCGTTGTTGACACTGGAGGATTACTACCGCTTGCTCGCGCCGCTGACCTCGTCGCTGGATATCTGGGAGACCGAGCAGTTGCAGGTAGTCGACGGCAAATCACCGGTGTATGACTGGGTGAAAGTCTCGGCGCTGCGGCCGGTGATGCAGGCGCTGAGTCCAGAGGAACAGACGCGGTTTATCTATCGCTATCTGATGCGGGTGCATGAGCATTATCCGCAGGAGAGCGATGGGCATACGTTGTTTGCGTTCAAGCGGATATTTATTGTTGCCACCGTCTGATTTGTCGCGGCCACTATCGCTATCGCGAGCAGGCTCACTCCTACAGGAGAACGCATTCCAAATGTAGGAGTGAGCCTGCTCGCGATGGCGTCAGCCCGGCCAACGACTATTCTCGGGATTCGACTCCCAGCTCATCCCAAACCGACTCGGCCAGATGAAACGTCGCATTCGCCGCCGGAATCCCGCAATAAATCGCACTCTGCATGATCACTTCCTTGATCTCGCCCCGGCTCACACCATTATTGGCCGCCGCACGCAGGTGCAGTTTCAGCTCGCCTTCGCGGTTCATGCCAATCAGCATGGCGATGGTGATCAGGCTGCGGGTATGCCGAGGCAAGCCCGGACGCGTCCAGATATCGCCCCAGGCATGCCGGGTGATCATCTCCTGAAACTCCGAGTTGAACTCGGTCAGCGTGGTCAGGCTGCGATCGACATGCGCATCGCCCAGCACCGCGCGACGCACTTGCATGCCTTCGTCGTAACGTTGTTTCTCGTCCACGAAAATCCCCTTATCAGGCGTTTAGAAACGCCAACACGCGATCACTGAAATCTGCACCGGCCTGCACGTTGGACAGATGCGCCGCATAGAACTCGGCGTATTCGGCACCGCGCACATGTTCCTGAATGAAGTGCCCACCAGACGGCGGCGTCACCGCATCTTCAGTCCCGGCGATCACCAGCAACGGCACATTGATCGACGCCAGTTGCTCGCGGAAATCGGCATCACGCACCGCTGCGCAGTTAGCCGCGTAACCCTCAGGCGAAGTGGCGGCGAGCATGTCGGTAATCTGCTTGGCCGCCGCCGGATGCGCCGCCGAGAAGTCCGGGGTAAACCAGCGGGCAATCGATGCATCACGCAGGGCAACCATCGCCGCTGAGCCATCGCGCAGCACGGTTTCGATGCGTGGGTTCCACACCGACGGATCGCCGATTTTAGCTGCGGTGTTGCAGACGATCAGCTTGTTCAGACGATGCCCGGCATTGATGCCCAGCCACTGGCCGATCAGGCCGCCCATCGACAGTCCGCAAAAATGCGCACGCTCGATATGCAGTGCATCCAGCAGACCGAGCACGTCGTGACCGAGTTGCTCGATGCTGTACGGGCCCGGCGTCACCAGCGATTTGCCGTGACCACGGGTGTCGAAACGCAGCACGCGAAAGTGCTCGGTGAACGCTGGCATCTGCGCGTCCCACATGTGCAGATCAGTGCCCAAGGAGTTGGACAACACCAGCACCGGCGCATCGACCGGGCCCTCGATTTGATAGTGCAGTTCGCCATCGGCGAGTTGAACGAAAGCCACAGCCCTCTCCTTTCAGTCAGACAATGCGTTGTGTTCGGCCACCGCGCGCTCGACCCAGGTTTTCGCCTGACCGAGATAGTGGGCGGGGTTCAAAAGATGATCGAGTTCAGCATTGCTCAGCTCGGCGGTCACTTGCGGTTCGTCACCCAGCACGGCGCGTAAATGGCGCTGCTCGGCCACCGCGCGTTTGCAGCATTGTTCGAGCAAGTGATGCGCGGTGTCGCGGCCGACACGCTGGGCGAGGACGATGCTCACGGCTTCAGCCAGCACCAGCCCCTGAGTCAATTCGAGGTTGCGGCCCATGCGCTCGGCGTCAACCTCAAGCCCATCCGCCAGCAATCGCGCCTGTTGCAGCGAACCGGAAACCAGGCAGCAAATCTCCGGCAAGGTTTCCCATTCGGCATGCCACAAACCGAGGCTGCGTTCATGCTCCTGCGGCATGGCGCTGAACAGCGTCGAGACCAGACCCGGCACCCGCGTCGCCGCGCCGATCAACACCGCCGCGCCGACCGGATTACGTTTGTGCGGCATGGTCGACGAACCGCCCTTGCCTGGCGCCGAGGGTTCGAAAACCTCAGCCGCTTCGGTCTGCATCAACAGACTGATGTCGCGGCCGAATTTACCGAGGCTGCCGGCGATCAAACCGAGCACCGCGCCGAACTCGACCACGCGATCACGCTGGGTGTGCCACGGTTGTTCCGGCAAGGTCAGTTGCAGTTCTTCAGCCAGCGCTTCGGCAATCGGCAAGGCTTGTTCGCCCAAGGCTGCGAGCGTCCCGGAAGCACCGCCAAATTGCAGCACCAGCAGACGCGGTTTGAGTTCGCGCAGACGCTGGCGACTGCGAGTAACAGCGCCCAACCATCCGGCGATTTTCATGCCGAGCGTTACCGGCGTCGCGTGTTGCAGCCAAGTGCGTCCGGCCAGCGGCGTAGCGACATGACGTTGCGCCTGGGTGGCGAGAGAGTCAGCCAGTTGCGCGAGGTCGCTCTCGATCAACTCCAGCGCCTGACGCAGTTGCAGCACCAGCCCAGAATCCATCACGTCCTGACTGGTCGCGCCCAAATGCACGTAACGTTCGGCTTCAGCGTCGCGGGCAGCAATCTGCTTGCCGAGCGCCTTGACCAGCGGAATCGCCGAATTGCCGGCCGTGGCAATCGCCTCGCCCAGCGCCGCAAAGTCATACAACCCCGCGTTACACGCCGCAGCAATCGGTGCGACAGCCGCAGAAGGAATCAACCCGACCCGCGCCTCGGCCCGCGCCAGCGCCGCTTCGAAGTCGAGCATCGCCTGCACGCGGCCCTGATCGCAGAACACTTCGCGCATATCGCGGGCAGTGAAGTAGGCATCGAACAATTGATTGCCCGGTCGCTGAGTCATAAACAGTCCTTACCGGCGCGGGCCGAGGTGGCCCGCACGCATCGGGTTAGAGATCGTGGTGCAAGTACGCCGCCTGTTTCGGCAAACGCAAACTGAACAGGAAGGCGATCGCCATCATCGCCGTCACGTACCAGTAGAAGGAGTTTTCCATGCCGATGTTCTTCAGGCTCAGGGCGACGAATTCCGCCGAACCGCCGAAGATCGCGTTGGCCACCGCATAAGCCAGACCGACGCCGAGGGCGCGGACTTCCGGCGGGAACATTTCGGCTTTCACCAGGCCGCTGATCGAGGTGTAGAAACTGACAATCGCCAATGCCACAGTGATCAACAAAAATGCGAGGAACGGGCTGCTGACGCTTTTCAGGCTGAGCAGAATCGGCACGGTGAACAGCGTGCCGAGCGCGCCGAACCAGAGCATCGAATTACGTCGGCCAATCTTGTCGGCGAGCATGCCGAACAGCGGCTGCATGCACATATAAAGGAAGAGCGCGCCGGTCATGATGTAGCTGGCGGTCTTGGCGTGCATGCCGGCGGTGTTCACCAGATATTTCTGCATGTAGGTGGTGAAGGTGTAGAAAATCAGCGAGCCACCGGCGGTGTAACCGAGCACGGTGATGAACGCGGCTTTGTGATCGCGGAACAGCGCGGCGATGCTGCCAGCGTCTTTGTGTTCGCGGGTTTCCTTGTTGGTGGTTTCTTTCAGACTGCGGCGCAGGAACAGCGAAATCAATGCCGCCACCGCACCGACCACAAACGGAATCCGCCAGCCGTAGGCACGCAGGTCTTCTTCGGTGAGGAATTGCTGCAGAACCACCACCAGCGATACCGCCAGCAGTTGCCCGCCGATCAGGGTCACGTACTGGAACGAGGCGAAAAATCCGCGCTGGCCCTTGAGTGCAACTTCGCTCATGTAGGTCGCGGTGGTGCCGTACTCGCCGCCGACCGACAGGCCTTGCAGCAAGCGTGCGAACAACAGCAGGACCGGTGCCCAGACGCCGATGTCCTTATAGGTCGGCAAGCAAGCGATCAGCAACGAGCCGAAGCACATCATCAGAATAGAGATGAGCATCGAGTTCTTGCGCCCGTGCTTGTCCGCCACCCGGCCAAAAATCCAGCCACCGATCGGCCGCATCAGGAAACCGGCAGCGAACACGCCAGCGGTGTTGACCAGTTGCACCGTCGGGTTGTCGGAGGGGAAAAACGCCGGGGCGAAATAGATCGCGCAGAAGGCATAGACGTAGAAGTCGAACCATTCGACGAGGTTGCCGGATGAGGCGCCGACAATGGCAAAGATGCGCTTGCTGCGCTCTTCACCAGTGTAATGGGAGGTGGTGGTTGTCATTGTTTTTCACTCGATAGGGACAGTGAGAGTCTAGACATACTTTGCAACAGTCCCGTTCCACAGTTCCATCTGCAACACAGTTCTCCCCTGTGGGAGCGAGCCTGCTCGCGAAGAGGGAGTGTCAGTCAACATTGATGTTGGCTGACCCACCGCTTTCGCGAGCAGGCTCGCTCCCACAGGGGATTGGTGGTGTTCTTTTAATAATCGAAGAACACGGTTTCGGCATCAGTGCCCTGCAGAATCACATTCCACTGGTAAACACCCGAGGCGTCCTGCTTGGCCAGCAACGTGCTACGGCGCTCGGCCGGCACACATTCGAGCAACGGATCATCAACGTTGGCCGGCTCGCCCTCAAAGTAGATCCGCGTCAGCAAGTGCTTGACCAAGCCACGGGCAAACACCAGCACCACCAGATGCGGCGCCTGGGTCGAGCCTTTCAAGCCCTCTACGGTACCCGGTTTGATCGTGGTGAAACGGAAGCGCCCTTCTGCATCCACCGGCACCCGGCCAAAACCTTCAAAATTCGGATCGAGCGGTTTGTCCTGCTCGTCTTCCGGGTGGTCGTATTTGCCGGCGGCATTCGCCTGCCAGACTTCAAGCATGGCGTCGTTGACGACATCGCCATTGCCATCCACCACTTGCCCGGTGATCGCCACACGCTCGCCGAGGGTCTGCTCGACGGTGAGGTTTTCGCGGTTCAGCCAGGTCAGGCCGATGTGGTAATACGGCCCGACGGTGTGGGACGTGGTCGCAGTCAGCGTCATCTTATTTCTCCATCGGCGTGGCTTCACGCCCGCGCAGCACGATGTCCCAGCGATAACCGAGGGCGTAGGACGGAATGGTTTTTTCCAGATCGAAACTGGCGATCAGGCGTTCCTTGGCCGAGGTGTCCGGCACGCAGTTGTAGATCGGGTCGTAGGCCAGCAACGGATCGCCCGGGAAATACATTTGCGTGACCAGACGGGTGAGGATGCTCGGCCCGAACAGCGAAAAGTGGATGTGCGCCGGACGCCAGGCGTTGTGGTGGTTGCCCCACGGATAGGCGCCGGGCTTGATGGTCTGGAACTGATACCAGCCATCGGCGTCAGTGACGGTGCGGCCAGTGCCGGTGAAATTCGGGTCCAGCGGCGCGTCATGCAGGTCGCGTTTGTGGTTGTAGCGACCGGCGGCGTTGGCCTGCCAGATCTCCACCAGAATCCCCGGCACCGGCAGACCGTTTTCGTCGAGCACACGGCCGTGAATGATGATGCGTTCGCCCTGTGGCTCGCCTTCATGCTGGGCGGTCAAGTCGTTGTCGGTGTCGGCCACGCGCTCGGCGCCGATAGTCGGGCCGGTGATTTCCGACAGCGAGTGCGGCAGAAACACCAATGGCTTCGACGGCGAGCGCAGGTTGGTGGATTGATACGTCGGGTGCAGGTACTCAGGCTGAGTGCCTTCCTGCGGACGACGGTAACCAGGCTTGTCAGACATGTCGCTTTCCTCTGTTCTTTTTCGTCACGGCTTGCGTCAGACGCGTTCGATGGCCAGGGCCAGACCTTGGCCGACACCGACGCACATGGTCGCCAGACCTTTCTTGCCACCGGTTTTTTCCAACTGATGCAGCGCGGTCAGCACCAATCGTGCGCCGCTCATGCCCAGCGGGTGACCCAAGGCAATGGCGCCACCATTCGGGTTGACCTGCGCGGCATCGTCCGCCAGACCCAGTTCACGCAGCACCGCCAAGCCTTGGCTGGCAAACGCTTCGTTGAGTTCGATAACGTCGAAATCGTTGACGGCTACGCCGAGGCGCTCGATCAGTTTGCGCACCGCCGGCACCGGGCCGATGCCCATCACCCGCGGCGCGACACCGGCGCTGGCCATGCCGAGCACTTTGGCGCGGGCGGTCAGACCGTGTTTTTTTACGGCTTCGGCGGAAGCCAGAATCAGTGCAGCGGCACCGTCGTTGACGCCGGAAGCATTGCCGGCGGTAACGGTTTTGTCCGGGCCGTTGACCGGTTTCAACTTGGTCAGCGCTTCAATCGTGGTGTCGGCGCGCGGATGTTCATCCTGGCTAACCACGGTTTCGCCCTTCTTGTGGGCAATCCGTACTTCAACAATTTCTTCGGCGAAGTAGCCGGCAGCCTGCGCGGCGGCGGTACGTTGCTGGCTGCGCAGGGCGAAGGCGTCTTGATCGGCGCGCGAGACTTTATAGTCGTCGGCGACGTTGTCGGCAGTCTGCGGCATCGCGTCGACGCCGTACTGCGCTTTCATCAGCGGGTTGATGAAACGCCAACCGATGGTGGTGTCTTCCAGTTTCATGTTGCGCGAAAACGCCGCGTCAGCCTTGCCCATCACGAACGGTGCACGGGACATCGACTCGACGCCGCCGGCAATCGCCAGCTCCATCTCGCCGCTGGCAATCGCCCGGAATGCCGTGCCGATCGCGTCCATGCCCGAAGCGCAGAGGCGATTGAGGGTCACGCCCGGTACGGTTTCCGGGAGGCCCGCCAGCAGCAGCGCCATGCGTGCCACATTGCGGTTGTCTTCGCCGGCCTGGTTGGCGCAACCGAGGAACACTTCGTCGATGGCGCTCCAGTCCACCGAGGGATTGCGTTCCATCAGGGCCTTGATCGGCACGGAGGCCAAATCATCAGCGCGAACAGCGGACAGTCCGCCACCAAAACGGCCGATCGGCGTGCGAATCGCGTCGCAGATATAAACGTCACGCATCATGCTTCTCCAGGTGCCTGGCCGTGGGCGGCGGCGGTGCGCGCTTCGAGATCGCGCAGCGCGGTCAGTTCGACTTCAGTCGGTTGCGCAGTGCTCTCGACGTTGTCAGCAAAACGGATCGCCCAACCGGTGGCCGCGACCACTTGCTCGCGGGTCACGCCAGGATGCAACGCGGTGACCACAAATTCGTGGGTGCCCTCCTCCGGCTCCATGATGCACAGGTCGGTGATGATCCCGACCGGACCGGCGCCCGGCAGGCCCAGACGTTTGCGCGAATCGCCGCCCTCGCCGTGGCCGACCGAGGTGATGAAGTCGAGTTTGTCGACAAACGAACGCGCCGACTGTTTAAGGATGATCAACACGCTTTTCGCCGAACCGGCAATCTCCGGCGCGCCACCGGCACCCGGCAGGCGCACTTTCGGCGAGAAGTAATCGCCGACCACGGTGGTGTTGATGTTGCCGAAACGGTCGACCTGCGCGGCGCCGAGAAAACCGACGTCGATGCGCCCGCCCTGCAACCAATAGCGAAAAATCTCACCGGTCGGTACGACAGTGTCGGCGGTTTCCGCCAACTCGCCATCACCGATCGACAGCGGCAGCACGCTCGGCTTGGCGCCAATCGGACCCGATTCGTAGATCAGCACCACGTCCGGCGAAGAAGTCAGGCGCGCCAGGTTGGCGGCTTTCGACGGCAGGCCGATGCCGACGAAGCACACCGAGCCGTTCTTCAGGCGACGGGCCGCCGCGACGGTCATCATTTCATTGGTGGTGTAAGTCATTACTTGGCCTCCGAAGCAGCGGCCAACTTGGCCTGGAACGCGCTGAAGTCAGCGCAGCCATGGATGTATTCGTTGATCCACGCGGTAAATGTCTCACGGTCGCGGGCGATAGGATCCCACGCCTGATAGAAACGATTGTCACGCTCGGTGTAACCGTGGGCGTAGGACGGGTGCGCGCCGCCGGGTACGTGGCAGACCGCGCTCAAGGCCCAGGTCGGCAGTACGCAGGCGTTCATCGGCGCCTTGAGGTCATCGACGATTTCTTCGACGGTGACGATGCAGCGCTTGGCAGCCAAAGCAGCTTCTTTCTGCACACCGAGAATGCCCCACAGCAGCACGTTGCCTTGGCGGTCGGCTTTCTGTGCGTGGATCACGGTCACGTCCGGGCGCACCGACGGCACCGCCGCCAGCACTTCACCGGTGAACGGACAGGTCACGGTTTTGATCAGTGGATTGACCTTCGGCAGGTCAGAGCCGGCGTAAGCGCGCAGTACCGCGAACGGTAGGCCGGAAGCGCCAGCAACGTAGGCATTCGCCAGGTCGGCGTGGCTGTGCTCTTCGATTTCGAGAGCGTGCGGCCATTGCTTCTCGACCGCGTCACGCAGACGGTGCAGCGAACCGACACCCGGGTTGCCGCCCCAAGAGAAAATCAGTTTGCGTGCACAACCGGCACCGATCAGTTGGTCGTAGATCAGGTCAGGCGTCATCCGCACCAGCGTCAGATCTTTCTTGCCCTGACGAATGATTTCATGACCCGCTGCTGTAGGGATCAGGTGAGTGAAGCCTTCGAGTGCGACGGTGTCACCGTCGTTGACGAATTGCTTCACCGCGTCGTGCAGCGAAAGGATCTCAGCCATGGAGCGGGCTCCTGTTTTTGTAATGAATCGCCAGTGATAAAAAGGCGCGAGGTTCAGCGCCGGAGTCACTGCAGATTAAGCCTGAGAAAATCGCCAAACAATCCGATAATCGACTGAGTGTTCGTTTATCGAACAGATTGTTGTCAGCCTATCGGTTCGTGTTTTGATCGTTCCCACGCTCCGCGTGGGAATGCAGCCCGGGACGCTCCGCGTCCCAAAAGCGGACGCAGAGCGTGGGAACGATCAGGCGCTGAACTCAGGTCGCATCCGCATGACTGACCATGCCTTTGATCACCACCGCAGTAGTCGCCAACGCCGCCGGAATCACCAACGCCGTCAGCACCTGCTCGAAATTCCAGCCAAGGCCCAACAACGTCGCGCCCATCCACGCCCCGAGAATCGCGCCAAAGCGGCCAATCCCGAGCATCCACGACACCCCGGTCGCCCGCCCCTGCGTCGGATAAAACCGCGCCGCCAGCGACGGCATCGCCGATTGCGCGCCGTTCACGCACATCCCCGCGACCAGCACCAAGGTCGCCAGCAAGGTGATGTTGCCCAGGCTCTGCCCAACCGCGTAGGCAAACACCCCGGCCAGCAGGTAGAAAATGCCGATGACCTTGTGCGGATTGAAGCGGTCCATCGCCCATCCCACAGCGACCGCGCTCAATACCCCGCCGAACTGGAACAGCGCCCCGATGAAAGCGGCCTGCTCCATGCTCGCGCCACTGTCGCGCATCAGCGTCGGCAGCCAACTGGTCAGCAGATAGACGATCACCAGGCCCATGAAGTAGGTCAGCCACAGAAGCAAGGTGCCGGTGCTGTAAGTGCCGGAGAAAATCACCGCGAAGACGTTACGTGCCTTGACGGTTTTCTGTTCCGGCACGCTGAAACTGGAGGCTTGAGCGACGGTGACCGGATCGATCGGCGCCAGAGTCTTGCGCACTTTGTCAGTGCCACGATTGCGCACCACCAGATAACGCGCCGATTCCGGCAGCCAGAACAGCAGCACCACGGCAAGGATCAACGGCAGAACCCCGCCAATCAGCAACAGACTGTGCCAGCCGAATGCCGGAATCAGCTTGGCGGAAATGAACCCGCCTCCAGCCATTCCGAGGTTGAAGCCGCAGAACATGCTGGTCACCAACAGCGACTTCTTGCGCTCCGGGGTGTATTCCGAGAGCAGTGTGGTGGCGTTGGGCATCCCGGCACCAAGACCCAGACCGGTCAGAAAGCGCAGCACCAGCAATTGTTCAACGTTGGTGCTGTACGCCGACGCCAAGCTGAAAGCACCGAACAGCACCACCGCGCCAACGAGGACGACTTTTCGCCCGAAGCGGTCAGCCAGAGGGCCGGAACCCAATGCACCGAAAACCATGCCGATCAACGCAGCGCTCATCACCGGGCCGAGGCTGGCGCGGTCGATACCCCAGTCCTGCGACAACGCCGGGGCGATGAAGCCCATCGCCGCGGTGTCGAGGCCATCGAGAAAGACAATCAGGAAACACAGGATCACCACTCGCCACTGATAGCGCGAGATCGGTTGGGCATTGATGAAGGTCTGCACGTCGAGGCAGTTACCCACAGCGGACTGAGGCTGGTTCATTATTTTTATTCCACGCAAAAAACGCAGTCGAACGGCGGCCGGCCAAAACGCGGCACGGTCACAAGAATAGAAGGTCTGGATCAGGCGTTGCGGGAAACCCGGCAACAGCGGGTGGAGCGGAGACAGTCGGGGAGCGTGCGCATGGTGAGTTGCCTCTTGTCATTATTATGGGAGTCGACAGTCCGGCGGGCTCATTCACATCAGCGCCGGATGACGCTGCCGCGACATTAATGATCCGAGGGTTTTAGCGTCAATTCGATAAACGCAACACTGTGCGTTTATCGAACAGCTTCATCAGGCAAACAACTGCGCACTGAGGTCGCGGCTGGCACTGAGCAGGCCCGGCAGGAAGCGCTGCTCCAGCTCGGTGCGACTGACGCGACCGGCGTGAGTGCTGACGTTGAGCGCCGCGACCACCTGGCCGGAAGCATCGTAGACCGGCACGGCAATTGAGCGCAGGCCTTGCTCCAGTTCCTGGTCAACGATGCACCAGCCCTGCTGTCGCACTTCCTGCAGGCATTCGAGCAGCGCATCGGGTGTATGGATCGTGCGACTGGTCTTGGCGACCAGTTCGGCGTGATCGAGGTATTCACGCAGCGATGTGTCATCGAGTGCTGCCAGCAGAATCCGCCCCATCGACGTGCAGTACGCCGGCAAACGACCGCCCACCGACAGGTCCACCGAAATCAGCCGCTGCGTGGTTGCCGAGCGGGCGATGTAGAGAATGTCGTCGCCTTCGAGCGTGGCCATGTTGCAGGCTTCGTGCAGTTGCTCGCTCATGCGATCGAGGTACGGCTGGGCGGACACCGCCAACGGCGTCGACGACAGATAAGCGTGGCCGAGGGTCAGTACTTTGGGCAGCAATGAGTAGGTGCGACCGTCCGTGGTGGCGTAACCGAGTTTGATCAAGGTATGCAGGCAACGGCGCACGGCGGCCCGGGGGATTTCCGTGCGGTGACTGATTTGGGCGATGGTCAGATGGCGTTTGCGCTCCTGGAACGCCTGCACCACCGCCAGACCACGGGCCAGCGAGGTCATGAAGTCCGGATCACCGGTCAGCGCCTGGATGCGTTTGGCCGGTGAGGCGACGATCGGCGGCGCCACGGAGGTGAAAGAGTTGCGCATTTGATCGTTCATTTCTTGTCCTTCTATACGGCACGGATCAATGGGCTATACAAACGGCTTGCCGACCAATGCACAAGCGTCGGGCCTGCAAGATTGGGCGATTATCGAACCGCCGACCGATAATCGCAATCAGCTGTGCAGGTCGCCTCAAACCCTTTCCGGGGTTGGCGCAACTTCGGACGTTATTTGAATCACCGCCTAAGTTGTTCGACTAAATGACGCCAAAAACTGATCGCGCGGCAAATAAGGGCCAGCGTGCACTGCAACTAGCGACAAAAGTTGCGAGTCACAAAACAATCACACATCCAGAACCGTTTTTAACTTGGCAAAGATAGTCATTCCCGAATCGACCGCTATAATGCACCTCAGTGGCACCTCGTTTTTTTATCGTCGAGGTTTTCACTCGCTGCGGCGATGTCCATCGCCAACAGCCCGGCCAGCGCCTGACGCGCATCACTCATGCAACGCCTGCGCTCGCTGAAACAGGAAACTGATGCTGCGTCAGTTTTTATCTGGTGCCGTAGCCGCCTGTAACACGGAAGTCTTGATCGCCCCACCGATTACACCAGTGCCTGTCCGGGTGTTGGATGCTCGGTAGCTTCGTTCAATCGATTCGTTGCAGTGCGTTTCACCAGACACTTAACTCAACTCATACAGGTAGCACTGTGACGAAAGACGAACTGCGCGCGGAACTTGAGCGCCAGGAACAACGTTACAAGGAAGTTTACGGCGGGGAAGTCACCACCTACGCCGCCCAGCCCGAACCGGAACGCAAAGCGTGGCGTAAACGCCCGACCGTTCAGGATCAGGTCTTCAAGCAAGAAATCGAAAAGATCGAAAAGGAACTCAAAGCCGAAGAGCCTTGAGCTACGGTGTTCGTTGCTTTTGAAGGTTTGCGTCCATACCGGCTACGAGCGCGGTGGAAGGACGATGCCTTGCGCGCCCGCTATCCGCGGGCAGCGGCCATCAACCGGTCTGGCGGGTTGAGGACGGGCGTCCTACACGTTTCACAGATATTTCAGACAAGCGTTTGAGACCACCTTGCACGGGTGAAAGCACCCGAAAAATCAGGCTTTTTCCAATAAAATCAATAGATTGGAAAACCCTGCGCAACGCTTGGTTTTCATGCGCTGCAACAAATTAAATCGAAGAAGTGCGTAACCGATGAGCAGGTAGGGCATCGATTTCCAGTCTTTTCTGGCATAATCGCGCCCCCTTACGACCGGGTCAGAAAACCTTCATGATCGATTTATTCAGCGGACTGGATGCTTGGGTGCTTGTGAGCCTCTTGCTCGCCCTGACGTTTGTCCTCGCCTTCGAGTTCATCAATGGATTTCATGACACCGCTAACGCGGTAGCCACTGTTATCTACACCAAAGCCATGCCGCCTCATCTGGCAGTGTTCTTTTCCGGTGTGTTCAATTTCCTCGGCGTGCTGCTGGGCGGCGTTGGCGTGGCGTATGCCATTGTCCACTTGCTGCCGGTGGAACTGCTGATCAATGTGAACACCGGCCATGGCCTGGCGATGGTGTTCTCGTTGCTCGCCGCGGCAATCACCTGGAACCTTGGCACCTGGTACTTCGGTATCCCGGCGTCCAGCTCGCACACCCTGATCGGCTCGATCCTCGGTGTCGGCCTGGCCAATGCCCTGATCAACGATATCCCGTTGGCTGACGGCGTGAACTGGCAGAAAGCGATCGACATCGGCGCCTCGCTGGTGTTCTCGCCGATGGCCGGCTTCCTGATCGCCGCGCTGGTGTTGATCGGCCTGAAATGGTGGCGCCCGCTGTCGAAGATGCACAAGACGCCGGAACAGCGCCGCAAGATCGACGACAAGAAGCACCCACCATTCTGGAACCGTCTGGTACTGGTGATCTCGGCCATGGCCGTTAGCTTCGTGCACGGCTCCAACGATGGCCAGAAAGGCATCGGCCTGATCATGCTGGTGTTGATTGGTATCGTGCCTGCGCAGTTCGTTCTCGATCTGAACAGCACCACCTACCAGATCGAACGCACTCGCGATGCGACCCTGCACCTGAGCCAGTTCTACCAACGCAATGCCGATTCGCTGGGTGAATTCCTGGCCCTGGGCAAGAGCGTTGAAGGCGACCTGCCGGAGAAATTCCGCTGCAACCCGCAGCAGACCGAACCGACCATCACCGCCCTGCTGCACACGCTTAAAGGCGTAGCGGACTACCACTCGCTGTCTTCGGAGAGCCGTGTGGAGGTTCGTCGCTACCTGCTGTGCCTGGACGACACTGCGAAAAAGGTTGGCAAGCTGCCTGGCCTGGAAGCCCGTGAAAAGGCTGACCTCGACAAGCTGCGCAAAGACCTGACCACCACCACCGAATACGCGCCGTTCTGGGTGATTCTGGCGGTTGCACTGGCTCTGGGCCTGGGCACTATGGTTGGCTGGAAACGCGTGGTATTGACCATTGGCGAGAAGATCGGCAAGCAGGGCATGACCTATTCCCAGGGCATGTCGGCGCAGATCACCACGGCCAGTTTGATCGGTATGGCCAATATCTTCAGCCTGCCGGTGTCGACCACGCACGTTCTGTCTTCGGGCGTGGCGGGCACCATGGTTGCTAACAAGAGCGGCCTGCAGGGTGGCACGGTGCGCACCATTCTGTTGGCTTGGGTGTTGACCTTGCCGGCGACTGTGGCGCTGTCGGCCGGGTTGTTCTGGCTGGCGTCGAAGGCGCTGGGTAGCTGATAGATAGCGGGACATGAGAAAGGCGCGATTCGAGAGGATCGCGCCTTTTTTTGTGTTTGGGGTTTTGGGATTGGGATCGGGGGCATATCCATTGCTGCGGGTGTTGCTGCTGGCGGTTTCGCTCTTACAGCGAGTCCCTTTTTCAAACGCCAAAAAGGAACCAAAAGGCTTTGCCCCTGGCGTACGGCACTTCGCTGAGGCTCAGTGTTCCCTCACTACGGTGTCCATCCGGGGGCATCGCCTACGGTTTGCTTCGCTGCACCTCCTCTCGATGAATGCGGCTACGCCGCACGGCGCTACGCGCCTACCCCCGGATGAACACCTACGCTCGGCCTGCCGATGGGGCAAAAGATCAAAAGCCAAAGCAAAAGCCAAAGCAAGATCAAGAGCCCCTCACCCTAGCCCTCTCCCAAAGGGAGAGGGAACTGATCGAGGTGTTTGGGAACGCTACACCGACGTGCGCTACCACAGTGAACTCAGGCTTTGAAAGCACACAAATCGGCTCCCTCTCCCTCGGGAGAGGGGACTGATCGAGGTGTTTGGGCACGCTACACCGGCGTGCGCTACCACGGTGAACTCAAGCTTTGAAAAGCCCACAAATCGGCCCCCTCTCCCTCGGGAGAGGGGACTGATCGAGGTGTTTGGGCACGCTACACCGGCGTGCGCTATCACGGTGAACTCAAGCTTTGAAAAGCCCACAAATCGGCCCCCTCTCCCTCGGGAGAGGGCTGGGGTGAGGGGCAAATCCACCACAAATCCAAAGCCGACCAAGCTGTGCTCCTCACCACTCAACAGGATGAGCGTTAGCTCGGCTGCAGCTTTTGATCTTGATCCACGGGCGACGTCGGAAGGCTGAGTGGAGGGATTGATCCGGGGGTGGGAGCGCAGCGACCGTTTGGCGCAGCCAAACACAGCGGGAGTAGGTGCAGCGAAGCAAACCGGAGACGCTGCGCCCGGATCGATCCCGCAGCGAAGGAACCCCGAGCCCCAGCGAGCGGGCCGCACGTAGGAGCAAGCGTTTTTTTGCTTACTTTTTTGAGGCGTTTGTCAAAAAAGTGAGTCGCCGTCAGGGCGAAACCCTAATCCGCCATTACCGAAGAAACGGATATACACACCAAATACCCACAACATGGTCGGCCCAAAGGCCGCCAAGTCAAAAAAAAAGGGGCAACCGAAGTCGCCCCAAAATGCCTTGCGTGCCCATCAATCCAGAAGAATCACTTCTTGCGCTTATTCGCATCCTTCCAGATAAAAAATCCAAACCCTGCAAAAAACAGAACCATCAGCCCTACAGTCAGGACCCCGGCAAACACCACGTTATCGAAAAACATGACTGGCCTCCTGGCCCCTGCTCTGCTGCGATGGACCTAAGTTACCAAACACACAGGCGCACAAATTGACCGGGATCAATACCAGCAAGGAAGGGAGATAAAGGAGGGGAATTAAATGACCTGCATCAAAGGATGCAGGGGCAGATCAACGCTTTTTCGGCTTGTTTTTCGACTTTTTCCTGGCTTTTCCCAACGGCATCGCCTGCTCGAAAGCCTGGCGCACTTCGTTCAGGCGCTTCTCTTTTATGTCATGCACCCGCTTGGCGCGCTCAGTGCTGAGGTCGATCAGTTTGTCGTCTTGGCTCATGGCGTTCAGTACATCGCAGTAAAGGATCACAACTGCCACATCACCGGCAGGACCGCGTCAATAATGCAACGTCACACCAGCGCTGACCAGCCGAAGATCAGATCTCGATATCGACCCACAAACCCTGACGCGGCTGATCTTCCATCAGCGGCACCACCGGCACGGTGTTGTCGGCGTTCAACTCGGTACCGGGTATGGCCAGGTGTTCTTCCGGATCTTCATCGGCTTCGCGACGACGGCGATCACGTTCTTGCTGGCGACGCTGTTCTTCGCGCGCCAGCAATCGATCCTCTTCCGGATCGCGTTTTTGCAGATCGATCGTGCTTTCGTTGGAGCTTTCCTGCACCGGCACCACCGGAGGAATGTCCGGCCGCTGGCGGATCGGATCCTGCTGGGAAGTGATCGGCACAGCGCTCAGGGGGAGCATCGGTGGCAACATATAAAGGGTCTCCTGTCAGCAGGCTATCGGCTGCGGCAAAGGCGCCTTGAGCCGTCGGTCGCAAACTTGTGACCGGGTTGGCACTGTAGGAGCTGCCGAAGGCTGCGATCTTTTAATGGGACAACACCGATTCCAAGTGTTCCCCAAGATCAAAAGATCGCAGCCTTCGGCAGCTCCTACCCCAGTATTCCTTTGGCCTCACGGGCGCATTCCGTTAAGATAGCCCGCTTTTTCAAGGTGGGAGTCAGGCAGCATGGCGCAGCAGTATCAACCGGGGCAACGCTGGATCAGTGACAGCGAAGCAGAGCTTGGTTTAGGCACCGTTCTGGCACAGGACGGCCGCTTGTTGACCGTGCTTTACCCGGCCACTGGCGAAACCCGCCAGTACGCGCTACGGAATGCGCCCCTGACCCGCGTGCGATTCTCGCCGGGCGACAGCATCACCCACTTCGAAGGCTGGAAGATGACTGTGCAGCAAGTCGACGATGTCGACGGGCTGATGGTTTATCACGGTCTCAATGGGCAGAACGAAGCCGTCACCCTGCCGGAAACCCAGCTGTCGAACTTTATTCAGTTCCGTCTGGCCAGCGACCGTCTGTTCGCCGGGCAGATCGACCCGCTGGCGTGGTTCTCGCTGCGTTACAACACCCTCGAACACACCAGCCGCCAGCTGCAATCATCGCTCTGGGGCCTGGGCGGCGTGCGTGCGCAACCGATCGCGCACCAATTGCACATCGCCCGTGAAGTTGCCGACCGCATTGCGCCGCGCGTATTGCTGGCGGACGAAGTGGGTCTGGGTAAAACCATCGAAGCCGGTCTGGTGATCCATCGCCAACTGCTCTCGGGCCGCGCCAACCGCGTGCTGATCCTCGTCCCGGAAAACCTTCAGCACCAGTGGCTGGTGGAGATGCGCCGCCGCTTCAACCTGCAGGTCGCGCTGTTCGACGAAGAACGCTTCATCGAAAGCGATGCCGCCAACCCGTTCGAAGACACCCAACTGGCGCTGGTCGCGCTGGAGTGGCTGGTCGACGACGAGAAGGCGCAAGACGCACTGTTCGCCGCCGGTTGGGATCTGCTGGTGGTCGACGAAGCGCACCACTTGGTCTGGCACGAAGAAAAGGCCAGCGCCGAATACTCGCTGGTCGAGCAACTCGCCGAAGTCATTCCGGGCGTGCTGCTGCTTACCGCCACCCCGGAACAACTCGGTCAGGACAGCCACTTCGCTCGCCTGCGTCTGCTCGATCCAAACCGTTTCCATGACCTGGCCGCGTTCCGCGCCGAGAGCGACAACTATCGCCCGGTGGCCGAAGCCGTTCAGGAATTGCTCGACAAGGGCCGTCTCTCGGCCAAAGCGCACAAAACCATTCAGGGTTTCCTCGGCAACGAAGGCGAAGCGCTGCTGACCGCGGTCAACGATGGCGACACTGAAGCCAGCGCGCGTCTCGTGCGTGAACTGCTTGACCGTCACGGCACCGGCCGCGTGCTGTTCCGTAACACCCGCGCCGCCGTGCAGGGTTTCCCGGAGCGCAAACTGCACCCGTACCCGCTGCCGTGCCCGGACGAATACCTCGAACTGCCGCTCGGCGAACACGCCGAGCTGTACCCGGAAGTCAGCTTCCAGGCGCAACCGGACGCCAGCGAAGAAGAGCGCTGGTGGAAATTCGACCCGCGCGTCGAATGGCTGATCGATCAGCTGAAAATGCTCAAGCGCACCAAAGTGCTGGTGATCTGCGCCCACGCCGAAACCGCGATGGACCTGGAAGACGCCCTGCGCGTGCGTTCCGGCATCCCGGCCACGGTGTTCCATGAAGGCATGAACATCCTTGAGCGTGACCGCGCCGCCGCGTACTTCGCCGACGAAGAATTCGGCGCACAAGTGCTGATCTGCTCGGAAATCGGCAGTGAAGGTCGCAACTTCCAGTTCGCTCACCACTTGGTGCTGTTCGATCTGCCGTCGCACCCGGATCTACTTGAGCAGCGTATCGGTCGTCTCGACCGGATCGGCCAGAAGCACATCATCGAACTGCACGTGCCGTACCTGGAAACCAGCCCGCAAGAGCGCCTGTTCCAGTGGTACCACGAAGCGCTGAACGCGTTCCTCAACACCTGCCCGACCGGCAACGCCTTGCAGCATCAGTTCGGCCCGCGCCTGCTACCGTTGCTCGAAGAAGCCGACGACAGCGAGTGGCAAGCGCTGATCGACGAAGCGCGCAGCGAGCGCGAGCGTCTGGAAGCCGAGCTGCACACCGGCCGTGACCGTCTGCTGGAGCTGAACTCGGGCGGCGCTGGCGAAGGTGAAGCGCTGGTCGAAGACATCCTTGAGCAAGACGATCAGTTCGCCCTGCCGATCTACATGGAAACCCTGTTCGACGCGTTCGGCATCGACAGCGAAGACCATTCGGAAAACGCCCTGATCCTCAAGCCGAGCGAGAAGATGCTCGACGCCAGCTTCCCGCTGGGCGACGACGAAGGCGTGACCATCACCTACGACCGCAATCAGGCGCTGTCGCGCGAAGACATGCAGTTCATCACCTGGGAACACCCGATGGTGCAGGGCGGCATGGACCTGGTGCTGTCCGGTTCGATGGGCAACACCGCCGTCGCGCTGATCAAGAACAAGGCGTTGAAACCGGGCACCGTGCTGCTTGAGCTGCTGTATGTCAGCGAAGTGGTGGCGCCGCGTTCGCTGCAACTGGGCCGTTACCTGCCGCCAGCTGCTCTGCGCTGCCTGCTCGATGCCAATGGCAACGATCTGTCGCCACGCGTCTCGTTCGAAACGCTGAACGATCAACTGGAAAGCGTGCCACGCGCCAGCGCCAACAAGTTCATCCAGGCCCAGCGCGATCAGCTGACGCCACGGATCAACGCCGGTGAAGACAAGATCGCCCCGCGTCACGCCGAGCGCGTGGCCGAGGCCCGTCGCCGTCTGGCGGCCGACACCGACGAAGAACTGGCGCGCCTGACCGCGTTGCAAGCGGTCAACCCGACTGTGCGTGACAGCGAACTGGATGCATTGCGCCAACAGCGTGAGCAGGGTCTGGCGATGCTGGATAAAGCGGCATTGCGTCTGGAAGCGATTCGGGTGTTGGTGGCGGGTTAATCGCCCTGCCCCATCGCTGAAAACAAGAAGGCCCGCAGCGATGCGGGCCTTTTTTGTTTGCCGTAGATCGTTCCCACGCTCTGCGTGGGAATGCCTCAGGGGACGCTCCGCGTTCCAGCTCCGGAAAGGGACGCAGAGCGTCCCGGGCTGCGTTCCCACGCAGAGCGTGGGAACGATCATCATGCCGTCGCCGCAGCCACTTCTGGCTCAACCACCGCAACCAACCCCTCTTTCATCCGCTGCGCATCCCGCACAAAACACCGCGCCGCCAAAAACAGAAACACCATGGTCAAAAACAGCGCCACCGGAATCAGGTACATCGCATCATGCAGCCCGACTGCTTTGAACGCTTCAGTCATCTGCTCAGCCCCGGCCGCCGCCATCGCGGTATGCGCAAAATGATCGGACAAGCCACCGACTACCACCGGCCCCAAACCACCGCCCAGCAGATACAACCCCGCAAAGAACAACGCCATCGCCGTCGCCCGCAAACGTGGTTCGACCACATCCTGAATCGCCGTGTAAACGCAGGTGTAGAAGTTGTAGGCAAACAGCCAACCAACACTGAACACCGCGACAAACACACCAATCTCGATCCGCCCCGAATGCAACGCCCACGCCGTGCACAACGTCGAAATAATCAGACTGAACGCGGCGAACAACAACCGCCCGTTGGCCACGCGCTGGTGAATCTTGTCAGCAATCCAGCCTCCCAGCGTCAACCCGACCAGCCCGGTCACGCCAACAATAACCCCGGTGGCCACCGCCGCTTCCTGCAACGGCATCAGGAAGTAGCGCTGCAGCATCGGCACCAGAAACGAGTTGCAGGCATACGTCGCGAAGTTGAAACACAACCCGGCCATCACCAGCCAAAGAAAAGTCGGCACCGCGAGGATGCGCCGGATCGGCTTGTCGACTTTCTCTTGCGAAACCTGCACGGTTTCCGCCGCCCCGCGCTTCGGCTCTTTGATAAAGAACATGAAGACCGCCAGAAGCAGACCCGGCACCGCCGCAATAAAGAACGGCGCGCGCCAGCTGTCGAAAGCCTTGACCATCCAGCCGATGGTGAAGAAAGCCAGCAACAGGCCCAGCGGCAGACCGAGCATGAAAATGCCCATCGCCCGCGCCCGACGATGCGCCGGAAACAAGTCACCGATCAATGAGTTGGCCGCTGGCGCATAACTGGCTTCGCCGATGCCGATGCCCATGCGCACGATCAGGAAGCTCCAGAAACTGCCGACCAGACCGTTGACCGCCGTCAGCGCACTCCACGTCGCAAGGCCCCAGCCCATCAGTTTGCTGCGCGAACCGGTATCGGCCATGCGCCCCAAGGGCAGGCCGGCAATGGCATAAACGATGGTGAATGCGGTACCGACGATGCCCAGTTGAAAGTCGCTGAGGTGCCATTCCATGCGGATCGGCTCGATGATGATCGCCGGAATGGTGCGGTCGAAGAAGTTGAACAGGTTGGCGAGGAACAGCAGGAACAGAATGCGCCAGGCATTCGCCGCTTGGGTCGAGTTCTGCATGGGTCCGTCTCTTTATTGTTATGGGGCTTCACTGCCAACGCATCCGAGCCCGGAACCTGCAATCTAGTCAGCCGCGCCGAGGCTGTCTGTGATCATTCGTCTGCCTGATATCGGCCCATGGCACTGTAACGAAACGTAAGCCCTTGATAAGCCTGCAATCCCCCGAAAACCGGGGCTTTTGCGGCAAAACCTTGCCACAAAAAAATAGTTTCGCGCCCCCCTTCCCAAGTCTGCGGCAAAGCCTAGAATGGCCGCCGGATCCGTCCGGATCTCCCGATCAATCCCTTTGATACCCTCGCCCATGTCTGAAGTCAGTCCGTGTCTGAATTGCGGTGCCTGCTGTTCCCATTTTCGCGTGTCTTTCTTTTGGGGTGAGTGCTCATCTTCCGGCGGCACGGTGCCTGATGAACTGGTCACGCAGATCAGTCCCAGCCGGGTGGCGATGAACGGCACCGACTGCAAATCGCCGCGCTGCACGGCGTTGGTCGGCGAAGTCGGCAGCGAGGTGAAGTGCTCGATTTATGAATTGCGCTCCAGCCCCTGCCGTGAATTCGAATCGTCATGGGAAAACGGCGAACAGAATGTCGATTGCGATAAGGCCCGCGCGCGTTTCGGCTTGCCGCCGCTGCAACCGGACTGGGCGCAAATCCCTTTCGAGCAGATCGCTTGAGCCTTTAGCGCCAATCGCTATGACGCTAATGCCGAAATCATTAGCGCCAATGTGCCACTACCCCTTACACGGCTAAAACCGCCTCTATACTCCAGTCATTCGCCTGCGTTCACCGCGCAGTCAGGACGACTTCAGAGACGGGGCATGCTATGGAGTGGCTTGGTTTGCAGTTTGTTACCGAGCTGCCGGAGAGCGGGCAGGTCATTCTCGATTGCAGTCACAACCCTTTCCTGGTGATGGTTGCGTATCTGGTCGCCTGCGCAGCCAGTTTCGCCACTCTGGATATGGCTGAGCGCGTTGTAAATGCCGAAGATCCGGGGTCGCGGCGGATCTGGCGCTGGATCGGCGCGACCTGCCTGGCCGGCGGCATCTGGGCCATGCATTTCATCGGCATGCTGGCTTTCCAGACACCGATCGACATTCAGTACGACCTTGGCATCACCCTTTTCTCGTTGCTGATTGCCCTGCTCGCCTCTTGGCTGGCCATGCAAACCCTGAGCGAAGCGCAGCCGAGTGCATTGCATTGCTTGAAAACCGCGTTTGTCATCGGCCTGGGCATCGCCGGCATGCATTACGTTGGCATGGCGGCGATGAAGTCGAGCGCCACCGCCTACTATCAGCCAGGACTGTTCGCGCTGTCTGTGGCGATCGCCATCGGCGCCAGTTTCGCAGCGCTGTGGGTGGCCCGCTATCTCAGCGAAGGCAGCGGCGTCGCGCATCAGTTGCTCAAGTACAGCGCTGCGCTGATTCTCGGCGCCGGCATCATCAGCATGCATTTCACCGGCATGGCTGCGCTGGATCTGGTTCTTCCCGAGGGAGGCCTGACAGCGAGCGGCGGCGATAACGGGCATCTGCAACTGGGCCTGACCGTGGCGCTGATCATCCTGCTGATCCTTGGCAGTGCGATCAGTGCGGCGCTGGCCGATAAAAAACTGCAGAACAAGGAAGAAGACCTGCGCCGCGTCAACGCCCTGCTCAGCCAGCTCGATCAGGCGCGCATGTCGCTGCAACAAGCGGCCAACTACGACGCCCTGACCAACCTGATCAACCGCCGCGGGTTCAACCAGATCTTCGCCGAGAAACTCTGCCAGAAAGCCGCCGAGGGTGGCATGCTCGCGGTGATGTTTCTCGACATCGACCACTTCAAGCGGATCAACGACAGCCTCGGTCACGACGCCGGTGACGAACTGCTCAAAGTCATCGCCCAGCACATCAAAGGCTCAGTGCGCAGCCATGAAGACGTGGTCGCGCGTTTCGGCGGCGACGAGTTCTGCATCCTCATCAACCTGCGTGAGCGCGAAGAAGCCCGCAATATGGCGCAGCGCATCATGCTCAAGATGAAGGAGCCGATCGAACTGGCCGGACGTCGCATGGTGATGACCACCAGCATCGGCATCAGTCTGTTTCCGGAGGACGGCACCACCTGCGAGGAGCTGCTCAAACACGCCGATCTGGCGCTGTATCAATCCAAAGGCGCGGGGCGCAACGGCCTGCACTTTTTCAGTTCCAACCTCAAGACCCGCGCCAGTTTCGAGCTGCAACTGGAAGAAGAATTGCGCCACGCCTTGCGCGAAGAAAACGGCCTGACGCTCTATTACCAACCGATCTTCGAACTGAAGACCGGTCGCGTCACCAAGCTCGAAGCGCTGATCCGCTGGCAACATCCGCTGCACGGTTTGCTGACCCCGGATCGCTTTATCACCATCGCCGAAAACAATGGCCTGATCGCCGAACTGGACAACTGGGTGCTGCGCCGCGCCTGCAAGGATCTGGGTGAACTGTCACGGCATGGCTGCGAAGAGCTGAAAATCGCCTGGAACTGCTCACCGCTCAATCTCACCCGAGATGAACTGGCCAACGAAATCGAACAGGCATTGCGCAGCGCCGGGGTGGCGCCGGAACGGCTGGAACTGGAAGTCACC
Organism: Pseudomonas sp. Irchel s3f10; assembly: GCF_900187515.1. Lineage (NCBI taxonomy): Bacteria > Pseudomonadati > Pseudomonadota > Gammaproteobacteria > Pseudomonadales > Pseudomonadaceae > Pseudomonas > Pseudomonas sp. Irchel s3f10. The sequence goes on from NZ_FYDZ01000002.1 coordinate 230,833, forward strand.
GAAAATGCGCTGATGGGCAACATTGCCAACACCCTGGTGCTACTGCGACAGATCCGTGCCCTGGGTGTGTCGTTGTCGATCGACGACTTCGGCACCGGCTACTCGTCGCTGGCCTACCTCAAGCGCCTGCCACTCAACACCTTGAAGATCGACCGCTCGTTCATCCTCGATATTCCCACGGCGACCGCCGACATGGAGATCGTCCAGGCGATCATCGTCATGGCGCACACCCTGCATTTGCAGGTGGTCACCGAAGGCGTGGAAAGCCTGGAGCAATACGAGTTTCTTGAACGCTCGGGCTGCGATTTCATTCAGGGCTATTTGCTCAGCCGCCCGGTGCCGCTGGACGAGCTGCGCCCGGTGCTGGAAGAAATCAATCAGCGCAAACATTCACACGCGGTCAATCCGTTGATTCTGGCGCGCGGTACATTTGCACCAGTGTCGCTGGATCCTGCGCCAAAAAGCCCTGCGCCCCATGCAGGCGCATCAGTTGTGCGGCCAATCCGCTGATCGGCGTCGCCGAACCCTGTTCGCGGGAGAATTTGACGGCGGTGTCGAGATCCTTGAGCAGCGTGCGCACGTGCCATTTGATCGGTTCGAAACGGCTCTCGGCCATTTGCGGCGCAAGAATCTGCAACGGTTTCGAATCGGCAAAACCGCCGGCCAGCGCCTCAGCGATCAAGCTTGCATCGACGCCGGCTTGTTCGGCGAGCGCCACCACTTCGGCGATCACCAGCGCGTTGCAAGCGACGATCATCTGGTTGCAGGCCTTGGTCACTTGCCCCGCGCCGATGCCGCCCATGTGCGTGACGCGCTGACCGAGGTTGAGCAGCACCGCACGTACACGCTGAAGATCTGCCGCTTCGCCGCCGACCATGATCGCCAGACTCCCCGCCTCGGCACCGCCCACGCCGCCGGACACCGGTGAGTCCAGCCAGGACATGCCGGTTTTCGCCAGCAGTTGCGCCGCCATTTCGCGAGTGGCTGTTGGTTCAAGGCTGGAAAAATCCACCAGCAACTGGCCGCTTTTCGCGCCTTCGGCGATACCGCCAGCGCCAAACACCACCTCGCGAACCACCGCCGTATCGGCCAGACACAGCATCACCACGTCGGCGTATTCGCACAATTCAGCAGCGGTCGCCACCTGCCGGGCACCGGCCTCGACCAGTGGCGCGCACTTGGCCGGGTTGCGATTCCACACGGTCAGCGGGTAACCCGCGGCCAACAAACGGCGGCACATGGGCAGGCCCATCAGACCGATTCCGGCGAACCCCAACGAAGGTAGCGTTGACATCATTTTGCCTCTTTTCGATTAAAGATCGCCGAATAATGGCCGATTCATCAACGATCAGGAAAGGATTCCCCCCAGCGACAGTCAGGCCAAAAACCTGATGCTCGGGCTCAATTCGCGCAAATAAAAGACGCGAGATCTTATTCCGTGAGGTTCGTAGGCAAAGGCCAGCGAGCCAACCAGTCCAGGTATATGGCGCACAATGACTTCTAAAAATAATCCCGCCACTGCGGTATCCGATCTGACTTTGAGCCCCGCCGCCAACAGCCCGTCATCGTCGAAGCCATTGGTCCCGTCGCGCCCGCTGTCGACCCAGCAATACCTGTACTTCACCGAAACCAACACCGACCGCATCCTCGACAACCTCGACGGCCTGCGAGATCTGGTGTTCCCGCGCCCGCCGCACCTGGAAGGTGACAACGAACAGCACAACGACCAGGAATTCCCCTCGGTGTGCCTGATCGGCCTCGGTCGTTGCGGCTCGAACATCGCCCTCGACGTCGCGGAGCTGGTGTACAACGCGCGCAAGTTTTACCTCAACGAATTCAACAACGAAGATCGCGCGGCGGATCGCCGACTGGCCGACAAGGGTTACAGCCCGGCGCAGTGGATCAAGAACAACCTGCGCATCGGCCCGAACAAATCGACCAAACCGGTATTTCTGGTCGAACCACTGGTGATGCTTGGCGACCTCGACAAAGACATCGCCGGGCGTATCCGTTTCTCGCGCAAAGGCGAGAAAAGCGGCTTCCTGCGCGACTACAGCAAAATGAAGATCATGGACTTGTCCGAAGTCCACGCCGGTGGCGCCGGTAACGCGCCGATCCTCGGCCAGTACCTGGCGAAGATCATCCTCAACAAGGACACCCAGCGCTTCTCCAGCCCTGACTGGAAAATGATCCACTCGTACCTGATCGACAGCTGCGGCATCAAGGCCAACCAGTCGCGCCTGTACTTCTCGATCTTCAGTGCCGGCGGCGGTACCGGTTCCGGCATGGCTTCGGAATTCGGTCTGGCCCAGCAGCACTCGTACATGAACAAGACGTTCGACACCAAGCCGATGGACGAGCATGACGGCAAGAGCGGTCATTCGTTCGTGTTCGAACCGATCTTCACCAGCGGCATCTGCGTGCTGCCGAACATTTCCGACCACCGCAGCGAAATGTCCGAGGCGCTGCACATCAACGCCGGTCGCCTGCTGTGCAAATACCTCTCGGAAGAATGGGATTTCTCCTACAACTTCGCCAATGAAGACAGCAGCGAAGCCAGCGTCATGGGGCGTATCCGCCCATGGAATGCGATGATGCTGATCTCCAACGACATCATGCGTTACGCCGAAGAGAGCGATGACGGCAACATCCAGAACATTGATGTCAATGCGATGGAAAAGCACGCCAACCAGTACATCTCGCAGCAGATCTTCAACATTCTCACGGCGCAGGCAGTCACCACCGACTACGACCAGAACTACTTCCGCCGCGCCGGCATCGACATCGGCGAAACCATTCGCCTCGACGCCAACGACTTGTTCATGAGTCTGGCCGGCCCGGTGGCGATCGCCTACGCCGAATCGGTGGTGCCAGAAACCCCGCCGCCGAGCAGCGACAAGTTCAAGGTGTTCGACAAAGAGCCGCAGCGCCTGAACATCGACGACCTGTTCTTCCGCTCGATCGACCTGCCGCACTTCAACAAAGTGACGCAGGCGATCGAAGGCATCAGCCTGCTGCCGATCGAGTCCAAGCGTTATCGCGCTTCGCTGGAGCAGTACAAGAATTCCGGTTACGACGCCGCCGCGCTGCACGACCTGCACTTCTTCAAGAACTGCTCGTCGGTGGTCTCGATCGTTTCGCTGCCGAAAGACTACAAGCTGTCGTACATGGACCTGAACCGGTTGAAGACGCACCTCAACAGCCTGTTCCCCAACACCACGCTCAAGCGTTACGCGCTGGTGATCGGCGCCTCGGCCAACCTGTCGCTGACTACATTGATCGCCAAGAGCCCGTGCCTGTCGGATGACTTCCTGACCCTGATCGTCGCATTCATCAAGCGCTGCTTCGCGAAGAACCCGTACCGTTTCGACGAGACCCTGGACAACTCGATCCTCGATTTCATCATCAATGAAGAGTTCGACGAAGACCGCATCGACGACCTGCTCAACGAGTTCGAGAACCCGGCGAAGATCCTCGATACCAACTGGTACGCGATCAAACCGATGTACGAGAAGAAGTACCGCGAGCTGATCAACGACAAAGACAAGTTTGTCTCGATCAATGACATTCGTTTGTCGCGCGATTGCGTGAAGAAGTCGATCAAGTACCTGCGCGAGATCTACCGTCACCGGATTGGCAAGACCAAGGTTATTTCCCTCAATAACCATACCGGTAAGTCGTTCTCGGTCTGATCCGCAACCGAGTCGCCCCATTCGCGAGCAGGCTCACTCCTACAATTGGAATGCGTTCCCCTGTAGGAGTGAGCCTGCTCGCGATGAGGCCTTTTCAGACGACAGAAATCTTAAATCCAATATCCAGAAACAATTAAGCAGCCGTTAGGCTGCTTACTAAACTGTTCCCGTTACGTTTACGTCACCGTGAGGCCACCGTCGCTTGTGGTGTTTCTCTACGGCAACGTGCCATCACGCTACTCCGCTACACACTTTTCGCTGATGACCGGCCGCACCATCAAGGTGCGACGTCAGCAGGAACTGCCCTTTCCTGGACCAGAATCCACGGACGAACGACCACTGCCCACATCTCGGGATCGCGTTCAAAAAGATCCAGCGCCCGCGTTTCAGACAGCTTGGCGAGTTTGTCTGCGGCCAGCCAGGCAGCCACTTTCTCGCCATCATCGGACGCCACGGCCTCGGCAGCGGCGATCAAATCGAGCGCAGGGTCGACCCACAATAGGGCACCCTTGGCGAAGAACGGCTCCAACTCTTTCCAGGTAATAGATGCGGTTTCACCAAGCAGCTTGGCATAGAGGGTGCTAGGTTCTTGATTCATGGGTGCTGTCCGGAAAAGAAATCGACGCGAATGATAACGTCGGTGGTCCGCCAGCAAAACCCGGTTGCAAAAGGCTGCACCGAACGAAAAAAGCAGGAACGCCAAGGAATGCTGATGATTGGGCTATATGCCCACGAACGCCCCGCCGCGATTCTGTCTTTTTCATTCAAAAATGCGACACCCCCAGGTTTTGCCCCTCGGCGCCCGCTTCCCAGGCTGACAACCGGCGCTCTACACTGTACCGGTACAGTTGCCGGGGGCATTTCCGGAGGGTATCGCAAAGATATCTGACCCGGTTCTGCTGCTACGGCGCCAGAACTCAAAAAAATTACAACAGTAAGAGTGGAGCACTATGACTAAGGCTACTAAGCAGATTTCCAAACTGTTTGCCGCTATGGTTCTGGCCGGGGTTGCCAGCCATTCGTTCGCAGCTGACACCATCAAAATCGGTATCGCCGGTCCTAAAACCGGTCCAGTAGCCCAGTACGGCGACATGCAGTTCAGTGGCGCAAAAATGGCCATTGAGCAAATCAACGCCAAGGGCGGCGTCGACGGCAAGAAACTCGAAGCCGTTGAATACGACGATGCCTGCGATCCAAAACAAGCGGTAGCCGTTGCAAACAAAGTCGTCAACGACGGCGTCAAGTTCGTGGTCGGTCACCTGTGCTCCAGCTCCACTCAACCGGCTTCGGACATCTACGAAGACGAAGGCGTGATCATGATCACCCCGGCTGCCACCAGCCCGGACATCACCGCCCGTGGTTACAAAATGATCTTCCGTACTATCGGTCTCGACAGCGCCCAGGGCCCTGCCGCCGGTAACTACATTGCCGATCACGTCAAACCGAAAATCGTCGGCGTACTGCACGACAAACAGCAGTACGGTGAAGGCATCGCCACCGCGGTGAAATCGACTCTCGAGAAGAAAGGCACCAAGGTTGCCGTGTTCGAAGGCGTCAACGCCGGCGACAAAGACTTCTCGGCGATCATCGCCAAACTCAAACAAGCCAACGTCGACTTCGTTTACTACGGCGGCTACCACCCGGAGCTGGGTCTGATCCTGCGTCAAGCCCAGGAAAAAGGCCTGAAAGCCAAGTTCATGGGTCCGGAAGGCGTGGGTAACGACTCGATCACCCAGATCGCCAAAGACGCAGCCGAAGGCCTGCTGGTGACCCTGCCGAAATCCTTCGACCAGGATCCAGCCAACATCGCCCTGGCCGATGCATTCAAGGCGAAGAAAGAAGATCCGAGCGGTCCGTTCGTGTTCCCGTCCTACTCGGCGGTTGAAGTGATTGCCGAAGGCATCAAGGCAGCCAAGTCCGAAGACGCGACCAAAGTGGCTGAAGCCATTCACGCCGGTACCTTCAAGACCCCGACTGGCGACCTGAGCTTCGACGCCAAGGGCGACCTCAAAGACTTCAAATTCGTGGTTTACGAGTGGCACAACGGCAAACCTAAAACTGAAGTTTCGCCTCAGTAAGGCGCTGCCTGACTGACTGCCAATAAAGCCCACGGCGTGCCGTGGGCTTTGTTTTACGAATGTATTGGGCCGCGCTGGCGTGATCCGCCAGTCTCCCCACCTGAAAATCTCAAAACCGTCATCAGCGGTTCGCTGGCAAAACCCGGATTCGAAGTGGATATAGATCCACGGGGCCGGGCGGGAAAATGACTCCACCAGTGAAATGCGTATCAGGTTTTTAGGAGCGCTGTAATGCCTGACATCTATCACTTCTTCCAACAGCTGGTTAACGGCCTGAACGTTGGCAGCATGTATGCCTTGATCGCCATCGGCTACACGATGGTCTACGGCATCATTGGAATGATCAACTTCGCCCACGGCGAGGTGTACATGATCGGCTCCTACGTGGCGTTCATCGCCATCGCCGGGTTGACCATGATGGGACTCGACAGTGTCCCGCTGTTGATGACGGCGGCGTTCATCGCCAGCATCGTCGTCACCAGTTCCTACGGTTACAGCATCGAACGCATTGCCTACCGCCCCCTGCGCGGCAGCAACCGTCTGATCCCGCTGATTTCCGCGATCGGTATGTCGATCTTCCTGCAGAACACGGTTCTGCTGGCGCAAGACTCCAAGGACAAAGCTATCCCCAACCTGATTCCGGGCAACATTGCCTTCGGTCCAGGTGGCGCACAAGAAGTGCTGATTTCCTACATGCAAATCGTGGTGTTCGTGGTGACCCTGATCGCCATGCTCGGCCTGACGCTGTTCATCTCCCGCTCTCGCCTGGGTCGCGCCTGCCGCGCCTGCGCCGAAGACATCAAGATGGCCAACCTGCTCGGCATCAACACCAACAACATCATCGCCCTGACCTTCGTCATTGGTGCCGCGCTGGCAGCCGTTGCGGCTGTGCTGCTGAGCATGCAATACGGGGTGATCAACCCGAACGCCGGTTTCCTCGTCGGCCTCAAAGCCTTCACCGCCGCAGTATTGGGCGGGATTGGCAGCATCCCCGGCGCCATGCTCGGCGGGCTGGTGCTTGGGGTGGCGGAAGCCTTTGGTGCCGATATCTTCGGCGACCAGTACAAGGATGTCGTGGCTTTCGGCTTGTTGGTTCTGGTGCTGTTGTTCCGTCCGACCGGCATTCTGGGCCGTCCGGAGGTTGAGAAAGTATGACTAGGAATCTTAAACAGGCACTGTTCAGTGCCTTGCTGGTGTGGGCCGTGGCCTACCCGGTACTCGGTTTGAAACTGACCATCGTCGGCATCAACCTGGAAGTGCACAACACCAGCCCGGCCGTACTGGCGACCATCGCCATCTGCTCGGTGCTGATGTTCCTGCGCGTGCTGTTCAATCAGCAGATCAGCAAAGCCTGGCGCTCGTCGCCCGGCCTGCCGCTGATTCCGGCCAAGGCGAGCAACTTCCTCACCCTGCCGACCACTCAGCGCTATTTCATCATTGCGCTGATCCTGGTGGCGCTGGTGTGGCCGTTCTTCGGCTCCCGTGGCGCGGTGGACATCGCGACGTTGATCCTGATCTACGTGATGCTTGGCCTCGGTCTGAACATCGTCGTCGGTCTGGCCGGTCTGCTCGACCTCGGTTACGTCGGTTTCTACGCCGTCGGCGCCTACAGCTACGCGCTGCTGTCGCACTACTACGGCCTGAGCTTCTGGATCTGCCTGCCGATTGCCGGCCTGATGGCGGCGACGTTCGGCTTCCTGCTGGGCTTCCCGGTGCTGCGTTTGCGCGGTGACTATCTGGCGATCGTGACCCTTGGTTTCGGTGAGATCATCCGTCTGTTCCTGCGTAACCTGACCGACATCACCGGCGGTCCGAACGGCATCAGCAACATCGAGAAACCGACGTTCTTCGGTCTGACCTTCGAACGTAAAGCCGCGGAAGGCATGCAAACCTTCCACGAGTATTTCGGCCTGCAATACAACTCGATCAACAAGGTGATTTTCCTCTACCTGGTTGCGCTGTTGCTGGCGCTGGCGGCGCTGTTCGTCATCAACCGTCTGCTGCGCATGCCGATCGGCCGTGCGTGGGAAGCGCTGCGTGAAGATGAAATCGCTTGCCGTGCACTGGGTCTGAATCCGACGATCATCAAGCTCTCCGCGTTCACTCTCGGCGCTGCATTCGCCGGTTTCGCCGGTAGCTTCTTCGCCGCCCGTCAGGGTTTGGTGACGCCGGAATCGTTCACCTTTATCGAGTCGGCGATCATCCTCGCCATCGTTGTGTTGGGTGGCATGGGCTCGCAGTTGGGCGTGATCCTGGCGGCCGTGGTGATGATCCTGTTGCCGGAAATGATGCGTGAGTTCAGCGAGTACCGCATGTTGATGTTCGGTGCGCTGATGGTGTTGATGATGATCTGGCGTCCACAAGGTCTGCTGCCGATGCAACGCCCACACATGGAGTTGCGAAAATGAGCCGCGAGATCCTTAAAGTCGAAAACCTGAGCATGCGCTTCGGCGGTTTGCTGGCGGTCAACGGCGTGGCCCTGACCGTCAAAGAGAAACAAGTGGTGGCACTGATCGGGCCGAACGGCGCGGGCAAGACCACCGTGTTCAACTGCCTGACCGGTTTCTACAAGCCATCTGGCGGCAGCATCCTGCTGGACGGCGAGCCGATTCAGGGCCTGCCGGGCCACAAGATCGCCCTCAAAGGCGTGGTGCGTACCTTCCAGAACGTGCGCCTGTTCAAGGACATGACCGCGGTCGAGAACCTGTTGATCGCCCAGCACCGTCACCTCAACACCAACTTCCTGTCCGGTCTGTTCAAGACCCCGGCGTTTCGCAAAAGCGAGCGCGAGGCCATGGAGTTCGCCGAGTACTGGCTGGAAAAGGTCAACCTCAAAGAGTTCGCCAACCGTACCGCCGGCACCCTGGCCTACGGTCAGCAACGACGTCTGGAAATCGCCCGCTGCATGATGACCCGTCCGCGGATCCTCATGCTCGACGAACCGGCGGCCGGTCTGAACCCGAAGGAAACCGAAGACCTCAAGGCGCTGATCAGCGTACTGCGCGAAGAGCACAACGTCACCGTGCTGCTGATCGAACACGACATGAAACTGGTCATGAGCATTTCCGACCACATCGTCGTGATCAATCAGGGCACGCCTCTGGCCGACGGCACGCCGGAACAGATCCGCGACAATCCTGAAGTGATCAAAGCCTACCTGGGGGAAGCGTAAATGCTGCAGTTCGAAAACGTTTCCACCTTCTACGGCAAGATCCAGGCCCTGCACAGCGTCAACGTCGAAGTCCGTCAGGGCGAGATCGTCACGCTGATTGGCGCCAACGGTGCCGGCAAGTCCACGCTGCTGATGACGCTCTGCGGTTCGCCGCAAGCGCATAGCGGCAGCATCCGCTACATGGGTGAGGAACTGGTCGGCCAGGACTCGTCGCAGATCATGCGCAAGAGCATTGCGGTGGTGCCGGAAGGTCGTCGGGTGTTTGCCCGTCTGACCGTTGAAGAAAACCTGTCCATGGGCGGTTTCTTCACCGACAAGGGCGACTATCAGGAGCAAATGGACAAGGTCCTCGGACTGTTCCCGCGCCTGAAAGAACGCTTCAACCAGCGCGGCGGAACCATGTCCGGCGGCGAACAGCAAATGCTCGCCATCGGCCGTGCGCTGATGAGCAAGCCGAAACTGCTGCTGCTTGACGAGCCGTCGCTGGGCCTGGCACCGATCATCATCCAGCAGATTTTCGACATCATCGAAATGCTGCGCAAGGACGGTGTGACCGTGTTCCTGGTCGAGCAGAACGCCAACCAAGCGCTGAAAATCGCCGACCGCGCCTACGTTCTGGAGAACGGCCGCGTGGTCATGCAAGGCACCGGTGAAGCGCTGCTGACCGACCCGAAAGTACGCGAGGCGTACCTCGGCGGTTGATGTGTTTCGCCCAACAAAAAAACGGCCTTCGGGCCGTTTTTTTGTGCCTGCACGATTTCAGATTCTCCAAAAATCCCTTGTAGGAGTGAGCCTGCTCGCGATGGCGTCGTGTCATTCAACATCGCCGGTATCTGACATGACGCCATCGCGAGCAGGCTCACTCCTAAAGGGTTTTGAGTTTTTCCAAAAAGATTTTGAGCGGGCTGTAACGCAACGCCACCTCGTTTCTCTAGAGGGACAAGCAAGCGCAATCGCGCTTGTAAAAACCCTGAACAAGACTGGAGAAACATCATGACTGCTACCACCCGCACCCTGTCCGCTACTGCCCTGGTTCTGGCCCTCGGTTCTGCCCTGAGCATGACCGCTGTATCGACCGTCCACGCCGCTGACGCCGACATGGAAAAATGCTTCGGCGTGGCCATGAAAGGTCACAACGATTGCGCCGCAGGTGCAGGCACTACCTGTGCCGGCACGGCGAAAATGGACTACCAGGCCAACGCCTGGAAACTCGTTCCAAAGGGCACCTGCGCTACCACTGAGAGCAAGACTTCGCCGACCGGTTTCGGTCAGATGCAAGCCTTCAAAGCCAAGTCCTGATCGTTGGCCTGCCTGAGTGACGATCATGCTCACTATCAATGACCATGCCCAACCCCGCACTCAGGCAGCCCGCACCGGGCTCCCGTCCCGTGCCGGGCTGGGACTCAAGACCGGGCACTTTCGTGAAGTGCTCGGCTCACAACCGGACATCGGCTTCTTCGAAGTCCACGCCGAAAACTACATGGTCGACGGCGGTCCGTTTCATCATTTTCTCGGTTTGATCCGCGAGCAGTATCCGCTGTCGTTGCACGGTGTCGGCTTGTCCATCGGTGCTGAAGGGCCGCTGGATAAACACCATCTTCAGCGCCTTGCCGAGCTGATTCGGCGCTATCAACCGCAAGCCTTTTCCGAACACCTGGCCTGGTCGAGCCATGGGCCGGTGTTTCTCAATGATCTGCTGCCGCTGGCCTATGACATGCCGACGCTGAACCGTGTCTGCGAGCATATCGATCAAGTGCAGAACACGCTCAAACGGCCCATGCTGCTGGAGAATCCGGCAACCTATCTGGCGTTTCAACGCTCAACCCTCGATGAGGCAGATTTCATCGCCGAGGTCATCCGCCGCAGCGGCTGCGGCCTGCTGCTGGACGTCAACAATGTCTACGTTTCTTGCGTGAACCATCAGCGTGATCCACTGGCGTATCTCGATGCGCTGCCATTACACACGGTGGGTGAAATTCATCTGGCCGGGTTCGCCGAAGATAGCGACAGCCTTGGCGATCGCTTGCTGATCGACGATCACGGCGCGCCGATCGATCAAGCCGTCTGGGGTTTGTACCGGCAAGTGCTGCAACGCATCGGCCCGGTGGCAACGTTGATCGAGCGCGACAATCAAGTGCCGGCGTTTGCGGTGCTACTGGCGGAAGCTCAGCAAGCTGATGCGCTTTTGCTGGATGCTGGGGCACGCACATGAGCGCGCAACGCGATTTCGCTACCGCGCTCCTCGACACACGGCTACCCTGCCCCGAAGGTCTGTGCAGCGCCAACGGTGCCGATCCGGCAAGCCGTTTTGCGGTGTATCGCAATAACGTACAGGGTTCGCTGATCAATGCGTTGAGCGACAGTTACCCGGTGGTTGCGCAATTGGTCGGCGATGAATTCTTTCGCGCCATGGCGGCCGTTTTCGTCCAGCAGCAGCCGCCGCAGAGTCCGTTGATGAGTTGCTACGGCGCAGAATATGCGGACTTCATCGCAGCGTTTGAACCGGCCGGCGGCGTGCCCTATCTGGCCGACGTGGCACGCCTTGAGCACCTGCGTACCCTCGCCTATCACGCGGCCGACGCCCTGCCCGTCCGGCCAGAAGAAATCACAGCAGCACTGACTGATGCGCAAACGCTGAGTGAACTGCGCCTCAACCTTCATCCCTCCCTGCACCTGCTCGACTCAGCCTTTGCCGTAGTCGCGATCTGGGGCGCACATCAACACGACGCGAGGCTGGAGGGAATCGACGTCAACCAAAAGCAACACGCCATGGTGTTGCGCAATGGCCTGGACGTCGAAGTGTTTGCCCTCGACCCCGGTGCCAGCAGGTTTATCCGCAACCTGATTGATGGTCAGCCACTGCTGGCAGCGGCTGAAAACAGCCCAGAATTCGACCTCGCTCAAACCCTCGGCTTACTGATCGCGCGCAGCGCCATTACCCACTTGAATGACAAGGAACTGCCATGAAAACGCTCATCACCCGCGCCATCGCGCTGCTGGAAAAAATCCCCCACAGCCTGGTCGCGTTCATTGCGCGTTTCTCGATAGCCGCGGTGTTCTGGAAGTCGGGGCAGACCAAGGTTGAAGGTTTGGCCATCGACCTGATCGACGGCACCTTTCAAGTCGGCTGGCCACGTCTGGCCGACTCGACCATTCCGTTATTCAAGAGCGAATACCACGTGCCGCTGCTGTCGCCAGAGATTGCCGCGCACATGGCGGCGTTCGCCGAACACTTCTTCCCGCTGCTGATCCTGATTGGCTTCGCTACACGGTTTTCGGCGTTGGCGTTGTTGGGTATGACATTGGTCATTCAACTGTTTGTGTACCCCGATGCCTATCCGACTCACGGCACCTGGGCGGCGGTGTTGCTGTACTTGATGGCGACAGGGCCGGGCAAGTTGTCGATTGATCATCTGATCGCCCGCCACTTCGCCAACTGAACGCCGACCTGTAGGAGCTGCCGAAGGCTGCGATCTTTTGATCTTGCTTTGAAAAAAACAAAATCAAAAGATCGCAGCCTTCGGCAGCTCCTACATGGGGTTTATGTTCATATGATCAGCGCTGAAGTCGATCCAGCGCTTCACCGCTGCGCTTGAACCAGCCGATCAAGTAATCCGCCAGCACCTGCGTGCGCTTCGGCAATCCGCCCTGATACGGATGCACCAGGTACATCGGCATGCGCCGGGTCTGAAAATCGCGCAGGAGGCAGCGCAATCGGCCGTCAGCCAATTCCGCCTGCAGCAAGTAGGAAGGTAACCTCGCAATCCCGGCGCCACTGAGTGCGGCTTTCTTCAGCAAGTTGTAATGGTTGCTGGCAAACGGTCCTGATACTCGCACCCGTAACAATTCATGCTGCTGGTGATACAGCCATTCCTCACGTCCGCTGTAGTGGCTGTTGAGCAAGCAGCGATGCTCGGCCAGTGCCTGTGGCGTCAGCGGTTCACCGAAACGCTCGAGATACGCCGGGCTGGCGCAGGTCATTTCCTGCCAGGCAAGTAACGGCTTGGCGACCAGTCGTTCGTCATTGGCCACTTCGCTGCGGATCGCCAGATCAAAGCCGTCCCGTGACAGATCGCGGTAACTGTTGTTCAGCTCCAGCTCGATCTGCACCTCGGGGTATTGATGCGAGAACTCCAACAGCAGACCGTCAAAGAAGGTTTCCCCCAGAGAAACCGGCACCGTCATGCGTACCGGACCGGCCATGTCGTCCTTCAATCGCGCCAATGCCTGACGCGCTCTCTCGATCTGGACTACAAGGGCCTGGGCTTGCGGCAACAATGCCGCGCCGGCAGCGGTAAGGCTCAGACGACGGGTCGTGCGTTGCAGCAAAACCACGCAAAAGCGCGTTTCGAGCTGACTGATGCGCTTGGACAACTGCCCCTTGCTGCAGCCCAATTGCTGCGCTGCCAAGGTGAAACTGCCCGCTTCAATCAACACCGCGAACGCCGCCAGATCATCCATCTCGCTCATGGATTGTTTCCATTTGAAAACCAAAGGTTGCCTATTAGTGCGCTTATCCACAGAAAAAACCACTCTAGACTGAAACCTCGTTCAATCACTTGAGGTACAACTCGATGAAGATTCTGTTGATAGGCGCTGGCGGCACTATTGGTTCGGCGGTGGATAAAGAACTCTCGCAACGCCACGAAGTCATCCGTATCGGCCGTAGCAGCGGTGATTTGCAGGTGGATATCAGCGACAGCGCGTCAATCCGTAAGCTGTTCGAAAATACCGGCAAGTTCGATGCACTGGTCTGCGCCGCCGGTAACGTCACCTTCGCACCGCTGGGTGAGATGACGGAAGACAGCTTCGCTCTCGGCCTCAAAGACAAGCTTATGGGCCAGGTCAATCTGCTGCTGATCGGCCGCGAATTCGCCAACGACGGCGCTTCATTCACCTTCACCACCGGCGTGCTCAGCCACGATCCAATCCGCAGCGGCGCCTCGGCAGCGCTGGTCAACGGCGCCCTCGACAGCTTCGTCCGCGCCGCCGCCATCGAACTGCCACGCGGTCTGCGAGTGAACTCGATCAGCCCGACCGTGCTGCTCGAAGCGATGGGCAGCTACGCCCCGTATTTCCGTGGGTACAAGCCGGTTCCTGCAGCGGATGTGGCATTGGCCTACGCGAAAAGTGTCGAAGGCCTGCAGACAGGTCAGACGTTTCACGTGGGCTAAACCCTTGTGATGAACGGTCAGGCTGCGTAACGTGGCGACACTTGTCTGGAGAGCCGAAAATGCGTGTTGCCCGTTCGTTGGTCGTTGTTGCCCTGCTGCCATTGTTTGCCGCCTGCCAGTTGTTCGATGGCCAACGAGAAAGTGCCTCGCACGTCGGGCAGACACGGATGCAGGGGCAACTGACCGCCGCTGACGGCAAACTGGTGTTCCAGTGTCAGGAGCAGCGCCAACTGGTGGTCAATGACGTCGGCGGCACCAGCATCCTGCAAGAGGCCGCCACCCTCGCCGATGAACAGGGCAAGCTGTTCGCCGATGTGCGCGGCAAGGTGGCCGGCGATCGACTCGACCTGACTCAGTTGTACCGCGTCGAACGCTCCGGCACTGCCTGCGATGATCCCAACTTCAAACTGCTGATCCTGCGTGCCGCCGGCCATGGCCCGGAGTGGAATGTAAAGGTCAGCGGCAAAGGCATGGTCATCGACCGCGAAGGTCAGCCGCCACTTGCCGTGCCGTATATTGAAGATCAATTGGGCGATGGCCGCTTCAATCTGAGCAGTGAAGCCAACAATCAGCGCATCGAATTGTGGGTCGCGCCGCAACGCTGCGTCGACAGCAGCACCGGCAGCGTGCAGCACATGAGCGCCGAGTTGCGCATCGACGGCCAGGTGCAACGCGGCTGCGGGTATTTCGGCGGATCGCGCAACGACTGAGCGTTTTAGCCTCACCGGATCCGGCCTTTGCGGCTTATAATCGCGGCCTTCAAACGCCCTGGCGCAGTTGTGCGCCCCGCGAACCCGGATCCTCGCCATGTTACGAATCACTGAACTCAAGCTGCCAATCGACCATCCCGAAGAAGACCTGCGCCCTGCCATCGTGCAGCGCCTGGGCATCGCCAGCGATGACTTGCTCGATTTCACCTTGTTCAAGCGCAGCTACGACGCGCGCAAAAAGTCCTCCGAACTCTGCTTCATCTACACCATCGACCTCGAAGTGCGCGACGAGGCCAAAGTGTTGGGCAAGTTCGCCGACGACCGTAACGTCAACGTGGCGCCGGATGTCCGCTACAAATTCGTCGGTCAGGCGCCGAGCGACCTGAGCCAGCGCCCGATCGTTGTCGGTTTCGGCCCGTGCGGCATCTTCGCTGGCCTGCTGCTGGCGCAAATGGGCTTCAAGCCGATCGTCCTCGAGCGTGGCACCGAAGTCCGCCAGCGCACCAAGGACACTTGGGGCCTGTGGCGTAAAAGCGTGCTCAACCCCGAGTCCAACGTGCAGTTCGGCGAAGGCGGCGCGGGCACGTTCTCCGACGGCAAGCTGTACAGCCAGATCAAGGATCCGAAGTTCCTCGGCCGTAAAGTCCTGCACGAGTTCGTCAAGGCCGGCGCGCCGGAAGAAATCCTCTACGTCAGCAAGCCGCACATCGGTACGTTCCGTCTGACCGGCATGGTTGAAAACATGCGCGAGCAGATCCGCGAACTTGGCGGTGAAGTGCGCTTCCAGGAACGCGTCACCGACGTACTGATCGAAGACGGCCAACTGGTCGGCGTCGAGCTGGCCAGCGGCGAAACCCTGCATTCGAAACACGTGGTTCTGGCCCTCGGCCACAGCGCCCGCGACACTTTCCGCATGCTCCACAGCCGTGGCGTGTTCATGGAAGCCAAACCGTTCTCGGTGGGTTTCCGCATCGAACACCCGCAATCGCTGATCGACCGTGCACGTCTGGGCAAATACGCCGGTCACCCGAAACTCGGTGCTGCCGACTACAAACTGGTGCATCACGCCAAGAACGGCCGTTCGGTCTACAGCTTCTGCATGTGCCCGGGCGGCACCGTGGTCGCGGCGACTTCCGAGCCGAACCGCGTCGTCACCAACGGCATGAGCCAGTACTCGCGTAACGAGCGCAATGCCAACTCCGGCATCGTCGTCGGGATTACGCCGGAAGTCGATTATCCGGGCGGCCCGCTCGCTGGCATCGAGTTGCAGGAACGTCTGGAATCTCACGCGTTCATTCTTGGCGGCAGCGACTACAAAGCCCCGGCGCAACTGGTTGGCGACTTCATCAACGACATTCCTTCGACCGAGCTGGGTGAAGTCGAGCCGTCGTACAAACCGGGTGTGGCGTTGGGTGATCTGGCCTTGGCATTGCCGGATTTTGCCATTGAGGCGATCCGTGAAGCCTTGCCGGCGTTCGAGAAGCAGATTCGCGGGTATTCGCTGCATGATGCGGTGTTGACTGGCATCGAGACGCGCACTTCGTCGCCGCTGCGCATTACCCGTAATGAGTCACTGCAGAGCATGAACGTGAAGGGCTTGTTCCCGGCCGGTGAAGGCGCGGGTTATGCGGGCGGGATTCTGTCGGCGGGTGTGGACGGGATCCGCATTGCAGAAGCCGTGGCGCGCGACATACTCGGCCTGACTGACTGACACAAAACCCTGTAGGAGTGAGCCTGCTCGCGATAGCGGTAGTCCATTCAACATCAATGTTGAATGTTATTACGCCATCGCGAGCAGGCTCACTCCTACAGTTGATTTCGGTGTGTCAGATATTGGCGCGCAGGACTGAAGTCGGCAGCGCCTCACCGCGCTCGGCACTCGCCGCTACTGCGTCGATCAACCCAGCCAACTCATACCCCTGCGCCTGCAACCAATCCTGATCGTAATAGGTGTCGGCATACCGCTCGCCGCCATCGCACAGAATCGCCACGATCGACCCCGACTCCCCCGCTGCTTTCATCTGTTGCGCCGCCATCAAGGCGCCGATCAGATTGGTCCCGCTCGACCCGCCGACATTCCGCCCCAGACGCTGCGCCAGATAATGCATCGCCGCCAGTGACAAGGCGTCAGGCACCTTGACCATCGCATCGATCACCTTCGGCAGAAACGACGCTTCCACCCGCGGCCGGCCAATGCCTTCAATGCGCGAACCGCAATCCAGACGCAAACTCGCATCGCCGGTCTGGTAGTAGTCGAAGAACACCGAACGCTCGGCATCGGCGCACAACACGCGGGTGCAGTGCTGGCGATAGCGCACGTAACGGCCGAGCGTCGCGGTGGTGCCGCCAGTGCCGGGGCTGGAAATCAGCCAGCTCGGTTCCGGGTGTTGCTCATAGCGCATCTGCTGGAAGATCGATTCGGCAATGTTGTTGTTAGCCCGCCAGTCGGTCGCGCGCTCGGCGTAGGTGAACTGGTCGATAAAGTGGCCGCCATGGTCGCGGGCCAGGCGCTCGGATTCGGCGTAAATCTGCGTCGGATCTTTCACCAGATGGCTCTGGCCACCGTAGAAAGCGATCTGGGCGATCTTCTCTTTGGACGTGGTCGCCGGCATTACCGCAATAAACGGCAGGCCGAGCATCCGCGCGAAATACGCTTCGGAAATCGCCGTCGAACCGCTGGACGCCTCGATCACCGGCGCGCCGGGCTTGAGCCAGCCGTTACACAGCGCATAGAGAAACAACGAACGGGCCAAGCGATGTTTGAGACTGCCAGTCGGGTGGCTGGACTCATCCTTGAAGTACAACTCGATGCCCGCAAAACCCGGCAGCGGCAAAGGGATCAGGTGGGTGTCGGCGCTGCGCTGAAAATCCGCTTCGATGATGCGGATCGCTTCGCGGGCCCACTGTCGGTTGTCGCTCATGGTGATGGTTCTCGTTGAATCGGCAGGAGATGAAGCTGTTAGAAAGGCTCACTCATCAGCTTAGGAAAAATCCTATAGCGCGCACAGATACAGCTGAGTCTCAATATGTCAGACAACTGCTAGGCTCAGCGTGGCTTGAGCCAGACACCTTGTAACGCCATATAACAAAAAAGAATATAACTTTTGTTTTAACAACTAACAGTACGGGTTAGGGTGTCCCACCTTTTTTGACGATTCGATGGAGAGCGACCTTGCCTCTGCGTAGCACTTTCACGCGTTTCTTTCAGTTGGAAGCTGCCAGCGGTCTGTTATTGATCGCCGCGGCCATCCTGGCTTTGATTATCAACAACTCGCCACTGTCGTGGCTGTACACCGGCCTGCTCGACACCCCGGTGGTGGCGCAGATCGGTGCGTTGAAAATCGCTAAACCCCTGCTGCTGTGGATCAACGACGGTCTGATGGCGATGTTCTTCCTGCTCATCGGCCTGGAAGTGAAACGCGAAGTCCTTGATGGCCAGCTGTCGAAACCGTCGCAGATCGTTCTGCCCGGTGCCGCCGCGATCGGCGGCATGCTGGTGCCGGCGCTGATCTACTGGTTCCTCAACCGCGACAATCCGGCAGCCCTCGACGGCTGGGCGATCCCGACCGCGACCGACATCGCTTTCGCCCTCGGCGTGCTGGCCCTGCTCGGCAAGCGCGTGCCGGTATCGCTGAAGCTGTTCCTGATGACCCTGGCAATTATCGATGACCTCGGCGCCATCGTGATCATTGCGATCTTCTACTCCGGCGAACTGTCAACCCTGTCGCTGGGTCTGGCGGCAGCGTGCATCGCGGCACTGGTGGCGATGAACCGGCTCGGGGTGGTCAAGCTCGGGCCGTACATGATCATCGGTTTGATCCTCTGGGTCTGCGTCCTCAAGAGCGGTGTCCACGCCACGCTGGCGGGCGTAACCCTGGCCTTCTGCATTCCATTGCGCACGAAAAACGCCGAGCCGTCGCCACTGCTGACCCTCGAACATGCGCTGCACCCGTGGGTGGCCTACGGCATTCTGCCGCTGTTCGCCTTCGCCAACGCCGGCCTGTCGCTGAGCGGTGTCACTGTCGAAAGCTTCACCCATCACGTACCGATGGGCATCGCCGTCGGCCTATTGCTGGGCAAGACCGTCGGCGTGTTCGGCCTGACCTGGCTCGCGGTGAAAACCGGCATCGCCGCCCTGCCCCAAGGCGCCAACTGGGGTCAGGTGCTGGGCGTGGCGATCTTGTGCGGGATCGGCTTCACCATGAGCCTGTTTGTCGGCTCGCTGGCCTTTGAACCAGGTGTGAGTGATTACGCCGGGATGGACCGGATGGGCATTTTGACCGGGTCGATTCTGGCAGCGCTGATTGGTTATGCGGTGACGGCGGCGGCGAGTCGCAAGAACTCCCAACCGATATAACCTCTGTGGCGAGGGAGCTTGCTCCCTCGCCACAAATTTCCTGCGTTCCTGTTACACAGCGAACAATCCCCACGTCTTTAGCGACGCGTCCTACAGCCACCATTTTCCTGCTTCGTTAACGTTGCGCAGCCCTTTGCGAAGGGCTGTCGATGGATGAACGAAAGGACGATCAGTGGCTGGCAACAAGGACATTCCCCGGGTTCAAAACCCACCGCAAGGCGACGGGCATCACGTCACCTACCGCTACATGACGGCCACTGAACTGGCCGAGCGCGACGCCAGACAAAATGCTTACGACGCCATGCTGGCCCGACAGGATGCTTTCGAGCGCAGCCGTGAGGTGGCGGTCAAAAAAGCCGATCCTGTTCGCGCTGGCTGCGTATTCGCCAAGTCCTGCAAATTGCCGGATGCGATTATCGATTACTCCAGCCCTTCGGGAATGGTGCCGACCGACAGCCTGAAGGATTACGGCGACCTGATCCTGCTAGGCGCGCGTGAAGCCGATGAAAGCGGCGCAGTTCCTCTCAAGAAAATCGGCGCAACTGCTGTTCCGGCCGGATTTGGCAGTCTGGCTTTGGCGGGATCGGTGTTTGAAGCACTGCCCGCTGCTGTATCTAGTGCGGCTGTTGCGCCTTTAGTTGGTTTGGTTGCGCTGTTCATGCCCTCGAGTCTTGGTGACAGCGCGCTCTATACCGACGAGCAACTGCGTGGGCTTGAGCAGGCGCGAACGCGTGTTCGGTTGAGGGTCGAACAGCAGGCCGACGGCAGGCTGAAGGGCTACGGCTTTTACACCGGCAAGAATCGCGATTGGGAAATGGTTGATGTCGTGCAGTTCAAGTTGCGTGAAAGCCAGTTCATTGCTGATTTGGGCGAAGGCGTAGAACTGATCTGGACGCCTGCTGTAGATGGCTCGGACATCCTTGGTATTCCCGCGCTGGAGGCTGCACCGCAGGCACCGCATATTTGGGTTTATCCGCCGACGAAGGCTGCGGACGGGATTCTGGTGAATCCGGTTTATCCGCCGGAGTACCGAGACTTTATTCTGGTTTTTCCACCAGGTTCGTTGGTTCAACCGGTATATATCGTAATCAATTCCCGAGCTGGGGATCACGAGTACCATCCGCCGCCTGATTTCCTGCCAGCCTTCCCTGATGCGAAAGTTGTGGGACGCAAAACAGCTGTTCAAGGGGGCGGCGCGAAACGCAAAAGATGGAAAACCGCTAAAGGACTTATTCTTGAATGGGACTCGATGCATGGCGCTATAGAAAAGTACGACGCCAGAGGCAAACACATTGGCGAGTTCGATCCAGACACTGGCGAGCCAACGTCTACAAAAAAGAACAAAAAATCGAAAAAAGGCAAGAAAAGGAGTATTGAGCCTTGAGATTCTTAGTAGAAGCTTTTGACAAAAAAACTGACTTCCAAACATCAGTAATTGAATTGCCCGAGAATTGTACCGAGCAACTCAAATCGATCATGGGTTGGAAAACAGAGCAGCAAGGTTGGGAAGGCTACGACCTGAATCAGCAACAGATCAAAGCCATTGAGGCACTGATTCAAAAGTCCATCGAAGATCCGCGCTATTACTTTCAACTGACGTGTAATGGACATTGAAACGCAAACAAAAACCCCGACCAGTCACCTGATCGGGGTTTTCTTTACCCTGCATCCCGCTTAGTGCGAAACGCGGCTGGTCCCGCCAACGGTGGAGATGCGTACGCGCTCGCCAACGCGGAACACTTCATTCTCCTGCACCTGCTGCACATAGGCACGCATGCTGCCGTCGTCCTCACGTACGGTGATTTCCACGCCTTGGGTGCGGGTCAAACCTTCTTCAGTCGCCGAACCGATCAGACCGCCCGCCACCGCACCGATGACCGCGGCAACGATGCTGCCCTTGCCGCCGCCGATGGCGCTGCCGCCAACGCCGCCGACTGCTGCACCAGCGAGGCCGCCGATCGGGGTTTTGGTGCCTTCGATTTTCACCGGGCGCAGGGATTCGATGGTGCCCATGCGAATCGTCTGCACACGACGCGCTTCGTCACGGGAGTAGGAGTCACCGGTCAGGCTCGATTGGCAGCCGGTAAGCAACATCGCCATCGTGGAAAAGGAAGCAACCAGCAGTACAGACTTACGCATAGCATCAACTCCAAAAAAACATATAGTCATTAAACTCCGTGGCTTGACGCCTGTCACGACACCGCCCGGATAAATTGGCTTTCATTCAGGCGCGGTACAGACACCTGCACACTCTCTCCCTGATGTAGCCCCTACAGTAGCGCCAAATTGCCAAATCTGCGCCACGGAGACCAAGGATTTTCATGGATTACTTCATCATCGTCGTCACCACTGCCGCCGGTTTGTACTTCCATTGGTGGTTGTACGTGCGGATCAAGCGCTGGATGGATCGCGATCTGGCGTTGTCGCTGGCGGGCAAGGATGAAGGCAAACGCGCCTTCATGCTCGAACAGTTGGCGAACGCTCAGGCGCAGAAGATCAAGCGCCGGGATCTGCCGAAGTGGCTGGAGGCCGCTGCGGCAGGCTATCCCGCTCGGTAGACTGCTCAGGGTGCCAGACGTTCAAGAATCCAGTCGGCGCCCTGCACACGGTAGTTGAGGCGATCGTGCAGACGGCTCGGACGGCCCTGCCAGAATTCGATGCGCTCAGGCAGCAAGCGATAACCGCCCCAGTGTTCCGGGCAGTCGGGCTGAGTATCGGAGAAACGCTGCTCGGTAGCCTTGAGCAAATCTTCCAGCTCACCGCGCCCGTTGATCACCCGGCTCTGCGGTGATGCCCAGGCACCGAGGCGGCTGCCCAGTGGCCGCACCTGATAATACGCATCCGACTCCGCGGGCGTGACCTTCACCACCCGCCCTTCGATGCGCACCTGGCGTTCCAGGGTGGGCCAGAAAAAAGTCATGGCGGCAAACGGGTTGGCCGCCAGGTGCTGGCCCTTGGCGCTGTCGTAGTTGGTGAAGAAGGTGAAGCCCTGCTCGTCCAGGCCCTTGAGCAGCAGAATGCGACAGTGCGGTCGCCCATCCTGGTCGACCGTGGCCAGGGTCATGGCGTTGGCTTCCACCGGTGCCTGTTCGGTTTTCACCGCGTCGGCGAACCACTGGTGGAACAACGCAAACGGCTCGGCCGGCGCTTGCGCCTCGGTCAGACCATCCCGGGTGTAATCACGACGCATATCTGCCAGAGCCTGGGTCATGGCGCATTCCTTTTCGTTAGCGGATCACTTCTTGGTGGCATCGGTCGCGGCGACTTTCTTGTCGGTCGCGGCGGCTTTGGCTGGTGCAGTTTTCTTCGCTGGGGCCTTGGCTGGAGCTTTTTTCGCTGGAGCCTTGGCAGCGGCTTTCTTGGCCGGAGCCTTTTTGGTTGCCGGAACAGCCGCTTTTTTCGCAGCAGGAGCCGGGGTTACCGGTTTGGCGGCGGGCTTGGCGTCCTGCGCAGCAACCATGGTCACTGGCTTCGGTGCCGGCATGTTGTACTTGCTCAGCAGCGCAACCATGGTGTTCTGCGGGGTCACCAGCAGTTCGACACGACGGTTCAGGGCACGCCCTTCAACACTGTCGTTGGCCGCACGCGGCGCTTCCGAACCCATGCCGCGCAGCATCAAGCGATCACGCTGCAAGCCACTGAGACGGAAGATCGCGGCAATGGACTGAGCACGTTCCTGACTCAGTTTGATGTTGGCAGGCGCGGCACCACTGGAATCGCTGTGGCCAAGAACCAGCACGGCAGTTTTCGGGTCGGCTTCAAGGATTTTCGCTACGCGGGTGAACGGGCCGAGGGTGACCGGCAGCAGCATGGCTGGACGATCCGGGTTGAACGAGCCTTCGACCGGCGCCGTCACGACCAGCACGTTTTCACGGCGTTCGAGTTGCAGATTGCTGTCCTTGACCGCTTCACGCAGACGCGGCTCATAGTCGTCGAGCCAGGCCTGGGTGACTTTCGGATCCGGCATCGGCACGGCTTTGGTGGTTGGCTGATCCTTGCCGCCGAACGGCCACCACCATTTGCCACCCGCGTCGGCTTCAGCTTTGGCAACGGCTACCGGTTTTTTCGCTTCCGGGGCGACTTCAGCCTTCATGTCCGCTTTGACCGCTTCATCATCGGAACCGAACGGCCAGTACCACGGGCTGCTGCTTTCAGTTTTGGCCACGGGTGCAGTGGCCGCAGGTTTCAGCGGGGCTGGAGCCGGTGCTGGCTCCTTGGCTGCGACTTTGTCGGAAGAGCCGAACGGCCACCAACTACCGCCGTCCGCATCGTTTTTCGGGGTCTGTGCACAACCGGTGATCGCTACACACAGGGCCAGGGCGAGGGTCTTTTTAGATGACATTGAAAATCCACAAAATGAAGTAATGAAAAATCAGAGCACTTTCGCCCGGATAAACAGCCGTTTTGAAACGAAAAACCGCTTGAGGTTCCGACCCTGGGACCTCGGATGAAACTTTACAGACAAGTGGCAAGCACCCGCGCGAGCTTCTGCGCGCGCGGATCCATCAAGACGTACGGCCCAAGGGTATTTGTCACAAAACCGAAGGCGACATCATGCTCAGGATCAGCGAAACCGATGGAGCCGCCCGCGCCCGGATGACCAAACGCCTTGGGGCCGAGGCCATAAGTGGCGTTGGGCACGTCCGGCTGATCAAGCATGCAGCCGAGGCCAAAACGAGTCCGGGTCAGCAAAGTCTTGTCTTCGCCGAGGCTGTGTTCGCGGGTCAGCTCTTCAAGCATGTCGCTTTCAAGCAGACTGCCGTCGAGCAGGCCCGCGTAGAAACCGGCCAGACTGCGCGCATTGCCGTGGCCATTGGCCGCCGGTTGCTGCATGCGCCGCCATTCCGGTTTGTTGGTGCTGGTGAGCACTGAAGGTGGGTTGGTAAAAGCGCGAGTGGTCATGGCGGTGGGCTCGCGCATGGTCACTTGCAGCAAGCGTTGGGCAGCGGCATCGCCAGCATTGCCCTTGCCGCGGGCAATGTGCGCCACGCGGTGGAATTCTTCGTCAGCCAGGCCGACGTGAAAATCCAGACCCAAAGGTTTGGCGACACGCGCGACGATGGATTCGCCCGGCCCGCGACCGTCGGCACGGCGCAGCAATTCACCGATCAGCCAGCCGTACGTGATCGCGGCATAGCCGTGACCAGTGCCCGGCGTCCACCACGGTGTTTCCGCCGCGAGGGCGTCGACCATGGTTTGCCAATCGTAGAGGGCTTCCGGCGCGAGCAATTCACGCAGCGCCGGCAGACCGGCCTGATGGCAAAGCAATTGGCGCAGGGTGATGGATTCTTTGCCGGCAGCGGCGAATTCCGGCCAGTAGCGGGCGACCGGAACATCCAGTTGCAGCTTGCCTTCACCGACCAGTTGCAGGGCGGTGACGGCGGTGAAGGTTTTGGTGCAGGAGAACAGGTTGGCGATAGTGTCGCTGTGCCAGGCTTCGGCGCCATCCTTGTCGGCAGTACCGGACCAGAGGTCGAGGACGGTTTCTCCACCGACCTTGATGCACAGGGCTGCGCCGCGTTCCTGGGGATCGTCGAACAGTGCGGCGAAAGCTTCGCGCACCGCTTCGAATTGAAGCTCGTAATGTCCCTGAATCTGCACCCGCAACTCCCCCGCGAAAACGCTCTACAAAGTGGCTCGCATTGTTCCAGCCCTAGAGGGATTTGGGAACAGCTGCGGGCCAGACGGTTATTTCAGAAATTTCGCTGAGGCGGCTGACGCCTTCGCGAGCAGGCTCGCTCCCACACTGGATCTGTGTATCACTGAAGATCTCCTGTGGGAGCGAGCCTGCTCGCGAAGGCGTTCCGACAAAGAACGATGATCGGCGCCTCAGGACTCAGTGACCATTGCCGGAATGCCCACCGGCATGCCCTGCCCCCGGCCCTTTACCGGCCTCGCCTTTGCGCCCACCCTCAGCCTCATGTCCCGCTGCGGCAGCCGCTTTCTGAGCCTCTTTGCCAAGCTGATCAATCGCCTGCAAGTTGCTCTTGCGCACTGTTTCGACAAAGCCCTGATACGGCAGATCCGTCACGCCCACCAGACCAAAGTGACCATTCTCGCCATCGAGCAAACGCCCGGTCACCGGTTGATCCAGATACTGGAACCAATGCACGCCGACAATTGATGGCTCACTCAACGCTTGCTTGAGGAAGTTGGCATACGCCGGGCCGCGATCTTCTTCTCTGGCCACTTGCGTGACGCCGCCCCAGAACGGGCCACGATCCGCTGAGCCAAAGTTGAATTCGGTGATCATTACCGGTTTGTCCAAAGCGCCCAGCGCGGCAAAGTCATAACCATCCTGCGGCTTCAGCGTGTACATGTTGAAGCTCAGTACATCGCAATACTGCGCGCAGGACGCCACGGCTTCCGGGGTGCTGATGGCGAAGCGGCCGCCAAGCAGCAACTGGTTCGGCGCGTGCCATTTCAGCGAGTCGGAAATGGTTTTGAAGTAGGTATCGGCGAAGACCTTCTGGAAATATTTGAAGTCCGCCTCGATTTCCGGATGCTCGGGATTCGGCAGCGGTGGCACGAAACCCGGATCCTCCATCAACTCCCACGCCGGCAGATCAATGCCCCATGCCTTCGACAGCCCCGCCTGATTGCGGTACTTGTCGCGCAATTGCTTGAGGAATGCACGTTTGGCCGGGACGTCGGTGGTCATTTTCAACGTGCCATAGGCCAGCGCGTAGCGGGATTTCGGGTCGTCGCCGGGACCGGCCCACGCCAGTTCGTTGTCGGCGTAGTAGCCGATCAGCCATGGATCGTCACGGTGATCGCGGGCAGCGATGGCGACGGCGCGCTCGGTGGCCATGGCGAAACGCGGATCGAACGGATCTGGCATGCCGCCCCACCAGTCGCTGCCAGTGCTGATGCTGGTGTAGTCGCCGACGATCGACAGCGGCAAGGTATATGGCACGCGATCGGCATCACTCAGCGAATCGGCACTCCAGTTACCGACCGTGTTGAAGCCCCAGGCTTGCAGGCGATCAAGCGTGTGGCTGGCCCACTGTTGCTCATCGATGGTGGCCTTGCACGGTTCGGCAGCCTGTTCTGTCGTCGCTTGTACGGTTTCAGTCTTGGCCGCTTCAGCGACGCCGGACTTCGGCTCGGCAGGTACAGGGGCAGGCTCGGCGGCTTGAACGGCGGCCGTTTCAGCGGCTGCAGACTTGGCCGCTTGCGCTACCCCGGACTTGCTTTCACTGTCGGCTTTGCACGGCTCACCGTACACGCGCTGCAGGTTGGCGCCATAGAAGTCATACCAACGCCCGTTTCCATAACCGCGGCCCTGATCGACGCCGTTGCCGCCACGGTTGTCACCTTCGCCAAAATGTCTGGCCAAGGGCTCACCAGGTTTAGGCAAGGATTCGAACATGTACTCACGGCCGGCCACGTAGGTCTGGTTGACCTGCGGGCTGACGGTGTTCACGCCCAGCGAGTAAAACGGGTGACCTTCAGGCGTGACCAGATACCAGCGGCCATCGCGCTTTTCAGTGCGGAAGAAACCGCTGGCCTTGAACGCCGGGCCTTTGTTCCAGCCACCGAACTTGTCCAGCGAGGACTTTTCACGCTCGGCGAGCCAGGTTTTCAGCTGTTGCTGTTCCTTGGCGGCGGCGGATTTCAGTTGTTCGTCATTGCTGATCTTTTCCGGCCATTTGCTGCGGGTCGATTGCCCGTAAGCGTCGACCAGATTGCCGTAAACGGCTTGGGTGACCGAGTCGCCGTCCTGCACGCCGAAGCGCTCGAGCAGCAAGCTCTGGGCAACTTTCGGCTGATCCATCGACAGGCTCACCGAGACCACTTGGCTGCGATCGATCTCGCCGCTGCTGCTGGCCAAGAGGATCCGCTGACCATCGACTGTCATCGGCATTGGCGGTCCGGCTTTCATGCCCAGGCTCAAAGGTGTGGACGCCACCAGTGGCACCAGCAAAGTTTGCGCAGGGCCGGCCGGCAGGTCGACGCGACTGACCAGTGTGCGGCCGTCATTGCTCTGGATTTGCACGTAGACCGTCACAGCCCAGTTCATCGCGCTCTGCAAGCGCAGAGTCATCATGCCCGACTGCGACCAGTCCCACGCGCCGGTTTGCGGCGTCAGACGCAAGGTCGGACGGGCCACCGGATTGAACGTCACCCGGCGCAGCACCTCGCCCTCAGGCGTTTGCTCGGCGTTGGCCTGCGGCAGATCCGCGTTTTCGGTGGCGATCTTCACCACGTCGGCCGGACGGACAAAATTGAACAGGGTCTGCTGACCCGCAGGCGCCGCGAACAGTGGCGTGGCGAAGATCAAGGCAAATACGGCGGGCAACGAACGGCGGATCATAAGAACGGAGTTCTCCCTAACGACCAACAATGGCCAATGGAAAAGCGATGGCAGAGAGATAGACAACACGGCGGGCAAAACTGCCCACCGTTGTCTCAGGATATTTCACGACGGAAAGGAGGCAACGCATTGAGGATCGCCTTGCCGTAGCGCTGGGTGACCAGCCGCCGATCCAGCAAAGTGATGGTGCCGCGATCTTCTTCCGTACGCAGCAGACGCCCGCAAGCCTGAACCAGCTTGAGCGAAGCATCGGGGACAGAGATTTCCATGAACGGATTGCCGCCACGGGCCTCGATCCACTCCGACAACGCCGCTTCGACCGGATCATCCGGCACCGAAAACGGGATCTTGGCGATCACCACGTGCTCGCAGTAGGCACCCGGCAAGTCGACACCTTCGGCAAAACTGGCGAGACCGAACAGCACGCTGGAATCACCGCCATCGACCCGCGCCTTGTGCTTGTTCAGGGTTTCCTGTTTCGACAGGTTGCCTTGAATGAACACTTGCTTGCGCCAGTCGCGGTCGAGGCCGTCGAACACGTCCTGCATCTGTTTGCGCGAGGAAAACAGCACCAGGGTGCCACGCGAACCCTCAACCAGATCGGGCAACTCACGGATGATCGCCGCCGTATGAGCAGCAGCATCACGCGGGTCGGCCTTCAGATCCGGCACGCGCAGCACGCCGGCGTCGGCGTGATGGAAAGGGCTCGGCACCACAGCGGTGACGGCTTTTTTCGGCAGACCCGCACGCATGCGGAAGCGGTCGAAAGTGCCCAGCGCCGTGAGGGTCGCCGAGGTCACCAGACAGCCGTAAGCCACGTTCCACAGGCTGCGGCGCAGGGTTTCGGCGGCGAGGATCGGGCTGGCGTTGACCTCGATGTCGAACAGCGAGCCGCTCTCGGCCAGGGTCAGCCAACGCGCCATCGGCGGGCTGTCTTCCGGGTCTTCGGCGGTAAACGCCGTCCACAGTTCCCAGTTGCCCGAAGCGCGGGACAACAGGCTGCCGAACAGCGGATACCACTCTTCTGCCTGATTGCTGGCGATGCCGATGTTGACCTCGCCGTCCATGCCTTCCTTGAGCAGGTCGGTCAGACGGGTGAACAGATCGTTGAGGCGCGAAAAGCCTTTCTTCAGTTCGATACCCATTTCACGCATGTGCTCGGGAATCACCCCGGCGACGAAGCGATGACGCGGCCGCTCACGGCCCTCGACGTCTTCGCCGGGTTTGAAATCGGCGACCTGCTCGCAGGCGCTGAACATGAACTGCTGCTGAGCCTTGATTTCCCGCGCCAGCTCCGGCACCTGTTCGATCAACTTGCCAAGATCGCCCGGCAACGGATGCTGGGCCAGCAGTTTAGTGAGGTTCTTCGCGGTGGTTTCCAGCCAGTCGGCGGTGGAGCGCAGGCGCGTGTAGTGAGCGAAGTGGCCGATCGCCTTATCTGGCAGGTGGTGACCTTCGTCGAACACGTAAATGGTATCGCGCGGATCGGGAAGCACCGCACCGCCGCCCAATGCCAGGTCAGCCAGAACCATGTCGTGGTTGGTGACGATCACGTCGACCTTTCCCATGCCTTCGCGGGCCTTGTAGAAGGCGCACTGGCCGAAGTTCGGGCAATGACGATTGGTGCACTGGCTGTGATCGGTGGTCAGGCGCGCCCAGTCGGCGTCTTCCAGCGCATTCGGCCAGCTGTCACGGTCGCCGTCCCACTTATTGCCGGCAAGCTTTTCGATCATGCTGGTGAACAGCTTCTGACTGGCCTCATCGACCTCGATCTTGAAGCCTTCTTCTTCGAATAGCTGGGCGGTGGCAGTTTGTGCGTGACCTTCCTGCAAGAGCATGTCGAGTTTGGACAGGCACATGTAGCGGCCACGGCCCTTGGCCAGAGCAAATGTGAAATTCAGCCCGCTGTTGCGCATCAGGTCGGGCAAATCCTTGTAGACGATCTGCTCTTGCAGCGCGACGGTCGCGGTGGCGATGACCAGACGTTTGCCGGCGGCTTTGGCCGTGGGGATCGCCGCCATGCTGTAGGCCACGGTCTTGCCGGTACCGGTGCCGGCTTCCACCGCAACAATTGCGGGGTCGCCACTGCGCCGGCCTTCGTCGTCGGTGTCGATATCCCCGAGGACTTTCGCGATTTCAGCGATCATCAGGCGCTGGCCATAACGCGGCTTGAGGCTCTTGGCCTCTAGAAAACGCGAGTAGGCGCCCTGGATCGTGGTTTTGAGTTCAGTGCTGATCATTGAGTGTCGGGCGCAAAAACGCTGGATAAATTTTCAGTGGTTCGGTTCGGCGGCTATCATACCCCGCGAATCGATCCCGCGCAGAACGGAGTACCCCAATGACACCTTTTAGCCTCGTTTATCCCCTGCATGTCCTGTCCGCCCTGGTCTGGGTCGGCGGCATGTTTTTCGCCTGGATGGTCCTGCGCCCGGCGGCTGTGAAGGCCCTGGACGGCCCTGCCCGACTGACCTTGTGGGTGGAAGTGTTTCAAGGTTTTTTCCGTTGGGTCTGGGTTGCGGTGATCCTGTTGCCGATCAGCGGCGTGGGCATGTTGCATTTGCAGCAGGTCGGCTTTGAGACCGCGCCGAAATATGTGCAGGTGATGATGGGCTTGTATGTGGTGATGACCGCGCTGTTTATCCGCATTCAGGGCTTGATGCTGCCGGAATTGCGTAAAGCGGTGGAAGCGAAGGACTGGCCGACGGGTGCAGCGGTGTTGGGGCGGATTCGCCGGGTGGTGGGGCTTAATCTGATTGTCGGGCTGGTGCTGGTGGCGATTGCGGCGGCAAGACCTATTATCTGAAAATCAAAAGCCCCTCACCCTAGCCCTCTCCCGGGGGGAGAGGGGACTGAATGGGGGATATTTGAGGGATACGCCGACTTGAAAGACCGGCTTTGAATCCATAATCGACTCGTAATTTCAGGTCGATGTATAACGCCAGACATCTCGGTCGGCCCCCTCTCCCTCCGGGAGAGGGCTGGGGTGAGGGTAAAACTTTCAGAGACGCTGCACAGTCACAGCCCCCGCCGCCCCCACCGGCCCAGGCTGTCCATCAGCCCCGGCCTTACCGTTCTTGCCGCCATCGGCGCGATACACCAGGCAGCCCTTGGACTTGCCGCCCTTCCCTGCTTTACCGCCAACACCCGCCGGGCCACCGTTGCCACCCGCCACATTGACCTTGATCAGCTCAGCCGGAAACTCGCGAGGCACTTCAAGACGCACCAGCGCACCCGGTGCTCCCGGTTGACCGTCACTGCCGTTACTGCCATCAAAACCGTGCCCAGCCGCGCCATAGGTGCAGCCCGGATCTTCACCATTACCACCATCGAGGCCGACAAAACCCGGTGCGCCGGTGCCGCCACGGGCATCGACCAACAGTTGCGGCGCGTTCAACGCCTTGAATTGCAGATTCAGATTGCGCCCCGCACGGGCGGCTTTTTCATAAGTCCCCGGCGCCCCGCGCGCGGTGATCTGGCTGCCTTCGCTCAGTTCGGCGCGGGCCACTTTCAATTCCAGCGCCTGTTCAGCCGGAACGATCGCAATGCGCGCTTCATGGCCAAGACGCAATTCGCCCACGGTCAATTCGGTCACGTTGGCCGGAATCAGCAAGGTGCCGTAATCCGCGACATCCAGACGCTCGAGCTGCAAGGTGCTGGTGGTATTGGGCAAACGCATCAGCGAATTGGTTTCGACACTGACCACCTGGGCACAGGCCAATGGGCTGATGAATGCAGCGAGCAAGCAGAGTTTACGCATGGGAAGAAGCCTCCGGAGCGGCCGGGGCCGGGATGGTTTGCAGGTAAAAAACGCCAAACAACAGGATGCGACCACGGTCACGCCAAGGGTGCTCACGCCCCTTGAGGCTGCGATTGCACAGCAGCACTTCGAACACATGGATCAGCAACAACAGACCGCCGGCCAGATTGACCAGCAGATGCAGCGGATGTACGAACGGCACCAACTGATTGGCCAGCACCACGCAGCAGAACAGCAGGGTCAACAACCGCCCCAGCCCCCAGAACACTTTCATACGCTCCCCCGTGTTGCGAATTATTCTTTGGGCGCACAGTAACGGCTTCTGCGGGGGATAAGCCAGAGGCACAAATGAAAAAACTTTGCCGCGCCGTCAAATGGCTGCCGGAACGACTTTGATTATCGCCCGGCAGCTCTAGCCTGCGCCCTACAGACGCGTCCTATCGATTGATGTGCAACTCCACACGACGGTTCTGCGCGCGCCCCTCATCGCTGGCGTTATCGGCAACCGGCTCGCTTTCACCGCGCCCTTCACTGGTGAGTTTGTCCGGCGCCAGGCCTTGGCTCAGCAGATAAGCGGCGACACTGCTCGCACGCCGTTCCGACAATGCCTGGTTGTAGGCATCCGACCCTTTGCTGTCGGTGTGACCGATGACCTTGATGCTCACCACGTCAGCATTGCGCAGTTTGTCCATCAGCGTATCGAGCTGGGCTTTCGCCGCCGGCGTGAGATCGGACTTGTCGAAGTCGAACAGCACGTTGCCGGCATCGCTAAGGGTGATGACCTCGGTTTGCGGTACAGGCTCCGGCACTTTTTCCGTGACCGGATACTGCGGCAGCGGGCAACCACGGTGATCGACCGGGGTATTTTCCGGAGTGTCCGGGCAACGGTCGCGGCGGTCGAACACACCGTCGCTGTCTTCATCGCCGTCCTGGGCATAACAGATCAGTCCGCCGGTAAGAATCCCCAGCGCTGCGCCGCCGCCGGCCCAGCCAGCGCTTTCGATAGCGCCGAGGCCGCCACCGACCAGTCCGCCGATAACGCTGCAGATCGGCCACGTACGTTGATTGAGGGGTGCAGTGCCATCGCTGTGCGTGGCGCAACCGGTGAGCAAACTGCCTAGCAGCAGCACCGGCAAGACGGACCTTGAGAAAACAGTCATTGTGAAAGCTCCTGTGTCACCGGCCCATACCGGTTACACAGGAGTAAAGACCCGCATCCGCGACTGCACAAGCCGCGGATGCGAGAGGGGCTTAACGCTGGATTTTGATTTCGGTACGACGGTTTTGCGCGCGGCCGTCAGCGGTTTTGTTGTCGGCAACAGGCTGGCTTTCACCCAGACCGGACACCGAAACGAAGCTGGCGCGAGGCACACCTTGTTGAATCAGGTAATCCACCACCGAGTGCGCGCGACGATCCGACAGTTTTTTGTTGTAGGCATCGCTGCCCACGCTGTCGGTGTGACCGGTCACGGTCAGTTGCGCCGTCGAGGATTCCTGTTTCAGGCGGGTGGCGACCTTGTCGAGCACTTGCTTGTCAGGGCCGGTCAGCGTGGCTTTGTCGAACTGGAAGTGCACATCACGGATAACAATGGTTTCTTCCTTGACCACTACAGCTTCTTCGACCACGGGTGCAGGCGCTGGTGGAGGGCAACCGTCAGCATCGACCTGTACGCCTTTAGGCGTGCCCGGGCACTTGTCGCGACTGTCCGGCACGCCATCGCCGTCTTCGTCGCCATCGCCGTGAACCCAGCAATAGGCCGCTGCCGTGCCACCGATCAGCAACGCACCGTAGCCGGCCCACGCCGAACTCTCGGTTGCGCCGAGGCCGGCACCGACGACACCACCGACCGCCGCACAGGTCGGCCAGTCGGTTTTCTGCAAACCTGCGCAACCAGTCAACACACTGGTTAGCAGAATCAAAGGTAATGCTGTCCGAACTATGCTCATCTGGTTTTCTCCTGAGGGATCGGCTTAAAACCGATTCAGGGAGTAAAGACCGGAGTTTTAATCTCCGCCAGCAATAGGCCATGCCTGTTTGCGACCGTGTTCACAGGACTTTGGCGCTTTTGCCGCAAACGGGCGAAACAGGTCTCTTTGCCGCCACCTTCAGGCAGGCTAGTCTTGGCGGTCTGATTGAGGAGCTTTGATGAACGTCGCCATTTCTTCCCGCACGCCGCAACAGGCGTTGGCCGCTTTACTGGATCGTTATGCCCCAGCACGCTTACTGCTGATCGGCGCCAGCGAGTTTCCGGCATTGAGTGCCTTTAAAGAGGCGCATCCGGACACCGCCGTCGCGCATGCAGCACCGGGCGCACTGCCTGCTGAACTCGCTGCACAGCGTTTCGATCTGGCGCTGGTGGTCGATTGTCTGGAACATTTGCCCAAGCGCGACGGCCTGAACCTGTTGGGCGGAATTCGCAATCTCAACGCCAGCCGCATCGCTGTGCTGTCAGACCTGGCGGCCAGCGGCTGGCAGGAAACCGATTTCTATTCGTTGGCACTGCAAGCCAGTGAACGCTTCCAGCGCGACGATCAAGTGCTGACCCTGTTCACCTACGATCTGCTTGACTACAAACAAGTCCCCGACTGGCTCAACTCGCGGTTCTGGGCCAATCCGGAAAACTTCGGGAAATACTGGTGGTAATGCAATGAGTACAGTCATTTGCCCTTGCGGCAGCGGCAATCTGCTGGATGCCTGCTGCGGTCATTATCACGACGGCCATCCGGCGCCATGCGCCGAAGCGTTGATGCGTTCGCGCTACAGCGCCTATGTGCTGGGGTTGATCGATTATCTGGTGACGACGACCCTGCCGGCTCAGCAAACGGGACTGAATCGTCAGTCGATCAGCGACTGGAGTGCGCAGAGCACCTGGCTTGGCCTTGAGGTAGAAAGCTCGGAAGTCTTCGGCGGTCAGCCGGAACACGCCTTCGTCACTTTCACCGCGCGCTGGCACGATGATCAGGGTGAACACAGCCATCGCGAGCGCTCATCGTTCGTGCAGAACGCCGGGCGCTGGTACTTCATTGACCCGACGGTGCAGTTGAAGCTGGGGCGCAACGACAGTTGCCCGTGCGCGAGCGGGCAGAAATTCAAGAAATGCTGCGCGGGGTATTTCGGCGCGTAAGATCAAAAGATCGCAGCCTGCGGCAGCTCCTACACAGGATTTGCGCTTCCCCTGTAGGAGCTGCCGAAGGCTGCGATCTTTTAGCGTCTAGACTGGCACCAAAGGGAGTTAAACCATGCTCGGTCGTCGGCGCACCTGCCAATGCTTCATTCTGATGCTGATGCTCAATCTCGGCGGTTGCGCGTCGTGGTTCAGCGATGACAGCGTCGACCCCGCCGTGCACCTGGTAAAAGTTGAAGTGGTGCGCGCCAAGCTGCTCGAACAGAAATTCATCCTGCACTTTCGCATCGACAACCCCAACGACAGCGATCTGACCGTGCGGGGCCTCGAATACCGCATTCATCTGGCCGATATGCTGCTGGCCGAAGGCGAGCATGAACACTGGTTCACCGTCGGGCCGAAACGCAGTGCGTACTTCAAAGTGCCGATCCGCACCAACCTGTGGCCTCGGGTAAAAGACGTGGTGAAAATGCTGAAAAATCCGAATCAGCAGATCCCCTATCGTTTGCAGGGCGAGATGGAAACCGGTTTATTCATCGCCCACTACGTGCACCTTGAGCGCAATGGCGTGATAATCCCCGCCGATTTAATTCCGGAGCAACACCGATGACCCAGCAACCTCATGTCCATGGCCCTGACTGCAACCACGATCATGACCATCATCACGACCATGACCACGGCCATGTGCACGGCCCGAACTGCGGCCACGCCCACCAGGAACCGGTGCGCAACGCCCTGAAAGACGTCGGCCGCAACGACCCTTGCCCATGCGGCAACGGCAAGAAATTCAAGAAGTGCCACGGCGCTTGACGCCCGAAGCGGACAGTCGTTTCGCCTGACAGAGCGCTTTCGCGAGCAGGCTCGCTCCCACAGTCAATCGAGTTCCTCCAGTTGGAATGCATTTCCTGTAGGAGTGAGCCTGCTCGCGATGAGGCCGCCACATTCAACATCGTTGTCGCCTGACAGACCGCTATCGCGAGCAGGCTCACTCCTACAATTGACCGGGTTTGTTCAGTTGGAATGTGGTCCATTGTGGGAGCGAGCCTGGTCGCGAAGGGGCCGGCACATTCAACATCGTTGTCGCCTGACAGACCGCTATCGCGAGCAGGCTCACTCCTACAATTGACCGGGTTTCTTCAGTTGGAATGTGGTCCATTGTGGGAGCGAGCCTGCTCGCGAAGGGGCCGGCACATACGGCGAAGTTTTTCAGCTAGCCACCAGAATCTGTACAGCACTGACCACCGTCGCATACTCGCCGTGCAAATTCCCCAGCGACATCCCGTGCACCTCTTCAGCTGTGCGCAAGGTGCCGAAATAGTCGGCCTTGTCGAAGGTGAAGCACGCATCCTCCGCCACCCACGCATCAAACCCCAGATTGCCCGCCGTGCGCGCTGTCGACTCCACCGAGTTGTTGGTCGCCACACCGACGATGACCAACTGCCCGATTGCCGACTGACGCAAGCGCGTCTCCAGGCCGGTGGCACAAAACGCATCCGGCACCTGTTTCTGAATCAGCCACTCGCCATCCTGTGGCAAAAATCGCTCCTGAAACTCCACCCCTTCCTGCTCAGGCCAAAACACCGAACCCGGCTCGCGCGACAGGTGCTGTACATGAATCACCGGCCTTGCAGTACGCCGCCATAACCCCAGCAGCTCAAGGATTCGCTGTTCAGCCTGAGGATTATTCCTTCGACCCAAACGCGGCTGCAGGATGCCTTTTTGCTGGTCGATGACGATCAGTGCAGCGTTGGCCTGAAGCTCCATGGCGGTTTTTCTCGATACGGGGGTCATTGAGTTTTGCGCAGTTCAGCATCCCCCCCTCCAACCACGCAAGGCATATCCAATGCGCACAGGTCGATCAGCGGGAAGAAATAAGCGCTCGCCCCGCTTGCGCGGCCACCTCCCGCTCACTAACGTAGCGCCTTTACTGACGCTACCCCCCGCAGGAGCTTTGCCATGGCCTCGCCAGCCCTTACTCATTTTCTTCCCCGGTTCGGCGTTGCCGCAGCAGTGGCCGGTGTTTTGGGCCTGTCCGGTTGCCAGACCTGGAACGCCCAGGACACCCTCCCGCCAACTTCCGGCGTGCAACCGCTCAAGGGCCTGGCGCAGAACGTATCGGTACGCCGCAATGCCATGGGCATGCCGTTGATCGAGAGCAACACCTTCCACGACGCGCTGTTCAGTCTCGGCTACATCCATGCCAGCGACCGCATCAACCAGATGGTCACCCTGCGCCTGCTCGCTCAGGGCCGTCTGGCAGAAATGTCCGGCGCATCGATGCTCGATGCCGACCGCTACATGCGCGCGGTCAATCTGAAGAAAAGCGCCGGCGAGCTGTATAAAGCCTCGTCGCCACGCCTCAAGCGCTTCTTCGAAGTCTATGCGCGGGGCGTCAACGCCTACCTGTTCCGCTACGCCGACAAGTTGCCGGGCGATCTCGCCTCCAGCGGCTACAAGCCTGAATACTGGAAACCGGAAGATTCGGCGCTGATTTTCGCCCTGCTGAACTTCAGCCAGTCGGCCAACCTGCCGGAAGAAATATCCTCGCTGGTGCTCGCACAAACCGTGACCAGCGACAAACTCGCCTGGCTGACGCCGTCCGCACCCGACGAAAACCTGCCACTGGCCGAGGCCGACAAGCTGCAAGGCCTCAAGCTCAACGGGCAGATCCCGGGGCTGACCGAGCTGAGCAACGCCAGCCAGCAACTGTCGGCGCTGAACCTGCTCGGCACCACGTCGTCGAACAACTGGGCGATCGCCCCACAACGCAGCCGCAGCGGCAAGAGCCTGCTGGCCAGCGACGCCCATGGGCCGCTAGCCGCGCCGTCGCTGTGGAGCTTCGTGCAGATTCGCGCACCGAAATATCAAGCCGCCGGCGTTACCGTGGCCGGTTTGCCGCTGGTCCTCGGTGGTTTCAACGGCAAAGTGGCGTGGAGCATGACCAGCGTGCTCGGCGACAACCAGGATCTGTTCCTGGAAAAAATCCGTCGCCAGGGCAACAGCCTGACCTACGAGGTCAACGGCAAATGGCAGCCGCTGGGCGTGCGCAACGAAACCTACTTCGTCAAAGGCCAGCGGCCGATTCGTGAAGTGGTGTACGAAACCCGTCACGGCGCGCTGCTCAACAGTGCTCAGGCAGCGGCGCAGGGCAACGGCTACGGTCTGGCCTTGCAGACGCCGAGCTTCACCGACGACAAATCGCTGGATGCGTTTTTTGATCTGACCCGTGCGCAAACGGTTGAACGTGCCTCGGATGCCAGCCGTGAAATTCGCGCCATCGCCCTGAATCTGGTGTTCGCCGATGCAAGCAACATCGGCTGGCAGGTCACCGGGCGCTTCCCGAATCGCCGCGAAGGTGAAGGTTTGCTGCCATCGCCGGGCTGGGAAGGTCGTTACGACTGGGACGGTTACGCCGACCCGATGCTGCACCCGTACGATCAGGACCCGGCGCAAGGCTGGCTCGGCACCGCCAACCAGCGGGTGATTCCTCACGGTTACGGCATGCAGTTGTCGAACTCGTGGGCGGCGCCGGAGCGTGGCGAACGTCTGGCGGAACTGGCTGGCAGCGGCAAGCACGACAGCCGCAGCGTGATCGCCATGCAGTACGACCAGACCACCACCTTCGCCGCCAAGTTGAAGAAAGTCTTCGAAGCGCCGGGCATGAAACAACCGCTGAAACAGGCGATCGATGCCCTGCCGGAAGCGGATCGCAGCAAAGCACGCGAGGCGTTCACGCGGTTGATGGCGTTTGACGGCAAGCTCAGCGCGACTTCGGCGGATGCGGCGATCTATGAGTTGTTCCTGCAGGAAAGCATGAAGCAGATCTTCCTCGACGAACTCGGCCCGGAATCGAGCCCGGCGTGGAAGGCGTTTATTGCCAATGGTGATTTGTCTTACGCGGCGCAGGCCGATCATCTGTTGGGGCGTGAAGACAGTCCGTTCTGGGATGACATCCGCACGCCGCAGAAAGAGGACAAAGCGGTGATTCTCGCCCGCAGCTTCGCCGCAGCGATCAGCGCTGGCGACAGTCTGTTGGGCGGCGATCGACGTACCTGGCAGTGGGGCAAGTTGCACAGCTATGCCTGGAAGAACAGCAATGGTCAGATCGTGCGCGGGCCGCTGGCGGCGGGGGGCGATCACACGACGTTGAACACTTCGGCGTTTGCCTGGGGTCAGGATTTCACCACCACGCGTGCGCCGTCGATGCGTTTCATTGTCGACTTCGGTCAGGCTGAACCGTTGATGGGGCAGAACGGTACGGGGCAATCGGGGAATCCGGTCAGCCCGAATTACCTCAATGGCATTGATGCGTGGCTGAAGGGGCAGTACATCGGTTTGCCGATGCAGCCGCAGAACTTTGATCGGGTGTATGGCAAAACCCGCCTGACCCTTACTCCCGGCAAATAAGGCAAAGGTCAAAAGCCCCTCACCCTAACCCTCTCCCGAAGGGAGAGGGGACTGATTGGGGGATGCTTGAGTCATACGCCGACCTGAACGGGCACTGCCGAATCCAGAATCAACTCGGTTCGTGCCTTGCCGAATCCGTAATCGACCCGGTCTTTCAGGTTGATGTAGCTGGCCAGACACCTCGGTCAGCTCCCTCTCCCTCTGGGAGAGGGCTGGGGTGAGGGGCTTTTGATCTGGTCCAGAATCTGTGCTCGACTCGGTTTTTCAGGTCGATGTCACTCGCCAGACACCTCGGTCAGCCCCCTCTCCCTCCGGGAGAGGGCTGGGGTGAGGGGCTTTTGATCTGGTCCAGAATCTGTGCTCGACTCGGTTTTTCAGGTCGATGTCACTCGCCAGACACCGCGGTCGGCCCCCTCTCCCTCCGGGAGAGGGCTGGGGTGAGGGTCGCCCTTCAAAGTCGATAGAACTTCCGGACACGCGCCAACCTCATAGCTAACAAGCCCTCCATTCTGGTAATGACATGGACCTTGTTATCGCCCGCCCCGAAGGCCTTTATTGCCCTGCGGGAGATTTCTACATTGACCCGTGGCGCCCCGTCGAGCGCTCGGTCATTACCCATGCCCACGGCGATCACGCCCGCACCGGCAACCAGCATTACCTCGCCAGCAGCGCCAGCGAAGGGATTTTGCGCGCGCGACTGGGGCAGGACATCAACCTGCAAACCCTCGCCTATGGCCAGCGCCTGACGCACCACGGTGTCACCTTGAGTTTTCACCCCGCCGGCCACGTACTCGGCTCGGCGCAAGTACGTCTGGAATACGGTGGCGAAGTCTGGGTGGCGTCCGGCGATTACAAGATCGAACCG
Source organism: Pseudomonas sp. Irchel s3f10 (assembly GCF_900187515.1). Taxonomy (NCBI): domain Bacteria; kingdom Pseudomonadati; phylum Pseudomonadota; class Gammaproteobacteria; order Pseudomonadales; family Pseudomonadaceae; genus Pseudomonas; species Pseudomonas sp. Irchel s3f10. The sequence goes on from NZ_FYDZ01000002.1 coordinate 270,487, forward strand.
GATGGCACCTGCGCCCCGTTCGAACCGGTGCGCTGCCACACCTTCATCACCGAATCGACCTTCGGCCTGCCGATCTACCGCTGGCAGCCACAGGCGCAGGTGTTCAGCGAGATCAATCAGTGGTGGGCCGCCAACATCGCGGCCGGCAAGGCCAGCGTGTTGTTCTGTTACTCGTTTGGCAAAGCCCAGCGAATTCTCCACGGCATCGACGAAAACCTCGGCCCGATCCTCAGCCACGGCGCGGTCGAGCCGCTGAACCGGGTCTATCGCGAGGCTGGCGTGTACCTGCCGCCGACGATCTACGCCGGAGACGTGAAGAAAAGCGACCCGATCATGCGCCAGGCCCTGGTCATCGCCCCGCCTTCAGCCGGAGGCAGCACCTGGATGCGCCGCTTCGGCGAGTTCAGCGATGCGTTTGCCAGCGGCTGGATGCGTTTGCGCGGCACGCGGCGGCGGCGTGGCGTCGATCGTGGTTTCGTGCTTTCCGATCACGCCGACTGGCCCGGCCTGCTCTGGGCCATTGAGCAAACCGGCGCAGAGCGGGTGATGGTCACCCACGGTTCGATCGGTGTGCTCGTGCGGCATCTGCGCGAACAGGGTCTGGATGCCCAGGGTTTCAACACCGAATACGGCGATGACGAAGAAGAAAACATCGCTGCCCAACCGACCATCGCCGAGATGCCAGCATGAAAGCATTCGCCGAGTTGTACGCCGAACTCGACGCAACCACGTCAAGCAACGCCAAACTGGCGGCGATGCAGGCTTACTTCGCTCAGGCCGAACCGCATGACGCCGCGTGGGCGGTGTACTTTCTGTCCGGTGGCCGGCCCCGCCAACTGGTGCCGGTGAGAATCCTGCGCGAACTGGCTGTCGAGATTTCCGGCCTGGAACCGTGGCTTTTCGAAGAAAGCTATCAAGCGGTCGGTGACCTGGCGGAAACCATTTCGCTGGTGCTCGCGGAAAACCCGCACAGTTCCGACGCCGGCCTCGCCGAGTGGATCGAAGACAAACTCCTGCCGCTACGCGGTGAAACTCCGGAATACCTCAGCCGACAACTGCCCGCACTGTGGGCGCAACTGGATCGATCGAGCCTGATGCTGTGCATCAAATTGATCACCGGCAGTTTCCGCGTCGGCGTATCGAAACTGCTGGTCACCCGGGCTCTGGCATCGATGGCCGGGCTGGACAGCAAACGCGTGGCGCAGCGCTTGGTCGGTTACACCGACCTGTCGAACCGGCCGAGCGCGGCCAGTTACTTGAAACTGATTGCCCCTGAATCCAGCGATGAACATGCCCAGCGTGGCGGTCAGCCCTACCCGTTTTTCCTCGCCCACGCATTGTCGCAACCGGTGGAAGAATTCGAAACGCTGATCGGCCCGGCCAGCGACTGGCAGATTGAATGGAAATGGGATGGCATCCGCGCGCAAGTGGTCAAGCGTGAAGGCCGGCTGTGGATCTGGTCGCGTGGCGAAGAACTGGTGACCGAGCGTTTTCCCGAACTGGATGTGCTGGTACACGGCTTACCCGACGGCACGGTGATCGACGGCGAAATCGTCGTGTGGAAAAGCAACCATCCGAGCACTGAAGACGCCTTCGATCCGCAATCGACCGAACCGCCGGCCGTGCAGCCCTTCGCCCTGCTGCAACAACGTATCGGTCGCAAGACCCTCGACAAGAAAATCCTCGAAGAGGTGCCCGTTGTCGTGCTGGCCTACGACTTGCTCGAATGGCAGGGCGAAGACTGGCGCAACCAGCCGCAAGCCAAACGCCGCGCGCAACTGGAAGAAGTCATCGCCCGCTGTAACAGCCCGGTGCTGCTGGCCTCACCGGTGCTGACCGGCAGCGACTGGTTCGACCTCGCCCGTCAGCGCGAGTCCTCGCGGCGGCTGGGCGTTGAAGGGATGATGCTCAAGGCGCGGGATTCGCTGTACGGGGTTGGCCGCACCAAGGACATGGGCGTGTGGTGGAAGTGGAAAGTCGATCCGTTCAGCGTCGACGCGGTGCTGATTTACGCGCAGCGCGGCCACGGTCGGCGGGCCAGCCTGTACAGCGATTACACCTTTGCCGTGTGGGACGGCCCGCCCGATTCGAGTCAGCGCGCGCTGGTGCCGTTCGCCAAGGCGTATTCGGGGCTGACAGATGAAGAGATGCGCCAGGTCGACAGCATTGTGCGCAAGACCACCGTGGAAAAATTCGGCCCGGTGAGCAGTGTGAAGCCGAGTCTGGTGTTTGAGCTGGGTTTCGAAGGCATCGCCCTCTCACGGCGGCACAAAAGCGGGATCGCGGTGCGTTTTCCCCGGATGCTGCGCTGGCGGCAGGACAAAACCGTGGATGAGGCGGACAGCCTTGCCACATTGCAGGATCTGCTCGCCTGACCCCGTTTCCCGGGACATTGATCGTTCCCACGCTCCGCGTGGGAATGCCTCAACGGACGCTCCGCGTTCGGCCTTGGAGGGAACGCGGAGCGTCCCGGGCTGCATTACCACGCAGAGCGTGGGAACGATCAGCGATCTGCTTGCCTGTCCCCGATAAGCCACAAATCAGTGCACGCTTTCTGCCGCGCCCCTTTTCGTGCACTCATCCATTGATCTTGTAGCTCTCCTCACCTTTTAAAACACTTGTTCGGGACTCTGGTTCGGAAATTGCTACTTTCTATAGGTCGTACGCGTTCCAGTAACAATAATTCTGCGCCACAAGCGCTCATATTGGTTCTTAGGGATTGAATAATGAAAAAAGCATTGCTGACCCTTTCTGCACTGGCGTTGTGCATGGCCGCTGGCTCCGCGCTGGCCAAGGAATACAAAGAGCTGCGCTTTGGCGTTGACCCTTCGTACGCACCGTTTGAGTCGAAAGCGGCCGACGGCAGCCTGGTGGGCTTCGACATCGACCTGGGCAACGCGATCTGCGCCGAACTGAAGGTCAAGTGCAAGTGGGTCGAAAGTGACTTCGACGGCATGATTCCGGGCCTCAAGGCCAACAAATTCGACGGTGTGATCTCGTCGATGACCGTGACCCCGGCCCGCGAAAAAGTCATCGACTTCTCCAGCGAACTGTTCTCCGGCCCGACCGCTTATGTGTTCAAGAAAGGTTCCGGCATCACCGCAGACGTAGCGTCCCTCAAGGGCAAAACCGTCGGCTACGAGCAGGGCACCATTCAGGAAGCCTACGCCAAAGCCGTGCTGGACAAGGCCGGCGTGAAAACCCAGGCCTATCAGAACCAGGATCAGGTGTATTCCGACCTGACCTCCGGCCGTCTCGACGCGGGCATTCAGGACATGCTGCAAGCCGAACTGGGCTTTTTGAAGTCGCCACAGGGCGCCGACTATGACGTCAGCAAGCCAGTCGACAGCGAATTGCTGCCAGCCAAAACCGCTGTCGGTATTAAGAAAGGTAACACTGAGCTGAAAGCGCTTTTAGATAAAGGTATCAAAGCGTTACACGATGATGGCAAATACGCCGAGATTCAAAAGAAACACTTTGGCGATCTGAATCTGTACAGCGGCAAATAATGCCCCGGCGCCCATCCTCGATGGGCGCCTTTTCCATCCGCTCAGGTTGCTGATTTATGTTCGAAAACCTCTTACAAGATCTGGGGCTCGCAGCCTTCAGCCTCAAGGGTTTTGGCCCTTTGCTGTTGGAAGGCACCTGGATGACCATCAAATTATCGGCGTTGTCGCTGCTGGTGGCCGTGTTGCTCGGCCTGCTCGGCGCCAGTGCCAAGCTGTCAAAAGTCAAACTGGTGCGCCTGCCCGCCCAGCTCTACACCACGCTGATTCGCGGGGTGCCGGATCTGGTGCTGATGCTGCTGATTTTCTACAGCCTGCAAACCTGGCTGACGTCCCTGACCGATTACCTGGAATGGGAATACATCGAAATCGACCCATTCAGCGCCGGGGTGCTGACCCTCGGCTTCATTTATGGCGCGTATTTCACCGAAACCTTCCGTGGCGCGATCCTCGCGGTGCCGCGCGGTCAGGTTGAAGCCGCCACCGCATACGGTCTCAAACGCGGTCAGCGCTTTCGCTTTGTGGTGTTCCCGCAAATGATGCGCTTTGCCCTGCCGGGTATCGGCAACAACTGGATGGTGATGCTCAAGGCCACCGCGCTGGTGTCGATCATCGGTTTGGCCGATCTGGTCAAAGCCGCGCAGGACGCCGGTAAAAGCACTTATCAACTGTTCTACTTCCTGGTTCTCGCCGCGTTGATCTATCTGCTGATCACCAGTGCCTCGAATTTCATCCTGCGCTGGCTCGAACGCCGCTACGCCGCCGGTGCCCGGGAGGCCGTACGATGATCGAACTTCTGCAGGAATACTGGCGCGCCTTCCTTTATACCGACGGCCAGAACATCACCGGGCTGGCGATGACGCTGTGGCTGCTCAGCGCCTCGATCTTCATCGGTTTCCTGGTGTCGATTCCGTTATCGATTGCGCGGGTTTCGCCGCACTTCTACATTCGCTGGCCGGTGCAGTTTTACACCTACCTGTTCCGTGGCACGCCGCTGTATATCCAGTTGCTGATCTGCTACACCGGGATCTACAGCCTCGCCGCCGTGCGTGCGCAGCCATTGCTCGACAGTTTCTTTCGCGATGCGATGAACTGCACAATCCTCGCCTTCGCCCTCAACACCTGCGCCTACACCACGGAGATTTTCGCCGGGGCGATCCGCAGCATGAACCACGGCGAAGTCGAAGCCGCCAAGGCTTACGGGCTAACCGGCTGGAAGCTGTATGCCTACGTGATCATGCCCTCGGCCCTGCGCCGATCGTTGCCGTATTACAGCAACGAAGTGATCCTGATGCTGCACTCGACCACCGTGGCCTTCACCGCGACCATCCCCGACATCCTGAAAGTCGCGCGGGACGCCAACTCGGCGACCTTCCTGACCTTTCAGTCGTTCGGCATCGCCGCGCTGATCTACCTGACCATTACCTTTGCGCTGGTCGGCCTGTTCCGCCTTGCCGAACGCCGATGGCTGGCCTTCCTCGGCCCGACTCACTAGGACAACTTCGCAAATGCGCCACCTGATCCATGACTTGCTGGCCCCGCTGCCGGGGACCGCACGACAGATCCACAGCTTCCACTTCGGCCCGGAGCAGGCCAAGGGCAAGGTCTACATCCAGTCTTCGCTGCATGCGGATGAACTGCCGGGCATGCTCGTCGCCTGGCACCTCAAGCAACGTCTGGCCGAGCTGGAAGCCGCCGGCCGCCTGCGCAGCCAAATCGTGCTGGTGCCGGTGGCCAACCCGGTCGGCCTCGAACAAGTGTTGATGGACGTACCGCTGGGCCGCTACGAACTGGAGAGCGGGCAGAACTTCAACCGCTGGTTCGTCGATCTCAGCGAAGAAATTGGCAACGCCATCGAAGGCAGGCTGAATGACGATCCGCAGCACAACCTCGAACTGATCCGCACACATCTGCGCAACGCCCTCGCCCGCCAGACCGCCAGCACGCAACTGCAATCCCAGCGTCTGACCTTGCAACGGCTGGCTTGCGATGCGGACATGGTGCTCGACTTGCACTGCGATTTCGAATCGGTGGTTCACCTCTACACCACGCCCGAAGCGTGGTCGCAGGTCGAACCGCTGGCGCGCTATATCGAAGCCCAGGCGAGCCTGCTGGCCACTGACTCCGGCGGTCAGTCGTTCGACGAATGCTTCACGCTGCTGTGGTGGCAATTGAAAGAGCGCTTCGGCGAACACTTCGAGATTCCGCTCGGCAGTTTCTCGGTGACCGTCGAGTTGCGCGGCCAGGGTGACGTCACCCATCCGCTGGCCAGTCGCGACTGCCAGGCACTGATCGATTATCTGATCCAGTCCGATGCGATCGTCGGCGAGACCAAGCCGCAACCGCCATTGCCGTTCCCGGCCACGCCTCTCGCGGGAGTCGAACCGGTGACCACCCCAGTCGGCGGCCTGCTGGTGTACACCGCCACGGCCGGGCAAGTGCTGGAGGCCGGACAGCAGATCGCCGAAATCATCGACCCGATCCACGACCGGATCACCCCTATTCATTGCACCAGCGCCGGCGTGATGTACGCCCGCTCGCTGCGACGCATGGCCACCGCCGGCATGGTCATCGCCCACGTCGCGGGCGCTGAAGCCTATCGCAGCGGCTACCTACTTTCGCCTTGAGGATGTCTGTCCCATGTACAAACTGACCGTTGAAGGCCTGCACAAAAGCTATGGCGACCATCAGGTGCTCAAAGGTGTTTCGCTCAAGGCCAAGACCGGCGACGTGATCAGCCTGATCGGCGCCAGCGGTTCGGGCAAAAGCACCTTTTTGCGCTGCATCAACTTTCTCGAACAACCCAACGACGGCGCCATGAGCCTCGATGGCCAGGCGATCCGCATGGTCACCGACCGCCACGGCATGCACGTCGCTGACGCCGATGAACTGCAACGTTTGCGCACACGGTTGGCGATGGTGTTCCAGCATTTCAACCTGTGGAGCCACATGACCGTGCTGGAAAACATCACCATGGCCCCGCGCCGGGTGTTGGGTTGCAGCAAACAGGAAGCCGATGATCGTGCGCGGCGTTATCTGGACAAGGTTGGTTTGCCGGCGCGGGTGGCGGATCAATATCCGGCGTTTCTCTCCGGCGGGCAGCAACAGCGCGTGGCGATTGCCCGGGCGTTGGCGATGGAGCCGGAGGTGATGTTGTTTGATGAGCCGACCTCGGCGCTCGACCCGGAACTGGTGGGGGAAGTGTTGAAGGTGATTCAGGGACTCGCCGAAGAAGGCCGGACGATGATCATGGTGACCCATGAGATGAGTTTCGCCCGGAAAGTCTCCAGCCAGGTGTTGTTCCTGCACCAAGGCCTGGTGGAAGAAGAAGGCGCCCCCGAAGAAGTGCTCGGCAACCCGAAAAGCGAACGCCTCAAGCAATTCCTCAGCGGCAATCTCAAATAACGCCGTACACAATCCCCCTGTAGGAGTGAGCCTGCTCGCGATAGCGTCATTACATCCAATACTAATGTGACTGACACACCGCTATCGCGAGCAGGCTCACTCCTACAAAAAGCACACCGTGCCAGCCTGAAAAATCAAACTTGTCGACCTGCCGCGCGGTCACTGGAAGAACACCTCCAGAGCGCGCGCAGCCCGCATGGCGAAATCCCCCGACCTGGCAAAAATCTGGTTCAGCGCCCGCGACTGGAAGCCGTTCGCCTTTCAGAAACAGGTGTGGGCGGCGGTCAAAAACGGTGAGTCCGGTCTGCTCCACGCCAGCACCGGTGCCGGCAAAACCTATGCCGTGTGGTTTGCCGCGCTCAATCGCTTCGCGCGCTCGCAGCCTCCTGTCGAAACCCCGCGCAAACGCAAATCGCCAGCCGAACCACTGACCGTGCTGTGGATCACCCCCATGCGCGCCCTCGCCGCCGACACCGCGCGCGCCTTGCAAGCGCCGGTCGATGACCTGCAACTGCCGTGGAGCATCGGTCTACGTACAGGTGACACCAGCAGCAGCGAGCGTGCCCGGCAGAGCCGACGTCTGCCGACCACGCTGATCACCACGCCGGAAAGCCTGACGTTGCTGCTCGCCCGTGCCGATGCCCAAGTGGCGCTGTCGACACTGCGCATGATCGTCGTCGATGAATGGCACGAACTGCTGGGCAACAAGCGCGGCGTGCAACTGCAACTGGCCCTCGCCCGCCTGCGGCATTGGCAACCTGAGCTGATCGTCTGGGGCGTGTCCGCCACCCTCGGTAATCAATCCCACGCCGAACAAGTGCTGATCCCACAGGGCGGCGGCGTCAGCATTCAGGGACAAAGCGAAAAAACACTGAAAGTCGACACCCTCCTCCCACCGGCCATTGAGCGTTTCCCCTGGGCCGGGCACATCGGTCTGAAAATGTTGCCGCAGGTCGTTGCTGAACTGGAGGCCTGCGCCAGCACCTTGGTCTTCACCAATACTCGGGCGCAGTCGGAAATCTGGTATCAGGCGCTGCTTGAAACACGGCCGGACTGGGCCGGATTGATTGCTCTGCATCACAGCTCACTGTCCAGAGATACCCGCGACTGGGTGGAGCAGGCATTGAAAAACGGGCAGTTGAAAGCCGTGGTCTGCACCTCAAGCCTGGATCTGGGCGTGGATTTCCTGCCCGTCGAGCGCGTGCTGCAAATCGGCTCGGCCAAAGGTGTTGCGCGCCTGATGCAACGCGCCGGTCGCTCAGGCCACGCACCAGGATGCACGTCGCGAGTGACATTGGTGCCGACCCACAGCCTTGAGTTGATCGAAGCCGCCGCAGCCCGCGATGCCGTCGAGCAACGACGCATCGAGCCGCGCCTGTCACCGTACAAACCGCTGGATGTGCTGGTGCAACATTTGGTCAGCATGGCGTTGGGTGGAGGATTTTTACCCGATGAGTTGTACGAAGAAGTCCGCGGCGCCTGGGCTTATCGTGACCTGACAGCCGCCGATTGGGCTTGGGCGCTGGCTTTCGTACGCCATGGCGGGATGTCTCTGACAGCCTATCCGGATTATCGCCGGGTCGAACCGGACGAGCACGGTGTCTGGCGCGTACCGGACGCGCGATTGGCGCGGCGCCATCGCATGAGCATCGGCACCATTGTCAGCGACGCGAGCATCCATCTGAAATTCTGGAGCAAGGGTGGCGGTGGCAAGCAGTTGGGCAGTGTCGAGGAAGGCTTCATCGCGCGACTTAAACCGGGTGATGGCTTTCTGTTTGCCGGACGTTTGCTGGAGCTGGTGCGGGTGGAAAACATGACCGCTTACGTCAAACGCAGCACCGCGAAGAAAGCCGCCGTACCACGCTGGAATGGCGGGCGGATGCCTCTTTCCAACGAATTGGCCGAAGCCGTGGTCAGGCGCTTCAGTACGGCGGCACAGGGTGAGTTCGTCGGCCCGGAAATGCAGGCCTTGCGACCGTTGCTGGAAACCCAGATGCGCTGGTCGGGCTTGCCCACCACAGACAATCTGTTGGCCGAAGTGCTGAAATCCCGGGAAGGCTGGCACCTTTTCCTCTATCCGTTTGCCGGACGCCAAGTGCATCTGGGCCTGGCGAGCCTGTTGGCATGGCGCGTCAGTCAACGGCAGCCCGTGACATTTTCCATCGCGGTGAACGATTACGGTCTGGAATTGCTCAGCGCTACGCCGATCGATTGGGCCGAGTACTTGAATGCCGATCTCTTCAATGCCGATGATTTATTAGCGGACGTTCTGGCCAGTCTGAACGCCGGGGAACTGGCATTGCGGCGTTTTCGCGAGATCGCGCGGATTGCCGGGCTGGTCTTCGCCGGCTATCCAGGTGCGCCGAAAAGCACCCGACAGGTGCAGGCGTCCAGCGGCCTGTTCTTCGAAGTGTTCAAACAATACGACGCCGACAATCTGTTACTGGCGCAGGCCGGGGAAGAAGTCCTACGAGAAGAACTGGATATTCGTCGCCTGGAACAGACATTGGAGCGGATCAACGGGATGAAACTGGATGTGCATCAGCTCAAACGTCCTACACCGCTAGGGTTTCCGTTGCTGGTGGAGCGCATGCGCGAAAGCATGAGTTCGGAAAAACTCGCTGACCGGATCCGGCGGATGGTGGGTGATCTCGAGAACAGCGCCGACAAGGATAAATCCGCATGAATTCAGGCTATCCGGTGCGTCTGGCCGACGAAGAACTTTGGCTTTTGCCGGAGAAAGCCATGTATTGGCCCGCACAACAGGTGCTGCTGATTGCCGATGTGCATTTCGGCAAAGCCGCGGCTTACCGCAGTCTTGGTCAACCGGTCCCGCATGGCACCACGGCGAGCAATATCGCCGTGATTGATCAGCTGCTGACAAAGCTGCCCTGCCGCTTATTGATCTTTCTCGGCGATTTCCTGCACGGGCCCGGCTCTCATGCCCCGGGCACGCTGAGCGCGCTGGCGCAATGGCGTGCGCGCCACGCGGAGCTGCCGATGACGCTGATTCGCGGCAACCACGACAAACGCGCTGGTGATCCGCCTGAATCGCTGAACATCCGTGTAGTGCCGGAACCGCTGCTGCTCGGGCCATTCGCCTTGCAGCATGAGCCGGACCCACATCCCGAAAGGCATGTGCTGGCCGGCCATGTGCACCCGGTCTATCGGCTAAATGGCAAGGGTCGGCAGAGTTTGCGTCTGGCGTGTTTCAGGCTCGGAGAACGCATCAGTCTGCTGCCGGCATTTGGCGCCTTTACTGGGGGGTATTTAGTCGAGAAGGATGAAGGCTGCAGAATCTTCGTCACCGGCGACAACGAAATATGGCCAGTCAGTTGAAGTCTCTGCAGACCTCATCTGACTGGCCATTCATTTTCAATGCAGATCAGGCAACCGGTGCCGGTGGTGGCTCGTCCGGAAGGGTCGGTTCGCCCGGCTCGGTCGGTTGTTCGTTGGGGGTATCGGGATCGGGCTGTCCGGGAATTCCGCCGGCCATGCTCAGCGCCGGATGCGCCAGCAATGACCAGGCCAATACGCCAATCTGATTGGGCTCGAGCCTTGCCAGTTCGGCAGTGATTTGCGGATCGATCTTCATAGGGCACTCCTCGGCGAAGGCCCGTTTTGCCGAAAGCAAAACGGGCAGTACACCCCATAGAGTGTCTGCCCGCCAAAGAATTCCCGCGATCTGTCGGATGGACCGATCAGGTACGCGGCAGGGTCACGCCACGCTGGCCCTGATACTTGCCGCCACGATCCTTGTAGGACACTTCACATTGCTCGTCGGATTCGAGGAACAGCATCTGCGCCACGCCTTCGTTGGCGTAGATTTTCGCCGGCAGATTAGTGGTGTTGGAGAATTCAAGCGTCACGTGACCTTCCCACTCAGGCTCGAGCGGCGTGACGTTAACGATGATGCCGCAACGCGCGTAGGTGCTTTTACCCAGGCAGATGGTCAGCACATTGCGTGGAATACGGAAATATTCGACGGTGCTGGCCAGGGCGAAAGAGTTCGGCGGGATGATGCAGACGTCGCTGTGGACGTCGACGAAGCTGCCCGGGTCGAAGTTTTTCGGGTCGACGATGGACGAGTTGATGTTGGTGAACACCTTGAAGTGATTGGTGCAACGTACATCGTAGCCATAGCTCGATACACCGTAGGAGATCACACGGCTGTCGTCGCTGCCGCGCATCTGGCGCTCGACGAACGGTTCGATCATGCCGTGTTCCTGCGCCATGCGGCGAATCCACTTGTCCGATTTGATGCTCATGGCGGGGGTGTCCTGAATAGCGAGGTGGAAAAATTCTGTCCCGCATCTTACCGGGCGCGCCGCCGGGTTCAAAGTGCGGGCTGCAATTCTCGCCGAACACCCATGAAATACGGGGTTTGGCGACGAACCGTCACACCGCCGATCCCGAAAACAGAGAAACCTTCGCAAGAAGCATTGGCACTTCTCGGAAACTGGGTTAAGGTGGCGTCACTGTGTTGCTTGTGTCACTGAGAATCTCTACACGATATGTTGAATTTCGATCCAACCATCTACAAGAATTTTTCCTGCTCTTTGCACTCAGTCTCGGCCAGGGTTCTTCCTGAGTCGCAGTTATCTTTGTTCAAGGAGTTACACCATGTCTAATCGCCAAACCGGTACCGTTAAGTGGTTCAACGATGAAAAAGGCTTCGGCTTCATCACTCCACAATCCGGTGACGACCTGTTCGTTCACTTCAAAGCTATCCAATCCGACGGCTTCAAAAGCCTGAAAGAAGGCCAACAGGTTTCTTTCATCGCTACCCGCGGTCAGAAAGGCATGCAAGCTGAAGAAGTACAAGTTATCTAACTTGTAGCTTCTTTAGAAAAGAGCCCCGCCCTTAAAAGCGGGGCTTTTTTGTGGGCGTCTGTTTTTCAGCTCGCAAAAAAAGATCGCAGCCTTCGGCAGCTCCTACAGGATGTACATCAATCCTCTGTAGGAGCTGCCGAAGGCTGCGATCTTTTGCTTGCGCCTTACCAGGCCACGCCAAACCCGGCGGTATAACGGGTCTTGTTCAGATCGGCATCGTTGGTGCCACTGATGATGTCGCGCTCAGCCTTGAGGTTGAGCGACGCCCAGTCGGTGACCTTGTAACGCAGCCCCAATTCAGCATCCAGTGCGTAATCAGCAACTCCGGACAGTGGTTTGCCCACTTCACCGTTGGTGAAGAACTCGACTTTCTTGCCAATCAGGTAACGGTTGTAATCCCACTTCATCGCGACGGAATAGAAATTGTCCTTGCTGCCATCGCGATACTCGTAGTCTGTACGGTTGAGCAGCGAGCCCAGCGAGAACGCACCCAACTCATCATCCCAGAACTGGTAGCCGGGACCGGTACCGACCACGCGCTGGCGCGCCAGCTCTTCGATGTGATCGCGCTTGTAGTTCAGGCGACCCTGCCAGAACCATTGATCGGTGAGAAAACGGTCCAGTGCATATTCGGCGCGCCAGTTGTTGGTAGTGGTTTCGTCGTCCTGCACTTCGCGGTTGTACTCACCTTCGGCGGTATGACGCCAGCGACCATGACGCGCCGTGGTCTTGAAGCCAACATCGTAGTCGTCGGTGTCCTTCTCGGCGCGCTGATAGTCCAGCGCCAGGTCGACATTGCCCTTCCACACCAGATCCTCGACCACCGGTTTCGGCTTGAGAATCTGCTGAATGCTCGCCAGCTCGACGGTTTTCGGCGCCTCACCGTTGGCCAGGGTGACCTTGCCATCTTCGGCGGCGGTCAGCGACTTGGACACTTCGCCAGTGTAGGCATCCTGCTTGACCAGCAAGTGCTGATCACTGTCCAGGGTTTTGACCTCTTTCCAGTCAATCGTGACCGCACCGGCATATTTGGTCTGGATCAACAGCTTGCCGCCATCGAACACGGTAATAGTGCCGCTCAACTTGTCACCGTTCTTCAACCAGACGGTGTCGGCAAGCAGGGGCGTGGACGCGCTGAAAACAGCAAGGCACAGCAAGGATCTGGAAAACATAAGCGAATCTATGGCTCAAGTTTGCGAAAAGGTCGGCATTATCCGTAGGAATAAGACCCTGACAAGGACTGACCGGACGATTTCCAATGAGTTCATTTCTCAACTACGCAGCGACGGATTACCCTTCAAGCATCAAATCCGCCCATGTTCAGGAACCGCGCCCGTGACAGAGCAGCCCCACGACCGTGACAGTGAAGCGCAAATCCGACGCACGGCGCTCTACTCCACCCTTGCTCAAGTGCCCGAAGGCAAAGTCGTCAGCTATGGTCAGTTAGCTGAACTTGCCGGGTTGGGGCGCGCCGCCCGCTGGGTCGGCCGCACCTTGAGTCAGTTGCCAGGCGATACAAAACTGCCCTGGCACCGTGTACTGGGCGCCGGCGGTCGGATCAGCCTGCCGGTGGGCAGCCCATCGGGCGATGAACAACGGGCCCGATTGCGCATGGAAGGCATCACCGTCCTGAACAATCGTGTGGATATTCAGCGCCATGGCTGGCGTCCGGTAGAGCACAGCGGTTAGAGTGCGCGCTTTGTTTTCGCAATCTTGAGGCAGACTTCAGCCCATGCCCCGTAAAACCTGGCGCGCCGCGCTAGCCGCTTATGCCAGTCCTTCGACGCTCGTGCTGTTGTTGCTCGGTTTCGCCGCCGGCCTGCCGTACATGCTGGTGTTTTCAACGCTTTCCGTCTGGCTTCGTGAGGCCGGTGTGGCCCGTGAAACCATCGGCTATGCCAGCCTGATCGGTCTGGCCTATGCGTTCAAATGGGTCTGGTCACCTTTGCTCGACCAATGGCGTCTGCCGTTGCTGGGCAAGCTTGGCCGTCGCCGTTCGTGGCTGGTGCTCTCACAAGCCCTGGTGATTCTCGGCCTGATCGGCATGGGTTTCTGCGATCCGCAGAAGCATCTGTCCTGGCTGATCGCCATTGCAGTCGTCGTCGCTTTCGCCTCCGCCACTCAAGATATTGCGGTGGATGCCTATCGCCTGGAAATCGCCGAAGACAACCGTCAGGCCGCCCTCGCCGCCAGTTATATGTCCGGCTACCGTGTCGCTGCACTGCTGGCGACGGCCGGCGCCTTGTTCTTCGCGGAAGGCTTCGGCTCTACCGGCTTCAATTATCAGCATTCAGCCTGGGCCGGCACTTACGCGCTGTTCGGCGCACTGATGATTCCCGCGCTGCTGACCACGCTGTTGATGCGCGAGCCACCGGTTCCGCTACGCACGCAGTTGCAGGCCGGGCGCTACACCTTCATGCATCAGTTGATGTCCGTTTTTGTGCTGATCGTTCTGTTGGTCTCCGTGCCGGCAATGTTCACCCAGCTCTACAACACTGATTTCGCCAGCGTGCTGTTCGGTGACATGAGTCCGCTTGACCTGCTGCTGGAAGACCGCGCTTTCCTGCGCGCGATTCTCTACACACTGCTCACCGGTCTGTGCCTGTCGACCATGGGCCGTCGCGGCCTGGCGCCGGTGCTGACGCCGGTCAATGACTTCATTCTGCGCTATCGCTGGCAGGCGCTGCTGCTGCTCGGCCTGATCGCCACCTATCGAATGTCGGACACGGTGATGGGCGTCATGGCCAACGTGTTCTATATCGATCAGGGTTTCACCAAGGATCAGATTGCCAGCGTCAGCAAGATCTTCGGCCTGATCATGACGCTGGTTGGCGCCGGCATGGGTGGCCTGCTGATCGTGCGCTTCGGCATTCTGCCGATCCTGTTCATCGGCGGCGCGGCCTCGGCAGCCACCAACCTGCTGTTCGTCATGCTCGCCGACATGGGCCCGAACCTGCAGATGCTGATGGTGACCATTTCCCTCGACAACTTCAGCTCGGGCCTGGCGACGTCGGCGTTTGTTGCCTATCTGTCGAGCCTGACCAACCTGAAGTTCTCCGCCACGCAATACGCCCTGCTTAGCTCGATCATGCTGCTGCTACCGCGCCTGATGGGCGGGTATTCGGGGGTTTTGGTGGAAAAGTTCGGCTATCACAGCTTCTTCCTGATCACCGCCCTGCTCGGCGTGCCGACGCTGATTCTGATCGCGTTGCACTGGTTCCAGGAAAGCCGCCGCGAAGGCCCAACGCCAACGCCCGAGCCTGTGCCGACGCCGGCCACAGAAGAATCGTAAGACGTTTCGCCGACGGCGGGAGGAATCCCGCCGTCGCGCCTCCCCACTGACCTCACGCCTGTACGTCGGCAAAACTCGCCGGTACACTGCGGAGTCATTTCCAGTCATAGCAACCGACAACGGCCAACCATGCGCACCAGTCAATTTTTGCTCGCCACACAGAAAGAAACGCCTTCCGACGCGGTCGTGATCAGCCATCAGCTGATGCTGCGCGCCGGCATGATCCGCAAACTCGCCTCCGGCCTGTACACCTGGCTGCCGATGGGCTTGCGGGTAATGCGCAAGGTTGAAGCCATCGTTCGCGAAGAGATGAACGCTGCCGGCTCTCTCGAAGTGTTGATGCCGAGCACCCAACCGGCCGAGCTGTGGCAGGAATCGGGACGCTGGGAAGAATATGGCCCTGAGCTGCTGCGCATCAAAGACCGCCACGGTCGCGACTTCTGCGCGGGCCCGACCCACGAAGAAGTGATCACCGATCTGATGCGCAACGAGTTGAGCAGCTACAAACAGCTGCCAATCAACCTGTACCAGATCCAGACCAAATTCCGTGACGAAATCCGCCCACGCTTCGGTTTGATGCGTGGCCGTGAATTCATCATGAAGGACGCGTACTCGTTCCACGCTGATCAAGCCTCGTTGCAGGTCACTTATGACCGTATGCACCAGGCCTACTGCAACGTGTTCAGCCGTCTTGGCTTGAAATTCCGTCCGGTTGAAGCCGACAACGGTTCGATCGGTGGCGCCGGCTCGCACGAATTCCACGTACTGGCCGAGTCCGGCGAAGACGATATTGTCTTCAGCAACGGCTCCGATTACGCGGCGAACATCGAAAAAGCCGAAGCGGTGCCACGCGAAACTTCGCGCGCTGCTGCGACCGAAGAACTGCGTCTGGTCGATACCCCAGACACAAAAACCATCGCGGCGCTGGTGGAAAAATTCAATCTGCCGATTGAAAAGACCATCAAGACCCTGATCGTGCGTGCCGAAGAAGAAGGCAAGCTGATCGCGCTGGTCATCCGTGGCGACCACGAACTCAACGAAATCAAGGCTGCCCAGCAACCAGGCGTGGCCAGTCCGCTGGTCATGGCCACCGACGCCGAACTGCGTGACGCCATTGGCGCCGGCGCCGGTTCGCTCGGCCCGCTGAACCTGCCGCTGCCAATCATCATCGACCGTTCGGTCGAGCTGATGAGCGACTTCGGTATCGGCGCAAACATCGACGACAAGCACTACTTCGGCGTGAACTGGGAGCGTGATCTGCCGGTTCCAACCGTGGCTGACCTGCGTAACGTAGTCGCCGGTGACCCAAGCCCGGACGGCAAAGGCACGCTGGAAATCAAGCGCGGCATCGAAGTCGGGCACATCTTCCAGCTGGGCAACAAGTACAGCAAGGCGATGAAGTGCGAAGTGCTGGGCGAGAACGGCAAGCCAGTCACCCTGGAAATGGGTTGCTACGGTATCGGCGTGTCCCGCGTGGTGGCTGCGGCCATCGAGCAGAACAACGACGAAAACGGCATCATCTGGAGCGACACCTTGGCGCCGTTCCAGATCGCTCTGGTACCGCTGCGTTATGAAACCGAGCAGGTGCGCGAAGCCACCGACAAGCTGTACGCCGAACTGACGGCAGCCGGCTTCGAAGTGCTGCTGGACGATCGCGACAAGAAAACCAGCCCGGGCATCAAATTCGCGGACATGGAGCTGATCGGCATTCCTCACCGGATCGTGGTCAGCGACCGCGGCCTCGCCGAAGGCAACCTGGAATACAAGAGCCGTACCGAAGGCGAAGCGCAAGCATTGCCGGTGGCCGACGTATTGTCCTTCCTGCAGGCCCGTATCCGCCGCTGAAACCAGATAGAGACGTCATGTTCAAGCGAAACACCTTAGGCCTCGGAGGCACCGCCCTGTGCGGTGCCCTGCTGGTCAGCGGCTGTGCCAATCACATGTCACAACGCAGCGAGCACGAAGAGCGGGTCGAGCGAAAGTTGCTCGACCATAGCCTGCAGATTGATGTCGGTGAGCCCAAGGCGCTTGAGCTGCCGCAGCGACGTGTGAAAATCAACGAACAGAAGACTTTCGAAGTCACCGAGTTCGAAGTGACGCGTCGCTACGATCGCTACACGCCCTACCAGCCTTGGCGGGAGGTCTACGAGATTCCGCTGGGCGCGGTGGCCGTAGTCGGTGGCGTCGGCGCCAACGTGGTCAACGTGTTTGCCCTCGGCAATCTGCCGGACAGCGTGACCAAAGACTGGCTGAGCTACGGTTTTGCCGGGCTCAACCCGTTCATGAACGTGCAGTCCAACGGTCGTGCGCAGCAGAATCTGGCCGGCATCGATGAAGTCCAGCGCGACAAGCGCACGGAGTATTCGAGCCTGCCATGGAGCGAGCGCCCGGTGCAGGTCAAGGCTGGCAAGCAGACCTTCGACATGACCACCGATCGCAACGGTGTTCTGCGCTTGAACCTGCTCGACAGTCCGTTTGCCGAAAATGACCTCAATCATGTCGGCAAACTGCAGATCAGCGTCGAAGACGCCAAGGATGACGTGCATTCTGATTCATCGCTGATGATCAGCAGTCATCTGCGTGGCAAGTTGCTGGAAGCGCACGGGCTGATTTACGACGACCTGGAAGACGACGAAGTGAGCCAGTGGGTACACCGGGTCAAACGTCTGTCGGAACTGGGTCTGGAAGAAGAAGCCAGCGAACTGGAACAAAGCCTGATCGAACTGACGCGCAACGATCCTGAGTTGCAGACCGAGTTTCTCAAGTCGCTGACCAAGGATGCCGGGCGCCTGGTGGCTGATCCGGGGCCGAACTAAAAGCTAAAAGCTTCGCGAGCAGGCTCGCTCCCACAGGGTGGAATACATTCCAAATGTGGGAGCGAGCCTGCTCGCGAAGAGGCCCTGACAAACACCGCAAATCTACCGTTCAAACAACTCCATCTGCTCAAACCCGCCGCGCAAATCCTCCAGCCTCACCCCAACTCCCAACAACCGCACCGGTTTCCCGCCGCGATTGAACGCCTGCGTCAGCATCAACTGATAACTGCCCAGATCCCGCCCTGCCCCGGCCTGCTCCAGCGTCGTCTGGGTAAAATCATGAAACTTCACTTTGACGAACGGCTTGCCCGGCCGATAACTGCTGTCGATCCGCGCCATGCGGGTTTTCAGGGTTTCCAGCAGCTCTGGCAGTTTGTCGAGGCAACTGCGCAGATTCGGCAGATCAACGTCGTAGGTATTTTCCACGCTGATTGACTGACGCCGACTGTCGTTGTGCACCAACCGGTCATCGATCCCACGGGCCAGACTCCACAGTCGCTCGCCAAAACTGCCGAATTCGCGCACCAGCGCCAGCTTGTCCCACTCGCGCAGGTGTTGGCAGTCGACGATGCCGAGTTTGCCGAGCTTGTCGGCGGTGACCTTGCCGACGCCGTGCAACTTGCTCACCGGCAAACCGCTGACGAAGTCCTCGACCTGATCCGGGGTAATAACGAACAGCCCGTTGGGCTTCTTCCAGTCACTGGCGATCTTCGCTAGAAACTTGTTCGGTGCCACGCCAGCGGAAACGGTGATGTGCAATTGATTGGAGACCCGCCGACGAATGTCCTGGGCGATGCGCGTGGCACTGCCGCCAAAATGCGCGCTGTCCGAGACGTCCAGATAGGCCTCATCCAGCGACAGCGGCTCGATCAGGTCGGTGTAATCGGCAAAGATCGTATGAATCTCTTTCGAAGCCTCGCGATACGCATCCATACGCGGCTTGACGATGGTCAGGTCCGGGCACAGTTTCAAGGCATGCCCCGACGCCATCGCCGAACGCACGCCATACGCGCGCGCTTCATAGTTGCAGGTGGCGATCACCCCGCGCCGGTCCGCCGAACCGCCCACTGCCAACGGCTTGCCGGCCAGACGCGGGTCATCGCGCATCTCGATGGCGGCGTAGAAACAGTCGCAGTCAATGTGGATGATTTTTCGCTGAGTCATGTCAGAAAAGGAAACGTGGCGAACCGGATCGGCAGTATCTCACTGACACCTGTATATAGCACCAGTGGTATGAATGTTCTTTCCAGGCGGTAGGAAATGTCCTTTGAATTTATTTTCTCAATCGACGAGCGGCCGCCAATAGAGCTGAAAGCCTTACCCCGCCTGACCTGTAGCGTGACAAACACCCAGAAAAAATCGCTAACCGATTGAACCTCAACAGTTTTTATCCAGATTGCGGGTTGACACCCCGGCGTTCCTCTGTAGAATGCCGACACACAGACGCGGGATGGAGCAGTCTGGTAGCTCGTCGGGCTCATAACCCGAAGGTCGTCGGTTCAAATCCGGCTCCCGCAACCAAACATCAAAAAAGGCTACTCGAAAGAGTGGCCTTTTTTGTGCGCGTCCGTTTTGTGGATTTCCTCTTCTTATAGAGAAGGATCGCCAAACAGGAATTCTTTGCATTTCCGAAACTTAACGCACCACCTGCGACCGTTTGACGCGATTTCACACTTATTTGACCCTTTACGGGATTAGCGGTTGACACCCCGTCGTTCGTCTGTAGAATGCCGCCACACAGACGCGGGATGGAGCAGTCTGGTAGCTCGTCGGGCTCATAACCCGAAGGTCGTCGGTTCAAATCCGGCTCCCGCAACCAAACATCAAAAAAGGCTACTCGAAAGAGTGGCCTTTTTTGTATCTGTTGAAAAAGTCCTTTCGCAACAATGATCTGTCACTGTGCAGTGAACCGCTTGGGATCTTCAGAAGTGCTGACTTGCGACTATGCTTGAGTCGCAGGCCAGGCCTCTGCAATCCAGGAACTGCCCTCGCCGATACCCGGTGAGAGGCGTAGTATTTTGTGATTATTTTTTTCTACAGGGATTGGTAACTTGGCTGGATACCTCCATCCTGTCGCGCACAATCCAAGAGGTGATTGATGCGCGCCAACTCGTCTGATCCACAAGACACCGTCACAGCGGAACATCCGATCAAACCCGAGCGTTTGCGCTTGCTGGATCGGTTGAGCAAATACCGACAACCGATTGGTCTGGCGGTGACTTTGCTGCTGTTCGCCATTGCGCTGATTGCCTGTCGTCATCTGCTCGCCGAACTCGATCTCGATGCACTGCACGACTCGATTCTCGACGTGCCGAAACCCGCGCTGATCGGCGCCTTCGGTGCGACCGTGGTCGGCTTCATTATTCTGCTCGGCTACGAATGGTCGGCCAGCCGCTATGCCGGCGTGACCTTGCCACCGCGCACATTGGCGCTGGGCGGATTCACCGCGTTTGCGATTGGCAATGCAATCGGTCTGTCGCTGCTGTCCGGCGGCTCGGTTCGCTACCGTTTATATGCACGATTGGGTCTGGGGGCGTCGGAAGTCGCGCACATGACCTTGTTCGCCAGTTTGTCGCTGGGCTGCGCCTTGCCGCCGCTGGCTGCATTGGCAACGCTGAGTGACCTGCCGGCGGCCTCCCAGGCCTTGGGGCTTTCCGAAGGCCTGCTCGGCACGGTCGCCGCTGTCGTGCTGGCGCTTGGCGCCGTACTGGCTATCGGTATCTACCGTCGGCGCCTGCCGGAACAACCGTTGCGCGACAACCTGCTGGTCAGGGTTGGCCGCCGCACGCTGCGCTTGCCGGGGCGTCGCCTGACCTTCCTGCAACTGATCATTACCGCCCTCGACGTTGCGGCTGCCGCCACGGTCCTTTATCTGTTGCTGCCGGAAGCGCCGCCGTTCGGCGCGTTCCTGCTGGTGTATCTGCTGGCACTGGCTGCCGGTGTACTCAGCCATGTGCCGGGCGGCGTCGGTGTGTTCGAAGCGATTCTGCTGGCCGCTTTCGCCGACAAGCTCGGTGCCGCACCACTGGCCGCGGCGCTGCTGCTGTATCGCCTGATCTACGTGGTGTTGCCGCTGCTGGTGGCCTGCGTATTCCTGCTGATCAACGAAGGTCAGCGCCTGTTTCAGACTCAGACCATGCGCGCCGCGTCTGGTCTGGCCGCGCCGATTCTGGCGGTGCTGGTGTTCCTCTCCGGTGTGGTGCTGCTGTTTTCCGGCGCCACTCCCGAGATCGACACACGCTTGGAGCACATCGGTTTTCTGATCCCGCATCGTCTGGTCGACGCTTCGCACTTTGGCGCCAGCCTTATCGGCGTACTGTGCCTGATGCTCGCCCAGGGTCTGCGTCGTCGCCTGTCCGCCGCGTGGATGCTGACCACCATTCTGCTGCTGGTCGGCGCCCTGCTCTCGCTGCTTAAAGGCTTCGACTGGGAAGAAGCGACGCTGATGACCCTGACGGCTGCGCTGCTCGGTGTGTTCCGTCGCTCATTCTATCGCCCGAGCCGCCTGACCGAACTGCCCTTCTCGCCGCTGTACCTGGTAGCCAGCCTGTGCGTCCTCGGTGCATCGACGTGGCTGCTGCTGTTCGCCTATCAAGACGTGCCCTACAGCCATCAACTGTGGTGGCAGTTCACCCTCGACGCTGACGCGCCACGTGGCCTGCGTTCGCTGCTCGGCGCTGCCGTGCTGCTGCTGGTAATCGCCCTCACCTGGCTGCTGCGCACCGCGCGCCCGGTCATTCACCTGCCGACGCCTGACGAACTCGATCGCGCGGCGAAGATTCTGATGGCCTCGTCGCAACCCGACGGCGGCCTCGCACTGACCGGTGACAAGGCGTTGCTGTTTCACCAGAACGACGAAGCGTTCCTGATGTACGCGCGCCGTGGCCGCAGCCTGGTGGCGCTGTACGACCCGATCGGCCCCGGCCAGCAACGCGCCGAGATGATCTGGCAATTCCGCGACCTCTGCGATATTCACCACGCCCGCCCGGTGTTCTACCAGGTGCGCGCGGAGAACCTGCCGTACTACATGGACATCGGCCTGACCGCGATCAAACTCGGCGAAGAAGCCCGGGTCGATCTGCTGCGCTTTGACCTGGAAGCCAAGGGCAAAGAGATGAAGGACCTGCGTTACACCTGGAACCGTGGCACCCGCGACGGTCTGTCGCTGGAGATCCACGAGCCGGGGCAGGCGCCGATGGATGAGCTGAAAGTGATTTCCGATGCGTGGCTGACCGGCAAGAACGTGCGTGAGAAAGGCTTCTCCCTCGGCCGTTTCAGCGACGATTACCTGAAGCATTTCCGCATCGCGGTGATTCGCTTCGAAGGCCGCCCGGTGGCGTTCGCCAACTTACTTGAGACGTACAGCCATGACCTGGCCAGTCTCGACCTGATGCGCGCACACCCGGACGCCCCCAAGCTGACCATGGAATTCATGATGGTCGGCCTGATTCAACACTATAAGAGTCACGGATACGCGCGTTTCAGCCTGGGCATGGTGCCGTTGTCGGGGTTGCAACCCCGGCGTGGTGCACCGCTGACCCAGCGTCTGGGCTCGATGGTTTTCCGCCGTGGTGAGCAGCTCTACAACTTCCAAGGCTTGCGCCGCTTCAAAGACAAGTTCCAGCCTGACTGGGAACCCCGTTATATGGCCGTGCCCGCCGGACTCGATCCGCTGGTGGCGCTGGCCGACACTGCTGCCCTGATCGCGGGCGGCTTGACTGGATTGGTGAAACGCTGATGATTCAACGCTCCCTGAAGTACATCCTGGCCGCACTGATCGTGCTGGCCGTGATTGCCGGCGGCGGTTTCTGGTACCTCAAACGTCCGGCACCAGAACCGACGCTCGAACCTGTTACGGCGGCAGACGGCACCGTTTTGACCCGCGTCATCCCCGGCACCAAGCCCAAGGCGCAGGTGCTGGTCGCAGTCAACGACGACCAGAAACTCTCTGAAAAACAACTGACCACCCTGAGCCGCAGCGCCTCGGCGCAAATCGTTCAGGTGATTCTGCCCAAGGACTGCCTGCTGCAAAGCCGCGCCCTGCAAACCGGTCTGCGCGAACTGAACGGCCCGGCTACGCTGGTCAGCGGTATCGGCCCAGGCGCTGTGCTGGCCTGGCGCTGGTTGTCCGAGCAAAAGGACGACAAGGCCCAAGCGATTTCCGTGGACCTGGCGCTGGAAAAACCCGGCTGCACTCACCTGTTGCCAAAATCCGCCGCCCACGGCCACTGGCTGGTCGCGTGGAACGACAACCCGGACGACGCCAGCGCAGGTTTCGTACGCGATCAACCAAACGCCGAAACCAGCATCAGCGACTACGACATCAACCTGCCGCAAGTGCTGAACAACGAACTGCGCAAAATCCTCGTCGGCGGCGACAAGGCCAACGGCGGTCTGGCGATCCCGGTGGTTGAAGTGCCGGCCGGTCAGGCCAAGGACACCGTGACCCTGTTCCTCTCCGGTGACGGCGGCTGGCGCGACCTCGACCGCGACGTAGCCGGTGAAATGGCCAAGATCGGCTACCCGGTCGTCGGCATCGACACCCTGCGCTACTACTGGCAGCACAAGAGCCCGGAGCAAAGCGCACTCGACCTGACCGAACTGATGCAGCACTACCGGCAGAAATGGGGCACCAAACGCTTCATCCTCACCGGCTACTCGTTCGGTGCTGACGTTCTGCCGGCGATCTACAACCGACTGCCGGATACCGAGCAGCAACGTGTAGACGCGATCATCCTGCTGGCCTTCGCCCGCACCGGCAGCTTCGAAATCGAAGTCGAAGGCTGGCTGGGTAACGCCGGCAAAGAAGCCGCCACCGGACCGGAGATGGCCAAGCTGCCAGCGGCCAAGGTCGTGTGCATCTACGGTGAAGAAGAGACCGATGAAAGTGGCTGCACGGACAAGACTGCTGTTGGCGAGGCAGTGAAGCTGCCTGGCGGCCACCACTTCGACGAGAACTACCCGGCGCTGGCCAAGCGTTTGGTGGACTTGATCGAGAAGCGCCAGAGCAAGGACTCGGTCGCCGAAGAGTGATCTGAGCCGCCCCCACAAAAAGCCCCCGCAACTTCACGGTTGCGGGGGCTTTTTACATCTCGGACGATGAACCCCTTCCCCTGTAGGAGTGAGCCTGCTCGCGATAGCGCAGTGTCAGCCACCTATTTGCCAACTGACACACCGCTATCGCGAGCAGGCTCACTCCTACAAGGGAATTGCGCTGGACTCAAATAATCGTCAGTCCTGGCAGGCGTACCTTGCCCGCATATCGTCATGACTGATCGCTTGAGCCGGATCGAGGTTGATCAATCGTTCCATCGCTTCGGCTTCAATTCGAAGGTTCTCGAGATCATCATGCTTTTCTTGTTCCGATGATGCCGTCATACATGCCTCGCTCATTTGCACACGCCAGTTCGTGTCAGACGTTTAGTATCGTTTACTTCCAGTCTCGCAATATCAGATGACGCCCACAGACCTTGTAGGCAAACTCCGAAACTCTTGTTGGGGCGCTGTGCCGCTCTATTGCGCTGTTTTTCGACGGGATACTCTCCGGATGTCGCTGACCCATTCAGCGATCGGGCTTGGTAACCCGGTGGAATAAGGCGCAACAGCGCACCCGACACGACTCAGGCGAAATCCCGTCCGAGCCCCAGTGTTATGGCAGCTGTGCGTGGGACGCTTTCGGGCGTGCCGGTTTCCTTGATTCCCCGGTTTACCAACCTGCGCACAGCTGCCACCCATTCGCTTGGTATCGGATGCGGCAGCTCTCGAAATCAAGGGAACTGACAATGAACAATCCATCTGATCTTAAAACCATCGGCTTCACCCCCTTCCTCTACAACTCGGATCAAGCGTTCTTCAACGTCCGCGCCGGCATCCCGATCATCGAGGCCTTGTCCCAATCCTCCGACCTGCTATCCCTCGCCAAATCCTTCGCCGAGGATGCGGCTTTCATCAGAGACACCGACCACCATGCCTGGGCTGCGCATTACCTGACAGTGATGGGCAAGGCTTTGCTTGATGATGTGATTCAGGCGTTGATCCCAAGACCTGCTCGCACAAAGACCGAGTCTGAAGCTGATCTGCCTGAACGCACCTCTTGATTCAATCCAATACCCTGTGGGAGCGAGCTTGCTCGCGAAAGCGGTGGATCAGTTAAAAGATTTGTCGACTGACACTACGCCTTCGCGAGCAAGCTCGCTCCCACAGGGGATTTGTGGTGGGTTTGAAGTTTATGTGCAGGTACAAAAAAGCCCCCGCCAACCACAAGGCTGACGAGGGCTTTTCAGTTGAGGTCAGGCTTACATCTCCACCTGCGTCCCCAACTCAATCACCCGATTCAACGGCAAATTAAAGAACCGCAAATTCCCATTGGCATTCTTCAACATGAACGCAAACAGCGCTTCACGCCAACGCGCCATCCCCTCAAGTTTCGAGGCAATCACCGTTTCGCGGCTGAGGAAGTAGGTTGTGCGCATCGGGCTGAAGTCCAGATCATCCAGATGACACAGCTTCAGCGCCTGCGGCACGTCCGGCTCGTCGGTGAAGCCGAAGTGCAGGATCACCCGGAAGAAGCCTTCACCGTGGGCTTCGACTTCGAAGCGTCGCGATGGCGGCACACGCGGGATGTCTTCGTAGACCACGGTCAGCAACACCACTTGCTCATGCAGCACCTGGTTGTGCAGCAGGTTGTGCAACAGCGCATGCGGCACGGCGTCGGAGCGTGCGGTGAGGAACACGGCGGTGCCCTGCACACGATGCGGCGGTTGCACGCGAATGCTGCTGATAAAGATCGGCAGCGGCAGCGCTCCTTCGTCGAGGCGATCGACGAGCAGTTCCTTACCGCGCTTCCAAGTGGTCATCAGGACAAACAGCACAATACCCGCCAACACCGGGAAGGCACCGCCCTGGATGATCTTCGGTACGTTGGCAGCAAAGAACAAACCATCGACCAACAGGAACCCGAGCAGAATCGGCACCGCCAACAGCGGCGGCCATTTCCATAGCAGCAGGATCACCGCCGACACCAGGATGCTGGTGATCAGCATCGTGCCGGTCACGGCCACACCGTAAGCAGACGCCAACGCGCCCGAGGATTCGAAGCCGATGACCAGCAGGATCACGCCCACCATCAGCGCCCAGTTCACCGCGCCGATGTAAATCTGGCCCTGTTCGGCACTGGACGTGTGCTGAATGTGCATGCGCGGAATGTAGCCGAGCTGGATGGCCTGACGAGTCAACGAGAACGCGCCGGAAATCACCGCCTGCGAAGCAATGACCGTGGCCAGGGTCGACAACACCACCAACGGCACCAGTGCCCAGTTCGGTGCCAGCAGGTAGAACGGGTTACGCGCCGCTTCCGGGTTTTCCAGCAGCAACGCGCCCTGACCGAAGTAGTTCAGCACCAGGGCCGGCAGCACCAGAATCAGCCAGGCGCGGGCGATAGGCTTGCGGCCGAAGTGCCCCATGTCGGCGTAAAGGGCTTCGGCACCGGTCAGCGCCAGCACAACCGCACCGAGGATCGCTACGCCCATGCCAGGATGTACGATGAAGAAACGCACGCCCCACACCGGGTTCAATGCGCTCAGCACTTCAGGGTGCTTGACGATACCGTTGACACCCAGAGTGCCCAGCACCAGAAACCACGCCACCATTACCGGGCCAAACAACTTGCCGATGCGATCGGTGCCGTGTTTCTGAATCAGGAACAAGGCCACCAGTACGATCAACGACAGTGGCACCACCCAACGCTCAAGCCCGTCGAAAGCCAGCTCCAGACCTTCAACCGCCGACAATACGGAGATGGCCGGCGTGATCATGCTGTCGCCGTAAAACAGCGCGGCACCGATCAGGCCCAGAATCACCAGCACCGTTTGCAGTTTCGGGTAGCGGCTGGATGCACGTCGCGCCAGAGCGGTCAGCGCCATGATCCCACCTTCCCCCTGGTTGTCAGCGCGCAGTACGAACAACACGTATTTGATGGTGACGACCCAGATCAGCGACCAGAAAATCAACGACAGAATCCCGAAGACTCCATCGTGGTTGACCGGCACACCATAATGACCTGCGAAGACTTCTTTGAGGGTGTACAGCGGGCTAGTGCCAATGTCGCCGTAAACCACCCCGACCGCGGCGACCAGCATGCCGATCGGCTTTGCCGTCGAATTCTCGGCGCCCGCCGCATGACTACTTGCCTGACCCATCCAACACTCCTACTTCTCAGAACCGGCTTCTTGAATGAAGCACTATGCTTTGTGGTGCAGCATGCGCTGTTTTACCTGTTGTTACAGACGTTTTGTTGACTGTAAAAAATTGGTAAAGCTCAACGGCGCGAAGCATAGCGCAGCACTCGTCGTATTTCCCTGCATAAAGCTGGTCAAGTGCGTTGCCCGCCGCTAGAATTGCGCACTTTTTGATCAGAGGCGCGCCCTAAGCGCCCGTCCGTCGGCTTTCGCACCAAGAAAGCGATGTCACAAAATACCGAGGTTAGACATGTCCACCACTCCTGCGCCGGCCAATCCAAAGGTTGGCTTTGTATCTCTGGGTTGCCCGAAAGCACTGGTCGACTCCGAGCGCATCCTGACCCAGCTGCGCATGGAAGGTTATGACGTGGTGTCCACCTATCAGGACGCCGACGTTGTAGTCGTCAACACCTGCGGTTTCATCGATTCGGCCAAGGCTGAATCTTTGGAAGTGATCGGCGAAGCGATCAAGGAAAACGGCAAGGTCATCGTCACCGGTTGCATGGGCGTCGAAGAAGGCAACATCCGCAACGTGCACCCGAGCGTACTGGCCGTGACCGGTCCGCAGCAGTACGAGCAAGTGGTCAACGCCGTGCACGAAGTGGTGCCACCGCGTAAGGATCACAACCCGCTGATCGACCTGGTGCCGCCGCAAGGCATCAAACTGACCCCGCGCCACTACGCCTACCTGAAGATTTCCGAAGGCTGCAACCACAGCTGCTCGTTCTGCATCATCCCGTCGATGCGCGGCAAACTGGTCAGCCGTCCGGTGGGTGATGTGCTCGACGAAGCTCAGCGTCTGGTCAAATCCGGCGTTAAAGAGTTGCTGGTCATTTCCCAAGACACCAGCGCCTACGGCGTTGACGTGAAATACCGCACCGGTTTCTGGAACGGCGCGCCGGTGAAAACCCGCATGACCGAGCTTTGCGAAGCTTTGAGCACTTTGGGCGTCTGGGTCCGCTTGCATTACGTTTACCCGTACCCGCACGTTGACGAGCTGATCCCGCTGATGGCTGCCGGCAAGATCCTGCCGTACCTGGACATCCCGTTCCAGCACGCCAGCCCGAAAGTGTTGAAGTCGATGAAACGCCCGGCCTTCGAAGACAAGACCCTGGCGCGGATCAAGAACTGGCGCGAAATCTGCCCGGACCTGATCATCCGTTCGACCTTCATCGTCGGCTTCCCGGGCGAAACCGAAGAAGACTTCCAGTACCTGCTGAACTGGCTGACCGAAGCCCAGCTCGACCGCGTCGGCTGCTTCCAGTACTCGCCGGTTGAAGGCGCTCCAGCCAATGATCTGGATCTGGAGATCGTACCGGACGACGTCAAGCAGGATCGTTGGGATCGCTTCATGGCGCACCAGCAAGCGATCAGCTCGGCACGCCTGCAAATGCGTATCGGCCGTGAAATCGAAGTGCTGGTGGACGAAGTCGACGAGCAAGGCGCGGTCGGCCGCTGCTTCTTCGATGCCCCGGAAATCGATGGCAACGTGTTTATTGATAACGGCAGCAATCTGAAGCCGGGTGACAAGGTCTGGTGCAAGGTTACTGACGCTGACGAATATGACCTGTGGGCTGAGCAGATCTAAGGTCAAAAGCCCCTCACCCCAGCCCTCTCCCAAAGGGAGAGGGAGCTGACCGTGTTGTTCTTTCGAGGTACATCGACCTGAGCTATCCGGTCGAACTCAGGTTTGAAAAGCACGAAGCTCAGCTCCCTTCCCCCTCGCCCCCTTGGGGGAGAGGGTTGGGGTGAGGGGGAGAGATCTTGCTGGCGACAGAAGTATCCAGCCAGACACCGCAACAAATACACAAAGCCCCGCTCTTTTTACGAGATGCGGGGCTTTTTTACGGCTATCGTTTAGCGGGGGACGGACTCCCTTGAAACGGACAAGAGGCAGACGGGCATGCGTCACCATTCGGTCATCCACACGCCGAAACTCAGCGATTATCAGGAACTGACCCGGGTCTGGGAGGCCTCGGTTCGCGCAACCCATGATTTTCTGCCGGACAGCTATATCGAGCTGCTGCGCAATCTGGTGCTCAACCGCTATCTCGATGCGGTGATGCTGATCTGCACCAAGGACGCCAACCAGCGCATCACCGGGTTTGCCGGGGTCGCGGCGGGGAAGATTGAAATGCTGTTCATCGACCCGGATTTTCGCGGCCAGGGCCTGGGCAAAAAATTGCTTAACTACGCCATGCAGCACCTGAACGCCGATGAATTGGACGTCAACGAGCAGAACCCGCAAGCCTTGGGGTTCTACTTCAAGCAAGGTTTCGAGGTCATCGGCCGCTCGGAGGTCGATGGCATGGGCCAGCCGTATCCGTTGCTGCACATGCGCTTGCGCCAGAATCAGCAGCGCTCCAGCAACGGCTGACACAACACAACCCAATGTAGGAGTGAGCCTGCTCGCGATAGCGCCAGATCAGCCACCATCAATGTCGAATATCAGATGGCTATCGCGAGCAGCCTCACTCCTACAAAAAGCATTACCGAAATGGAACCGGGCTTAACCGGCGCCACACAGGTACAATGCCCACCCCTTTTTTGTTACGGCCCTGTCATGACTGACCCGATTCGCCTCTCCAAACGCCTCATCGAACTGGTCGGTTGCTCCCGCCGGGAGGCCGAGCTGTTCATCGAGGGCGGCTGGGTCACCGTGGACGGCGAAGTGATTGACGAGCCGCAATTCAAGGTCGGTGAGCAGAAGGTTGAGCTCGACAAGGACGCCAAGGCCACCGCGCCGGAGCCGGTGACCATTCTGCTCAACGCGCCGGCCGGCATGGACGTCGAGACCGCCATGCAATCGCTGAGCGCCGAAACCCTCAGCGAAGAACACCGCTTCAGCAAGCGCCCGTTGCGCGGGCACTTCCTGCGCCTGACCGCCAGCGCCGATCTGCAAGCCAAGGCCAGCGGGCTGCTGGTATTCACTCAGGACTGGAAAATCCTCCGCAAGCTCACCGCTGACGCCGCGAAGATCGAGCAGGAATACGTGGTCGAAGTCGAAGGTGACATGGTCGCCCACGGCCTCAATCGCTTGCAGCATGGCCTGACGCACAAGGGCAAGGAGCTGCCGCCGGTCAAGGCCAGCTGGCAGAACGAAAACCGTCTGCGCTTCGCGATGAAAAATCCGCAGCCGGGAATCATCGCCCAGTTCTGCGAAGCGGTCGGCCTGAAGGTCATCGGCATCCGCCGCATCCGCATCGGCGGCGTCTCGATCGGCAAGGTCCCGGTCGGCCAATGGCGCTACCTGTCCGGCAAAGAGAAGTTCTAAGACTTCCACTGCCGCCACACATTCCGGCAGCGCGCCCGCGTGCTGCCCACAACGCTTATCAGGATTACTCACATGATTCATAACGACGTATTGCGCAGCGTGCGCTACATGCTCGACATCAGCGACAAGAAGGTTGTCGAGATCATCAAAATCGGCGGCATGGAAGTAGCGCTCGCCGACGTGGTGACCTGGCTCGACAAGAAAGAAGAAGACGAAGAAGGTTTCGTGCGCTGCCCGGACGAAGTCATCGCACACTTCCTCGACGGCCTGGTGATCTTCAAACGTGGCAAGGACGAAAGCCGTCCGCCACAGCCGATCGAAGTGCCAGTGACCAACAACATCATCCTGAAAAAGCTGCGCGTCGCTTTCGAACTGAAAGAAGACGACATGCACGCAATCCTCAAGGCGGCCGAGTTCCCGGTGTCCAAGCCTGAGCTGAGCGCGCTGTTCCGCAAGGTCGGCCACACCAACTATCGCCCGTGCGGCGACCAGTTGCTGCGTAACTTCCTCAAGGGTCTCACGCTGCGCGTGAGAGCGTAAACAGCAGCTACAAGTTTCGAGCTGCAAGCTGCAAGTTGCCACTTCGCTTCTACTTGCCGCTTGTAGCTTGCAACTAGAAGCTGGCCGCATGGCCTAGAGTGTACTGATCCCTAATCCTCAGGACTCGCCATGCACCCGTATTTCTCCCTGCAAGGCCGCACCGCTCTGGTGACCGGCGGCACCCGTGGTATCGGCAAAATGATCGCCAAAGCCTTTGTCGAGGCCGGCGCGCGCGTTTACGTCTGCTCGCGCGACGCCGAAGCCTGCCATCAAACCGCTGAAGAGCTCAGCGCCTTGGGCAAGTGCCACGGCGTGGCGGCGAATCTGGCGACGGAAGAAGGCGTGCAGGAACTGGCCGCGCGCCTGGGCGAGCAGATCACGCATCTGGATATTCTGGTGAACAATGCCGGCACCACCTGGGGCGCGCCGCTGGAGAGTTACCCGGTCAAAGGCTGGGAGAAGGTCATGCAGCTCAACGTAACGTCGGTGTTCACCTGCATCCAGCAGTTTCTGCCGTTGTTGCGCAAGGCCGGCTCGGCGGCGAATCCGGCGCGGATTATCAACATTGGTTCGGTGGCGGGGATTTCTTCGTTTGGCGAGCAGGCGTATGCCTATGGGCCAAGCAAGGCGGCCCTGCATCAGTTGTCGCGGATTCTCGCGCGGGAGCTGGTGAGCCAGCACATCAATGTCAACGTGATCGCGCCGGGGCGTTTTCCGAGCAAGATGACGCAGCATATTGGCAATGATGAGAAGGCGCTGGCTGAGGATACGGCGTTGATTCCGATGAAACGCTGGGGGCGTGAAGAGGAGATGGCGGCGTTGGCGATCAGTCTGGCGAGTACGGCTGGGGCTTATATGACGGGGAATATTATTCCGTTGGATGGTGGGTTTAG
Organism: Pseudomonas sp. Irchel s3f10; assembly: GCF_900187515.1. Taxonomy (NCBI): domain Bacteria; kingdom Pseudomonadati; phylum Pseudomonadota; class Gammaproteobacteria; order Pseudomonadales; family Pseudomonadaceae; genus Pseudomonas; species Pseudomonas sp. Irchel s3f10. Next base: position 302,282 of record NZ_FYDZ01000002.1, read on the forward strand.
CCTCTGAGATCGGCGGTGCGGCCTTCGCGAGCAGGCTCGCTCCCACTTTGGATCTGTGTCATGCACACAACCCCTGTGGGAGCGAGCCTGCTCGCGAAGAGGCCGGTCCTGGTACCACCAGACTTGAGGCCTGTCGGGTTATCATGCCCACCCCTGCCCCGCTTCGAATGCAAACCATGACTTACAGCGTCTCCCCCATCGGCTTCGTGCGCTCCTGCTTCAAGGAGAAATTCGCCATCCCCCGCCAGCCACAACTGGCCCCCGCCGCCCGTGGAGTGCTGGAACTGGTGGCGCCGTTCGATCAGGGTGACGCCGTGCAAGGCCTGGAACAGGTCAGTCACGTCTGGCTGCTGTTTCTGTTTCATCAGGCACTGGAAGAAAAACCACGGCTGAAAGTCCGTCCGCCCCGCTTGGGCGGCAACAAGTCCATGGGCGTGTTCGCCACCCGCGCGACTCACCGCCCCAACGGCATCGGCCAGTCTGTGGTGAAACTGGACAAGGTCGAAGCCAATCGCCTGTTCATCTCAGGCATCGATTTGCTCGACGGCACGCCGGTTCTCGACGTCAAACCCTACGTGCCCTATGCCGATATCATCCCCGAAGCCTCCAACAGCATCGCCAGTGCAGCACCGCAGTTGATTGACGTGCAGTGGACGGACTCGGCGCTGAAACAAGCGCACACACACGCTCAGCGCCTCGACGAGCCGCTGGTTGAGCTGATTGAACAGTGTCTGGCTCAGGATCCGCGTCCGGCGTACCAAACCCCGGTACCTGAGCGTGAATACGGTGCGCAGTTCTGGGATCTGGACGTACGCTGGCATTACCCGACGCCTGAGCAGATCCGCGTGCTCGAAGTCATCCCTGCCGGGGCCTGACCCCGGAAACGAAAAAGCCCGCGCTGCCTTCACAGGCAACGCGGGCTTTTTGCTTTTCTGTAGGAGTGAGCCTGCTCGCGATAGGGCCGTGTCAGTCGACATCCATCTTGACTGATCCATCGCTATCGCGAGCAGGCTCACTCCTACAGTTTTGGGGCTTACTTCTCGACGAATGCACGCTCGATCAGGTAATCACCCGGCTCGCGCATCCGCGCCGAGATCTTCAGACCGAAGCTATCAAGCACTTCGCTGGTCTCGTCGAGCATGCTCGGGCTGCCGCAGATCATCGCGCGGTCGTCCTGCGGGTTGATCGGCGGCAGGCCGATGTCGCTGAACAGCTTGCCGCTGCGCATCAGGTCGGTCAGGCGGCCCTGATTCTCGAAAGGCTCGCGGGTCACGGTCGGGTAGTAGATCAGCTTGTCACGCAGCGCTTCGCCGAAGAACTCGTTCTGCGGCAGGTGCTCGGTAATGAATTCGCGGTAGGCGACTTCGTTGACGTAGCGCACGCCGTGCACCAGGATCACTTTTTCAAAGCGCTCGTAGGTTTCCGGGTCCTGAATCACGCTCATGAACGGCGCCAGACCGGTGCCGGTGCTCAGCAGGTACAAGTGCTTGCCCGGGTTCAGGTCGTCGAGAACCAGGGTGCCGGTAGGCTTTTTCGAGATGATGATCTCGTCGCCTTCCTTCAAGTGCTGCAGCTGCGAGGTCAGCGGGCCGTCCTGCACCTTGATGCTGAAGAACTCCAGATGCTCTTCCCAGTTCGGGCTGGCGATCGAGTAAGCGCGCATAAGCGGGCGGCCGTTGGGCTGTTGCAGGCCGATCATCACGAACTGACCGTTCTCGAAGCGCAGGCCCGGATCGCGGGTGCACTTGAAGCTGAACAGAGTGTCGTTCCAGTGATGAACACTGAGGACACGCTCGTGGTTCATGTTGCTCATGTACGTTTGACTCCTGGAGATTGGGTCTGCGCTGGCTTTTGAAGGCGACGGTGCGCAATTGCATCGCATTCTAATAGCGACGACAATATCTGTTAACTGGATTATTAAGATAAGGGTTATCGGTTATATCGATATGCGATTTACTCTCCGTCAACTGCAAGTCTTCGTCGCCGTCGCCCAGCAGGAAAGCGTATCCCGTGCTGCGGGTCTGCTCAACCTCTCGCAGTCGGCCGCCAGCACCTCGATCACCGAGCTCGAGCGCCAATCCAGCTGCCAGCTGTTCGATCGCGCCGGCAAACGGCTGAGCCTCAACGCCCTCGGCAAACAGCTGTTGCCGCAGGCGGTGGCCCTGCTCGATCAGGCCAAGGAAATCGAAGACCTGCTCAACGGCAAATCCGGTTTCGGCTCGCTGTCAGTCGGCGCGACGCTGACCATCGGCAACTACCTGGCGACCCTGTTGATCGGCAGCTTCATGCAGCGCCATCCGGAAAGTCAGGTGAAGCTGCATGTACAGAACACTGCCAATATCGTGCAACAAGTCGCCCACTACGAAATTGATCTGGGTCTGATCGAAGGCGATTGCAGCCACCCGGACATCGAAGTGCAGAGCTGGGTCGAGGATGAGCTGGTGGTGTTCTGCGCGCCGCAGCATCCACTGGCCCAACGCGGCAGCGCGAGCATGGAAGAGTTGACTCACGAAGCGTGGATTCTGCGCGAACAGGGTTCCGGCACGCGGCTGACCTTCGATCAGGCCATGCGGCACCATCGCAGCTCGCTGAATATCCGTCTGGAGCTTGAGCACACCGAAGCGATCAAACGCGCGGTGGAATCGGGGCTGGGGATTGGCTGCATCTCACGGCTGGCGCTGCGTGATGCGTTCCGCCGCGGCAGTCTGGTGCCGGTGGAGACGCCGGATCTGGACTTGGCGCGGCAGTTCTACTTCATCTGGCACAAGCAGAAATACCAGACTTCGGCCATGCGCGAGTTTCTCGAGCTGTGCCGCGCTTTCACCGCCGGGGTGCAGCGCAGCGACGAGATCGTTTTGCCGACAATCGCTTAAAGCAGAATCACTGCCCACACCAGCGCGATCATGCTGAATGCCACGAACTGCGCGGCGCTGCCCATGTCCTTGGCGTTCTTTGACAGCGGATGCAGTTCCAGCGAGATGCGGTCGATGGCCGCTTCCACAGCCGAATTCAGCAACTCGACGATCAGCGCCAACAGGCACACGGCAATCAGCAAGGCCTGTTCGACACGGCTGACATTGAGGAAGAACGTCAGCGGAACCAGCACGAAATTAAGCAGCACCAGTTGACGGAATGCCGCCTCACCGGTGAAGGCTGCGCGCAGACCGTCCAGCGAGTAGCCGGAAGCGTTGAGGATGCGTTTCAGGCCGGTCTGGCCCTTAAAAGGTGACATAAAGTAGAAACCAACCAAAAAGAAGTGGGAAAGCTAGATCAACAAAAGTCAAAAAAGCGTGAAGACGCCAGCCATTATTGGCTCGGAATTGACTCAAGTTGTTGCAGCAGTAAAGCCGCTTGCGTGCGGGTGCGCACATTCAGCTTGCGAAAGATCGCCGTGACGTGGGCCTTGATGGTCGCTTCCGACACACTCAACTCATAGGCAATCTGCTTGTTCAGCAAACCTTCGCAGACCATGGTCAACACACGGAACTGCTGCGGCGTCAGGCTGGCCAGACCATCGCTGGCGGCTTTGGCTTCGTCGGAAACGCTCACCGCTTCGAACGCCTGCGGTGGCCAGAACACATCGCCGTCGAGCACTTTGCGCACGGCTTCCTGAATCACGCTGAGGTCGCTGGACTTGGGAATAAAGCCACTGGCGCCAAACTCACGGGATTTGACCATCACCGAAGCTTCTTCCTGCGCCGAAACCATCACCACTGGAATCTGCGGGTACTGGCCGCGCAGCATGACCAACCCGGAAAACCCGAAAGCGCCGGGCATGTTCAGGTCCAGCAGGACCAGATCCCAGTCAGCCTTTTCGGTCAGGCGCGCTTCCAGCTCGGCGATGCTCGCCACTTCCACCAGCCGCACATCCGGGCCAAGGCCCAGCGTCACCGCTTGATGCAGGGCGCTTCGAAACAGAGGGTGATCATCGGCAATCAGGATGTCGTATGTGGCCATTTTTCAAATGATCCTGTTTTTGATGGCAGACGCGGCGCATTCCGGTCTGGCCAAAGCAACTCAAGATGCCGCTTTCAAGCGATATCCACAGGGGCACGTTCAACGCCAATCAACAGCAAACACGGCGTTTCAAACCTTGGCCGCACCCTAAACGGCGCCAAGCATGCCCAGCGAAGACGGGGTGGTCAAGCAGCACGGCCGCTGGCTTGTACAGTATGGGCCACTATTGGGCCAACTCCGGCTGCGGCTTTCGTATATAGGGCAGCAACTCAGCGTGGGCCGGCGTCGATTCATTCATGTCCAACTGTTGTTTGGCGCCGAGGTAATGCTGGCTGAACACGTCGAAATAGGCGTCCAGCGCAGAAGCCGCGTCGCTGTCACCGGCCAGTTCCAGGCACAACGCCGCGACTTCGGCGGTGCACAGGTGCTCGCTGCGGGTCGAGCGGCGCAAGCGGTAGCGCGAAAGTTTGTCGGGCTGCAGGCTCAAGATCGGCAAGCGGTCGAAATACGGGCTCTTGCGGAAAATCTTCCGCGCTTCGGTCCACGTCGCATCGAGCAGAATGAACAGCGGGCGCTTGCTGTTAACGGGAGCGACCGTATTGGTCACCCGTGACGGCTCGACGTATTCGCCGGGAAACACCAGATACGGCTGCCATTGCGGGTCGCTGAGCAGCGCCAGCATCTGCGGATCGGGCTCGGTGCGCGACCAGATGAATGCGTGGTTATCGCGCACCACATCGGCAATCAGCCAACCGGTGTTGCTCGGTTTGAACACTTCCTTGCCGGTCATGATCAGGCACACGCCCGAACGCGTTTCGACGCTCGGGCGCCAGGCGCACAGGCAATGGCTGATGATCACCCGGCAGTCGCGGCAACGCTCAGAGCGAAAACCTCGGGCCTGAATCGGCTTGATGCCTTCATCTTCGCGCTGGTCGCGCAGACGAGCAACGGCGTTGGGGGCATGGTTCATCGCGGATAACGCCGAAAAGCAGGAAAACTCGACACGAACAACACTCGGCAGGGCAATAAAGGCCGGCAGTTTACCAGAGCGACGGGCACAAGCCTGTACCCTCCCGACCGGCTCCCCTATAATTCGCCGCCACTGAACGCACAGTCACGTGGCTGGTCGAACCACCAGTCACTGAACCAGGAGAGTTTCATGCTGCGCCTTATCGTTCCCACCGCTGCCATTCTGCTGGCGTCGTCCTTCACCGCTCAGGCTGCCTCCCTGAGTGAGCAGAATCTGAACCGCGAGCTGCGCAACGTCGCCGCCCAGAGCAGCGTCGGCACGCCCCGCGCCATTAGCGAAGACATTCTTGATCAGGGCTTTACCGTTGAAGGCACGCAGTTGATCAACCACCTGAGCGTGCAGAAGAGCCACGCCGACAAAATGCGCGCTGACCCTAAAGCCGTGTATTTCCAGCTGGGCGCCTCGGTGTGCAACAACCCGTCGTTTCGCAAGCTGATGGCCAAGGGCGCGATCATGCGTTACGACTTCACGGAAGTGAAAACCAACAAAGCAATCGGCTCCGCCAGCTACCAGGAATCGGATTGCCCGAAAGCCGGTCCGGCGAAGAAGAAGTAATCATCGCGAATTGGCGCGCCGCTGTTCATCCTCGGCGCGCAATTCGGCCAGCAAGGCCTGTAAATAGTGCGAACGGCGCTCGCCGCCGGCCAAGCGCCGGCAGCACTCTTCTTCGAGACTGAGATGATTGGTCTCGGCTGATGCCTTCAACATTCGATACAGCTGCGTATCGATCTCCAGAATCACTCTGGCCATGTGTCCCGCCTCCTTGCCACCCACAAATCCTTGAATCGCGTGCACCGTAACGCAAAGCTGTCGTACGACGCCTGTAAGTTAGTTAATCAGAGGGATTGCCGCTCGGCGCAGGTTCGGACGAGCGGTGAAGGAACCGGCGAACAATCAATAAACGGTTGCCAGGCAAAACGTTGCGGCGCAATGATCAAGTCAGCGCAAATGCGCGCAAGGGTCTAGATTCAGAGTATTCCCGATCACTTTTCAACGGCAGGAAAGGAACTGCCGATCGTGTGTTTTTTGCAGCGCGGCACTGACGCCGCTCGTCAGGGCCAACCGCTCTGTGCAGAAGGAGACGTTGAATGCCTTACCAACCGAATGACCTCTTGAGTCGTCATTTTCAGGAAAGCGGCCCCGACCTCATCAGTAAGGTCGAAGAACAACTCAACCGTGTTTCCCCCAACAGCCCGAACATACCGATCTACCGCGACATGATTCTGACCGTGCTGCGCATGGCTCAGGAAGACCATAACCGCTGGAACGCCAAGATCACCCTGCAGGCCCTGCGCGAACTGGAGCAGGCGTTCCGGGTGCTGGAGCAATTCAAGGGCCGACGCAAAGTTACTGTGTTCGGCTCGGCGCGCACACCCGTCGAACATCCGCTGTATGCCATGGCCCGTGAACTCGGCGCGGCGTTGACGCGTTCGGAGATGATGGTCATCACTGGCGCCGGGGGCGGCATCATGGCCGCTGCGCACGAAGGTGCCGGCCGTGATCACAGCCTCGGGTTCAATATCACCCTGCCCTTCGAACAGCATGCCAACCCCACGGTCGATGGCACCGGCAATCTGCTGCCGTTCCACTTCTTCTTCACCCGAAAACTGTTCTTCGTCAAAGAAGCCGATGCACTGGTTTTGTGCCCCGGCGGTTTCGGCACGCTGGATGAAGCGCTGGAAGTACTGACGTTGATCCAGACCGGCAAAAGTCCATTGGTGCCGGTGGTGCTGCTGGATGCACCCGGCGGAACGTTCTGGCAAGGCGCGATGGACTTCATTCGCCAGCAATTGGAGAGCAATCGCTACATCCTGCCGACTGACATGAAGCTGATGCGTCTGGTTTACACCGTTGAGGAAGCGGTGGAACAGATCAACCAGTTCTACAGCAACTTCCACTCCAGCCGTTGGCTCAAGCGTCAATTCGTGATTCGTATGCATCACAAGCTCAGCGATCAGGCCCTGGAGCACATGCAGGAAGCGTTCGCCGATCTGTGCCTGAGCGACCAGTTTCATCAACACGACTACAGCGGTGAGGAACACGATGAAGCACAGTTCAGCCATCTGGCGCGACTGGCCTTCGCCTTCAATGCCCGCACTCACGGGCGCCTGAGGGAGTTGATCGATTACATCAACCTGCCGGAAAACTGGGCTCATTCAAAACCGCAAACAGCACAACGTTCGCGCGAACCCTCCAAGGTAATATGAGGGCAAAAAAAACGGCCCGCTATTTTCATAGCGGGCCGTTTTTATTGAAGCAGCTTAATCGTCCATCCCTCGACCGCTGAACAAGCGGTTGATCATCTCCATCGAGAACCCCCGATAGGCCAGGAACCGACCTTGCTTGGCCCGTTCCTTCGCATCAATCGGTAAATGCCCGGAGAACTTCCGGCGCCAGGTGTCCTGAAGTTGTTCCTGCCAACTGATACCGCTTTCGCGCAGGGCGAGTTCGATATCGGCACGTTGCAAACCGCGCTGGCTCAGCTCTTCGCGAATCCGCAGAGGGCCGTAGCCGGAACGGGCACGGTAGGAAACAAAGCTTTCAAGGTAACGGGCTTCTGAAAGCAGCCCCTCTTCCGTTAAGCGGTCGAGGGCTGTTTCGATCATCTCCGCCTCAGCGCCGCGTTGACGCAATTTGCGCGTCAACTCGACTCGACCATGCTCGCGGCGTGCAAGCAGGTCCATGGCGGTTCGCCGCACCGCGACGAGGGTATCGAGTACGGCAGTGGTCATCGCTGCAATCAGATATCAGCGTCGGCCAGGTCGTCTACAGTCTCTTTGACTGCAGAAGCCTTGGAGTCGATCACTGCCGGAGTCAGCAGTTTGTCACGCAGTTGCTTCTCGAGCTTCGCGGCGATTTCCGGGTTGTCTGCCAGGAACTTGGCCGAGTTGGCCTTGCCCTGACCGATCTTGGTGCCTTCGTAGGCATACCAGGCGCCGGACTTCTCGACGAAACCGTGCAGCACGCCGAGGTCGATCATCTCGCCATTGAGGTAGATGCCTTTGCCGTAAAGAATCTGGAACTCGGCCTGACGGAACGGCGAAGCAACCTTGTTCTTCACAACCTTGACGCGGGTTTCGCTGCCGACCACTTCGTCGCCTTCTTTCACCGCGCCGGTACGGCGGATGTCGAGACGAACCGAGGCGTAGAACTTCAGCGCGTTACCACCGGTGGTGGTTTCCGGGCTACCGAACATCACGCCGATCTTCATACGGATCTGGTTGATGAAGATTACCAGGCAGTTGGCGTTCTTGATGTTACCGGTGATTTTACGCAGCGCCTGGGACATCAGACGGGCTTGCAGGCCCACGTGCATGTCACCCATTTCGCCTTCGATTTCAGCCTTTGGTACCAGAGCTGCCACGGAGTCGACGATGATCACGTCAACCGCGTTGGAGCGCACCAGCATGTCGGTGATTTCCAGCGCCTGTTCGCCGGTGTCCGGCTGGGACACCAGCAGGTCGTCGACGTTGACGCCCAGTTTGCCGGCGTACTCAGGATCGAGGGCGTGTTCGGCGTCGACGAATGCGCAGGTCGCGCCGGCTTTTTGCGCCTGGGCGATCACGGACAAGGTCAGTGTGGTTTTACCGGAGGATTCAGGACCGTAGATTTCAACGATACGGCCTTTTGGCAGGCCGCCAATGCCGAGCGCGATGTCCAGACCCAGAGAGCCAGTGGAGATAGCCGGGATCGCCTGACGGTCCTGATCGCCCATACGCATCACGGCACCCTTGCCGAATTGACGTTCGATCTGACCCAGGGCCGCAGCCAAGGCTTTCTTCTTGTTGTCGTCCATTAAAGTCCTCACGTAATCAATAAGGCCTGACGGCCAACACCTGTATAAGTAGCCAGTATTATTCCACAGCGTTCGCGGATCGCCTACCCCTGATTTTCGATTTCTCGTGCCGCTAGTCGCAGGAGCCCCTCTAGCGCGGCCTTCACCGTTTGTCGGCGGACTGCATCACGGTTGCCGGGGAAGTGCTGAACCTCGCTGGTCACTGCCTCGCCAACACACCACGCCAGCCACACCGTGCCGACCGGTTTGTTTGGCGAGCCGCCGTCCGGCCCCGCTACGCCACTGACCGCCACGGCAAATCGCGCCAGACTTTTGTCCTGCGCGCCACGCACCATCGCCTCGACCACTTCGCGACTGACCGCGCCCACCGTCTCGAACAACTCGGCCGGCACATTCAGTTGCTGGGTTTTCTGCCGGTTGGAGTACGTGACGTAGCCCGCCTCGAACCACGCCGAACTACCCGGGATCCTGGTGATCGCTTCGGCAATTCCGCCACCGGTACAAGACTCGGCGGTGGTGACGTGGGCATTGAGCAGTTGCAGACGTCGGCCAAGGTCGGCGGCCAGTTGAGTGATCTCTTTCACGGCGTGCTCCGGATCGTGTGGAATGCCTCCACCGTACACGAGCCGGTTGCGCTTTCAATACACAGACTCATTCAAAATGTTCGGGCGCCAGCGCTCTGACATAGGCCTGACACGCCTGCAAGGCGATCAGTCCACGGTCGCCGGTGTCGGTGATGGCGACAATTCGTTGAGCATGCGCCGGGTCAAGTCGGGCGCGTACGGCTGCATGATCCATGCTGCCGGCGCCGGCGGTGGCTGGCACGTTGCAGCCTGGGGCAAGGTCGCCGGCGTCGAGAAGGACTGACAGGCGCACATCAGCAGTGGCAAGACGATCGCGCAGGCGATCCTGATCACGTTGGGCATCGCTCAGCGCTCGATAGTGGGTTTGTTCACTGGCGGCGAGTCGTTGCTCCAGCGCCAGGCGTTTATCCTGCTCAACCTGTTGCGCTGAGGCAGCAGCAACATTCTGTTGATTGAGGACTTCAGCGTTTAACCGTGCCTGCTCCGCCAATTGCCGCCCGTAGCGCCACTCCTGAAACTGCCAGGCCGCTGCAAACGCACCCGCAGCCAGCAACAGGACGCCGATCACTCGCCAGGAGATTGGCATAGCACCGCCCTCGCCCGCGCCCAGATGTCCAGGCGATCCTGCAAGCCGTTCAACCCGCCGTTGATGCGTCGGGTGATGGTGTTGAACTGATCGCGGTCGGCCAGTTCATTCAAGCCGTTCTGCTCCCAGAACCATGCCGCAGACTCGGCCGCCCATTGTGGTTGTTCGAGCAATTCGGGCAGCGACAGCAGGCGCTCATCGCCAAACAGGCCGAGGCTGCACTGGCGGTAATTCGAGCGGCCGGTAATCTGGATCAACCCGCGCCCTCGGTATTTTTGCCCGTCGCCGTCGGCCTCAGGAGTGTTGCCCAGACGCAAGGCCAACGTACCCGTGTCGTACTTGCTCAGGTATTGGTTGTTGCCCAGTTCGCGCACATAGCGCAACTGCCCCGACTCATGGCCGACCTGCGCGAGGAACGCCGCGACGCGTTTAGGCGAGTCGATATGGCGGCGCGCCATGGCGCTGTTGAGCGGCGAAACAAAAACGCCCGCTTGGGAGCGGGCGTTGGGCATGATGTCGATAAGGTTGTTTTCAGTTATTTGCATAATGCTTGATCCTCCCTGGATATTGCCCCGATTGAATCACGGTTGACGGACAACAGCCCCCAGCCATTTTTTTGCCAGACTTGTCACTGAGCTGGCCGGGGCTGCGTTTTCGAGGGTTTCATTCAATGGCAGGACTTGGCCGCCAGATAACAGCCAGGCTTGATAGTCAAGCCAGTCGCGATTGGTTGGATCCTGCGGGATAAACGAAGAGTCCTCCGTGCGCAGTACTCCGCAAGTGGTCAGTTGATAGGTCATGGGTTCACTCCTAGATCTCAGCATCCGCTGTCCATTCAATCTGCAATCCGTTACCGGGCTGACTGTTTACAGGCGTCACAGTGCCGATCGCGAAACTGCGCTGTGTCACACTTTGCACAATGGTGCCTGTGCAAGGCACTCCCTGCGAATAGTTCCAAATCTGATTACTTGCATTTCCAGGGCAATACAGGACAACAGTAGGCTGCACTCTTTTCTGAGTCTGCATGTCTACGACCATCCCGTATTGCCCGGTATTTCCAGGCGCAGCCTGAGTAAACGAGACGATGCAGGTACCCGTGCCGTTGTTTGCACGAATCGGTAAACGGTTGGCAAAAGACTTTTCGAAATAACGCTGACACAACGTCAATTCTTCGCCAGAAAGACGGTATTCGAATGGCGTGGAAACCGGACCTTCTTCCAATTGCACCTGAGTCAGATCGACGGTTTGCAAAACGTTGAGCGGCAAATCAAAAGCCAAGCGCAAATAATCATTGGCGCCGAGCATTTTCCCCGCGATCGATGGTACCTGGAAGGTTGCGCTGTACTTGCCCCATGCAGTGCTCAATGGAAAAACATCGACTACTTTGACGACGGCTTCCGAACCACCATTGCCAAAGTACTGGCCGATCGTCACTTTCAATGAGCGCGTGGCATCGGAGCGCGCCCAAAAGGTCACGGTGGCGGTTCGTCCGGCCAGAGTCCTGACTGACTCAACGCTTTGGGAAATCTTGTGCTCGGTAGCGCCGACGCCCGCTGAGGTTTGCTGCCAGCGTAAAAAATAACCCGGCTCGCCTGTCACTTCTGTCTGCCCCGGAGCAAAGTCCTGACGAGAGATGGTCACGGCAGCATTGCCATTCCAGTCGCAGCGAAAACGATCGGCTACATAGCCACCGATATTGGGGCCTTGGTTGGTCGTGCCGCGCTGCCAGATATCGAACCCGCCATTGATCAGAACATTCCTGCGATACACCTGCACAGGAAACTGCTGTAGCGGATCAGGCTTGGACAATTGACGGATCGCCTGTGCCAGTTGATCGGTCTGGTTTTCATCGGGTTTCAGACCCGCTGCGGTAATCGCGCTGAGAATCTCTTGGGTAACACTGTTGCCCCAACTCGCAGGGATCAACGATCCCGGTGTTCCCGCGATGGCATCTTCATCGACAAACTTGCCGTCGACCAAGCCTGAGCCTGAGACGTTTTTTGGGTAATCCATGTATATCTATCCTTGATGGAAGAGCGAACCGCTCAGCCATGGGTCCGCAGCAAATCTTCAAGCCAGTCAGGTTCGACCGGGCGTGAATGGGAATCCGGGAAGTCCGGCTGATTGGGCCAGTCGCGCAGTGCTTGCCGATAGACCAGGAGCTCTTTGAACTCCTCGGTACGCAAGGTTGTGCCCTCGCCCATTTCCAGTTCTTCGGCATCGCGAAGGACCAGCCACTGAGTCAGCTCCAACGCCTTGTCGCGCCACATTCGTTCTTGCGCGTCACTGGACGGTTCCGCCAAAAAAAACCGCTCCGGTCGTCCTTCACTATTCAACGACAGAACCGTACCTTTCGGAGCATTCGATACCAGCCCGCAGTACTCACCTTCGCTGAGTGCAAACGCGTCGGAAGGAATACTCACTCCGTGTACATCCGAATGATAAAAACCGGAAGTTGCCGGCGAAAAATAATACATAGTCAGTACCCTATTCCTATGATTCGGGCGGAAATGGAAGAGTTCGAATAATCAGGACAGCGCACATTGATGCCCACTCTCCTACTTACTGTTGAAGTATCGTTCCACGTCAAGAAGGTTGCCGTTGAACCACCTTCATGGGTGGCGACCGCGAGAAACATCGCATTGGGAAATGCGAGTGGCCATAAATTCAGGTCACCACAATTGTTGTTGCCTGACTGACTGGCGCTGCCGTTAATCCACTGGATGATCAATCCTCCCATCCAAGAGGGAAAAACGATGTAGCCTGAAATGCCCAGATTCACCTTGAATCCAAGTCTAAGTTTTTTCGGAGTCACAGTAGACGCGTCGCTGACGCCAGCATTGACCTCTGCCTGAGAAGCAACTTTTGCTATGCCTACGATGGACTCTGTCGCCTGTTGGATTTTCTTCGCAATTGATTGGACTACGCGCAACGGTGTCATTAACTTGGTGGTACTGGCACCAGACTCCGCGTCTTCTTGACTGGCCAGGCTTTCACTGTATTTCTTCGAGATCAGCGTATTGATTGCTGCTCTTAACTGAGTGTTATCAGCTTCGTCCGCGACTGCTCCCGAGGCTCTGATAACTTCAAGAATTTCCTGCGTAACGCTATTTCCCCAACTCGCTGGAATCAACGATCCCGGCCTACCACTCAGCGGGTCTTCATCGACAAACCGACCGTTTACAAGACCGGCACTGGGCACACTATTTGGGTAATCCATTAAATTTCTCCTGTTTTTTAAAAACAAGCCACTCTGGCCCTGAAGGCCGTCAATCTGCTGTCAACAAACGCGCATCGTTCCAGACCCTCCACGCCATAGCCTTCAAGCTTCTGACAGGCAGCCGAATACCGACAGCACCAGGCCGTCTACGAGGCTTTAATCAATTGAGTTGTGCTTATGAGATTGGTTAAACAACCAGTTCGGCAGGCGTCGCGGGCCATTCAATGACCAGGGGATAATCCGGTTGCAGCTCGATCCGGGCCAGAATAAGCGCGTAGCGTTTCCATGTTTGCAGCGTGGCCAGTTGATCACTGCCCGCCTCGCCCAGTTCGTAAGCGTATTGCAGTGGTGCGACACGAATGACCACTTCGCGCAGGCGGTTATCGCGCTCTAAGCCCACCTGCGTCACCAATGCCGCACGTTGGGCGTCGGCATCCGGCACCCAGTCATCGTCTTTCCAGAAGTAGAAAGTGTCGGGACGCGGCTTGACGGTCAGATAGTCAGGGATAGGCCCAAGCTCGCTCCAGTAAAGCGAGTTGCCATTGTCTTTGCGATAAACCAGCCGGTTGCGCAAGTCGATCAGTTGCAAAATTTGCCCATTGCGCCACACCCAAACATAACCGGGCTCAATGGTGGGCAGCAATTCAGTCAACTCGATTGCATTGCCGGGTATTTGAACGCCTATTCCGGGTGTGATCGGCAATTCGATCGGTCCGGTAATTTCTTGCGTCCCTTCATTTAATACGTAGTAATAGGGCATTGTTCATTTCCATTTGATGGTGCTCAGAAAACGAAAAACTCGCGTCAGATGAGCTTTATCCGACCTGGATAGGCCATGTTGCGCGGACGGGTTTCGACACCGCCGGTATTTTCGGTAAATCCGAGACTGATGTTGGCCTGATTAAACAAGGCATCAGGCGCCGCGTTCGGTGCCGATACCAGTGGAACGCCCAGCATGTCGCTTTTGAGCTCGTGTCGATGAGCGCGGAACATGTCGACCTGCCAACTACCAACCGAGCGACCGGCATCAACCCCACGCCCCTCATCGCATACTCTGATGAACTCACCTCGACCCTCCGGCCCGCGAAAGGTCAACGTGCCGTCTCCGCTGGTCCAGCCACCCTCGGCCCCTACCCGCGCGGCTTCAGTGGTCAGGGCACCGGACTGCTGCGCGTGATCCCACAACCACGGCCAATCGCTGCGACTGAATACCGCCCCGTTGAGCGGACCGTATCCTCCGGGGTTGAGCAGTGCCGTAGTCTCGAAGACAGTGCGGCCCAACGGCGTGCCATCGAAGCGTCCGATCGGCCACCAGTTGCCTGCGCCATCACTGCGCAGGTGCCACCAGTCACCCGAACCCATCAGCACAAAGAAGGGATAACCGGCTGCGACAAGATGGGTATGAAATCTGATTTTGTCGGTGCCCGACGCGCTCACTGCCAGGCGCGATGTCGAGTTGTCGACCCGACGGACTATGACGTCGCGAACCCCTAACGTAAGGTCCGCCGGCGGCAGGCTGATGGTGGTCGCACCACTGCTCGCATTGACGAGCACCAGCCCGAGTTCATTTGCCGCCAACGCTTTGGAGGTCGATACATTGGTCACGGACGTTGCCATTGGGCTGGCCAATGCCAACAGCGCCTGCAAGGCTTTGAGCAGTTGTCGGTTATCACCTTCAGCAGGCGCCAGTCCCGCTCCGGTGACAACGTTGAGTATTTCCTCGGTGACGGCATTTCCCCACACCGCAGGAATCAATGACCCCGGCGTACCCGCCACCGGGTTTTCATCGACGAAGCGGCCATCGACCAGGCCGACGCTGGGTACGCTTTTTGGATAATCCATAGGTTGTTCGTTCCTTTGAAATGACAAATGACCAGCGTCAACACAGCGTCTTCTGCGTGCCTGTCCACGGTCGGTTTTCTGAAAATAAAAAGCCCACAACGAAGTGGGCTTGGGTGACTCTGAATGAAGGTTTTCGGCTTAGCCGGAAAGGCCGCTGGCCAGTTGGCGAATGGCAACCAACGCTTCGTCACCAGCGCTGCGCGCCAGATCCATGTTGCCCTTGGCAGCCTGTGCGCGAATCTGCGCTTTGGCCTTCAGGCGCAGCGTACGCAGCGCCAGCAGATGGTCGGTCAGTTGATCGGCCTTGCTCAGAATCTGCTCGGCGGCTTGTTTGGCAGTGCGTCCTTTGACCACCCACGCTGCGACCGACAGCGGCACTTCCTTTTTCGGGTAACCGGCGTCCTGATAGGCCTGTGCGTCGGCGGCGGCCTGGGCGTATTCCATGGCTTTGAGCGGGTCGCCAGCCAATGCGATGCGAGTGCTGTCGGCAGCGGCGTCAACTTTGACGCAAATCTGTTCAACTTCCTGCGCATTCAGTTCAGTCTGTTTGTCAGCGTTCAGAACCCATGCCTCACCGTCCCAGTCATGGGCGGCAGAAGGTTGAGGAAGGCGCATTTCGCCGTCGAACTGATGAAGCTCCTGAATAACGATCATCGAATAAGCTCCCAGGACAATTGGACGTTGACGGCATCGGCGAAATTGACCGCGATACCGACGCTGTAATCAGTGACCGGATGGCTCTTGATGCCCATGCTCAGTAGCAGTTCATCACTTTCGGCGTTCGACTGACCAAGGTTGTGCTCTGCCTGATAGCACTGCCACAGCGAGCGCAAATTGGCATGATCGAAACTGGCGGCCAGCGTTGAAACCGTCACGTCGTTAACGATGTTGTTGGTGAACAACACACAAGGGGAAGCCGTTGCGGGGTTCCAGCCACCAGCATTATTGGAGCTACCAGCGATCATGGGCGACAGGAAGCAATAGTTACCTCCCACCCAGCCGGTTGATGGAAAACCAACCGCCGTCACTGCGGTTGACGAGGGTGTCGGGTTGCCGGCAACCAATCGTGCAGAACGTGCATGGGGATCCAGTGGCAGGAAAATTGCGCCCGTTCCGTTGACCGTCTGAGTCCAGGTCAAGCGAGCACGGTTGTAGATGGTTCGAACCGTGGGCACCGAGCCCGGCGCACCGGTCACGATCCACGCCAGGCACATGTCCAGTGCCGTTGACTGGAAGCCGCCACCGGCGGCACCGTTTACCGTTCCTTTCAACGATTCGGGCGTCACGTCATGGATGTTGCCACGCTGCACGTAGAACGACAGCGTACCGCCAGAGACTTGCGCGCGTAGAAAGTAATGGCTACTGGGCAACAGATCCGCACTGCTCCAGGCAGACGTCACAAACGTGCGCGAACGACCCAACTGACCATTCACAACTTCCTGACCGAGGCTGATAAACGTGCCTGCCGCAATCGAAACCCTGCCACCACTGGTGGATGCTGCAGCCGGGCTGACCGTCAGCCGACCATCGGCGGTGGCCACCGTCGGCAGCGGCAACGCCACCAGCGGCAACGCCAGATCCTGATTCCAGCCCTTGGCCGTCACCGACTGAATCGCTTGCAGCAACTGATCGTATTTTTTCTCGTCCGGCGTCAGACCCGCCGCATTGATCACATTGAGAATTTCCTGAGTAACTCCGTTACCCCAATCCGCCGGGATCAGCGATCCCGGGGTTCCGGTCATGGGGTTCTCATCGACAAACTTCCCATTCACCAAGCCGGCGCTGGGCACACTGTTCGGATAATCCATGGCTCATTCTTCCCTAGTCATAATTGATGTGCACCTTGGTATGCGCCGGCGCACTGCGGTGAATCAGGCATTCCAGCGCCGAGCCCGGGTTGACGCCGAAACGCTCGCCCCAGTAGCTCGCACCGAATCGCCGACCCAGCAACAACCGGCCGCCGGTGTTGAGCGTCCACATGAACTGCGCTTCCCACGTGCCCCAATGCGCCGAGCCGAAACGCGAGCGGCCCATGCGTGGGGCTTCGAGTTCGGTGATGGTCGCGTTGGGGTAACCCTGGCTTTTGGCGATGTCGATGTAGTAACCGACAGCCTGACTGCCGACCGCCAGCAAGCGTCGGCGTACGGCGAGGCGGCGGTCGTCGAACAGCGGCGTGGCGCCCAGGCACGGATCGGGCAGGTTCATCACCTGTTCCCAGTCCGGCACCAGTTCGCTGACGCCGGCCGGGTCCATCTCGTTGAGCAGGTCGGCGGCGCGGGCATCGAGACGCGCCAGTTCGACGGCGACGCCTTGCAGAACTTCTTCCAGTTCCGGCACGCGCTCCGGGTCCCACGCCGGGCCGCTGGGCAGCAAGGCGCGCAATTGCGCCTGATATTGCGCGGCGGTTCTTATGCCCCCCATACGCAACCTCCGAAGGTCAGCAGTTCGCTTTGCCCGGCGGGCACGTCAGCGGCTGGCGCGGTCAGCGTGTGATCGTACTCACCGCCGGCGCTGCTGATGGCTTCGCGGATATGGCTGATCAGCAACGGCACGCCCAGATCGGCTTCGCGGTTGTGCAGGTCGCGCAACTGCGCCTCAACGGCGGCGCGCACAGCGGTGGTGTCCGGATTGACGCTCTTGAAGCGATACACCACCGGCACCTGAATCGGCCGTTGCACGCGCACTTCCGCCGTCACTGGACGCAGCGGTTCGATGTAGTCCTGAACTTCCGCCAATTGCTCATCGTTCGGCACCGGTTGCGGGTCTTCGTCACGCATGATGAATACCGTCACCGTGCCCGGCCCGAGCAAGCCGCCACGACACCAGGCGCGGGTCACGCCCGGCACTTCCAGCGCCCAGGTTTCGTAGTCGCTGGCCGAGCCGCCATGGGGAATCACGCGGTAGGAACGAATCACCCGCGAACGTAGCGACTCCAGACTTTCCCGCGCGACACCGCCGCTGAGTCCCGGCGCCAGCACGACAAAACTGTTGCCGACCACACCGGCAATCGGCTGCACCGGCGTCAGCGCCAGCCCGGCGTCGGCATTGCCGAGGCTGCCGGCATCGAGTGCGGCGATGGTGGTGGTGTTGCTGCCATTGACCGTGGTGCGCGCGGCGGTGACTTTGTAGGTGCGACCGTCATTGGTTTGCAGCAGTGTATCGGCGTCGAGCACCGCGCCGGCAGTCGCGGTAAAACTGACGCTGCCGGTGGCGACTTGCGCGGGTTTGCGCGGTTGGTTCAAACGCAGCGCGGCGATGCGTTCCAGGGTCGATTCATCGGCTTTATCGGGCAGGATCTGCTCGGCAATCCAGTCGAGATAACCGTACAGACCATAAGCCGCGCCACCGAGGGTACGGGCCAGCACTTGCGCATCGGACTGGCGCAGCGAATCGCCGGCCAGGTCGCTTTGGGTGCGCTTGATCAGCACCGGCAGCGAAGGGGTTTCAAACGGCATAGATCACCTGCCAACTGTTATCGGGGTTGATGTCCAGACGTTCGCCGTCAGCCAGGGTCAGGACCGTGCGCAGGTTCAGGCGCTGGGCGTCGAGGCGTTCGCTGATGATGTCGATGGCGCTGCAGTGGCCGTCGTCGATCAGCCATTGCAAGGCTTCGCGGGCATAGAATTCGGCGTCCATTTGCGTTTGTCGGGTCAGTTTCACCCGGCGCAGCAGCCACAGGCGCGAGCCGATGCGATCGTCGGCAACGGTGGGAAAGGTGTCGCCCCACCAGCCGAAACGTTCGTCGTCGTCGAGGGCGTCGTCATCGGCGGCGCGGCGCCAGGTGAACAGGCTGATCAGTACGGAGCGCGTCAGTGCAGCGTGGAGGTTTTGGCTGATCAGCATCACTTGCCTCCTGCCGGCGCGCCGGTCTGGCCGCTGCCGGCCTGCACGCCGACGTGCACGTGGTTGATCTGGCTGATGCCACCGGCGAGTTGATCGCCGGTGGACACGATCTTGCCGGTCTGGTTGATCACCGGCGTATCGAAGTTCACCGCGCTGCTGGCGCGGATGTTCAGCGTGGCGGTTTCGATGTCGATGATCCGCCCACGCTTGAAGTGAATCTTGTCGCCCTCGTCGGTGTAGATCGCCACTTCACCAGCGGCCAGCGCTTGCAGGCGATAGCGGCGGTCGGCGATGACCAGAGCGATGGCGTGGGAACGGTCGCCGCCGATGAACGTGACGACACCTTCGGCACCGGCCAGCGGGTGGCTGGTGAAGCCGTAAGGTTCGAAGTGCTCCATGTCGTCGTTCACTTCGCCGGCGGTGAGGCGCATTTGCAGCGATTGCAGCTTGGATGCCGAATTGGCGAGCACGACAGTGCCGCGCGCCAGCAGGCGTGTCAGTAGGCTCATGAATTGTCCTCAAGAGGCGGCGAAGACGCGATCAACTGTAGGAGTGAGCCTGCTCGCGATGACGGCATGACAGACGACGTTTCTGTGTCAGTTCTACCGCTATCGCGAGCAGGCTCACTCCTACAGGGTTCGGTGTCAGGCCGGGGATTTTTTCGGTAGCATTGGATTGGCGTCGAAGGTATGCGGCGGCGCCACTTGCAGCGTGGTCACCGAGCCTTGTGCCGACAGCGAATAAGTGACCTTGGAGATCAGCATGTCGCCATCGAACCCAAGCACCGGATCCGTGACTTTGACCAGCGTGTTGTGCCGCCAAAGATCACCGTTGGCCTGGCGCCAGCCCTGCACCCGATACGTGGTGGTCTGCGCCCGCCCCATACGGGTGGCGCACTCCCACTGGGCGCGTTGCTGGGCCAGTTCGAACGTCAGCGCGGTGCCCTCGTTGATGATGGTGGTGCGTCGACGTTTGAAGCTCAGATCGGTCGCGCTGGATTCAACCTCGCTGACCGCCGCCCCGCTCTTCTTGTCCGAACCTTTCTGCTGGCCGATCACCCGGTATTCGGAGAACACCTGGCTCTGATCCATGGGGGCGTTGGCCGACAGGATATTCTTGCCCAGCTCCAGCGCATCGCTGGCCCGACCACCGCTGCCGGGTTTGGCCAGCACCAGCCGGCCCTGCGCGTCATCGGTGGAAAACACCCGCAGCAACGAGAGCAAACGGTCGATCGACTGGAACACGGTTTCACCCGGCACGATGGTGTGCTTGGTCAGCCGCGCAGTCTCGGGAATCTCATTGACCACCATCAGCCCGTACTCCATCGCCAGCGCCTGCACGATGCTCAACAGCGGTTGCTCCTGCCACTGGTTCGGCTGGTTTCTGGCGGCGCAATCGACCAGATCCTGGGTCTTGGAACTGCCCTCGATGCTCAGGCTGATCTGGCGTCCGTCATAGCTGATCGGCGCCTTGAACACGTAGCCGGTGAGCACCAGGTCCTGGCCGATTTTCACTTCGCAGGGGTCACCCGGCTTGATCCGCTGGTCCACCGTCTGCCCCGGCCACTGCCAGGTGATGTCAAGTTTGAACGTGCGGAACTGGCGCTCCAGATCAGCGGTGATTTCCACGCTTTTCCAGCCGCCGTATTCCATGTTGTTGACGGTCAACGTGACGCGGTTATCCATCTCGTTCATGGCTCACTCCCTGGACACTTTCACGTCGTTGGGTGAAAAACCCGGATGGTTCATCGCGTTGCTCTGAGTCACTTGGGTCACCCGTGTCGCATCGGCAAATTGCTTGTAGGCCACAACCAGCGCCGGCAGGCTTTCCTGAAACGATTTGGTGACCTGGCGCACACCGGATGACGCCACTGCCTTGAGATGCGCCAGCAACGCTTCCTTGACATCGTTGATTGCCTGGTGGTGCTTGGGATCGGCCTTGTCCAGCATCGGATCAATGGCCACCCCGACGGCCTTCTGCAGTGCTTTCATTTCATCGGTCACCGGTACTTCCGGACGGGTCACCGGTTGATCCGCCTGCTGCGCCACCGAAGGTGTCGACGACAGTTTCACTGCGGGGCTCGCCACTGGCATCGACGCCACCCACTGCGCCACTTTGACCAGCATCGTGTCCTGCACCAGATCGGCCATGGCTTGCGCCGCAGCATTGGTGTCCTTGCCAGTGGTTATCTTCGGCGCATCCGCCTTGCGGATGGCTTCGAGTTGTTGGGACACATCGGCAATCACACCACGGTAGCCCTCCTTCGCAAACTCCTTGAGCTCCTTGATATCGCCGAGCAGGCCTTTGAATTCCGCTGCCACTTCCTTGGGCAACTCCTTCACAGCTTTAACCAGTTCAGTGATCTGTTTGTACTGCTCGATCAGCGGTTTGAGCTGCTCCTTGATCACCTCATAAACCCCGGTCAGGCTGTTGCGCAGATTGGCGATGCCGATCCGCGCAGCCTTGATCAGCGTCATCGCCTGCTCGAAGCGCGCCACCGCCGAACCCAGCAGTGTGTCGGCTTTGGCCAGCAGCACTTTCTGCGTGCTGACGCTGGCAGTCGGAAACGGCAACGGCTGATCGGGATAGAACTTCAGGGTAAAGGTCACCAACCCGCCGTCCTGGCGGGTGTGCGTCATATCGCATTCACCGACCTTGACTTGCAAACGCCCGAGCCACGGATGCACCAGTTCACCACTGCCCGCCTCCAATGCCTTGAGCAGCTTGTCGCGCTGCTCCAGGCAATCGGCGCCGATGATGAATGCGGTGACGTCGTGAATCCTCGCCTGCTGGCCGAGATCTTCGAAATACGGCAGGTCGCGTTGCGGATATTCGTGCAACTGACCTTTGCGACCGACCGGGGTTTTCGCCTGATCGATCCAGAACCCGACACCACGAAAGGATGCCGGCAACAGACGGTCACGCCAGTTCATTGGAACCTCCTGCCGACAGCGAGCGATAGCCGATGCGCGAAGACAACGCCAGGCCTGGTTGATTGGTTTGCGGTTGATCAGTGCGCAGCCCCGCCGGAGCATTTTCGAAGCGCACGGTCAGGCCGCCCTCGAGTTGCGTACGGTTGTTGGCGGCGCTTTGCTGGATCAGGGCACCGGAACTCTGTGGCAACGATCCACCCTGTAGCGCGCCGTTGCTCGAAGCCTGAGGGCTCGCGCCGAAGAACGCCGGTGCCAGTTCGCCTTTGCCTTCGGCATTGGTCTGGCGTTGCGCTTCGGTGAACGTTTCAACCTTGCCGGTGACCTTGGCGATGAGTCCGGCAAAGCCACCGTCGAACAACTCTTTGATCGGCGCAATCACGGTTTGCAGTTTTTGCCACAACTCGCCGAACCACTCGGTGATCGGCCCCCAGTTCTTGATGATCTGCCCCAACGGCGTCCATTCGAACATGTTGTGCAAAAACTCGAGTACCGGTGCGGCCAACGCTTGCACCACGCCCCACAGCGCCGAAAACACTTCGCTGATCGGTTGCCAGTACATCGCGATCTGTTCCAGCGGCGACCATTCGAACAAGCTCTGGAAGAAGCTTTTGATCTGCTGCGCCGAAGCTTGCAGCGCGGCCCAGATCGGTTCGAAGAAGGTCACGATGCTGCCCCAGTTGTTGACGATCATGCCCAGCGGGGAGTAATCGAACAACGTGCCGAAGAAGTCCTTGATGGCTTGTGCCGCCGGTTGCAGCGCCGTCCAGATCGAGGCAAAGAACCCGGTGATCGCGCCCCAGTTGTTGATGATCATGCCCAACGGCGTCCAGTCGAACAGACCTTTGAGGAACGCCATCACCGGCACACTCAAGGCCTTGAGCAATTCCCAGATCGCCGAAAACAGATCGGTCAGCGGCGCCCAGTTTTCCAGGATCATGCCGGCGGGCGTCCAGGAGAACACCGATTTGAAAAAGTCGATCACTGGCGCGGTGACGGTTTTGACCTTGGCCCAGATGCCCGAGAAGAATTCCGCGATCGGTGACCACAGCGCCGCCAGTGCATCCAGCGGTCGCCAGTCAAGGATCGAGCGCAACGTCGCCATCGCACTCACACCGATGTTTTTCACGCCCTCCCACATGCCCTTGAAAAAGGCACTGATCGGCGTCCAGTTGGCATAAATCAAACCGGCCGCCACCGCGATGCCCATCGCGATCAACATGATCGGGTTGGTCTTGAGCACCATGCTCATCACGTCCATCACTTGGGTCATGCCGGTGACGGCGGTTTGCATGGCGGAGAAGGCAATCGCGCCCGCCGCCAGGCCTTCGACCAGTTTCGGGTTGTCGGCGAGCAGGCTGCCGACCTGGGTCAGCATCGGTTCCAGCCCGACCACCAACGCCCCTACCGCCGGTACCAGCGCGGCATCGACGGCTGCGGAAACCTTTTCCATCGATGCACTGAACACGTTCATGTTTTGCGCAGCGACTTTCGGCGTGGCGGGTAAATCGACGGTTTTTGCCGTGTCGCTGACTTCGGTCAATTTGCCCTGAAATGCTGCCGCCGATTTGATCCCGTCCACGAACGGCGTGATCACGCTGCCGCCCTTGAACAGACCGCTGATGTCCAGTTTGTCGAGGCCGACCTGCTCGAGATTTTTCTTGAAACTCCCGACCTTGGCCTGAAGGGCGCCGAGCTTGGGCGATAGCTCATCGATGCCCGTGATCAGCACCGGAGTTTTTACTTTCGTTTCTTCGTCTGCCATCACTGCACCTGCTGCATCGCATTGATCCGTTGCGCGTGCTCCAGCGATTCGCGGAGCACATCCAGTGGCCTGGCCATCATCTGTTCGGGGTCAACCTTCCAGAACCAGGCCAGGTCATAGGCGACGGCGATCAGGTCGGTGATGGCGCCGACGCCGCACTCATGAAAAAACTCGCAACGGCCCAGCTCAGCGCATTGAGGTCAGCCAGATCCAGCTGGTTGACCGACGACGGCGGAATGCCGGCGCACACGGCGATGTATTTGGCCGCCACGTCCATGTCGAGGCTGACTTCTTCGCTCTTGTCGATCTTGTACGGCAGCGCCTTGATCGCTCGCACTTCCTGCACCGTCGGACGGCGCAGGACGAGTTCGGTCAGGGGCTCGCCGTGAGCTTCGATCGCAACCTGAAGCTTCACGGCGCCGCTCATTGCCAGGTCCCCTTGATGCCTTCGAATTTCAGTTCGATGGTGGCGTCATCGCCCTTGGAAACTGGCTCTTCAACCAGATAAGCGCCGGCCAGCACGTAGACTTTGCCGTTGCTGAATTCGCAGGTGACGGTGATGTCGGTGCCTTCGATCAGCTTCTTCAGCGGGAAGTCGGCGGTGTGCAGCGCGGTCACTTTGAACGACGGCGCGATGTCGGTTTCCTTGTAGAAACCCGGTACGACGGTTTCGCGTTTGACCGCCATCAGCGGGGCTTCGCAGCCGCCATTGATGGTCAGTTGTGCGCCGTCGACTTTGACGTAGCAGGTGCCTGCAATCAGTTGACCCATGGTGTTACTCCCTTGCATAAAAAAGCCCACGCGAGGTGGGCTGAAAACTTGCCGTCAAACGCGCTGATCAAGCCGCGTCGTCGTACTGCAGACGGAATTGGTTGAGCAGCGCGAACACGCGCAAACCGTTGATGTAATCCGGCGGGAACAGCACGTTCACGCGGCTCGGATCCTGCACGTCGCGCTCGACGATCAGGTGTTCGGCGAAAAGCTCGGCGTTCTCGACGTGGCCTTCCAGTTCAAGCTTGGCGTACTGCGCGATCAGCTCACCGCGAATGGTCGCTGGCGTCACGATCGGCTGGCCGGCGCCGAAGCGGGTGCCGTCGGAAGCCAGTTTGTGCCGGCCGTATTTGCTGGTGATCACGCTTTGCAGACGACGCACGATGAACGCCGACTGGTGCATGGTTTCGCTGTCCAGATAGGAGTTGTCGGCCTGACCGTAAGCGTTTTTCTGGTAGGTGGTGATCGAGCGCTGAATGCGTACGTAGCCACCTTCGTAGTAAGCGGTGGCGATGCCGTAGTTGAGCAGCGACTGACGCTCGGTCAGGGTGAAGCGCTCACTCGCCGGTGCCGGATCAACGCCCGGCAGGCTACCGCTCTGGGTTGGACGGCTGGCGTCGGCGGAGATAAACACCGCGGTGCGTGCAGCCAGTGCCGCCGCTTGCACCCAGAACGGTTGCGGAACGCCCGGCTCCAGCGCCTGAATGGTCATGTGCTGGTCGTTACGCGCCTGGCCGGCCGCGACCAGCGTACCAACGGTGCCGCGTTTGGCGCTGTAGACGTGACCAAACAGTTGCTTGGCCCACGACCAGCGACCGGTGCTGTCATCCATGACCGCTTGCCAGGTGTTGAGCGTCGACAGATCGGACCATGGCAGAGCGATGAATTCGAATGGCTCGTCGCCCAGTGCAGCAATCGCCGCCACTTGATCCGGCACGCCGGCGCCGCCGGTCATGGCGGTGATTGCAGTGGTCAGGCCGGCCGGGGTGTCTTCGCCGTTGCTCTTGCCCAGGCGATTGAATTGCAGGCTGATGTCGTTGCCGCTGTCGCCAGTCCATTTGGCGTTCAGGGTGACCACACCTTCGGCAGCGGCAGCGCTGACCGGCAGGTCGGCGGTGGCGTTGATTTTCTGCGCCAGTGCAGTGGCCGCTTGGGCAGCGGTGGCACCGTTGACCACGGTGGCTTGCACACGCACGCCGCCGACATACAGATTCAACACGCCAGCCTGAGTGGCGGTGCCGGTCAGGGTCAGCACGCCTTTGGCGATCGCGCCTTCGGTATTGTGCAGCGGCAGGCACCAGATCTCACCGATCGGGTCAGCCTTGCGGAAGGTTTCGTACATCGAGGCGAGCATCGAGCCTTGGCCACCGATGCTTTTGGCCAGCGCAACGCTGGAGACCAACACCAGTTTGCCGACTTCGGTCGGCGCGATGTTGTCGTTGACCTGAGCGACGATCAAACGACGCAGGGTCGAACTCGCGCTATTGGCGGCCGAGTTGTCCATTTCGGCATAGAACAGCGGTACACGAATGTCCGCAGGGATGTTGCTGAATCCGATCGCCATTATTTGGCTCCCTTTTGTTTGGCTGGTGCGGTTTTGAGGGTGATATCGCCGTCGGCCAGACGTCGGCGCCACCAGGCGCTGTCCAGCACTTCACGGCCTTCCAGCGGCAGCAGATCGCCGGCCTCCGGGTCAGGTACGACACGGCCTTCGGCCGGCAGTACGGTGATGCGATTGCTCATGGGGTTACCTCTGCAGAGAAAGTCATTTCCACGCGCCCATCGGGGCCCGGGCGTTTCAGGTTGGGATCGGCCGGGTCGATCGCATCGACCCGCACGGTGGCCCCGGTAAAGGACGACAAACCGTCCAGTTCGCGTTCGTGCCAACTCTCCGCAGGCTGACTTGGCAGATTGCGACCGAGCTGGAACTCGGCAAAAAAGCGCAGCCGGTAGAAGGCGCGGCTGCTGTTGATCGAGACCAGTTCGCCGCCGTCGTAAACGATGGCGCTGTAGTCGGAATCGGGCTTGAACCCCACCAGCGCACGCCACAGTTCGGCGCGCAGGTCGTGCAACAGATCCAGCGCTTTTGCAGGGTCGGTGGCGTCAAGCACCAGGACGATTTCGAAGCGGTCGCGGATCGGTTGGGTGGTGAGGTTTTGGGTGGTGCTTTCACTCGCCAAGTCGGCCAGTGGCAGCACATGGGCCGAGGGTGTCGGCAGATCGACATTGCCTCGCAGCAACGCCAGATCGACACCCACCGAAATGTGATTGGCAAGGCCAGGGCATTGCCCACGCAGTTGCGTGAGGATCGGGGTGATCTTCATGGGGGTGTTCCAAAATAGTGGGAGTTACCGCAGGCCCCTGTAGGAGTGAGCCTGCTCGCGATAGCGGTGTGTCAGGCGCGTTGATTTTGAATGTGGCACCGCTATCGCGAGCAGGCTCACTCCTACAGGGGGGCTCGTGGGCTGTGAGATCAGTCTTTGGCTTCGGCTTTCGGGTCGAGGCACGACGCATCGATCAGGCAGCGATAGCTGTTCTCGCGATTACCGCTGGCGGTGACCTTGTCGATCGACCAGCGTCCGCGCATGAAGTCCGGCCAGCTGTCATCGAGCAGTACCAGGCCTTCAGCCGCCAGCCGTGGATCACCAGGACAGGTGATCTTCACCTTGTATTTGTGGCGCAACATCTTGCGCACTTCGCCTTCGCCCACGGCGATGGCATCCGCTTCGTTGGGTTGCTTCTGGCGGATTGTCTTGAACGGCGCAAGCCCGGTTTCGACCCAGTGCAAAACGCCTGTAACCGCATCGACAAAACAGGTCTTGCAGCCCTTGGCCTGTTCGCGGGCGGCCTCTTCCAGCGTGGCGCTGATGAAGGCGTGATCGCCGGGACGATTGTCGTGGGTGACCGACAACGTCACATCCTGCAGTTTCTGCCCCGAGATGGATTTGATCTGCCCAGGCCGCGCCAGCACATACGCATCGCCATAAGGTTTGGCGACCAAGTTGTACTTCTTCGCCAGCCGCGTCAGAAAGCCCATATCGGTTTCATTGGACTGGTCGACGTGGGCGATCTTGATCATCGACACGTCCGCAGCGACACGCGATGAAAAGCCGTGCTGCGACACCAGTTTGCTAAACAGTTGACCGAGCGTCGTCGGTCCATGACTGGCGGTGCGGCGCTGCTTGAAGCCGGTTTCATCATCCTTGCTGAAAGGCGCTGCAGTGGCCACCAGGGTCAGGCGAAACGGAAACAGCGTCGGTGTCAGGCGAGTGACTTTGAACTGGCCCTTGTCAACCATCTCTTCCATTTCCAGGTAACCCACCAGCAGGCCGATTTTCCCGCCCAGATTTGGCAGCCCTTCGAGACCTTCCAGATCAATGGTCAGGGTCAGTTGATCCGACTCGATACCGGCGGCATCAATGTGTTCCCAACTGATCAGCCGCTGGTTGAGCAGATCCGCGTTTGCGCCATAAATCTGCACGACCGGGGTAAAACCCAATGCCATACAACCTCCTTAATCCCAGGCCGTGAGCGCTTTGATCGCAGCGGGTTTGCTGTCGAGTTCAGGCAGCACGACCCAGATGCCAGCGGGCAGAACCGGGCCGAGCTCGGCCAAATTCGGGTTGAGTTTCCACAGGGCTTCTTCAGCGGCATCGTCGCTGCGCCCGGTTTCGCGGTAGAGCAGCAGATTCACCGAATCACCGGCCACGCTTCGGACCTTACGCATTGTTGAACTCCGCCAATTCGATGACCCAATCGACCACCATCGCCGTGCCGTCATCGATGATGCAGGTCTGGGTTTCCTGAACGTTGTTGATCCGCCACAGCCCCCAGTTGCGGCCGATGCCATCGATCAGCGGCAGCGGCACACGAAGGGCTTGCAGCGCACGTAGCTCATCCAGCCGATCCATGGCCACCGCGTACATTGATTTGCCGGTGATGGTCAGGGTTTCGGGTTTCTGTCCGATTTGATGGGCCTTGGGTTTGCTGGTGAGAATCTGCAGTTCCGTCCAGCCGCCGTCGGACTTGCGCAGAAAACTGCTGTAGGCAAAACCGCGTGAAAGACCAAAGATAAAACTGCCCAGAGCCATTTGTTGTTTCATGTGGCGACTCCGTCGGTCAGGGCTGCGTCACGTCGTGTGGCGAGAGGATTGGTCGGCATGATCTGGCCCAACTGACTTATTGTTGTCTGCACAACAAGATTGGCCAGTGCCTGGGCGCTGCCCTGATCCTGACCATTGATGTGAATGGTGGAGTTGAACGTGACAGGCTGGCTGACGGCTGTGGAGGCGATTGCCGCAGGGTTCGTGGAGGTCGGCGAGGTCGCGATGAGGTCTTTACTGACCTGTGCAGGAGAGCCGAGACGATCGACTTGTGTCCCTAGCTTGTCGCCCAGAGATTCACCGATGGCCCCGCCCGCCATGCTCCCCAGCCACCCGCCGACCATGGTGCCCACACCCGGCAGAATCAACGTACCCAATGCAGCACCGACAGCGGCACCAACAGACGACCCGGCCAACGATGCACCGGACGACACGACGGCACGCTTATCGCCGCTCATGACGCCGTTGACCATTTCATATCCGGCGCTGAGCAACCGCAGCGGCGGTGCCCGTCTGGCAAGCAGTCTGCCTGCCCTGGCGTAAGAACCGGACAGTGGAGCGGCCGGTGCAGAACTGACGACTGATGAGCCTGCAAATGCCGTCATGGTTCCCGGCCAGTACGAGCCGGACATGCGGGGCAGAACGGGTGGTGCCGGTGGAGTACTGATCCGTGGTGGCCGAGGGGTCACCGTGCGGGGGCTTTTCGCACCTTGACCGGTTTGTTCACGTCGGACTCGAGGCTTGATGCTTGACCGGCGAGGCTTGAGTCTGTCCCCCGTCCCGCCGCCCAGCGGTTTGCAACAGCAGTCATGACCCGCGCCATTTCCGGCCGACGTTTTCTTTGCTTTCGGGTCTTCAATATCGGCAATCAAACCGCCAAGACCGAACGGCAATTTTGAAGCGACGCCCTTGAGCAGTTTGTCGGTGAAATTGCCGAATGCCTTGGCCATCACCGCCACCACGATGGCCGACAGTCCAACGCCCGCAAGGGCCAACGCCGTCGAGGTCTTGGGATGGGCTTCAGCCATATCGGCCACGCCATTGGTCATATTCGTCAGCGAATCCAGCGTGCCGGTCGCATCCGGCGCCAACGCCGTGATCAGACGATTGAGACTGGCATCGAACGCGTTCCAGCTTCGCTGAGGGTCTTTGCCCGCAGGCTCGGCGCTGCGTTCAATCGCGCCGCTGTAAGCCGGTGTCAGCGGATCATTGGGCTTGAGCAATGAAAGCGGCGTCTGTGCCTCGCCGGGTTTGCCCATCCACTGGAGCACGCCCCCCTCACCCTTGAATGGCGATGCGAGGCTGCTCTGGGTCGCTTGCGAGGACACAAGCGACGACGTTCCTTCCAGTTTGGCCGGAGCGACCAGCGAAAACGCTTTTTGCAGGTCTTCGGGTTTCGCCAGCAGTTTGCGTACACCGTCGTCGCCACTGAAAAGTGTCTTGATCAGCGCTGCTTGCTGCTCTGCCGGTTGTTGCTTCAATGCCGCCAACGCTTTGACAAGGTTGTCCGGTACGTTTTCGGTCAACTTGCCGGGATCAAGCCCCAACGCCTTCCACGCCGACTGCTCGGCCGCCGAGCCTTGGGGGCCTTTGGCCAAGGCTGCACTGATGCTTTTCACCGACGCCCCGGCACCGGCTTTGTCGACGTCAGCATTGAGCAACGCGGCTGACAGCGCCGCCAACTGCTCGGGCAGAATCCCCGCTGCAACGGCCGACTCGCCGGATTGCTGCACAACCGAGCCGATGTCGGCAGCCGTCGTATTCAGTCCGCTGTTGCCCAGATGCTGAGTCGCATCAGCCAGCAGCTGACCTTGAGTGTGATCCAGTCTCATCGAGACTTGCCAGGCCGACAGCATTTCACCGGCCGACTTCAGGCTGATGCCGAACGCCGACGCATTGACCGCTGCATCCAGGGCAAAATCCAGCAGCACTTGTTCCTTGTCGGCGCCCTTGAGACCCGCACCAATCCCGGATCTGTCAGCCGCGACTTCGACCTGCACCAGATCCACGACCGTCGCCCCACTGCCGGAAACCCGTTTGTCGGTGGCCAGTTTGAGGTTGGCTTTCGACAGCGTGCCGAGGTCGCCACTCAGGCCTTGAACCTGCTTGAGCTGGGCCATGGCGGTTTCCAGGGCCATGTCCGATTGCAGGTAGGCCGGAGGCGAGCGTTGTTCAATCTCAGCCTTGAGCTTTGACTTGCTTTCGCCGCCTGCCGCCGGCGCGGCAGTTACCACTGGCACCTTGAATGATGCCAGGGCCGTGTTCAGCCCCAGGACAACAGCGCCGAGTTTGATCTGTTCACGCACCAGACTGCGGATGTCCAGACTGGCCGTAAGCAACGCCTCTTTCAGTTCGGACAGTGGTTTGACCAGGCTGTCTGTGGCCGATCCCCCTGCCGACAAGCCGGAACCCGCGCCTGCGGTTTGCGCGGCGTACATCAGCGAAAACGATGTGTCTGCCATTGCCGCTCTACTCCTGTTTTACGCCAAGGCGAGTGATCGCTATGTCGTAGCGGCGCAACGCCTTTTCGGCGTCCCATTCCAGAATCTCCGCTTCACTTACCGGGTAAATGAGCGGGACGATATCGAGGATTACTTCGATGTCGCGTTCCGAAAGTAGGCCGCCGGCTGGTTTAAAAAATCGTCGATGCGCACCTGCAATTGCGTCCAGTCAGGGACGGTCATCAAGGCCAGATCGGGGATCATCAGGCCGGTGCAATGGGCGGTGATGAACTCGGCGCGTTCCTTGGCCGTTTTCAGTTTTTTCATCACTTTGGTGGCGCGCAGCACAGGCATTTCCAGGCTCAACGAGGTCACGGTGCGGCCGGTCACGGCGAGCGGTTGCAGCAATTGCACCTGGTCGGGATCGGCGGATTTTTCCGCGTCTTCGACCTGATCGAGAAAGTACGACGCAGGGCGTGTCGACATCTCGTGCACGTACTGGGCGATGCTCACGTAATCCGGGCGCTTGAGCTGGTCGAGTTCCTTGACCGAGAGGCCGGTGGCGAGCAGCGCCAGTTCGAAGAACTGATCGTCTTCGTCATCGCCGGCGCGCTCCAGCGCGTCTTTTTGCGCGGCGTAGAACAGCGGCTTGAGCTGGATCGTTTCGATCTGCGAACCGTCGTCGCCGGTGATCGGCGACAACAGGTCATGCTGGGGTGGCATCCACGACATGTATGAATTCCTTGGTGATTCTTGAGGGGGTGTCGCTATTCCCTTGTAGGAGTGAGCCTGCTCGCGATAGCGGTCTTTCAAGCACATTGATGTTGCATGTGCTGACCTCATCGCGAGCAGGCTCACTCCTACAGGGTTTTGTGTTGTGCCGAGGGTTACGGCATCAGCACCGCACGCCGCGCATCACCGAGGATGTCGACGCCGTTGAGCACGAACTTCTGGGTGCGCACGTCGATGTCGATCACCGGCACGCCGTTTTCCAGGCGGTTGTAGGTGCGGCAGGACAGCTCCAGATTGGTCTTGGGTTTTTCACCCATTTTCACCGCGGTTTCCTCGAGGGATTTCAGCTTGCCGCCGACGGTGTGGTAGGTGAACCAAGTGTTGCCATCCTGATCCTGACCGGCTTCACGCACGTTCAGCAGGATGTCGTCGCCCAGCTTCACACCCAGTGCCAGCATGACTTCGGCGCCGAGGCCTTGCAGGGTCAGCTTGGCGTTGAGCGCTTTGCCGCCCTTGGCCATTTCTTCACCGATAAAGCGCCCGCCACGCATCTCTTCCACATCGAATTCGATCTTCGGCGGGGTGAATTCTTCAACGGTCGCCGACAGCGGCAGGCCTTGCAGGGTGGCCGCGATGGCCTGTCTTACACGGTTGGTAAACATTAGAGAACGTCCTCCAGGAACTGCTCGATGATTTCATCGCGGGCGTTGAGTTGATAAACCATGTGTTCGTTCGGCGCGTAACGGCCGTAGTCGATGACCACGTACCAGGTGCCGTTCTTGTACTTCTCGACGCTGTTCAGTTCCGGGTGCAGATAAACGCTGCCGCCAGGAATGGTTTCGTCGGCGACCAGGGTTTGCAGCCAGTCGTTGATGCGCTTGACCTCTTGATCCATGAAGGACTTGGTGAGGTTCTTGGCCATGGCTTTCTGGCCCGCCTTGACCAGCTTGCGGCTGATCGCATCTTCGAGGCCGACGTAGCTGATGAACTTGCCGGTGATCGAGCGGTTACCCAGCAGCGAGAAGCCGCCAAGCACGGTGCGGGCGTAGTAGCTAACGCCGTAGCGGTTAAGCAGATCGCCTTCGGTGGAGGTGTCGAGGATGTTGTATTCAACGACTCGCGAAACGTCCTCGGCGTAGGTCACCTGGTTGCCCGGGCTCTCCCACTGCTTGACCTTGGCCAGTGCGGCAATCGCCAGACTGGAAGGCGACAGGAAGACGTTTTTCTTCGCCGCTTT
Organism: Pseudomonas sp. Irchel s3f10; assembly: GCF_900187515.1. NCBI lineage: Bacteria > Pseudomonadati > Pseudomonadota > Gammaproteobacteria > Pseudomonadales > Pseudomonadaceae > Pseudomonas > Pseudomonas sp. Irchel s3f10. Next base: position 335,119 of record NZ_FYDZ01000002.1, read on the forward strand.
CGAATAAACGGCAGGCATGTTGTGGACCACCAGGCAACGGTCGAAACCGAGATCGGCGCCGCCCAGTTCCTGGCTGTACAGCACTTGATCGGCGACCGAGGCGTCCTTGCCGTCCAGCACCACCCGGGCCTTGATGCGCTTGCCGAACGAGGCGAACTCGCCGGCTACCGCTTTAGTGCCGGTGAAGCCCGGTGCGCCGATGATGGTCAGGTCTTCCGGGACACTGCCCAGCGCGGCCAGACCGAGCTTGCGGCCGGTGGTTGGATCGACGCCGCCGATCACTGCGTTAACGGTGTCGGCCGGGGTCGCGCCCGCTTCGACGATCACCACGTAGACCGGCACCTTGACCACTTTGAGGATCTGGTAAACCGCGTGATACAGGGTGCCTTCTTCGGAACCGGTCGGATCGAGCAGCGCGTGGGTGGTGAAGCTGTTGATGCGGAACGGTGCGTTGCGCGGAATCAGCGGATCGGCTTTCGGCGCAGTGCCGACCAGACCGATGACGTTGTCACCCAGGCCACCCATGGCCTCGGGGGATTCGGTGGCATTGACGGTAATGCCGTTGTGCTCGAAGTTCAGAACCTCAGCCATGTTCAGTCAGCCTTCTTGGCAGCGGCCTTTTTGGCCTGGGTGGAGGGTGTTTTCAGTTCCAGTCGACCGGCGAAGTGCAAGGCACTGGCCTCGACGTCGAGCAGATCGAGTTCCTGGCCGACGCTCGACCAGTGCCCACCGCCGGTGGGGAATGGGACGAGCACGGTGTAGGTTTGGCGGGTTGCCATTTTTCGTTTCTCCATAAACGGCCAAGCCCCTCTACGGGAGGGGCTTGGGGGGACAAGAAAACGCCCCGACAATGCGGGGCGTTTTTATTCGGGCAGGCTAGCGAGCCACTCCGGCGCAGCCGGGCGGTGTTCGCTCAAGGGCAACTCACCGCCGACCGGCCAGATGCGCAGCACGTGGCGATAGTTCTGCAACTCGATGTATTGCGCCGGGGTCAGCTGGGTTGGCCAACGGTCCACCTCGTCACGATGACGGTTGACCACGGGATCAGTGAGTGCGATCTGCTGTTTGCGCCAGTAGCGCTCAATGCTCTCAAGTTCCGCAGGTGTTGGCCCCGGCCGATCAATCAGCACCGGATAGTTATTTTCATTCATGACAATCATCTTGCCGGTAGACAGCCCGTTCACTAACTCAAGCCAGTACTCACGCGAGATTTCAACTGCATCGCCTGGAATTTCTGCATGGATGGCTGGATCGTAAAAACCGCCGGTGGAGGGTGCGTAAAACATAGGTTCTTCCTTGTGTGATTAACGACGACTCTAAAACCACCCTCGTGAGTGGCCAGATATGAAAACGCCCCAGAGAATGGGGCGTTTACTGATTCGCGGTGATCGGTGACGAGAGCGGCCAACCTTCAGCGAGCATTTCATCTTTATAAGTTCGCGCCTCGAGGGCCCGGAGCAAATCCAGTTCGCGATCAAAGCAGGCCTGGACATGGCTGCGCACAGCCTTGGCAATGGCGAGAATCTGCTCGGCGCCGATCTCGACAAAACCATTGAGGGTTTTGAAGTTGCAGCGATACTCGGGGTCGAGAATGGCAGACAGACCTGTGCTGGCGATCAGCGCCTGGCTGTCGCGAGATGTTTCTATATTCAATCCCTCTATAGCGATACCGTGTGTTTCATGCAAGAACCGCGTTTTCGCGAACAGTTCGGGGTAATTCGGCTCCACTATTGCAAAGGGTACTTTTACGACCTCTCCATCGACCAGCCTCCACTCACCCGTTTGATCGGTTCTGGTGGCGAGAAAAACTTCATCGCTCAGTTCGACCGCTTGTTCAGGAATGACTGAGTGAAGGGCCGAGTCATAACGTCCGGTCAACTCACCGGTTTCACTAAATGTTGCGAACTTCATAGCTAACCCTCGACTGGTTCTCGGCCTCAACGGCCGATAGCCAGAAAATAAAATTGTGCCGGGGTGGGGCCAATGTTGCGAATGGTCACGTTCGCCCTACTCTGAGCTCGAACCTGCCCGATATAGGTCGAGCCTGTCGGCGCATCCACTGCAGCATTGGGATAAGTCGTAAACACTGCTGGCACGAACAACGGGAACGCTACCGGAAAGGCCTGGAGGTAATTTGCGCCGGATGCGATTGCGTTCGTCATTCCCCACTGAATGATCAATCCTCCGAGCCACGTCGGAAATACAACGTAGCTACTGCCCAGGTTCTCAGAAATGCCAATTGAAAACCCCCAACGCATTTTTTTGGGGGTGACTACAGCTTTGTCATCAGTGCCCGCGTCTGTCTGGGCTTGGGTGGCGATTTTTGCTGTGCCTTGATTGCTTTCGGAAGCTTGTTGCGCCAGAGTCGCCAGCGCAGTGATATCGATGTTTCCCTGATTGATCGGAGCGTTCCAGGCTTTGATACACCACATGACGGCGAGGTTGCGTGGGCGCACGGTTTTCCAGTAAGAACCGCTGAAGCTTTGGGCGATTGCACCCGTGGTTGTGTAGTAGATATCGCCTGTGAAGTCAGGTGCCGGATCTGCGTCGATAGCATTGGAGTTGCCAATGCCTTGAACAGCTGGTGCATCCCCGTTGTCGCCCTGAGTCTTGGTACCGGCCTGATAGCTGCCGACGTTTCGTCCGACGTCTATTCCACGCCCATGATCCCAGCCGCGCAGGAACTCACCGCGCGATTCCGGCAATCGGAAGTTACCCGCGCCTTCATTGCCTTTGTTATAGACAGTGCCGAGATAGGCGGCCAGATCCGGATAAGTCGCAATGCTTTGCACACTGCCATCCAGCTCCAGATAACCGGGAGCGACAATACCCGTCGGGAATGCGAGAACAGCGCCAATCGGAACGGCGGATTTGAGCCGTTCTACTTCCTTGGCCAGCGCGGCGACATCGATGGTTCCCTGATTGACCGGGGCGTTCCAGGCTTTTATGCACCACATGACGGCGATGTTGCGAGGTCGTGCCTCGGCGCCACCAGAACTATTGAAGCCAGCCGCGAAATTGGTCATTACGGCCGTATTGCCGTTGTCTACCACTACGGCACTCGGATTACTGCCGGTGGCATTGGCGAATGCCTGCATGCGGGTGACCGTATGGGCATGCGACTTGTTGTCGTCGGCCTGCCAGCTACCGAGACCACGTCCGGCGTCAACTCCACGCCCATGATCCCAGCCACGCAAAAACTCCCCGCGCGCCTCGGGCAAACGGAAGTTGCCGACCCCCTCATCACCCTTGTTGAACTTGCTACCCAGATAAGCGCTCAAGTCCGGGTAAGTCGCACTGCTCTTGACGCTGTTATCCAGCTCCAGAAAGCCCGGCGGTGGTGCATCAACCGGAAACGCGACAATCGAACCAACCGGCAACGCCGACGCCTTGGCAATCAACGCCTCAACTTCACCCTTGGTGTACGAATCCTTGATGCCAAACCCGGCCAGCGTCTCAGGGTTCGCACCCGCCGTCGCGCGACCATATTCATCAACGGTCAAACTCTTGTACGTCCCGGCAGCAATCCCGGTGCGCCCCGCGAGCATCTTGAACGTCAGCGTCGTGGTGCCGAGGGTGATCGGCGCATTGGTGGTCAGGTGCCACAACGAATCTCCATTTGCTGTGCCCTCCTCGACCACGACCGTCAGGCCCGGCGTGACCTTGGCGCTGCTGTTGGCATCGGTTGCCCGCACCCAGTCGCCGTTCGCGACAATCCACAGGCCGTTATCCTTGGACAGGGTCTGATTCGCCAGCAGCACACGGTCACCGGCAATCACTGCCACACCATCAATCTGCTGCGCACCGTTCAACACGACATTGCCAGTCGCAGCAACACGCACCGACTGCTTGCCATCGAGCTTGCCGAGTTCTTCGGCGAGGTAACTCATGACCCAGGCACGCGTGGCCTTGACGACGGTGTCATCAATCAACAACGTCACCAGCGACGCATTACTCGTCTCGAAAATCGAGCGAATGTAGAACTCTTTACCCGAACCCGACGTGGCCAGAACCGGTTTGAACGACTCCGGATATTTTACGATGGCGTAGAGAATCCCGGTGTCAGTCCACAACCCGGCCTCTCGTACATACCAACCGCCGACATCCGGCGGAATGGTCACTTCGGCGAGCAACCAGCTCGGGTTTTTCTCGTCCTGGAACAGTGCATTGAGCGGCCCGCGCCAGACTTCGCGTTTCAGCGCAGTGGCGGTCGCGGCCGGGTTGTAGACCGAGCCGCCGCCGTCACCGACGGAAATCTGCGTCAACTTAATCGGCGTGCCCGCGGCCTTGCACGCCGTTTCGTAGGCAATCCCTGCGTTGGTGAGCAGGGTGTAATAGTCAGCCATTCAGGCCCCCTGAGGATAAATTGTGGATGTTTCGACGGTGTACATGCCGGCGGCCATGAATGCCTCTCCCGAGGTTTCGAGGCCTTCGATGAACACCGGATAAACCGTGGTCAGCTCTCCGCAAAAAGTCGCGGCACCGATGACGTGATTGCCGAAAGCGCTCAAGCCGACCGAGACCGTCAACACATCCCGTTCGCTCTTGGCATCGGCCAGACGTCGATCGAGACGGGCGTCGATTTCTTCGCTGTAGGGTTGGTCGCTGAAGGCGCGTACAGAAAAGCTGTAAGGCGCACCGGGCGGTGTCTGTTCGTACCAGGCGCGGATCTCGGGTCTCAACTGCAAACCCTTGGCGGCGTTTTCCAGCGCCTTGCGGGTGCCGGCCTGACGCGCGGTGGGCCAGGCGAGTTCGACGGTCAGGCGCTTTTCCGCTTCCGGTGCAGCGGTGCTCCATTCGGCAACACCGCGATCCGCTGCCAGATACGGCAGAAAGGCGACCGGGGTTTCTGCGGGGTTCATCAGTTCCGGGAACGGCGGCGCGATGCGATCGAGCAATGCTCCAAAACCCAGATCCAGACCTCGTTCAAGTGCCGAACTGTTGGCCGGCAGCAGTGTTGGGCGCTGAGTTTTTTCACTCATAGCGTCAGCACCTCGACCTCGACCGCAGTGCAATAAGGCGCTTGAAACGCCGTGGTCACGATCGGCGCCAGCGGTTCAAGAATCTGCAGTTGCACGGCACCGGCGCTGTGCAGCGTGTAGTCGATCCAGCTCGGATCGACCCGGCCTTCGAGGCGATGGCAACTGTCGGCGTAAGCCTGCAATTGTTGTTGCGCGGCGACTTTGGTCAGGCCCGAATCGGGGCCGGAATTGATTTTGGCGACAACGCGAATCTTGTAGCGCTGAATGTCAGCAGCCTTGACCGTGACAAGGTCCGTTTCCGGTCGTACATCCGGTCGTGCGAAGTGCTGACGAACGCCGTCAAGCAATGACGCTGAAGGCGTGCCATCGCCGTCGCGGGACAGCACCGTAACCTGCACTTCGCCCGGTGCCGTGCGACGCCCGTTGCCATCCTTGACCTGCGCAGCGAGCCCGTCCGGGTCGAAGGTATACGTGACGTTCACCACCCCCGCCTCGGTAGACTCGACCTGCACCGTCGGACGCTCGCCGAGGGTGAAGACTTCGCGGCGATACTGCATCCGCGAACCTGCTGCCGGTGCATGGGGCGCCAGGTAGTAACGCAAGCGAGCATCGTCGTCGCTTTCATAAATCGCCGGCACCGGCGGGAATGCCGCCGGATCGCCCGGATCGAGCAACTGCCGCTCAAGGCCCATGTCCGCCAGCCGCGCATCGAGGTTGCTGCCCGTCGCCCACCACGCCAGCATCTGTTTGATGCGGGCGTTGTATTTGCGCTCATGGGTTTGCAGCCGCACGCAGAAAGCTTCCAGCGCCAGGGTCAGCAGTTCACTTTCGTTTTCCAGGCTGGTCTTGAGTTTCGCAGCACTGTCCGGCGAACGCGCCCCGACGTATTCGATGACGAAAGCCTTGAACTCGGCGAGCAGATCTTCGAAGGCTTCAACGGTGATCAGCGCGGGTTCGGCCAATTGGTTCTGGCCGGGGATCAACATGCTCATGTCACGACCTCGAAGGTTTGTTGACGGTTTTTCCAGGTACCGGCGAAGCGCAACAACAGGCCGGCGCCCCGCCGGCTGGCGACGATCACTTGCGGTTGAAAATCGCTGATGCCGTTCTGCGCGTTGTAGAACGCTTGCGCCGCATGGCTCTGGGCTAACAGCAGGACGTCATCGCCAAGGTTCTGCCCCAACAGCGTTGGGATCAGCGATCCGTACAAGGGCCGTTTTTGCCGGGTGCCCAGCGGCGTGGTCAGGGCCCGGGTCGCGCGCTGCACAAACTGCAGCCAGTCGTCGACCGTGGCCCCGCTGTCTCTATCGATTCCGATCATGGGAGGCTCTTGAATCAGGGGCTGATGACGCGGCCCTGGTGATCGACCAACGGGCCGCTGAAATGCACGCCGGAAGCGTCGATAGTCAGGCCGACGGCACCGAGTTGCAGGGTGATGATTTGTGGTGTCATCGCTAACCGGGCCGGGCCGATGCTCAGCTCCAGCGATTCGCGTGAACCGCTGAAAGCTGCCGGGCCGTTTTGCCAGTGCAGGATGTGGGTGGCGTCGTCATAGCCGCTTTCGCTGCCGTCCTTATGCACGCGACGGGTCAGCGTCGGGATCGTAGAGGCTGGTGGAAAACGATCGCTGTTCAGACCGAACAGCGCCACGGATTGCGCACCACTTTCGCCGCTGCCGTAGTTGAACAGCAGACACTGCTCGCCCACCGTCGGAATCCGCGATTCACTTTGTGCGCCGGCGCTGGGGTTGAAAAACTTGATGGCCGGCGTGAGCAAGCCACCGTGACTGACCTGACAGGTGTTGCTCGCAGCGTCGACTGTCTGGCAAATGCCGATACGGCAGAAGCTTTCGGCACGGCGGTGCAGATCGTCGATTTCCGCTTCCATTTCGGCCAGGCGTTCGATGATCGGACCCAGCTGCATACGCAGTAATGCGTCGAACATCGGTCAGGCCTCCAGCGCGGTGTATTGGTCCGGGTCGTCTATATTGCTGACCTCCCAGGTGCGAGCGAATTTCGGCGTGCCCAGTGGATCGTCCAGCAAGGTCGGGCCGAGGTAGAGGGTCTGGTTGAACGTCAGGGTCCAGGCTTTGTATTGCTGATCGCCGCGGATGAGCAATGACGGCAGGCCATCAATATTCATCGGCAGATCGCATTGATCGCCGGGCAGGTTCCAGCGGTTGTCAGTGATCAGGTTTTTCAGTACCGCGATCAAATCGCAGGCCGCAAACGCCGTTGCGGATAGCGCCGGGATAACTTGCAACGACAACGTCATTACATGGGCGATCCGCCCATCAGTGGCGCGCTCTGCCGATGCGTTTCGTTCAAAATCGATCAGCACCCAGGCCTGATCGCCGGGAGCAGCGAAATTGTCATGATTACCAACGTTGAGGTTGAGTCCGGCGGTGTTGCGCAGCGTCGTCGCGATGGCGGTGAACAGTTGCGACGGCTGCTGGATCGGTGTGGGCATACATGACCTCCTTTTCATTCGTCCACGCGCAGCCCTGCCGCCAACATGGCGGCACGGAGAAATACCAGGTTCAAGGTTGGTCGCGAGGCGGTACTTCGCAGACGCCAATGCGCTTGGCGGCCCAACGTTCATAGAGGCCGATAGCTACGTCAGCACCGGCCATCGCGGTCAGGCAACCGAACGCGCCGGCGGCCCAGATTGATAATCCTGCGGCATACAGCAGCATGATCGCCGACACGCCGCAGATCATGCAGGCGCCGGAGCGCAAGGCCAGACGCCGCAGGAGCGACCAGCCACGCGCGCCCTCCTTGTCGGCGCGCCACATTTCGCCGGACACCCCGCCGACGACGGCAAGGAGGATGACCAGCCAGATCGGCATGTCCGCCAACGCTTGTTGCTCGTTTGTCATGTCACGCCTCCTGTTTTTAGTTGATGAGTGTTGTGTGTTGGGTTCAAGCGATGTCTCTTCAGGTAGGCATTCCAAAAAGCCCGGCGCTAGAGCCGGGCTTTTCAGTAATGCTCTCCAGACTTGATTACGGGGGATATGCCGAATCAGAACGGAGCGACTGGCCAATTGATCGTCGGGAATGTGTTTTGCTCGACAACTTCGCTGACGGCAACGAAGTACTGCTTATAGGCGATCAACGCCGACTCGTCCGCTGGTGTGGCGATGCCCAGGTCCAACTTGTATTGCAAAGGGTTAAACATCAGCCAGCGCTCGGCTGCATCAAAGCGTTGTTGCATGCGGCCGGTGGTGATCAGTTGTTGCTCGGGGAGCGTAGTCTCAGCATATTCTTCCCCAGTAGGTCCCCAGGTGATTTTCATTCCCGGCTGCGCAGTGTCGTTACCGGTGATGTCCCGCCATCCGGTATAGGGTTCGTTTGCCGGCACCGCGGGTGCTTCCCCCTCAGAGTCGATTATCTGAAGAATCACGGTGTACCCCATCACGGTGGTCGTAAGTGCGTAACGATTCATTCCAGTTTCCTTCTGTTTATTTAACTAGGCCCTGCTGTACACCATTCATGGTGATCTGCTCGGAGGAGCATTCCAAAAAGCCCGGCAGTCCGCCGGGCTTTTCAGTAATGCGCTCCTTCGCCTTCCTTCCAATCCTGTGTTCAAGAAGGAAGCTGACTGTTCGGCGCTACTGGCGCGGTACGAGTCCATTCAAATTGTTTTTCCGACCGCGGTCCCTGCCCGCCGGATAACTGCTTCTGGTGCTTTACGCTGCACACCCGGGTCAGTTGCCAACCCTCTGAACCGTTGAGGCCGGTTCATCGCTGCCTGTTCTTGTGGAACTAAAGAGCTTTCTTGCCAGCCGCTTTGTCGAGCGGCTTGGTGGCAAGGATATGCATGTATGCATATCCAGTCAATGCGCAAATGCATTTATTTATGCATGAGAAATGCGCAGATGCATGAAAGCCCCGCAGCGCAAGGGTTTGGCGGTTTCATCAAGGCGAAAAAAAACCCGCCAATGGACGGGTTTATCTGAAAAGGGTCTGGTTAGCGGGCGTACATGCCCCACCAGAAGACGTGACCGAGGATGACGATCTGCTCTTCCTGGATTTCCTGGAAGCTGTAGTCCTCGTCCGGGTGTTCATCGCGATTGAAGCTGCGCAAACGAATACCGGTAGGCAGGCGATAAAGCTGCTTCACGCGCAATTGGCCGTTGTGATTGATCGCGTACAGGTCGCCATCAATGATGTCACCGATGCCGCACTTGCCCGCATTCACGCCGACAGTGGCACCATCACGCAGCACCGGCAACATGCTGTTGCCGCGCACTGTGACGCACTTGGCCTGGTCGAACTGCACACCGTTATGACGCAGGCTGCGCTTGCCGAAACGCAGGCTAGAGCGCTCGCTCTCTTCGATGACGAATCTTCCTGATCCAGCAGCCAATTCAACCTCGCGAAGGAACGGCACCGATACTTCGTCATCATCGACAGGCGTATCGTCGTCCCACAGCATTATGTCCTTGAGTTCCGCGTGCACGTCATCACGCACGGCACCGGCCGACGACGCGACATCCGCGCGCCCGCGCAATTGATCGGTGCTCACGGCGAAGTACTCGGCGATCTTCGAGATATGTTTATCCGAGGGATCGACGATCTTCCCGCTGAGAATCCGCGAGAGAGTGGATTGAGGCACGCCGGTGCGACGGTGGAGCTCCGTGGGGGAGATCCCGTGCTGGTCGAGCAGTGCTCTTAAGACGGAGGCTACGTTGCGTTTTTGCATAACGCGCATAGTGCTTGAAGTTATTCGCGAAGACAAATGCTGATTTGCATAAAACGTGCATAAATACACTTTTCGATGAAGAAAGCCGTCACCCGGCTGCGATGCCTGCGTCCGACAGACTGCCCATGGTAACCTTGCGCCCATCGCGGAAAAGCCCGGCTGATGCCCCCGCTTTTGCCCTACATCTTTTAACGAGTTGCCTGACAATCCGATGAATAAAGCCGTCTCCGACCTGTCCTCCCACACTCCGATGATGCAGCAGTACTGGCGCCTGAAGAATCAGCACCCAGATCAGCTGATGTTCTACCGCATGGGCGACTTCTACGAGATCTTCTACGAAGACGCGAAGAAGGCGGCCAAGTTGCTCGACATCACCCTGACCGCGCGCGGACAGTCGGCGGGTCAAGCGATCCCGATGTGTGGCATTCCTTACCACGCGGCGGAAGGCTATCTGGCGAAGCTGGTGAAGCTTGGCGAGTCGGTGGTGATCTGCGAGCAAGTCGGCGACCCAGCCACCAGCAAGGGCCCGGTGGAACGTCAGGTGGTGCGCATCCTCACGCCGGGGACTGTAAGCGATGAGGCATTGCTTGATGAGCGCCGCGACAACTTGATCGCTGCGCTGCTGGGTGATGAGCGTCTGTTCGGTCTGGCCGTGCTGGACATCACCAGCGGCAGTTTCAGCGTGTCGGAAATCAAAGGCTGGGAGAACCTGCTGGCGGAACTGGAGCGGATCAATCCGGTTGAACTGCTGATCCCGGACGACTGGCCAAGGGACCTGCCAGCGGAAAAACGCCGTGGCGTCAGTCGTCGTGCACCGTGGGATTTTGAACGTGATTCGGCGCTGAAAAGCCTTTGCCAGCAGTTCTCCACCCAAGACCTGAAGGGCTTTGGCTGCGAGAACCTGACCCTGGCCATCGGCGCTGCCGGTTGCCTGTTGGCGTATGCCAAGGAAACCCAGCGCACCGCCCTGCCCCACCTGCGCAGCCTGCGCCACGAGCGTCTTGATGACACCGTGGTGCTGGACGGTGCCAGCCGCCGCAATCTTGAACTGGACACCAACCTCGCTGGTGGTCGCGACAACACCCTGCAATCGGTGGTCGATCGCTGCCAGACCGCCATGGGCAGCCGCTTGCTGACCCGTTGGCTGAACCGTCCGCTGCGCGATCTGACCGTGCTGCTGGCGCGTCAGACCTCGATCACTTGCCTGCTCGATCGCTACCGTTTCGAAAAGCTGCAACCGCAGCTCAAGGAAATCGGTGACATCGAGCGGATTCTTGCGCGCATCGGCCTGCGCAACGCGCGTCCTCGTGACCTTGCACGGCTGCGCGACGCCCTTGGCGCATTGCCTGAACTGCAAGTGGCAATGACCGATCTGGAAGCGCCACACCTGCAAGGTCTGGCGACCACCACCAGCACTTACCCGGAACTGGCGGCGTTGCTGGAAAAAGCCATCATCGACAACCCCCCAGCGGTGATCCGTGACGGCGGCGTGCTGAAAACCGGTTATGACAGTGAACTCGACGAGCTGCAATCGCTGAGCGAGAACGCCGGCCAGTTCCTCATCGATCTCGAAGCCCGCGAGAAGGCCCGTACCGGTCTGAGTCATCTGAAAGTCGGCTACAACCGCATTCACGGCTACTTCATCGAGCTGCCGAGCAAGCAGGCCGAATCGGCGCCAGCGGATTACATCCGTCGGCAGACGCTGAAAGGTGCCGAGCGCTTCATCACGCCGGAATTGAAAGAGTTCGAAGACAAGGCCCTCTCTGCCAAGAGCCGCGCCCTGGCGCGCGAGAAGATGCTCTACGAAGCGTTGCTGGAAGACCTGATCAGCCAGTTGCCACCGCTGCAGGACACCGCCGGTGCGCTGGCCGAACTCGACGTGTTGAGCAACCTCGCCGAGCGTGCGCTGAACCTCGACCTGAACTGCCCGCGCTTCGTCAGCGAGCCGTGCATGCGTATCACCCAGGGTCGTCACCCGGTGGTCGAGCAAGTGCTGACCACACCGTTCGTGGCCAACGATCTGAGCCTCGATGACAACACGCGCATGCTGGTGATCACCGGCCCGAACATGGGCGGTAAATCCACTTACATGCGCCAAACCGCACTGATCGTGCTGCTGGCGCATATCGGCAGCTTCGTACCGGCGAGCAGTTGCGAACTGTCGCTGGTCGACCGCATCTTTACCCGCATCGGTTCCAGCGATGACCTCGCGGGCGGCCGTTCGACCTTTATGGTCGAAATGAGCGAAACCGCCAACATCCTGCACAACGCCACCGAGCGCAGCCTGGTGTTGATGGACGAAGTCGGTCGCGGCACCAGCACCTTTGACGGTCTGTCGCTGGCCTGGGCTGCAGCCGAGCGTCTGGCTCATTTGCGCGCCTATACGCTGTTCGCAACGCACTACTTCGAACTGACCGTGTTGCCCGAAGCCGAGCCATTGGTGGCCAACGTCCACTTGAACGCCACCGAGCACAACGAACGCATCGTGTTCCTGCACCACGTGCTGCCCGGCCCGGCCAGCCAGAGCTATGGCCTGGCAGTGGCGCAACTGGCCGGTGTGCCGAGCGAAGTGATCGTGCGTGCCCGCGAGCACCTGAGCCGACTGGAAGAAACCGCTTTGCCGCATGAAGCGCCGAAACCTGCGGCCAAAGGCAAACCGGCGACGCCACAGCAAAGCGACATGTTCGCCAGCCTGCCGCATCCGGTACTCGATGAGCTGGCTAAACTGGATCTGGATGACCTGACCCCGCGTCGTGCGCTCGAAATGCTCTATGCATTGAAGAACCGGATATAAGCACTGAAGAAGCGGATATAACGCAAACGGCTTCAAGCTGTTAGAATCTCGCGCGGTTTGGGATGCTGCTGGCTAATAGCCTGGCCAGCAGGTATCGCTCCCGAACCTGGCGACCCCAACCGTGAAGGGGCTACGCTGCCGCCGCCTGAGGAGAAAATTAGAAATGACCTTCGTCGTCACCGACAACTGCATCAAGTGCAAGTACACCGACTGCGTAGAAGTCTGTCCGGTGGACTGCTTTTACGAAGGCCCGAACTTCCTGGTGATTCACCCGGATGAGTGCATCGACTGCGCCCTGTGCGAACCGGAATGCCCGGCTGTAGCCATCTTCTCCGAGGACGAAGTTCCGGAAGAGATGCAGGAGTTCATTCAACTCAACGTTGAGCTGGCTGAAATCTGGCCAAACATCACCGAGAAGAAAGAATCGCTGCCGGATGCCGAAGAGTGGGATGGCGTCAAAGGCAAGATCAAAGACCTCGAACGCTGATCTGCCCCGCGCTCGAATGAAAAGGCCCCTTGCGGGCCTTTTTGCTTTTTTGCAGGCAAAAAAAAGGGGCGGTATGACCCGCCCACATTTTTTCCCTATTCCCTGTATTCCTTTTCATCGTCCTGATGAATCGCTTCCTGCGATGTCCGTTCCCCTCTTCCTTGAAGGGCGTGTCTGTCCGTCGACACAACCCAGATACTAGAGAATTCCCCGGCGAGAGCAATCGGCCCTGATACCGCAAAAGCGCTGTAATAAGCACTTCACATTAAAAAATAAATATATAAATCAATAAGTTAAATAATCACGCCGAGGATAATCGACGTCTGCCGTCTTGTAAAAATAGTGAACACCTACGAAAGAGTAAGCCAAGGCTTACACCGCGAGACTACAAACGATGGAATTGCCAACCGTACGTCCGGCAATAAACAGGGATGTGGGATAGCCAACAAATCCGGGTCAACAAAAAGCCCCGAACCAGTCGGGGCTTTTTGCGGGCGGGCGTGTGAGGCGCTTACTGAAACAGCGACTCGCTCGACAGGCCATTCTTCTCGAGGATTTCACGAAGGCGCTTGAGGCCCTCCACCTGGATCTGCCGTACCCGTTCCCGGGTCAGACCGATTTCCAGCCCTACGTCTTCCAGCGTGCTGCTCTCGTGACCGCGCAGACCGAAGCGGCGCACAACCACCTCGCGCTGCTTGTCGGTCAGCTCCGACAGCCATTGATCGATGCTCTGCGACAGGTCGTCATCCTGCAGCAGTTCACATGGATCGGTCGGACGATCATCAGTGAGGGTGTCCAGCAGGGTTTTATCCGAATCCGGACCCAGCGAGACGTCGACCGAAGAAACCCGTTCGTTCAGGCCCAGCATGCGCTTGACCTCACCCACCGGTTTTTCCAGCAGGTTGGCAATTTCTTCGGGTGAAGGTTCGTGGTCGAGCTTTTGCGTCAGCTCCCGTGCAGCCCGCAGGTACACGTTGAGTTCCTTGACCACATGGATCGGCAACCGGATGGTCCGGGTCTGATTCATGATTGCGCGTTCGATGGTCTGACGAATCCACCAGGTTGCGTAGGTCGAGAAGCGAAAGCCGCGCTCGGGATCAAACTTTTCCACCGCGCGGATCAGTCCGAGGTTGCCCTCTTCGATCAGATCCAGCAGCGACAGCCCCCGATTGACGTAACGCCGGGCGATTTTTACCACCAGCCGCAGGTTACTTTCAATCATGCGCTTGCGCCCGGCCGGATCGCCACTTTGCGACAATCGCGCAAAATGTACTTCTTCCTCGGGAGAGAGCAATGGGGAAAAGCCGATTTCATTGAGGTACAACTGCGTGGCATCGAGTGCCCGCGTGTAGTCGATGTACTTATGTTGTTTAAGTGAAGCGGAGTGTTTGGATTTGGAACGAACGGAAGGTGGAGCAGCCCCTTCATCATTCGACATCGAAGATTCCGAATCGATGCCGGCCTCCATAAGGAGAACCTCATCGTCGATGTCAAACTCCGGCACTTCTTTACTGAGAGCCATTGTTATAGTCCTTTGGTGAGTTCGACCCCAAGCTCAAGCGACGCCTTTATCCTTGGCAGCGCTGGAGCCTGTCCCCTCTACGCGACGGAACAGGCTGGCTTACAAATCAACGTCTTGGCAGGAACTGCAGCGGATCTACAGGTTTACCTTGGCGGCGAATCTCAAAATGCAGTTTCACCCGGTCCGTACCCGTTGACCCCATTTCGGCAATTGTCTGTCCGACCTTGACCTGCTGTCCCTCCCGAACCAACAGCCTGCGGTTATGGCCGTAGGCACTGACGTAGGTTTCGCTGTGTTTGATGATGACTAATTCGCCGTAGCCCCTTAAGCCACTCCCGGCGTATACCACCGTCCCATCAGACGCAGCTAAAACAGGCTGTCCCAAATCCCCGGCGATATCAATTCCTTTATTCAAACTACCGTTTGAAGAGAATTTTCCAATCAGAATGCCATTAGATGGCCACCCCCAGCCGGTCGGGGCCGGGCCTGCCGGAGGCAGTGGCGCAGGTGCCGGTTTGTTCGCGACGGACGGTACAGCCCCCGTAGAACCGGTGGTTGTAGTGGTGGTCGTGCCATTTGCCTGGCGCCGGATTACCGTGGTTTTGCTCGACGAAGAAGGCGAAGAACTGCTGTTGCTCACCACCGCCGTCGGCGTTGAACCGGTACGGCCATCGAAGCGAATTG
This sequence comes from Pseudomonas sp. Irchel s3f10, assembly GCF_900187515.1. Lineage (NCBI taxonomy): Bacteria > Pseudomonadati > Pseudomonadota > Gammaproteobacteria > Pseudomonadales > Pseudomonadaceae > Pseudomonas > Pseudomonas sp. Irchel s3f10. The sequence continues at coordinate 350,292 of NZ_FYDZ01000002.1, forward strand.
TCTGACCTGGATGGATCGTATACGGCGTAGGAATATTGTTCCGGGCCGCGAGGGCTTTGTAGTCCCAACCATAGCGAAACGCGATCGAAAACATCGTATCGCCGGGACGGACTACATATTGTCCGGTTGTCACGGTAGGACGCTGGGCCACCGCGTTGTTGCGATCAACTACCCGAACATTGCTCGATTTGGTGCTGGAGCAACCGACCAGCAAGGTGCTCAAGACAAGGCCAGTCACCAGGCGCTGAAAGCTCGTGTTACCCATACGCTGCGCAATGACTGTGAGACTCACCCGCCGCTCCCTTTGTGGTGGCTGAAAAATGTGAAATGCCGGATTTCGGCATGAGGTGTCGCCAGTATAACGGGCCGGATCGGCTTTACCCTTAATGAAGCGAAATCGCTTCGCGCACACGTTTGCAAGTTGGCAATCTGCTGCGTTTAAACCATCGCTGCCGGAGTAAGACACAGGCGAACGAAAGGAATTCAGCGCACGCAAACAAATGCTCAGGCCAGTGGCCCATTAAGCAAAGGCACGAAGCGAACGGCGCCCAGAACGTGCCGGGAAAAGCCGTTTTCCTCACGCACGATCAGCATCAATTGCTGCACTTCTCCCGAGCCGACCGGAATCACCATGCGCCCGCCCGGAGCCAGTTGATCAAGCAAGGCTTGCGGTACATCAGTGGCCACGGCGGTGACGATAATGCCGTTGTAGGGTGCCAGCGCCGGCCAGCCTTCCCAGCCATCGCCCCAGCGGAACACCACGTTGCGCAGGTTCAGCTCGACCAGACGCTCCTTGGCCCGGTCTTGCAGCACCTTGATGCGCTCGACCGAGAACACGCGCTCGACCAGTTGCGACAAGACGGCAGTCTGGTAACCGGAACCGGTGCCGATCTCCAGCACTTTATCCAGCGGCCCCGCCTCCAGCAGCAGCTCGCTCATGCGCGCCACCATATAAGGCTGGGAAATGGTCTGGTTGTTGCCGATCGGCAGCGCCGTGTCTTCGTAAGCGCGGTGTGCCAGCGCCTCGTCGACGAACAGATGACGCGGTGTGCGCCGGATCACTTCGAGGACCTTGGCGTTGGACACGCCTTCTTCATACAAACGCTGGATCAGACGCTCACGGGTACGCTGGGAAGTCATGCCGATGCCGCTACGCAATCGGTCTTCGTGTTCACGGGCCATCAGCGCAGTCCCTCCAGCCAGCCATCGAGGCTTCTAAAGGCTTCATTGAAGGTCCGATCGAGCTGCAACGGCGTGATGGACACATAGCCCTGCATCACCGCATGAAAGTCCGTGCCCGGGCCGCCATCTTCGGCATCACCGGCGGCAGCAATCCAGTAACCGGCCTTGCCACGCGGATCGACCACTTTCATCGGCGCTGCCGCTCTGGCGCGGTGGCCGAGGCGGGTCAACTGAATACCGCGAATATGGTCGATCGGCAGATTGGGAATGTTCACGTTGAGCACCGTGCGCGGCGGCAGATCCAGCCCGGCGTGGGCCTCGACCAGTTTGCGCGCAAAGTATGCCGCTGTCGGCAGATTATCCACCTGACGCGAAACCAGCGAAAAAGCGAACGACGGACGTTCAAGAAAACGTCCCTCAAGGGCGGCCGCCACTGTCCCGGAATACAGCACATCGTCGCCAAGGTTGGCGCCGAGGTTAATGCCGGAAACCACCATGTCCGCCTCGCGCTCCAGCAAGCCGTTGAGGCCCAGATGAACGCAATCGGTCGGCGTGCCATTGAGGCTGATAAAGCCGTTGGCCAGGTATTGCGGGTGCAGCGGACGGTCGAGCGTCAGCGAACTGCTGGCGCCGCTCTTGTCCTGCTCCGGGGCGATAACCACGCATTCGGTGTAATCCGCCAGCGCAGCATAAAGCGCGGCGAGACCGGGTGCGGTTACCCCATCGTCGTTAGAAATCAGAATACGCATGGGCTGTCCGTCTGCCCCACCGGCACCAGATCAACGAGTTCGCGCACCAATACGGTGGCGAAGCATCCGGCCGGGAGGACGAATTCCAGTTGCAGAATGTCAGGCTGGGGATAATGCCACGTCAACCCGCCAATGGGCAGCCGCAGGATGCGACGTTCGTGGCTCATGCCAGCATGAACCAACCAATCGCGCAGCTCCGCCTCGCTTGCGGCGATCCCCTGCTCCAGATCATGGACAGCGCCTGCGGTCGGCGAGTCACCTTCGCCCCACTGCGGACCGGTCGGATGCAGGTCAAGAATCGCCAGACGCGGGTCGCTGCACTCGGCCTCACCAGCCGGGAAAAAACTGCGGCTGTCGGTGAACGCCAGCAGATCGCCGACCTGGGCTTTTTGCCAAGTGCCATCAGCTACCCGCGCGGCAAGCACTTGATTGAACAGAAAACTGCGCGCGGTCGAGAGCAGACGCGAACGCACATTACGTTGCTCCGGCAAAGCTTTGCGCGCGGCCCACGCACGCGCATCAACGACGTTGCCGCCGTCATGGCCGAAACGCTGGGCGCCGAAATAATTGGGGATGCCTTGTTTGGCGATCAGTTGCAGACGCTCTTCGATTGCAGCTTTGTCGCCGACAAATTGGGTCAGGCGCAGCGTGAAACCGTTGGCCGAATGCGCGCCGCGTTGCAGTTTGCGTTTATGGCGGGTGGTCTTGAGGATCTTCAGCGTGTCGTTTTCCGCCGCCGAAAGATCCGGATCAGCCTTGCCCGGCAATTGCACGCTGAACCACTGGCGGGTCAGCGCCTGACGATCCTTGAGCCCGGCATAGCTGACGGTGCGCAGCGGCACCCCGGCTGCCTTGGCGATACGCCGTGCGGCCTCTTCAGTGTTGAGGCCGCGTTTTTCCACCCAGATCCACAGGTGCTCGCCGTCGCCGCTGAACGGGATGTCGAGCACTTCATCGACCTGAAAATCTTCAGCGATGGCTTTCAGTACCGCGCTGCCGAGAGCTTCGCCATAGGCACGCGGGCCGAGCAATTGCAGTTCGTTCATGCGCGCAGCAACAAGGCAACGGAGTGCACGGCAATGCCTTCTTCGCGACCGACAAAGCCGAGCTTTTCGGTGGTGGTAGCTTTCACGTTCACTTGATCCAACTCAACTTGTAGATCCGCCGCGATCAACGCGCGCATCGATTCGATATGCGGGGCCATTTTCGGCGCCTGGGCAACGATGGTGTTATCGACGTTGCCGACTTTCCAGCCTTTGGCATGGATCAACGCGACCACATGACGCAGCAGCGCACGGCTGTCGGCGCCCTTGAATTGCGGGTCGGTGTCCGGGAAGTGTTTGCCGATATCACCCAGCGCCGCAGCGCCGAGCAAGGCATCGCTCAAGGCGTGCAGCAGGACGTCACCGTCGGAATGAGCGAGCAGCCCGAAGCTGTGTGCAATGCGCACGCCGCCCAGAGTAATGAAATCGCCTTCAGCGAAACGGTGCACATCATAGCCGTGGCCAATACGCATAAAAAAAACGCCCCGATTTTTGTCAGGGCGTGATTCTACCTGCATTAACCGCGCAGGGCGCGTGCGTGATGCTGCAAGTGGTCGTCTATAAAGCTTGAGATGAAGAAATAGCTGTGGTCGTAGCCCGGTTGCAGACGCAATGTCAGCGGATGGCCCGCTTGTTTTGCCGCTTGTTGCAGAGCTTCGGGTTTGAGCTGATTTTCGAGGAAGTCGTCGCGATCACCTTGATCAACCAGCAGCGGCAATTTTTCATCCGCTTCGGCGATCAGCGCGCAGGCATCCCACTCTTTCCACTTCGAACGGTCTTCGCCCAAGTAGCGGGAGAACGCCTTTTGGCCCCACGGGCAATCCATCGGGTTGTTGATCGGCGAAAAAGCCGACACCGATTGGTAACGCCCCGGATTGCGCAACGCGCAGACCAACGCACCGTGGCCACCCATGGAGTGTCCGCTGATGCTGCGTTTGTCTGACGCTGGGAAATGCGCTTCAACCAGTGACGGCAATTCCTGCACGACATAGTCATGCATCCGATAGTGGCGCGACCAAGGTTCTTGCGTGGCATTCAGATAGAACCCGGCGCCGAGACCAAAATCCCATGCACCATCCGGATCGCCCGGCACATCAGGACCGCGCGGACTGGTGTCCGGCGCAACGATGATCAGACCCAGTTCGGCAGCCAGGCGCATCGCGCCGGCCTTCTGCATGAAGTTCTCGTCGGTGCAGGTCAGGCCTGACAGCCAGTAGAGCACCGGCAGTTTGCCACCCTGCTCTGCTTGCGGCGGCAGGTACACGGCAAACACCATGTCACAGCCGAGCACATCGGAGCGATGGCGATAGCGCTTGTGCCAACCGCCGAAACTCTTCTGACAGGAGATGTTTTCCAGACTCATGGGGGTTCTCCCAGCTGCAAGTGGCAAGCTTCGAGCTGCAAGCAAAGGCAAAAGCGGCCTGACTTGCAGCTTGAAGCTCGTAACTTGGGGCTGCGTTTAGAAATGAATGACGGTACGGATGCTCTTGCCTTCGTGCATCAGGTCGAAGGCCTTGTTGATGTCTTCCAGGCCCATGGTGTGGGTGATGAAAGTATCCAGCGGAATCTCGCCGCTTTGCGCCATGTCGACGTAGCTTGGCAACTCGGTACGACCGCGCACGCCGCCGAACGCCGAACCGCGCCAGACGCGACCGGTGACCAACTGGAACGGACGGGTAGCGATTTCCTGACCGGCACCGGCAACGCCGATAATCACCGACTCGCCCCAACCTTTGTGGCAGCACTCAAGCGCTGCGCGCATCAGTTGCACGTTGCCGATGCATTCAAAGGAGAAATCCACACCGCCATCGGTCATGTCGACGATCACTTCCTGAATCGGACGATCGAAGTCTTTCGGGTTCACGCAGTCGGTTGCGCCCAGTTGTTTGGCGATCTCGAACTTGGCCGGGTTGATGTCGATGGCGATGATGCGCGCAGCCTTGGCTTTCACCGCTCCGATCACTGCCGACAGACCGATGCCACCCAGACCGAAGATGGCCACGGTGTCACCCGGTTTGACCTTGGCGGTGTTGAGCACGGCACCGATACCGGTGGTGACGCCGCAGCCCAGCAGGCAGACCTTTTCCAGTGGCGCATCCTTGGAGATCTTGGCCACGGAGATTTCCGGCAACACGGTGTATTCCGAGAACGTGGAGGTACCCATGTAGTGGAAAATCGTTTCGCCCTTGTAGGAAAAGCGCGAAGTGCCGTCCGGCATCAAGCCTTTGCCCTGAGTCGCGCGAATTGCCTGACACAGGTTGGTCTTGCCCGACTTGCAGAATTTGCACTGGCCACATTCCGGGGTGTACAGCGGAATCACGTGATCGCCCACAGCAACCGAGGTCACGCCTTCGCCGATGGCTTCAACGATGGCGCCACCTTCGTGGCCGAGGATCGACGGGAAGATGCCTTCCGGATCAGCACCGGACAGGGTGTAGGCATCCGTATGGCAAACCCCGGAAGCGACTACGCGCAGCAGGACTTCACCGGCCTTGGGCATGGCGACGTCGACTTCTACGATTTCCAGCGGCTTCTTGGCCTCGAAGGCAACGGCGGCGCGCGACTTGATCATGCTGACTCTCCAGTGAATGCATTGAATAAAAAACCAGACAAGGAGTGTAATACACAGCTTTACGATGAATAATCCGGACAAAAGCAAAACATTATTGCCACACAGGGATAATCCCGATGTCCGAAAACCGCTGGGAAGGCATCGACGAGTTCGTTGCCGTCGCTGAATGCAGCCAGTTCACTGCCGCTGCCGAACGTCTTGGGGTTTCGTCCTCGCACGTCAGTCGACAAATCGTACGGTTGGAGGAGCGTTTACAGACGCGCCTGCTCTATCGAAGCACCCGCCGGGTGACGCTGACTGAGGCCGGACAGACATTCCTGCAACATTGCCAACGCTTGCAGGATGGTCGTGAGGAAGCACTGCGTGCGGTTGGCGATCTGACCAGCGAACCGAAAGGCATGCTGCGCATGACCTGTGCCGTGGCTTACGGCGAACGTTTTATAGTGCCGTTGGTGACGCGCTTCATGGGGCTTTATCCGCAGCTGCGCATCGATATCGAACTGAGCAACCGCCAGCTCGATCTGGTGCATGAAGGGCTGGATCTGGCGATTCGTCTGGGGCGTTTGCAGGACTCGCGGTTGGTCGCGACACGCTTGGCGCCACGGCGAATGTATCTCTGCGCGTCACCGTCCTACGTTGAGCGGTACGGCCGCCCACACAGCCTGTCGGAACTGTCTCGCCATAATTGTCTGATCGGCAGCTCGGACATCTGGCAGCTTGAGCAAAACGGGCGGGAATTTTCCCAGCGGGTGCAGGGCAACTGGCGCTGCAACAGTGGGCAAGCGGTGCTGGATGCGGCGTTGCAGGGAGTGGGGTTGTGTCAGTTGCCGGATTATTACGTGCTGGAGCATCTGCACAGCGGTGCACTGATTTCGTTGCTGGAGGCGCATCAGCCGCCGAATACGGCGGTGTGGGCGTTGTACCCGCAGCAGCGGCATTTGTCGCCGAAGGTGCGCAAGTTGGTGGATTTTTTGAAGGAGGGATTGGCTGAGCGGCCGGAATATCGAGGTTGAAAAGCAAAAGATCGCAGCCTTCGGCAGCTCCTACAGGGGTTCGCATTCCAATGTAGGAGCTGCCGAAGGCTGCGATCTTTTAGCGACGGTTAGCCCAACGCTGACGCAACCATTCCAGATCTTCCGGCCGGGTCACCTTGAGGTTATCCGCCCGCCCTTCAATCAGTCGCGGCTTGAGACCGGCCCACTCCATCGCAGATGCTTCATCGGTAATCACAGCATCAGCAACCAGACTGTCCGCCAACGCCCGATGCAACGCGCCGAGGCGAAACATCTGCGGCGTATACGCCTGCCAGATCACGCTGCGATCGACGGTTTCCAGCACACGACCGTGCTTGTCGACTCGCTTCAAAGTGTCGCGCGCCGGCACCGCGAGCAAACCGCCCACCGGATCATCCGCCAGTTCATCGAGTAACTTGTCGAGATCTTCGCGACTCAGATTCGGTCGTGCCGCATCGTGCACCAGCACCCAATCTTCATCATCGGCACCCTGCGCATGCAAATGCAGCAAGGCATTGAGCACCGAACCAGAACGCTCGGTCCCGCCGTCAACCCGCTGAATGCGCGGATCGCTGACGCACGCCAGGTTCGGCCAGTAAGGATCATCAACCGCAAGACTGACCACCAGCCCTTTAAGGCTTGGGTGATCGAGGAAACAGCCGAGGCTGTGTTCGAGAATTGTGCGCCCGCCCAGTTGCAGATATTGCTTGGGACGGTCCGCGGCCATTCGGGCACCGACGCCCGCGGCAGGAATCACGGCCCAGAAGGCCGGCAGGGAATTGATCATTGGGCCAACTGGTAAAGGGTTTCGCCGTCCTTGACCATGCCCAGCTCGTGACGAGCCCGCTCTTCAACGGTCTCCATGCCTTTTTTCAACTCGCTGACTTCAGCGTCCATCACTCGGTTGCGCTCCAGCAAACCTTCGTTCTCGGCGTGTTGATCAGCAATCTGCTGATTCAGCTCGGCGACTTGCGCCAGACTGCCATTGCCCACCCACAGGCGGTACTGCAGACCGGCCAGTAGCAAGAGCAAAACGAGAAACAACCAGTAAGGACTGCGCATCGAATATCAGGTATCCAGTGAAAAAAGACAGCCACGCCAAAACTTTGAAGCATCTGATAGCACGAAGCCTGGAAGACCCAGGCTTGTGCTGTTAAGGCATCAGATTAGTGGCAAATCCATCGCTGTCACGACTTTTTCGACACAATCCGGTGTCCTTCCATCGATTTGTACTTAGCCGCGGAATTCGCTGCGACCGTTGTACTTGGCCTTGCCATTCAACTGCTCTTCGATACGCAGCAGTTGGTTGTACTTGGAAACGCGGTCGGAACGGCACAGCGAACCGGTCTTGATCTGGCCAGCCGAGGTGCCCACGGCCAGGTCGGCAATGGTCGAATCTTCGGTTTCGCCCGAACGGTGCGAGATCACTGCGGTGTAACCGGCAGCCTTGGCCATCTGGATGGCTTCCAGGGTTTCGGTCAGGGTGCCGATCTGGTTGAACTTGATCAGGATCGAGTTGGCGATGTTTTTATCGATGCCCTCTTTCAGGATCTTGGTGTTGGTGACGAACAGGTCGTCGCCTACCAATTGAACCTTCTCGCCGATCTTGTCGGTGAGGATCTTCCAGCCAGCCCAGTCCGACTCGTCCAGACCGTCTTCGATCGAGATGATCGGGTAACGTTCGGTCAGGCCTTTCAGGTAGTCAGCGAAACCTTCAGCGGTGAACACCTGACCTTCGCCGGACAGGTTGTACTTGCCGTCTTCGTAGAATTCGCTGGCCGCGCAGTCCAGCGCTAGGGTCACGTCGGTGCCCAGCTTGTAACCGGCGTTGGCCACCGCTTCCGAGATCACTTTCAGCGCGTCTTCGTTGGACGCCAGGTTCGGTGCGAAACCGCCTTCGTCGCCAACGGCAGTGCTCAGGCCACGGGCCTTCAGCACAGCTTTCAAGTGATGGAAAATCTCGGTGCCCATGCGCAGACCTTCCGAGAACGACTTGGCGCCAACCGGCTGCACCATGAATTCCTGGATGTCGACGTTGTTATCGGCGTGCTCGCCACCGTTGATGATGTTCATCATCGGTACCGGCATCGAGTAAACACCCGGCGTGCCGTTGAGGTTGGCGATGTGTGCGTACAGCGGCAGATCCTGATCCTGTGCAGCAGCCTTGGCCGCAGCCAGGGACACGGCGAGGATGGCGTTGGCGCCCAAGGTCGCTTTGTTTTCGGTACCGTCGAGCTTGATCATCGCGTGATCCAGGGCTTTCTGGTCGCTTGGGTCGGTGCCCAGCAGCAGATCGCGGATCGGACCGTTGATGTTGGCTACCGCTTTGAGCACGCCCTTGCCCAGGTAACGGCTCTTGTCGCCATCACGCAGCTCGAGCGCTTCACGCGAGCCAGTGGATGCACCGGACGGCGCGCACGCGCTGCCGATGATGCCGTTGTCGAGAAGCACGTCCGCTTCCACGGTGGGATTGCCACGGGAGTCGAGAACTTCACGACCTTTGATGTCGACGATTTTTGCCATTGTTGTAAACACTCCAAAGTTGACGAAAACGACGCAGCTAGAGGAAATCTTTTTACCGTCGGCAAGGGGTGTGCAGCGGGCAGACTTGCAGACGATAACGCTCATGCCCGAGGGCATGAGCGACAAATCGTGCGGTACTTTACCGGAGAATTGAGTGTTACGCGGTTTCTACCGTCGGAAAACTCTTCACCAGTTCGTCCAGAGCTTTGAGCTGGGCCAGGAATGGCTCCAGTTTGTCCAGGCGCAAGGCGCAAGGGCCGTCGCATTTGGCGTTGTCCGGATCCGGGTGCGCTTCGAGGAACAGACCCGCCAGCGACTGGCTCATGCCGGCCTTGGCCAGATCCAGAACCTGTGCGCGGCGACCGCCGGCGGAGTCGGCACGACCACCCGGCATTTGCAGCGCGTGGGTCACGTCGAAGAATACCGGGTACTCGAACTGCTTCATGATGCCGAAGCCGAGCATGTCGACCACGAGGTTGTTGTAGCCGAAGCTCGAACCACGCTCGCAGAGGATCAGTTGATCGTTACCCGCTTCCACGCACTTGTTCAGGATGTGTTTCATTTCCTGAGGCGCGAGGAACTGGGCTTTCTTGATGTTGATCACTGCGTTGGTCTTGGCCATCGCGACAACCAGATCGGTCTGGCGCGACAGGAAGGCCGGCAGTTGAATGATGTCGCAGACCTCAGCGACGACCGCGGCCTGATCAGGCTCGTGGACGTCGGTGATGATCGGTACGCCGAAGGCTTGTTTGATGTCCTGGAAGATGCGCATGCCCTCTTCCAGGCCAGGACCACGATAGGAGGTCACAGAAGAACGGTTGGCCTTGTCGAAACTGGCCTTGAACACGTAAGGGATACCGAGTTTCTCGGTGACCTTCACATACTCCTCGCAAACCTGCATGGCCATGTCGCGGCTTTCCAGCACGTTCATGCCACCGAACAGCACCATGGGTTTGTCGTTGGCAATCTCGATGTCGCCGACGCGGATGATCTTCTGTGCCATCGGGGTTACGCCTTCTTCTGGTGTTGAGCCAACGCTGCTTTGACAAAACCGCTGAACAGCGGATGGCCATCACGTGGTGTCGAGGTGAACTCAGGGTGGAACTGGCAAGCGACGAACCATGGATGGTCCGGAGCTTCAACCACTTCAACCAATGCCGCGTCAGCGGAGCGACCGGAAATTTTCAGGCCGGCTTCGATGATTTGTGGCAGCAGGTTGTTGTTCACTTCATAACGGTGACGGTGACGTTCAACAATCACGTCCTTGCCGTAGCAGTCGTGCACCTTGGAGCCGGCTTCGAGCAGGCATTCCTGAGCGCCGAGACGCATGGTGCCGCCCAGATCGGAGCTTTCGGTACGCACTTCGACTGCGCCGGTCGCGTCTTCCCACTCGGTGATCAGACCCACAACCGGGTGGCCGCTGGCGCGGTCGAACTCGGTGGAGTTGGCGTCTTTCCAGCCCATCACGTTACGGGCGAACTCGATGACCGCCACTTGCATACCGAGGCAGATACCCAGGTACGGAACCTTGTTTTCACGAGCGTACTGAACGGCAGTGATCTTGCCTTCCACGCCGCGCAGACCGAAGCCGCCCGGTACGAGAATCGCGTCGACACCTTCGAGCAGCGCAGTGCCCTGGTTTTCGATGTCTTCGGAATCGATGTAACGCAGATTGACCTTGGTGCGGTTGCTGATGCCGGCGTGACTCATCGCTTCGATCAGCGACTTGTAGGCGTCCAGCAGCTCCATGTACTTGCCGACCATGGCGATGGTCACTTCGTGTTCCGGGTTCAGCTTGGCGTCAACCACCGCTTCCCACTCGGACAGATCAGCGCTGCCGCATTGCAGACCGAAACGCTCAACGACGAAATCGTCCAGACCCTGCGAGTGCAGGATGCCCGGGATCTTGTAGATGGTGTCGGCGTCTTCCAGCGCGATCACCGCACGTTCTTCAACGTTGGTGAACTGAGCGATCTTGCGACGCGACGAGATGTCGATCGGGTGATCGGAACGGCACACCAGCACGTCTGGCTGCAGGCCGATCGAACGCAGCTCTTTTACCGAGTGCTGGGTTGGCTTGGTTTTGGTTTCACCAGCGGTGGCGATGTACGGCACCAGCGTCAGGTGCATCAGCATCGCGCGCTTGGCGCCGACTTCGAAACGCAGTTGACGGATGGCTTCGAGGAACGGTTGCGACTCGATGTCACCGACGGTGCCACCGATTTCAACCATCGCCACGTCAGCGTCACCGGCACCCTTGATGATGCGTCGCTTGATTTCGTCGGTGATGTGCGGGATCACCTGGATGGTTGCACCCAGGTAGTCACCACGGCGCTCTTTGCGCAGCACGTGCTCGTAGACACGGCCAGTGGTGAAGTTGTTGTTCTGGGTCATGGTCGTGCGGATGAACCGCTCGTAGTGACCCAGGTCCAGGTCGGTTTCGGCGCCGTCGTGGGTGACGAACACTTCACCGTGCTGGAACGGGCTCATGGTGCCCGGATCGACGTTGATGTACGGATCCAGCTTCAGCATGGTGACCTTAAGTCCCCGCGCCTCCAGGATGGCTGCCAATGAAGCCGATGCAATGCCTTTCCCCAATGAAGAAACAACACCGCCCGTGACGAATATGTAGCGCGTCATGAAAAACCCTAGAAGTCTGCGTTAAAGCGGTACGAGCCGCCGGGGAAAGCGAAGGAAGGCCGAAGCCCCCGATCACCTGCATTAATCACAGTGCACCTTTCAAAAAAACCGCCGCGTTGGGACAGACCGGCAGATGAAACACCGGTACGTTGCTCGCTACACATTTTTTGGAATCGCCCAGCAAAGACTGCTTGGTAATCGGCAACTCCTGCAATTCAGGCGAATCCACAGAAGTTGTATCAAGAAGGGAGCGTAGTCTACCGGAATGCTCCTTTCAGCTCAAACCTTGATCTTCGTCTGTTGGCAGCCAATGCAATTTCCAGCCCTCGTGCATATCGCCATCAAGTCCCGGCAGGTTCGCCACCGCGAGCAATTCATCGTCACGAAACAGCAGCGGCAATCTGCCACGCACGAAGCCCGGCACCGCGCGCTCATTGAGCAGGCGCTTGAGATCACGGTGACCTCGATCACCCAGATGCATGACTTCACCGCCCTGACGATAGGCAACACGCAACGGTCCGCCGGGAGTCTGCCCGCTGAACATGACACGTCCGTTATTGGCCAAGCGTAGCGCTGAAGACGGGCTCTGCCACTCGCAGCCGATCACTGGCGTACGCAGCCAGTCACCCCTGAGCCACCACAGACGGCCGGCGCTGCGGTGCAGTTCGCCATCGGCCAGACGCCAGATTGGCGCTGCGTCATGGGCGGCGTCGCACAGATTCGCCCAACCCGACCAATGGTCGGTGTCGGGTAGTCGGGTCAGTGGTTCCAGCCAGTGGCTGAGGGCATTTCGTTGACGAGCGACAGACAATGCAGCCAGGGGTGCCAGTTCCAATGACGGCAATCCCAGCCATTCGAATTCATGCGCGGTGGCGGCGTCAGCCAGATCAATCTGCGCCAGCTCATCGAGCAGTCCCTGGGCTTCACGCAAATGCGCGGCGCTGCGGGCCATGCTCGCCTGCGCCTGCGGCCAGCGCTCAGTCAGCAGCGGCATGACTTGATGGCGCAAGTAGTTGCGCGAGAACTGCCGATCCTGATTCGATGGGTCTTCGATCCAGACTAATTGGTGAGCCTGCGCATACGCTTCCAGCTCGGACCGGGAGACATCCAGTAACGGACGAATCAGTGTGCCCTGCCCGACTGGTCGCTGCTTGGGCATCCCCGCCAATCCGCGCACACCCGCACCACGCATGAATCGAAACAACAGCGTTTCCGCTTGATCATCACGATGCTGGCCAGTGAGCAACACGTCATTGGCTTGCGTCAGCGAACTGAACACCGCGTAACGCGCATCCCGCGCCGCCCGCTCCAGACTTGCACCCGGTTGCACCTTCACCCGCTCAATCAGCAACGGCACCCTCAGCGCATCACAGACAGACCGGCAGTGTTGTGGCCACGCATCAGCCGCAGCCTGAAGGCCGTGATGGATATGGATTGCGCTTAGCGCGGGGAGGGATTCAGATTTTGCCAGAGAGGCAAGCAGATGCAGCAGGACGGTGGAATCGAGACCACCGGAGAACGCGACGCGCCAATGAGCGGCATTGCGCCAAGGCTCAAGGTTCAGCAACAGCCGGGAAGGCAAATCACTCTTCGAAGAATTCATAGAGAGGGTCGCTTCTCAAGGATCCTGTAGGAGCTGCCGAAGGCTGCGATCTTTTGATCTTGAAAGATCGCAGCCTTCGGCAGCTCCTACAGGGGTATTGCGCTCGACTTAGAGACCGTAGCTCATCAGTCGATCATAACGACGCTTCAACAGCGCTTCGTTATCGAACTTCTTCAGCATCGCCAGTTGCGAGCTCAGCTCGGCACGGATCGACGCCGCAGCAGCGGCTGGATCACGGTGCGCACCACCCAGAGGCTCGCCGATAACTTTATCGACGATGCCGAGGCCTTTCAGACGCTCGGCGGTAATGCCCATCGCCTCAGCAGCATCCGGCGCTTTTTCTGCGGTTTTCCACAGAATCGAAGCGCAACCTTCCGGCGAGATCACCGCGTAGGTCGAATATTGCAGCATGTTCAGCTGATCGCAGACACCGATGGCCAGTGCACCGCCGGAACCACCCTCACCGATAACGGTGGCGATGATCGGGGTCTTCAGGCGCGACATCACACGCAGGTTCCAGGCGATTGCTTCGCTCTGGTTGCGCTCTTCAGCGTCGATCCCAGGGTAGGCGCCCGGGGTGTCGATGAAGGTGAGGATCGGCATTTTGAAACGCTCGGCCATTTCCATCAGGCGGCAAGCCTTGCGGTAGCCTTCCGGACGCGGCATGCCGAAGTTGCGGCGTACCTTCTCGCGCACTTCACGGCCCTTCTGGTGGCCGATGATCATCACCGGCTGATCTTCCAGACGGGCGATGCCGCCAACGATGGCAGCGTCATCAGAGAAGTGACGGTCGCCGTGCAGCTCGTCGAACTCGGTGAAGATGTGCTCGATGTAATCCAGGGTGTACGGGCGTTTCGGGTGACGCGCCAGGCGTGCGATCTGCCAGCTGGTCAGCTTGCCGAAGATGTCCTCGGTCAGCGTTTTGCTCTTGTCCTGCAGGCGGGAGATCTCATCGCCGATATTCAGCGAATTGTCATTACCGACCAAGCGCAACTCTTCGATCTTGGCTTGCAGGTCGGCGATCGGCTGTTCGAAATCTAGAAAATTCGGGTTCATAGGCGTCCGTCTTGGGTCGTGTCCCAAATGAGCTTGGGCCGGCCGGTTGTCTATTCGCGCCCTACCTTAAGGGAGAGGCGCGCTGAGGTCGAGATTAAAAATTCAGGTTGCGGGCAAGCGCAATGATGGCACTTGCCGGTCAACGGTATTGGAGGAAGACGTTGTCTCGCCCGAACTGGTCACGCAGAGCCTGAATCAAGGCATCCGCCGGATCAATTCGCCAGGTCTCGCCGAACTGCAGCAAGGTCTTCGCATCCGGGCTGGTGTACTCCATGGTGATCGGGCAAGCGCCGCGGTGACGCTTGAGCAGATCGCCCAACCAGCGTAGCTGATCGCCTTTCAGGTCCTGAGTTTGCAGCTTCAGGCGCAGGCTCTCGGCGAGGTTGGTGCGCGCATCTTCCATGCTCATCACGCGCTTGACCCGCAGGCGCAGACCACCGGAGAAGTCGTCATTGCTGACTTCGCCTTCAACCACCACCATTGCGTCGGTCTGCAACAGCGATTGCGCAGAATGGAACGCATCGGCAAACAACGATGCCTCGATCCGCCCCGAGCGGTCGTCGAGGGTGATGAAGCCCATCTTGTCGCCCTTCTTGTTCTTCATCACGCGCAGGGCAATGATCATCCCCGCCACGGTTTGCGTATCCCGGGCCGGTTTCAGGTCGATGATGCGCTGACGGGCGAAACGCCGAATCTCGCCTTCGTATTCGTCGATCGGGTGACCGGTCAGGTACAGACCCAAGGTGTCTTTCTCACCTTTGAGGCGCTCCTTGAGGGTCAACTCCTTGGCTTTGCGATGAACCGCGTAAACGTCGGCGTCCTCCTCGACAAACAAACCGCCAAACAGGTCGGCGTGACCGCTGTCGTGGGTGCGGGCAGTCTGTTCGGCGGATTTGATCGCTTCCTCCATCGCGGCCAGCAGCACCGCGCGGTTGCGATCGATGTTGGCCTGATAGGCTTTTTGTTCGTCGTGGAAATACGGCCCCAGGCGATCCAGCGCACCGCTGCGGATCAAACCGTCGAGCGTACGTTTGTTGATGCGCTTGAGGTCGACACGGGCGCAGAAGTCGAACAGATCCTTGAACGGACCGGCCTGACGCGCTTCGGTAATGGCCTCAACCGGGCCTTCACCAACACCTTTGATCGCGCCCAGGCCGTAGACGATACGGCCGTCGTCGTTCACCGTGAACTTGAACTCCGAAGTGTTCACGTCCGGCGCGTCGAGGCGCAGCTTCATCGTGCGCACTTCCTCGATCAAGGTCACGACCTTGTCGGTGTTGTGCATATCCGCAGAAAGTACCGCTGCCATGAACGGCGCCGGGTAGTGGGCTTTCAACCATGCAGTCTGGTACGAGACCAGGCCGTAGGCGGCGGAGTGGGATTTGTTGAAGCCGTAACCGGCGAATTTTTCTACCAAGTCGAAAATGTTACCGGCGAGGTCGGCGTCGATATTGTTGGTCGCGCAACCTTCAATGAAACCGCCGCGCTGCTTGGCCATTTCCTCGGGTTTCTTCTTACCCATGGCGCGACGGAGCATGTCCGCACCGCCGAGGGTGTAACCGGCCATGACCTGAGCAATCTGCATCACCTGTTCCTGATACAGGATGATGCCGTAAGTCGGCGCCAGAACAGGCTTCAACCCTTCGTACTGGTAATCCGAGTGCGGGTACGCCAGTTCGGCGCGACCGTGCTTACGGTTGATGAAGTCATCCACCATGCCGGACTGCAGCGGGCCCGGACGGAACAGGGCCACCAGTGCGATCAAGTCTTCCAGGCAGTCGGGCTTGAGCTTTTTGATCAGCTCTTTCATGCCGCGGGATTCAAGCTGGAACACCGCAGTGGTTTCGGCTTTCTGCAACAGCGTGTAGGTCGGCTTGTCGTCCAGCGGGATAAACGCAATATCCAGCGGCGGCTCGTTGACCTTGGCGCGGTCGCGGTTGATGGTTTTCAGTGCCCAGTCGATGATCGTCAGGGTCCGCAGACCAAGGAAGTCGAACTTCACCAGACCGGCCGCTTCAACGTCGTCCTTGTCGAACTGGGTTACCAGACCGTCACCGGCCTCGTCGCAATAGATCGGCGAGAAGTCGGTCAGTTTGGTCGGCGCGATTACCACACCACCGGCATGTTTACCGACGTTACGCACGACGCCTTCGAGCTTGCGCGCCATCTCCCAGATTTCCGCAGCCTCTTCATCAACCTTGATGAAGTCACGGAGGATTTCTTCCTGCTCGTAGGCTTTTTCCAGGGTCATGCCGACTTCGAACGGAATCATCTTCGACAGACGATCCGCCAGGCCGTAGGACTTGCCCTGTACCCGCGCCACGTCGCGCACCACAGCCTTGGCGGCCATGGAACCGAAAGTGATGATCTGGCTTACCGCGTTGCGGCCGTATTTCTCGGCCACGTAATCGATCACGCGGTCACGACCGTCCATGCAGAAGTCGACGTCGAAGTCGGGCATCGATACCCGTTCCGGGTTAAGGAAACGTTCGAACAGCAGGTCGTATTCCAGCGGATCGAGGTCGGTGATCTTCTGTACATAAGCCACCAACGAACCGGCACCCGACCCACGGCCCGGACCTACCGGCACGCCGTTGTTCTTGGCCCACTGGATAAAGTCCATAACGATCAGGAAGTAACCGGGGAAGCCCATCTGGATGATGATATCCAGCTCGAAATTCAAGCGGTCGACATAGACCTGGCGCTTGGCTTCGTAGTCTTCGGTAGTGTCTTTGGGCAGCAGCACCGACAAGCGCTCTTCGAGACCGTCGAAGGAGACTTTGCGGAAATATTCGTCGATGGTCATGCCATCGGGGATCGGGAAGTTAGGCAGGAAGTGAGTGCCCAGCTTCACTTCGATGTTGCAGCGCTTGGCGATCTCGACGGTGTTTTCAATCGCATCGGGAATATCGCTGAACAGCTCGAGCATTTCCTCGGCGCTTTTCAGGTATTGCTGATCGCTGTAATTCTTCGAGCGCCGCGGATCGTCGAGGGCGCGGCCCTCACCGATGCACACGCGGGTTTCGTGGGCGGCGAAGTCTTCCTGCTTGATGAAGCGCACATCGTTGGTCGCCACCAGCGGCGCGCCCAGTTTGTCGGCAAGTGCGACGGCACCGTGCAGTTGTTCTTCATCGTTGGGACGATTGGTGCGCTGGATTTCCAGATAGAAACGATCCGGGAACACCGCCATCCATTCACGCGCCAAGGCTTCGGCTTCGGCCGGGTTACCACCGATCATGGCCATGCCGATCTCGCCTTCTTTGGCGGCGGACAGCATGATCAGACCTTCGTTGGCCTCGGCCACCCACTCGCGCTCGACAATGATCATGCCGTTGCGCTGGCCTTCGATGAAACCGCGCGAGATCAGCTCGGTGAGGTTGCGATAGCCTTTGGCGTTCATCACCAACAGGCTGAGCCGGCTCAGCGGTGCGTCCGGGTCCTTGTTCGACAGCCACAGGTCGGCGCCGCAGATCGGCTTGATGCCCGCGCCCATGGTGTTTTTATAGAATTTGACCAGAGAACACATGTTGTTCTGGTCGGTGACCGCGACCGCCGGCATGTTCATGGCCGTCAGCGCCTTGACCAGCGGCTTGATCCGCACCAGCCCGTCGACCAGGGAGTATTCAGTGTGCAGGCGTAGATGAACGAATGAAGCCGGCATAGTGATCCTGTCCAGTTACATAGAGACAACAAGGCCCGGATTGTACCGGGCCTCGAACAAAACATCAGCCTTGCGACTAAACCTGCGTCAGACCTTCCAGCGCTTCATAAGCCTGACGCACCGGGGCGAACGAGCGCCGGTGAATCGGCGTCGGACCAAGACGCGCCAACGCTTCCAGATGAACGGGCGTCGGGTAGCCTTTATGGCCACCGATGCCATAACCCGGGTAGATCAATTCGAAGGCAGCCATTTCACGGTCGCGACTGACCTTGGCCAGAATCGACGCCGCAGCGATAGCCGGCACCTTGCCGTCGCCCTGCACCACCGCTTCGGCGCGCATCGGCAGTTGCGGGCAGCGGTTGCCGTCGATCATCGCCAGTTTCGGCTGAATGTGCAGGCCGGCCACCGCGCGCTGCATGGCCAGCATGGTTGCGTGGAGGATGTTCAGCTCGTCGATTTCTTCGACTTCGGCGCGGGCGATGCACCAGCTCAGGGACTTCTCGATGATTTCGTCGTAGAGCTTTTCGCGTTTGGCTTCGGTGAGTTTCTTCGAGTCGTTGAGACCGAGGATCGGCCGGTTCGGATCGAGAATCACCGCCGCCGTCACCACCGCCCCGCACAACGGGCCGCGACCGACTTCATCGACACCGGCCACCAGTTCTTCAACTTCGGCGACCAGAGTGAAATCCAGGCCCATCTGCATGCTTGTCTTGCTCATCGTGTCTGACCGATCAGGTTGAGGACGGCGTCCGCCGCCTGATTGGAGGCATCCAGCCGCAGCGTGCGATGGATCTCGTCGAAACCGCGTGTTTGTTCTTCGCCACCTTCGATCAGCGGCGACAGCGTCTGCGCCAGTGCTTCGACCGTGGCATCATCCTGCAACAATTCCGGGACCAGCAGACGCTGGGCCAGCAGGTTCGGCAGGGACACGTACGGGCTCTTGACCATGCGCTTGAGAATCCAGAACGTCAGCGGCGCCAAACGGTACGCCACCACCATCGGTCGTTTGTACAACAGCGCTTCAAGGGTGGCAGTACCGGAGGCGATCAACACGGCGTTGCACGCGGCCAGAGCCAGATGGGATTTGCCATCGAGCAAGGTCACCGGCAGATCACGTCCGGCGAGTAGCTCTTCAAGTTGCGCGCGGCGTTCCGGATTGGCGCAAGGAATGACAAAGCGCAAACCCGGGCGCATGGCGCGCAGGCGTTCGGCGGTGTCGAGGAACAGTGCACCCAGACGAGAGACTTCGCCGCCCCGGCTGCCGGGCATCAATGCCACCAGTGGGCCGTCGGGCAAGCCCAGCTCGGCACGTGCCGCAGCACGATCAGCTTCCAATGGAATGGTATCGGCCAGGGTGTGACCGACGAACCGCACTGGCACGCCCTTCTCTTCGTAAAATTTTGCTTCGAACGGCAGCAGCGTCAGCATCAGATCGCAGCCTTCGCGGATCTTCAGTACACGCTTCTGCCGCCATGCCCACACCGAAGGGCTGACGTAATGCACGGTTTTGATCCCGGCCTGACGCAGCTTGAGTTCGATATTGAGGTTGAAGTCCGGCGCGTCGATACCGATGAATACGTCCGGCTTCTCGGCGATCAGCGTGGCGATCAGGTCTTTGCGGCGCTTGAGCAATTCGCGCAGCCGGCCGAGGACTTCCACCAGGCCCATGACCGACAAGCGTTCCATGGGAAAGTAGGACGTCAGGCCTTCGGCCTGCATCAACGGGCCGCCGACGCCGATGAACTCGACCGCCGGATGCTGAGCCTTGAGCGCGCGCATGAGACCGGCGCCGAGAATGTCACCGGAAGCTTCACCCGCCACCAGCGCAATACGCAAATTGGCCATGATCAGCGAGTGATGCCGCGAGTCGACGACTGAATGGAGTCACGGAATATCGCAACTTCCGGGAACTGCGCAGCAGGCTCGGCCAGTTCGGCCAACGCCTGTTCGACCGTGAGGCCTTGGCGATAGACGGTTTTGTAAGCGCGACGCAGGGTGTGGATCGCGTCTTCACTGAAACCGCGACGGCGCATGCCTTCGAAGTTCATGCTGCGTGCTTCGGCCGGGTTGCCGAACACGGTGACGAACGCCGGAACGTCCTTGCCGATGGCGGTGCCCATGCCGGAAAAGCTGTGAGCGCCAATGTGGCAATACTGATGAACCAGAGTAAACCCGGAGAGGATCGCCCAGTCATCCACGTGCACATGGCCGGCCAACGCGGTGTTGTTGACCAGAATGCAGTGGTTGCCGATGACGCTGTCGTGACCGATGTGCGCATAGGCCATGATCAGGTTGTGATCGCCCAGCGTGGTTTCCGAACGGTCCTGCACGGTGCCACGATGAATCGTCACGCCTTCGCGGATGACGTTGTGGTCACCGATCACCAGACGGGTTTCTTCACCCTTGTACTTCAGATCAGGCGTGTCTTCGCCTACCGAGGAAAACTGGTAGATGCGATTGTGCTTGCCGATGCGGGTCGGGCCTTTGAGGATCACATGCGGCCCGATCACGGTACCCTCGCCGATTTCCACACCTGCGCCGATGATCGACCACGGGCCGACCTCGACGCCATCAGCCAGAACGGCCGACGGATCGATGATTGCGCGAGGGTCAATCAAACTCATAGCTTGCGTTCCGCGCAGATGATTTCAGCGGAGCAGACTGGTTTGCCGTCGACCGAAGCCTGGCATTCGAATTTCCAGATCTGGCGCTTGCAACTGATGAACTTGGCTTCGAGGATCAACTGATCGCCCGGCAGCACAGGCTGGCGGAAGCGCAGCTTGTCGGAACCGACGAAGTAGTAAAGCGTGCCGTCGGCAGGCTTCACATCAAGCATTTTGAAACCGAGGATCCCGGCAGCCTGAGCCATCGCTTCGATGATCAGCACGCCAGGCATGATTGGATGCGCAGGGAAGTGACCATTGAAGAACGGTTCATTGATGCTGACATTCTTGTAGGCGCGAATGCGCTTGCCTTCAGTGTCCAGTTCCACCACCCGGTCCACCAGCAGGAACGGGTAACGGTGAGGCAGGTATTCGCGAATCTCGTTGATGTCCATCATTTCGGGGGGAAGCCTATGTAAAGATTGGGAGCGCGACTGACGCGCACTCCTCTAGCAAATCAAGGAGGCAGTCTAGCGGCTGTGCACACTTGATATGGAAATGGTATCAGCCATCTGATGAAGCATTGCCGTCAGGGGTCACTTCCCCTACGCGCTTTTCCAGCTGTTTCAAACGTCGCGCGATGTCATCGAGCTGACGGATGCGGGCCGCGCTTTTGCGCCATTCGGCCGCCGGTTGCATGGCTGTGCCGGAAGAATAGGCACCCGGCTCGGTAATCGAGTGGGTCACCATGGTCATCCCGGTCAGGAAAACGTTGTCGCAAATATCAATGTGGCCGACCAGACCGACACCACCGGCGAGCATGCAATGCTTGCCAATCTTGGTGCTGCCGGAGATCCCGACACATGCGGCCATGGCAGTGTGATCACCGACCTGAACGTTGTGGGCGATCTGGATCTGATTGTCGAGCTTCACGCCGTTGCCGATCACGGTATCAGCCAGAGCGCCGCGGTCGATGGCGGTATTCACGCCAATCTCGACATCGTCGCCGATGGTCACGCCACCGATCTGCGCGATCTTCTGCCAGATACCTTTTTCGTTGGCAAAACCAAAACCTTCACCGCCGAGCACGGCACCGGACTGGATCACCACACGCTTGCCGATGCGCACGTCGTGATACAGCGTCACGCGGGGCGCTAGCCAGCCGCCTTCGCCGATTTCGCTGCGGGCACCGACGACACAATGCGCACCCAGTGTCACTTGCGCACCAACGCGTGCGCCGGCCTCGATCACTACAAAAGGGCCGATGCTGGCGGTTGGATCAACCACCGCGTCCGCCGCAATCACTGCAGATGGGTGAATACCAGCCGCAGCTTTTGGCTTGGGATCGAACAAATGAGAGATACGCGCATAAGCCAGGTAAGGATCAGGCACGACCAACGCATTACCGGCAAATCCTTCGGCATCAGCTTCTTTGAGCAGCAATGCAGCTGCCTGCGAGCCCGCCAGGTATTTGCGATATTGAGGGTTTGCCAGAAAGCTCAACTGAGCTGGGCCAGCCTCTTGCAAAGTGGCTAGCCCAGTAATTTTCGTCTCAGGGTCGCCACGCAGGGTGGCGCCGAGGAACTCGGCCAACTGGCCGAGTTTGATAGTCACGGTCATGGGTTACTTCAGCTGATTCATGCGCTCGATAACCTGGCGCGTGATGTCGTACTGAGGTTTGACATCGATCACTGCGCCACGCTCGAACACCAGGTCAAAACCACCTTTCTTGATGACTTCTTCCACTGCGCTATCCAGTTTCGGCTTCAGTTGCTTGAGCATTTCGCGGTCGGCAACGGCTTTCGCTTCGTTCAGCTCCTTGGACTGGAACTGGAAG
Organism: Pseudomonas sp. Irchel s3f10; assembly: GCF_900187515.1. Taxonomy (NCBI): domain Bacteria; kingdom Pseudomonadati; phylum Pseudomonadota; class Gammaproteobacteria; order Pseudomonadales; family Pseudomonadaceae; genus Pseudomonas; species Pseudomonas sp. Irchel s3f10. Next base: position 372,774 of record NZ_FYDZ01000002.1, read on the forward strand.
TCGCGAGCCTTTTGCTTGAATTCCAGCTCCAGACGCTCACGCTCACCTTGCTGCATTTTGTCGCCACCGGCCATCAGACGGTCCTGAATGCCTTTGGCGCTGCTTTCCAGCGTCTTCAGTTTGGTCAGTTGCGGACCGAACTTCTTCTCGGCATCCACGGCATATTTCTTCGCCGCGTCGGATTCCAGCAGGGCCATCTGATAGTTCAGAACGGCAATTTTCATGTCGGCAAATGCCGGGCCTGCCACCATCAAGGAGGCCAGGAGAACCAATTGAGTCAACTTACGCACGATGCACTCCTACAAAATCCATTGTCGTTATCTTGGGTCAGACGCTTAGAACGTCTGGCCGAGGGAGAATTGGAACACTTGAGTTTCAGCCTCATCCGGCTTCTTGATCGGCATGGCCAACGCGAAGCTCAGAGGACCCAGTGCGGTGACCCAGGTCACACCCACACCCACGGAACTGGCCATGTTGCTCAGGCTGATGTCGTTGCACTTGGTGTTCGACGTCGAGCCGTTCGCATTGGTAGTGTCCTTGCACTGCGAGTCAAATACGTTACCCACATCCCAGAAAACAGAAGTGCGCAGGGAACGCTGATCTTTCACGAACGGCAGCGGGAACAGAACCTCGACACCACCCTGGATCAGGACGTTACCACCGAACGGCAGCGGATCCTGGTCCGGGTCAGCCAGCGTGCCCGGGTTGGTACCACGGCTCGGCGTACTGCGTGGGCCGAGAGTGCTGTCCTTGAAGCCACGAACCGAGTTGAAACCACCAGCATAGTAGTTTTCATAGAATGGCAAGCCATCGGTTCCGCCGTATCCGTCGCCATAACCCAGCTCGGTGTGCAGACGCAGGGTGTAGTTCTCGCTGATTGGCTGGAACAGTTGACCGCGGTAATCAAGTTTGTAGAACGACAGGTCGCTGCCCGGCACTGTGGTTTCCAGGGTCAGACTCTGGGAACGACCACGGGTCGGCAGTACGCCTTTGTTCAGAGTCGACTCGGACCAGCCGGCCGAAGCCTTGAAGTTCAGGTACTTGTCGCCTTCCTTGTTAACGAAGTCGAAAATCTCGTCAACGGTATAGGTACCGGTCTTGATCTCGTCCTGTTGAACCGACAGGCCAAAGGTCAGACGCGAAGTCTCGCTGATCGGGTAGCCAACGTTCACGCCGGCACCCAGGCTGTCTACCGCATAGCTCGCTACGTCGACGTCGAGGTCTTTGTAGTCAGTGGTGCGATAGAACGCGTTGTAACCCAGGCTCACGCCATCGGCGGTCCAGTACGGGTCAACGTAACCGAAGTTGTAGCGGCTCTGGTATTCGCTGCGGGTCAGGCCGATGCTGACGCGGTTACCGGTACCGAGGAAGTTGTTCTGGGTGATCGAACCACCAAGGATCAGACCGGCACTCTGGGCGAAACCGACACTGGCGGTAATCGAACCGGAAGCCTGTTCTTCAACGGCGTAGTTCACGTCAACCTGGTCGTCGACACCCGGAACAGCCGGAGTTTCAACGTTGACCTCTTTAAAGAAGCCCAGACGCTCAAGACGGGTCTTGGATTGGTCGATCAGGTAAGTCGAAGCCCAGCCGCCTTCCATCTGACGCATTTCACGGCGCAGCACTTCGTCTTCGGACTTGGTGTTGCCACGGAAGTTGATGCGGTTGACGTAGGCGCGCTTGCCCGGATCGACAGCGAACAGGATATCGACGGTGTGATCTTCATCGTGCGGCTGAGGTACGCCGTTGACGTTGGCGAAGGTGTAACCCTCGTTACCCAGACGACGGGTGATCAGCTCGGAGGTGGTGGTCATCAGTTTGCGCGAGAACACCTGACCCTTCTGCACCAGCAGCAGGGACTTGACCTGATCTTCAGGGACTTTCAGATCACCACTGAGTTTGACGTCACGAACGGTGTACTTCTCGCCTTCGGTGACGTTGACAGTGATGTAGACGTGTTTTTTGTCCGGGGTGATCGACACCTGAGTCGAAGCGATATCCATGTTGATATAGCCACGATCCAGGTAGTAGGAACGCAGACGCTCCAGGTCACCGGACAGTTTTTCACGGGCGTACTTGTCATCGTTCTTGAAGAACGACAGCCAGTTGGTGGTCTTCAGTTCGAACAGGTCGGTCAGGTCTTCCTCAGGGAAAACCGTGTTGCCCACCACGTTGATGTGCTGAATCGCCGCAACGGTACCTTCGTTGATCTTCACTTTCAGGCCGACGCGGTTACGCGGTTGCGATACCACTTCGGTATCGACCGTAGCCGAGTAGCGACCTTGCGCGACGTACTGACGCTGCAGTTCGTTACGCACGCCCTCAAGCGTGGCGCGCTGGAAGATCTCGCCTTCGGCCAGACCGGATTGCTTGAGACCTTTCATCAGGTCTTCAGTCGAGATCGCCTTGTTGCCTTCGATTTCGATACTGGCGACCGACGGACGCTCGACGACCGTGATGACCAGAACGTTGCCTTCGCGGCCCAGCTGGATATCTTGAAAGAAACCGGTTTTGAACAACGCACGAGTGGATTCCACCAGGCGACGATCATCCGCCTGCTCACCGACGTTCAACGGCAAGGCACCAAAGACGCTACCCGCGGAGACCCGCTGGAGGCCATTGACGCGAATATCAGAGATAGTGAAGGACTCGGCGTGAACTTCGGCGATCATCAATACGGTGAGAACCGCAGTTAGCAGCAGACGTTTCATGAAGTCCTTTCTTATTCCAACTGGCAATAAACAAACTGCCGCAAAATGCGGCAGATTCGCAATTCAGCGAAGCGTTACAGTCGACCCAGATCGTTGACCAGAGCAAGCAACATCACCCCGACCACCAAACTGATACCGATCTGTATCCCCCAACCTTGCACCCGATCCGACAAGGGACGACCACGCGCCCACTCGATCAGATAAAACAACAAATGCCCCCCATCCAGTACAGGAATGGGCAGCAAATTCAGAACGCCCAGGCTAATACTCAGATAAGCAAGGAAATTCAGGAAATCAGCGACGCCCGACTGGGCAGAAGCGCCCGCCACTTTAGCAATGGTTATCGGTCCACTCAAGTTTTTTACCGAGAGCTCGCCGAACAGCATTTTCTTGAGTGAATCCAGCGTCAGAATGCTCATGGTCCAAGTGCGTCGGGCACCCTCGCCAATCGCGGCCAACGGCCCATAACTGACCTCACGGATCATTTCCGGTGGCCAGTCGACAGCTTTCACGCCTGCGCCCAGATATCCGCTTGGCGATTTGCTTTCACCACGCGCAGCCAAGGTCACAGGGACATCGATTTGAGCACTGTCACGCTCGATGCGCAGCATGATTTTGGTATCAGGACGCGTACGAACGGTATCGACCACTTGCTGCCAGTCATTCAGCGCCTGACCATCAAGGGCCAACAGTCGATCACCGGTTTTCAGACCGGCGGCCTGGGCCGGGCCTTTCGGATCAAGCTCAGCAAGCACCGGCGGCAAGGCCGGACGCCATGGGCGAATACCCAGAGAGCGAATCGGGTCCGGCTCATCAGCACCCTTGAGCCAGTTATCCAGCTTCAGCTCACGCGGCGTATCCGCAGTCGAACCCTGCTCACGCACCAGCAATTGCAGAGAACCGCTTTCACCAAGGCGTCGTACCAATTGCAAATTGACAGCCGCCCAACCGGAAGTCGGCTCACCATCGATCGCGACGATTTCCTCACCGGCGCTCAAACCGGCACTGGCGGCGATGCTGCCGGACTCAACCGCACCGATGACCGGACGCACCTGCTCGCTGCCAAGCATGGCCAATACCCAGAAGAACACCAACGCCAACAGAAAGTTGGCAATGGGGCCGGCCGCAACAATGGCGATACGCTGACGTACGGATTTGCGGTTGAAGGACTGATCAAGCTGATCGACCGGCACTTCACCTTCGCGCTCATCGAGCATCTTGACGTAACCGCCCAGCGGTATCGCCGCGACCACAAACTCCGTGCCCTGCTTGTCATGCCAGCGCAGCAGCGGCATGCCGAAGCCTACGGAAAAACGTAGAACCTTGACGCCACAGCGACGCGCGACCCAGAAGTGGCCGAATTCGTGAAAGGTGACCAGCACACCCAAGGCGATCAGGGTGCCGGCAATCATATAGAGCGCGCTCATCTACTTTCTCCGCAAACCTGTTCAGTGCCGCGTGTAGCCATTGTGTTGCAAATTCTATCGATCGTGACGCTTCAACCACTGCCCGGCCAGCACTCGCGCCTTGGCATCTGCCGTAAACACGGCTTCGAGATCTGCCAGCGCAACCACCGGCTCGAGATCCAAGACCTCCTCGATGATACTCGCGATTTCCAGGTAACGGACCCGTCCGTCGAGAAACGCTGCCACCGCCACTTCGTTGGCCGCATTGAGCATCGCCGGCGCACTGTCGCCAGCCTCGGCAGCTTGACGTGCCAGACGCAGGCACGGGAAGCGCCCTTCATCCGGCGCTTCGAAGTCCAGCCGCGCGATGGCGAACAGATCCAGCGGTGCCACACCGGAGTCAATGCGCTCCGGCCAGGCCAGGGCGTTGGCGATCGGCGTACGCATATCGGGATTGCCCAACTGCGCCAGCACCGAGCCGTCGACATAATCAACCAACGAGTGAATCACGCTCTGCGGGTGGATCACTACCTCGACTTGCGAGGGTTTGGCATCAAACAACCAACAGGCCTCGATCAGTTCGAGACCTTTATTCATCATGCTGGCCGAATCGACCGAAATCTTGCGCCCCATGGACCAGTTCGGGTGTGCACACGCCTGCTCAGGTGAAACATGCGCCATTTCACTCATCGGCGTCTGTCGGAACGGTCCGCCAGAGGCTGTGAGTAAAATCCGACGAACACCGACCGAACTCAGCCCACGGGCAAAATCCTGTGGCATGCATTGGAAAATTGCGTTGTGCTCGCTGTCGATCGGCAGCAACACCGAACCGCTCTTGCGCACCGCCTGCATGAACAAGGCGCCAGACATCACCAGCGCTTCTTTATTGGCCAGGAGAATCTTCTTGCCGGCCTCGACGGCCGCCAGGGTCGGACGCAGGCCTGCCGCACCAACGATCGCCGCCATCACCGCATCGACTTCCGGAGCAGCAGCGACCTGACACAGGCCCTCCTCCCCCACCAGTACGCGGGTCGGCAAACCGGCGGCGCGCAAATCGTCCTGCAAACCGCGCGCAGCGACCGCCTCTGGCACCACGGCAAATTGCGGCACGTGACGCACGCACAAGGTGAACAGCTCACTCAGACGCGTGAAACCACTCAACGCAAAAACCTGATAACGCTCAGGATGACGAGCAATGACATCAAGCGTGCTCAGACCGATCGAGCCCGTCGCGCCCAGAACGGTAATCTGCTGAGGGCGACTCACGGTGCAGCCATCCACAACAGCACGGCAAACACCGGAATTGCCGCGGTAAGACTGTCGATGCGATCAAGCACGCCGCCATGGCCGGGCAGCAGATTACTGCTGTCCTTGATGCCGGACTGACGCTTGAACATGCTTTCGGTCAGGTCGCCGACAACGGAGATGAAGACGATCAGCGCAGCGCCGATCAAGCCTTTAAGCAGTTCGGCGACGGTCCAGTCACGCACAAAAGCGACAATGGCGGTAATCACCAGACTCAGCGCCAGACCACCGTAGACGCCTTCCCAGCTCTTGCCCGGACTGACTTGCGGGGCCAGCTTGCGCTTGCCGAACTTGCGACCAGAGAAGTAAGCACCGATATCAGCACCCCAGACCAGCACCATAACGGCCATGATCAGCCAGTTACCCAGCGGGTACTGCTTGATCTGCACCAGACCTTGCCAGGCCGGCAGCAGAATCAGCAGGCCGATGACCAGTTTGGTTGCCGCACTGGACCAATGCACGCTGGAGCGCGGATAGGTCAGCACCAGCCAGGTCGCCGCCGCCCACCACAACACAGACGCACCCAGCACCCAAGGGGCAAGCCCGGGCAGGATGTACATGATGAACAACATGAACGCGACCACGGCGGCAAAACCCACGCGGAACGCTTGCCCGGTGAAACCAGCCAGACGCGCCCATTCCCAGGCACCCAAAGTCACAACCAGACCGATAAACAAGGCAAAACCGGAACCTTCGAGCAGGAAAAACCCGCACAAGGCGATCGGCAGCAGGATCAGCGCAGTGATGATTCGTTGTTTAAGCATTAAACCCGGGCTCCAGCTTCAACCTGTTCGCTCGTTTTACCGAAACGACGCTGGCGCGAAGCGAAATCGGCCAGCGCATTGCGCATGGCATCGTGTTTGAAGTCCGGCCAGAACAGGTCGGAGAAGTACAGCTCGGCGTAAGCCAGCTGCCACAGCAGAAAGTTGCTGATGCGGTGCTCGCCACCCGTGCGGATGCACAGATCCGGCAACGGCAGATCACCGGTTGCCAGACAGGTTTGCAACAGATCCGGAGTGATGTCTTCCGGGCGCAGGTGCCCGGCCTGGACTTCACGCGCCAGACGCTGGGCCGCCTGTGCAATATCCCACTGACCACCATAATTGGCGGCGATCTGCAGGATGAAACGATTGGCACCCGCCGTCATCGCTTCAGCTTCACGCATTGCTGCCTGAAGCTCCGGATGAAAGCGTGAGCGATCGCCAATGATGCGCAGGCTGATGTTGTTGTCGTTGAGGCGCTTGGCTTCGCGCCGCAGCGCCTTGAAGAACAGGTCCATCAAGGCACTGACTTCATCGGCCGGGCGCTGCCAGTTCTCACTGGAAAACGCGAACAGGGTGAGCACTTCGACCTTGGCCTCAGCGCACACCTCAATCACCGCACGCACAGCATCCACGCCCGCCTTATGCCCGGCGACACCTGGCATAAAGCGTTTTTTCGCCCAGCGATTGTTGCCATCCATGATGATCGCGACATGGCGCGGCACCGCGGACGGCGCAGTCTGCTTGGTCTTGTCCATTAAAAGCTCGAACCTTATACGGCCATCAGATCCGCTTCTTTTTGCTTGGTAGCCGTGTCGATATCAGCCTCGGCCTTGTCGGTGAGCTTCTGAATATCGGCAGCGGCACGACGCTCTTCGTCTTCGCTGATTTCTTTGTCCTTGACCAGTTTCTTCAGCTCGCCCAAGGCGTCACGACGGATGTTGCGCACGGCAACACGAGCGTCTTCAGCAGCACTGCGCGCCTGCTTGGTGAAGCCCTTGCGGGTTTCTTCAGTCAGGGCAGGCATGGAGATCAGCAGCAACTCGCCCAGGTTGGTCGGGTTGAGGTTCAGACCAGCGCTCTGGATTGCTTTGTCGACTGCGGCGAGCATGTTGCGCTCGAACGCAACGACCTGCAGGGTGCGCGAGTCTTTAACGGTGATGTTCGCCACTTGGGTGATGGAGGTGTCTGCGCCGTAGTACGGCACCATCACGCTGCCCAGAATGCTTGGGTGAGCCTTGCCGGTACGAATCTGACCAAATGCGTGGGCCAGAGAGTCCAGGGATTTCTGCATGCGCTCTTGAGCGTCTTTCTTGATTTCGTTGATCATTGTTGACCTTCCTCGATCAGGGTGCCTTCAGCGCCGCCATGGACGATGTTCAGCAGGGCACCGGGCTTGTTCATGTTGAATACGCGCAGCGGCATCTTGTGGTCGCGGCACAGGCAAATAGCGGTCAGATCCATCACGCCCAGCTTGCGATCCAGTACTTCATCATAAGTCAGATGATCGAACTTCTCGGCATGCGGGTCTTTGAACGGGTCAGCGGTGTAGACGCCATCGACCTTGGTCGCTTTCAGCACGACGTCGGCATCGATTTCGATTGCGCGCAGGCAGGCTGCCGAATCCGTGGTGAAGAACGGGTTGCCGGTACCGGCAGCGAAGATCACGACGTCTTTGGAGTTCAGGTGACGCATGGCTTTGCGGCGATCGTAGTGATCGGTCACACCCACCATGGAAATGGCCGACATCACGATGGCCGAGATATTGGCACGTTCCAGCGCATCGCGCATGGCCAGGGCGTTCATCACAGTGGCCAGCATGCCCATGTGGTCGCCTGTGACCCGATCCATACCGGCTTTGCTCAAAGCTTCGCCGCGGAACAGGTTGCCACCGCCGATCACCAGACCGACCTGTACGCCGATGCCGACCAGCTGGCCGACTTCCAGCGCCATCCGATCCAGCACTTTTGGATCGATCCCGAACTCTTCCGAGCCCATCAGGGCCTCGCCGCTAAGCTTGAGTAGAATGCGTTTATAGCGAGCCTGATAACCACTGCCCTGCTGAGCCATTGCGAATCTCTCCTGCGGCGTATTTAAAATTCTTTGCGAGCTGTTTACAGCTGGCGTTCACTCTAGCTTGGCGCTGCTTCAGCGCCATCGGAACATGGCTTTGTAAGTCAGTTCCAAGTGGAAACCAATAAAAAATTGGCAACCCCATCTGAAAAGAGGCTGCGCGCGTTAGCGGGCAGCCTCTTTCGGCGACAGTTGAAAAACCGTCTTACTGCTTGGCGGCAGCCAGCTGGGCAGCAACTTCTTCAGCGAAGTTGTCTACTGGCTTCTCGATGCCGTCGCCCACTTTGTAGTAGGTGAAGGAAACGATTTCTGCGCCGCCTTTCTTGGCCAGCTCGCCAACCTTGATTTCAGGGTTCTTGACGAACGCTTGCTCAACCAGGCTTGCTTCTGCCAGGAACTTGCTGATACGGCCTTTGACCATGTTCTCAACAATGTTTTCTGGCTTGCCTTTGATCTTCTCTTCGTTCAGCTGCAGGAACACAGCTTTTTCACGCTCGATCGCTTCAGCCGAAACTTGCGAAGGCAGCAGGAACTCAGGGTTGCTTGCAGCAACGTGCATCGCGATGTCTTTGGCCAGCTCGACGTCACCGCCTTTCAGAGCCACAACAACACCGATCTTGTTGCCGTGCAGGTACGAACCTACAACGTCAGCTTCGATACGGGCCAGACGACGGATGTTGACGTTTTCGCCTACTTTGGCAACCAGCGCTTCACGAGCAGCTTCTTGCGAAGCGATCAGCGGAGCAGCGTCGGTCAGCTTGTCAGCGAAAGCTTTTTCAACGCTGGCAGCAACGAAGTTCTTGAAGTCGTCTTGCAGAGCCAGGAAGTCGGTCTGCGAGTTCACTTCCAGGATAACGGCAGCTTTACCGTCGTCCTTGATTGCGATTGCGCCTTCGGCGGCAACGTTGCCAGCCTTCTTCGCAGCCTTGATCGCCCCCGAAGCACGCATGTCATCAATGGCTTTTTCGATGTCGCCGTCAGCCTTTTCCAGGGCTTTCTTGCAGTCCATCATGCCTTCGCCGGTACGCTCGCGCAGTTCTTTAACCAACGCTGCAGTAATTGCTGCCATTTTCAAATTCCTCTTGGATAGGTTTTCAACCATTCCACCCGATCGAACGGGCGTTCAATTCTTCCCGAACCACCCTTGTTAGCTGCCGCACATTACAAACAGTGCCGTGGGCGCCGACAAATGGTTTTCGAGGTGGCAAAAAGGGGGCCAAGCCCCCTTTTTGCTTACTGAGTCAACGCCAGGGCGTTAATTACTCAGCTGCAGCCTGAGTTTCTTCAGCTGCGAATTCTACAGTGCCGCCAGCAACATTGTTGCGACCACGGATCACTGCGTCAGCCATCGAACCCATGTACAGCTGGATAGCGCGAATGGCGTCATCGTTGCCTGGGATGATGTAGTCAACGCCTTCCGGGCTGCTGTTGGTGTCGACAACGCCGATTACCGGGATGCCCAGCTTGTTGGCTTCGGTGATCGCGATGCGCTCGTGGTCAACGTCGATCACGAACAGTGCGTCTGGCAGACCGCCCATGTCCTTGATGCCGCCCAGCGAACGATCCAGCTTCTCAAGATCACGGGAGCGCATCAGCGCTTCTTTCTTGGTCAGCTTGGCGAAAGTACCGTCTTCGGCTTGAACTTCAAGGTCACGCAGACGCTTGATGGAAGCACGAATGGTTTTGAAGTTGGTCAGCATGCCGCCCAACCAGCGGTGATCGACGTACGGCGAACCGCAACGTGCTGCTTCTTCAGCAACGATCTTGCCAGCGGAACGCTTGGTGCCGACGAACAGAATCTTGTTTTTGCCCTGGGCCAGACGCTCTACGAAAGTCAGAGCTTCGTTGAACATTGGCAGGGTTTTTTCAAGGTTGATGATGTGAATCTTGTTACGCGCGCCGAAAATGTACTTACCCATTTTCGGATTCCAGTAACGGGTTTGGTGACCGAAGTGCACACCGGCCTTCAGCATATCGCGCATATTGACTTGGGACATGATAGTTCCTTAATAAGTCGGGTTTGGCCTCCACGTATCCCAATGACCAACCAGTGGCATAAAGCCAAAAGCACCCAGGTCATCGTGTCGACACGTGTGTGGATTTAAGCTTTTCGGGGTATCCCCGGAAAGCGGCGCATTTTATACCACAGGGTGCGCAGAAACGGAACCCGGAATCTGTATTCGCACCAAGGACATGGGCGCAGTCCCCTTGGAATCGGCCCCGAACGCACCATTGTATAGAGAGAAGCGATGCACGCGGGCGCTGAATTGCGCCGTGCGTCTGTTAGAATCGCGTTTTTCAGGGTCGCCGATCGAACACCTGCCACCCTATTTGTATCAGCAAGCGCCGCCGAGCGCAGAGAGAGCCTGTATGACCGTCAACCTCAAAACCCCCGAGGACATCGCTGGCATGCGCGTCGCCGGCAAACTGGCCGCCGATGTGCTGGAAATGATTGCCGAACATGTCAAACCGGGCGTCACCACCGATGAGCTGAACCAGATCTGCCACGATTACATCGTCAATGTGCAGCAAGCCATCCCTGCCCCGCTCAACTACAAGGGCTACCCGAAGTCGATCTGCACCTCGATCAACCACGTGGTCTGCCATGGCATCCCGAATGACAAGCCGCTGAAAAACGGCGACACCCTGAACATCGACGTCACCGTCATCAAAGACGGCTACCACGGCGACACCAGCCGCATGTTCCATGTCGGCGAAGTGCCGGTCTGGGCCGAGCGCCTGTCGCAGATCACTCAGGAATGCATGTACAAGGCGATCGAGATCGTCAAACCCGGCTGCCGCCTCGGCGACATCGGCGAAGTGATCCAGAAGCACGCCGAGAAGAACGGTTTCTCGGTGGTTCGCGAGTTCTGTGGTCACGGCATCGGCAAGGTCTTCCACGAAGAACCGCAGATCCTGCACTACGGCCGCGCCTGCACCGGCATGGAACTGAAGGCCGGCATGACCTTTACCATCGAACCGATGATCAACCAGGGCAAGGCCGACACCAAGGTATTGGGCGATGGCTGGACCGCAATCACCAAGGACCGCAAGCTCTCGGCCCAGTGGGAACATACTTTGCTGGTCACCGACACCGGCTACGAGATCTTCACCCTGCGCGCCGATGACACCATCCCACGCATCTCGGCCTGATTCACATAACGCTCCCAGCCTTGTATAGAAGGAAAGCCAATCGATGCCGCAGGTGGATCCCGAACTCTTCGACCGCGGCCAGTTCCAGGCTGAACTGGCCCTGAAAGCGAGCCCTATCGCGGCGTTCAAGAAGGCGATCCGCCAGGCTCGCGACGTCCTTGATGCGCGTTTTCGCAGTGGCCGTGACATCCGCCGCCTGATCGAAGACCGCGCCTGGTTCGTCGACAACATCCTGCAAAAGGCTTGGGAGCAGTTCAACTGGAGCGAAGACGCCGATATCGCGCTGGTCGCGGTCGGCGGCTATGGCCGTGGCGAGCTGCACCCCTATTCCGACATCGACTTGCTGATCCTGCTGGACAGCGCCGATCACGAAGTTTTCCGCGATTCCATCGAGCGTTTTCTGACGCTGTTGTGGGACATCGGCCTGGAAGTCGGCCAGAGCGTGCGCTCGGTCGATGAATGCGCCGAAGAAGCCCGCGCTGATCTCACTGTTGTCACCAACCTGATGGAAAGCCGCACCATCTGCGGTCCCGAGCGTCTGCGCCAGCGCATGCTTGACGTCACCAGCACCGCCCACATGTGGCCAGCCAAGGAGTTTTTCCTGGCCAAACGTGCCGAGCAAAAGGCCCGCCACCACAAGTACAACGACACCGAATACAACCTGGAACCCAACGTCAAAGGTTCGCCCGGGGGCCTGCGGGATATCCAGACGATTCTGTGGGTGGCCCGGCGTCAGTACGGCACCCTGAACCTGCGCGCCCTCGCCGGCGAAGGCTTCCTGGTCGAGAGCGAAAACGCCCTGCTCGCCTCCTCTCAGGAATTTCTCTGGAAAGTGCGCTACGCCCTGCACATGCTCGCCGGTCGCTCAGAAGACCGCTTGCTGTTCGATCATCAACGCACCATCGCCGGCCTGCTGGGATTTGAAGGTGACGACGCCAAGCAGGCCGTCGAAAACTTCATGCAACAGTATTTCCGCGTGGTGATGAGCATTGCCCAGCTCAGCGACCTGATCATCCAGCACTTCGAAGAAGTCATCCTCGCGCCGGAAGACGAAGCGCCGCCGCAACCGATCAACTCGCGCTTCCAGTTGCATGACGGCTACATCGAGGCACGTAACGACAACGTGTTCCGCCGCACACCGTTCGCCATGCTGGAAATTTTCGTGCTGATGGCGCAGCAACCGGAAATCAAAGGCGTGCGCGCCGACACCATCCGCTTGCTGCGCGAGCATCGTCACCTGATCGACGACAACTTCCGCAATGATATCCGTAACACCAGCCTGTTCATCGAACTGTTCAAGTGCAAGATCGGCATCCATCGCAATCTGCGGCGGATGAACCGCTACGGCATCCTCGGCCGTTATTTGCCGGAGTTCGGTTTTATCGTCGGGCAAATGCAGCACGACCTGTTCCACATCTATACGGTCGATGCGCACACGCTGAACCTGATCAAACACCTGCGCAAGTTGCAGTACACCCAGGTCTCGGAGAAGTTTCCGCTGGCGGCCAAGCTCATGGCAAAACTGCCCAAGCCCGAGCTGATCTATATGGCGGGCCTTTATCACGACATCGGTAAAGGCCGGCATGGCGATCACTCGGAGATCGGCGCGGTCGATGCCGAAGCGTTCTGCCAGCGCCATCAATTGCCGGTGTGGGACAGCCGGCTGATTGTATGGCTGGTGCAAAACCACTTGGTGATGTCGACCACCGCCCAGCGCAAGGACTTGTCCGATCCGCAGGTGATCCACGATTTCGCTCAGGCGGTTGGCGATGAAACCCGCCTCGACTATCTCTATGTGCTGACCGTGGCCGACATCAACGCGACCAACCCGACGTTGTGGAACTCCTGGCGCGCCAGCCTGTTGCGCCAGCTCTACACCGAGACCAAACGCGCCTTGCGCCGTGGCCTGGAAAACCCTGTGGATCGCGAAGAACAGATCCGCCAGACCCAAAGCGCTGCACTGGACATTCTGGTACGTGGCGGCACTGACCCGGACGATGTCGAGCAATTGTGGGCGCAACTGGGTGATGACTATTTCCTGCGCCACACCGCCGGCGATGTCGCCTGGCACAGCGACGCCATTCTTCAGCAGCCCGTCAATGGCGGGCCGCTGGTGCTGATCAAGGAAACCACCCAGCGCGAGTTCGAGGGCGGTACGCAGATTTTCATTTATGCACCGGATCAGCACGACTTCTTCGCCGTGACCGTGGCGGCGATGGATCAGCTCAACCTGAACATTCACGACGCCCGTGTCATCACGTCCAGTAGCCAGTTCACCCTCGACACCTACATCGTGCTCGACAACGAGGGCGAATCGATCGGCGACAATCCGGCACGGGTCAAGCAGATCCGCGAAGGCTTGACCGAAGCCCTGCGCAATCCCGACGATTACCCGACGATCATTCAACGCCGCGTGCCGCGCCAGCTCAAGCACTTCGCCTTTGCGCCGCAGGTGACAATTCACAACGATGCTCAGCGACCGGTGACCGTGCTGGAATTGACCGCGCCCGATCGCCCGGGCCTGTTGGCGCGGATCGGCGGGATTTTCCTCGAGTTCGACCTGTCGCTGCAGAACGCCAAGATTGCGACCCTGGGCGAGCGCGTGGAAGACGTGTTCTTCATCACCGACGCCCACAATCAACCGTTGTCCGACCCGTTGCTGTGCAGCCGTTTGCAGGATGCGATCGTTGAGCAACTGAGCGTCAATCAGGAACCTGATATCAAATTGTCGCGCATCAGTATTTGATGGCGCCCCGGATTCAAATGGCTTTGCGAGAGACCCAGCCCCAATGAACAACGCTCTGAACCAGCTCCAGCCCTACCCGTTCGAAAAGCTCCGCGCCCTGCTCGGCACCGTGACCCCGAACCCGGATAAACGTCCGATCGCGCTGTCGATTGGCGAGCCGAAGCATCGCTCGCCAAGCTTTGTCGCCGAAACGCTGGCCAACAGTCTGGATCAGATGGCGGTGTACCCGACCACCCTCGGCATCCCGGCGCTGCGTGAAGCCATCGCCGGCTGGTGCGAGCGTCGTTTCGGCGTGCCAGGCGGCTGGATCGATCCGGCGCGCAACGTGTTGCCGGTCAATGGCACGCGTGAAGCGTTGTTCGCGTTCACCCAGACCGTGGTCAACCGTGGCGACGACGCGCTGGTAGTCAGCCCGAACCCGTTCTACCAGATCTACGAGGGCGCTGCGTTCCTCGCCGGGGCCAAGCCGCATTACCTGCCGTGCCTTGACGAAAACGGCTTCAACCCGGATTTCGATGACGTTTCGCCAGACATCTGGAAACGCTGCCAGATCCTGTTCCTCTGCTCGCCGGGTAACCCGACCGGCGCACTTATTCCGGTCGACACCCTGAAAAAGCTGATCGCCCTGGCCGACGAACACGACTTCGTGATCGCCGCCGACGAGTGCTATAGCGAACTGTACTTCGACGAACAGACGCCACCGCCAGGCCTGCTCACTGCCTGCGTCGAACTGGGCCGCAAGGATTTCAAGCGCTGCGTGGTGTTTCACAGCCTGTCCAAGCGCTCCAATCTGCCGGGCCTGCGCTCCGGTTTTGTGGCGGGCGACGCCGATATCCTCAAAGGTTTCCTGCTGTATCGCACCTACCATGGCTGCGCAATGCCCGTGCAAACGCAACTGGCCAGCGTGGCCGCGTGGAATGACGAAGTGCATGTGCGCGCCAATCGCGCGCTGTACCGCGAAAAGTTCGATGCGGTGCTGGAGATCCTCAGCCCGGTGATGGATGTTCAGCGTCCGGATGGCAGTTTCTATTTGTGGCCGAATGTGAACGGCGATGATGCGGCGTTCTGCCGTGATTTGTTCGCCGAAGAGCACGTGACCGTGGTGCCGGGATCCTATCTTTCGCGCGATGTCGACGGCATCAACCCAGGGGCCGGCCGTGTACGCATGGCACTCGTGGCGCCGCTGGCTGAATGCGTGGAAGCCGCGGAACGGATTCGCGCGTTCATGACTCGCCAACGCTAAGCAACTTTACCGTGCCAGCAAAACTGGCACGGTAACTTCCCCCTGCAAAGACACAACTCAATAAACTTGTATCCCGCCTTAGTCCATCTAACAGCTTACTATTGAGCTGCGTATCACGCTGCGCAGATTTAACTGTTAACTAATATCAAACATCAAAACAAGGAAGTTCAATCATGAACCCGACCACTAATATCGGCTTCAGCATAATGCTCGCAACCATTCAAACCGGATGCGGAGTACAACAATAATGTGGGCCCGAAACAATCCCTCCAAACTGTGGACTCCTGGCCAGACGTTGCGTATCGCCTTCCTTAATGGCACGCCTGAATTCAAGCAAGCCGTCCGTTCCGCCGCCAGTAACTGGCTGGCGCACATCAATTTGAAGTTCAACTTCGTCGAGGGGGCAGAAGGTGATATTCGCATACTCAGCGAAAATGGCACGTTCTGGTCGCAGATTGGCACCGATGCATTGCTCGACACCGATGAACCCACCATGCGGCTCTGGCCACACTCGAGTAATCATGCACGTTATTTCGCAGCGAACGTCATGCATGAGTTTGGCCATATGCTCGGCGCAGAACACGAACAAACCAATCCGACAGCCAACATCCCCTGGAATAGAACAGCCCTGTATGAGAGTCATGGAATCACCGACAACCCCGAGGAAGATGACTATCAGGCCGGAGTAACACGCAATAAACTGAACCAGTTGTACCTTGACCGTGCCGATCCGAGCGAAAGTCTTTATTCAACGTATGACCGTAAATCGATCATGCACTACGTCATCCAGCAGACCTGGACTGAAGGTGACTTCCAGATCTTTCCTAATCTGGAACTCAGTGAACACGACAAAGCCTTCATGGCAAAAGCCTACCCCTATCCACCGCAAGCAAGCGAATGACTTTATCCGCCAGTGCATGTTTATTTGACCTGCCCCAGGTTTGCTTCGCTTAAATCAAGATCTGCCAACACTTCTCGCAGGACGTCATCACCAATCTCGTGTTGGCGACTCAAGCTATAAAGTTCAAGGCGTTGTGCCCGCAGCGCCTTCAAACGCAAACGGCGTTCCAGCAGATCCATCTGGAACGCTAGCGCCTGGGCTTCTGCCGAATCGTTGAAAACTTCCAGTTGATGGCGATACTCGGACATGATCCGCGCCTTGAGTTCCGCCGAGAGAGCGGCTTGAGCGGCGTCCTGCGGGGCGACCTCCTCGGTCTCCAGGGCATGAATCGCCGCTTCGGCGGTCTTGCGCCAAGCGTCGCGCACTTCCTGGCGGCGTTTGTCATCCGGGCTCTTTTCAATTCCGCGCAACAACAGCGGCAAGGCGATGCAAGCCGACACCAGCGACAACAGGATCACCCCGGCGGCAATGAAAATCAGCAGATCACGCTCGGGAAAAGCATCGGCCCCCATCAACATCGGCACCGACATCACACCGGCCAGCGTCACCGCTCCACGCACCCCGCCGACGGTCAGCAGCCAGCAGGAGCGCGCGGTCGGTACCTGCGTCAACTCGCCCTTGCCGCGCAAGCGGCGCAGCAGCACCGACAAGCGCCAGATGCTCTGCACCCAGATAAACCGCAGCAATACCAGCGCCAGAAAAATTGCCACAACATCCAGACAGCGATAGAACAGCGTCGGCCACAATGTCGGTTCATGGCTGACCACAGCTTTGATGATGTCCGGCAATTGCAGGCCCAGCAGCAGGAAGATCAAACCGTTGAAGGCGAACTCCAGCAGCGACCAGACACTGCGATTGAGCAAGCGGGTGCTGGTCTGACGAGGCAACAGATCGAGCCAGCTCTGCATCATCCCTGCCGCCACGGCTGAGAGAATGCCCGAGACGCCGAGACGCTCGGCAAGGACATAAGCAGCGAACGGCAGCAGTAACATGAACACAACGTGCGTCGCGGGATCATCCCAGCCACGGGCGATCATCCACGCCCGCAAGCGCCCGACCAGCCAGCTCAATGCCACGCCGACCGCCAACCCACCGAGCGCCACCACGACAAAGGTGAGGCTGGCGTTGGTCAGTGAGAACACCCCTGTGATAGCCGCCACCAGGGCGAACTTGAAGGTCACCAGACCGGAGGCATCGTTCATCAGGGCCTCGCCCTGCAATATATGCATCAGCGGGGTCGGCAAACGGTTTTGCGAAATGGCCGACACCGCCACGGCGTCCGTCGGCGACAGCACTGCCGCCAGGGCGAAAGCCACCGGTAACGGAATTGATGGCAACAACCAATGAATGAAGTAACCGGCGCCGACCACGGTGAACAACACTAGCCCCACCGCCAGCGTCAGGATCGGCCCCCGCAAATGCCAGAACTCGCGCTTGGGCATGCGCCAGCCATCGGAGAACAGCAATGGCGGCAAGAATAGAAACAGGAACAACTCGGGATCGAGCGCCACGTGCAAACCCAGCGTCGGCCAGGCGAGCAATGCGCCGGCGGCGATTTGTACCAGCGGCAGTGGCAACGGGATGACCCGTCCGACCAGCCGCGAGACGCTGACCAGCATCAGCAGGATCAGGACGGTGTAAGCGGTTTGCATAAAGCGGAAATCTCAGACAATCGACAGCGTTGAACTGCCATATTAGCTGCTTAGGATGAATCTGACCGTTGCACCTATGTCGCAGCTGCCCCGATTGATGTCCGCACACCAATGTGTAGGAGCTGCGGCACGCTGCGATCTTTTGATCTTTAAAGACACAATCAAAAGATCGCAGCCTCGTTTCACTCGACAGCTCCTACAGGGTTTTGCGTATTCACCGAAGGGTCATGGCATAATCCGACACCATTTTTCTCCAGCACCTGTAAAGGGGGCAATTCCTTGACCGTTTCAAGTAAAACGTTGCACCTTTTCGGCATCAAAGCCTGCGACACCATGAAAAAGGCGCGCACCTGGCTCGATGAACACGCTGTCAGCTACGATTTTCACGATTACAAAAGCGCCGGCATCGACCGTGAACACCTGACCCAATGGTGTGACGAACATGGCTGGCAAACGGTGTTGAACCGCGCAGGCACGACCTTTCGCAAACTCGACGACGAACGCAAAGCCGATCTCGACCAGTCGAAAGCCATCGAACTGATGCTCGCTCAACCCTCGATGATCAAGCGCCCGGTGCTCGATCTCGGTGACCGAACCCTGATTGGCTTCAAGCCAGATATCTACGCGGCCGCTCTGAAGTAAGCAGCCCGTCACTCTTTGTAGAGGTGTATTTACATGTCCAATTCCCTGTTCAGCATCGCCTTTGGTGTCGGCACTCAGAACCGTCAAGGCGCCTGGCTGGAAGTGTTCTACGCACAGCCACTGCTCAACCCTTCGGCCGAACTGGTCGCTGCCGTTGCGCCGATCCTCGGTTACACCGAAGGCAACCAGGCCATCACTTTCACCACCGCCCAGGCTGCGCAACTGGCCGAAGCCGTGAAAGGCATCGATGCCGTACAAGGCAAGCTGCTGACCCGTCTGGCTGAAAGCCACAAGCCGCTGGTCGCCACCCTGCTGGCTGAAGACGCACAGCTGACCTCGACGCCTGAGGCCTACCTCAAGCTGCACTTGCTGTCGCACCGTCTGGTCAAGCCACACGGCGTGAGCCTGGCCGGTATCTTCCCGCTGCTGCCGAACGTAGCGTGGACCAGCCAGGGAGCCATCGATCAGAGCGAACTGGCGGAAATGCAACTGGAAGCGCGCCTGCGTGGCGAGCTGCTGGAAGTGTTCTCGGTGGACAAGTTCCCGAAAATGACCGACTACGTGGTTCCGGCTGGCGTGCGTATCGCTGACGCCGCCCGTCTGCGTCTGGGCGCTTACGTCGGTGAAGGCACCACCGTGATGCACGAAGGTTTCATCAACTTCAACGCCGGCACCGAAGGCCCGGGCATGATCGAAGGCCGCGTTTCCGCTGGCGTATTCGTCGGCAAGGGTTCCGACTTGGGCGGCGGCTGCTCGACCATGGGCACTCTGTCGGGCGGCGGCAACATCGTCATCAAAGTCGGCGAAGGCTGCCTGATCGGCGCCAACGCCGGTATCGGTATCCCGTTGGGCGACCGCAACACCGTTGAGTCGGGCCTGTACGTGACCGCCGGCACCAAGGTGGCGCTGCTCGACGAAAACAACAACCTGGTCAAGGTTGTGAAAGCGCGCGAGCTGGCCGGTCAGACTGACCTGCTGTTCCGTCGCAATTCGGAAACCGGTGCTGTGGAATGCAAAACCCACAAATCGGCGATCGAACTGAACGAAGCGCTGCACGCTCACAACTAAGTGCTTGGATAATCCATTGTAGGAGTGAGCCTGCTCGCGATGCTTTTAGCGCCCTCACGGACGCCATCGCG
Source organism: Pseudomonas sp. Irchel s3f10 (assembly GCF_900187515.1). Classification (NCBI taxonomy): domain Bacteria; kingdom Pseudomonadati; phylum Pseudomonadota; class Gammaproteobacteria; order Pseudomonadales; family Pseudomonadaceae; genus Pseudomonas; species Pseudomonas sp. Irchel s3f10. Next base: position 392,506 of record NZ_FYDZ01000002.1, read on the forward strand.
AGCAGGCTCACTCCTACAGGATTTGGCGTACATCCCGCCCCTCTTCACCAGGGCTAAAAACTGTGATGATTCCCTCCCCCTGGCGTGCCGATTTTCCGGCCATCGCCGCTCTGCAACGGCAAGACCAGACCTATCTGGACAACGCCGCCACCACGCAAAAACCCCAAGCCCTGCTCGACGCACTGACGCATTACTACGCCAACGGCGCGGCCAATGTGCATCGCGCGCAACACCTGCCCGGCGCCCATGCCACGCAGGCGTTCGAGGACAGTCGGCTGAAGGTTGCCCAGTGGCTGAATGCCGGTGACAGCGGGCAGATCATCTTTAGCCACGGCGCCACCAGTGCGCTGAATCTCCTGGCTTATGGCCTGGAACATCTATTCCAACCGGGCGATGAAATTGTCATCAGCGCCCTGGAGCATCACGCCAACCTGCTGCCATGGCAGCAACTGGCACAACGGCGCAACCTGAAACTGGTGATTTTGCCGCTGGACGCCGACGGTTTGATCGACCTTGCGGCCGCCGTGCATCTGATTGGTCCGCGCACGCGTTTGCTGGCAGTCAGTCAGTTATCCAACGTGCTCGGCGCCTGGCAGCCATTGCCGGCATTACTCGGCATGGCCAAGGCGCAGAACGCGCTGACCGTGGTCGACGGCGCCCAAGGCGTGGTGCATGGTCGGCATGACGTGCAGGCGCTGGGTTGCGACTTCTATGTGTTTTCCAGCCACAAGCTCTATGGCCCCGATGGCCTCGGCGTACTGTTCGGACGCGACGCTGCGCTTGAACAGCTGAAGCCTTGGCAGTTCGGTGGCGAAATGGTGCTGGAAGCCAACTATCACGACTCGCGTTTCCGCCCTGCTCCGCTGGGTTTCGAGGCGGGTACGCCGCCGATTGCCAGTGTCATCGGCCTTGGCGCGACGCTGGATTATCTGGCGGGTCTGGATCAGGACGCGGTCTCTGCTCATGAAGCCGCGTTGCATGACTATTTACTGCGTGGCCTCGCGGCGCGTAATGGCATTCGTCTGCTCGGCAAGCCGCAATTGGCGCTGGCCAGTTTTGTCGTCGAGGGTGTGCATAACGCTGATCTGGCGCATTTGCTGACCGAGCAAGGTATCGCCGTGCGCGCCGGGCACCATTGCGCGATGCCGTTGCTGAAAAGCTTCGAACTGGCCGGGGCGATTCGGGTGTCACTGGCGCTGTACAACGATTCCGAGGATCTGGAGCGGTTCTTTGAAGCGCTGGATCAGGCGCTGGAGTTGTTGCGATGAGCTTGCCGGTCGAGGCAGCTGAAGCGCTGCAGACTTTTCAGAATGCAGCGGGCTGGGAACAGCGCGCACGGTTGTTGATGCAGTTTGGTGATCGTCTGCCGGCGCTCAGCGATGCGGACAAGTGCGACGCTAACCGGGTGCATGGCTGTGAGAGTCAGGTGTGGCTGGTTGGCGAGCTGCACCACGGTCACTGGCAATTCAGCGCCAGCAGCGATGCGCGGATGATTCGTGGGTTGGTGGCGTTGTTGCTGTTGCGGGTTAACGGCTTGTCGGTGGCTGATTTAAAGCAAATCGATTTGCCGGATTGGTTTAATCAGCTCGGCCTTTCGCGTCAGCTATCGCCATCGCGCAGCAATGGCCTCAATGCCGTGCTCCAGCGAATGAATGAGTTGGCTGGTTAATCGCTTTCGCGAGCAGGCTCGCTCCCACAGGGGAATGCATTTCAATGTGGGAGCGAGCCTGCTCGCGAAGAGGCCCTCAGCCTCACCGCTCAAACCTCAGGCTTAATGCGATCCGCCGGGCGCCGAACACCGGCGACAATCTTGTCCACAGCCTTGGTCGCCGCGACCATGCCGAACGTCGCCGTGACCATCATCACCGCGCCAAACCCGCCTGCGCAATCCAGCTTCACCCCGTCACCAACAAAACTCTTCTGCAAACAGATGCTGCCATCCGGTTTCGGGTAACGCAGTTGCTCCGTGGAAAACACGCACGGCACGCTGTAATGACGAGTCACGGTGCGCGAAAAACCATAATCACGACGCAACGTCGAACGCACTTTCGAGGCCAGCGGGTCGTTGAACGTGCGGTTGAGATCGCACACCTGAATCAACGTCGGATCAATCTGCCCGCCCGCGCCACCCGTGGTGATGATCTGAATCTTGCGGCGTTTGCACCAGGCGATCAGCGCAGCCTTGGCGTTGACCGCGTCGATGCAGTCGATCACGCAATCGATGTTCGGCGTGATGTATTCGGCCATGGTGTCGCGGGTGACGAAATCCGCCACGGCATGCACGGTGCAATCCGGGTTGATCCCGCGCAGACGCTCGGCCATCACTTCGACCTTGGGTTTGCCGACGGTGCTGTCCAGCGCGTGCAACTGGCGGTTGGCGTTGCTGACGCAGACGTCATCGAGGTCGAACAGCGAAATCTCGCCGACGCCACAGCGGGCCATGGCTTCCGCCGCCCAGGAACCGACGCCACCGACGCCGACGATCGCCACATGGGCCGCGCGCAGGCGCTCCAGGCCTTCAATGCCATACAAACGGGCGATGCCTGCAAACCGCGGATCTTCTGTACTCATGACCATTACCCCAAAAACCGGCGCGCATTATAGGGCTACACAGCGACAAGTTCTAAACATCAGCTACAAGTGTAAGAACTTAAGTCAAAGTCGGCTGCCCAATGTCGGGCATTTCCCTGTCTGATGTACGACTTGCGAACTGCCGGTGTAGGATGCGCGCCCCTCGGGCGTCTAGCCGACCGATCCTCCGTTCCACAGCCTTTGGAACCCGAAATAGCTATGTCATCGCGTAAATTTGGACTCAACCTGGTGGTGGTTCTGGCAATCGCCGCCCTGTTCACCGGTTTCTGGGCGCTGATCAATCGCCCGGTTTCCGCGCCGAACTGGCCGGAGCAGATCTCCGGTTTCTCCTATTCGCCGTTCCAGCAGGGACAATATCCGCAGAAAGATCAGTACCCGACTGACGACGAGATGCGCCGCGACCTGGAGATCATGAGCAAGCTGACGGATAACATCCGTATCTACTCGGTCGACGGCTCGTTGCAAGACATCCCCAAACTGGCCGAAGAATTCGGCCTGCGCGTGACGCTGGGGATCTGGATCAGCCCGGATCAGGAACGCAACGAACGGGAAATCACCCGTGCCATCGAACTGGCCAACACTTCACGCAGCGTGGTGCGCGTGGTGGTCGGTAACGAAGCGATCTTCCGTAAGGAAATCACCGCCCAAGAGCTGAGCGTACTGCTCGATCGCGTGCGCGCGGCGGTGAAAGTGCCGGTGACCACGTCCGAGCAATGGCACGTCTGGGAAGAACACCCGGAGCTGGCCAAGCACGTTGACCTGATCGCCGCGCACGTTCTGCCGTACTGGGAATTCATTCCGGTCGACAAGGCCGGGCAGTTCGTTTTCGATCGCGCCCGCGACCTGAAAAAGCTGTTCCCGAAAAAACCATTGCTGCTCTCCGAAGTCGGCTGGCCGAGCAACGGCCGCATGCGCGGTGGCGCCGATGCATCGCCGGCAGACCAGGCGATCTACCTGCGCACTCTGGTCAACAAACTCAACCGCCAGGGTTTCAACTACTTCGTGATCGAAGCCTTTGACCAGCCATGGAAAGCCAGCGACGAAGGTTCGGTCGGCGCCTATTGGGGCGTGTTCAACGCCGCGCGCCAGCAGAAATTCAACTTCGAAGGCCCGGTGGTCGCGATTCCGCAATGGCGTGTGCTGGCAGTCGGTTCGGTGGTGCTGGCACTGTTGTCGCTGACCTTGCTGATGATCGACGGCTCGGCCCTGCGTCAGCGTGGGCGTATCTTCCTGACCTTTATCGCCTTCCTTTGCGGCTCGGTGCTGGTGTGGATCGGCTACGACTACAGCCTGCAATACAGCACATGGTTCAGTCTGACGGTCGGCTTCCTCTTGGCGCTCGGTGCGCTCGGGGTGTTCATCGTTTTGCTCACCGAGGCCCATGAACTGGCCGAAGCGGTGTGGATTCACAAGCGGCGGCGCGAATTCCTGCCGGTCGAGGGCGACTCCAGCTATCGCCCGAAAGTCTCGATCCACGTGCCTTGCTACAACGAGCCGCCGGACATGGTCAAACAGACCCTCGACGCACTGGCAGCGCTCGATTATCCGGACTACGAAGTTCTGATCATCGACAACAACACCAAGGACCCGGCGGTGTGGGAACCGGTGCGCGACTACTGCGCAACCCTCGGCCCGCGCTTCAAGTTCTTCCACGTCTCGCCGCTGGCTGGTTTCAAGGGCGGCGCGCTGAACTACCTGATTCCGCACACCGCCAAGGACGCCGAAGTGATCGCCGTGATCGACTCCGATTACTGCGTGCACCCGAACTGGCTCAAGCACATGGTGCCGCACTTCGCCGACCCGAAAATCGCTGTGGTGCAATCGCCGCAGGATTATCGCGACCAGAACGAAAGCACTTTCAAGAAGCTCTGCTACGCCGAATACAAAGGCTTCTTCCACATCGGTATGGTCACCCGTAACGACCGTGACGCGATCATTCAGCATGGCACCATGACCATGACCCGTCGCTCGGTTCTGGAAGAATTGGGTTGGGCTGACTGGTGCATCTGTGAAGACGCCGAACTCGGTCTGCGCGTATTCGAGAAAGGCCTGTCGGCGGCGTATTACCACGACAGCTACGGCAAGGGCCTCATGCCGGACACCTTCATCGACTTCAAGAAACAGCGTTTCCGCTGGGCTTACGGCGCGATCCAGATCATCAAACGCCACACCGGCAGCCTGTTGCGCGGCAAAGACACCGAACTTACACGCGGCCAGCGCTACCACTTCCTCGCGGGCTGGTTGCCGTGGGTTGCGGACGGCATGAACATCTTCTTCACCGTCGGTGCGCTGTTGTGGTCGGCGGCGATGATCATCGTGCCGCAGCGGGTCGATCCGCCGCTGCTGATTTTCGCGATTCCGCCGTTGGCACTGTTTGTGTTCAAAGTCGGCAAGATCATCTTCCTGTATCGTCGCGCCGTCGGCGTGAACCTGAAGGATGCATTCTGCGCGGCACTGGCCGGGCTGGCGTTGTCGCACACCATCGCCAAAGCGGTGCTGTACGGCTTCTTCACCAGCAGCATTCCGTTCTTCCGCACGCCGAAAAATGCCGACAACCATGGTTTCTGGGTGGCGATTTCCGAGGCGCGGGAAGAGCTGTTCATCATGCTGCTGTTGTGGGGCGCGGCGCTGGGAATCTTCCTGGTCAACGGCATGCCGAGTAACGACATGCGTTTCTGGGTGGTGATGTTGCTGGTGCAGTCGCTGCCGTATCTCGCGGCGCTGATCATGGCGTTCCTGTCGTCGTTGCCGAAACCGGCCACTGCGCCTGAGCCGGCGCCGGTCGTCTAAATCCTCATCGATGCACTAAACGGCGGCCAATGGTCGCCGTTTTGCTTTAAGATAACCGCCATTTTGCGGGGCTTGGCGGCGTTCGGCTCATTGGCCGAATCCAATTCCTGTAGGAGTGAGCCTGCTCGCGATAGCGGTGTAACAATCAATAGTTACGTTGACTGACACACCGCTATCGCGAGCAGGCTCACTCCTACAGTTAGTCCGCGCCCACATTCATGATCTTCGGAGTTTTCCATGACGGCCCACGCCGACCTTTCGCCGACCCTCCAACTCGCCATCGACCTGATCCGCCGTCCGTCTGTGACGCCGGTCGACGCCGATTGCCAGAAGCAGATGATGCAGCGCCTGGGCGATGCCGGTTTCACTCTCGAGCCGATGCGTATCGAAGATGTGGATAACTTCTGGGCGACCCACGGCAACAACGACGGCCCGGTGCTGTGCTTCGCCGGTCACACCGACGTGGTGCCAACCGGTCCGGTAACCGCGTGGCAGATCGACCCGTTCAACGCACTGATCGACGAACACGGCATGCTCTGCGGCCGTGGCGCGGCGGACATGAAAGGCAGTCTGGCGTCGATGACCGTCGCCGCTGAGCGTTTCGTCGCCGACTACCCGAACCACAACGGCAAGGTCGCGTTCCTGATCACCAGCGACGAAGAAGGCCCGGCGCACCACGGCACCAAGGCTGTGGTCGAGCGTCTGGCCGCGCGTAATGAGCGTCTGGACTGGTGCATCGTCGGCGAACCGTCGAGCACCACACTGGTTGGCGACGTTGTGAAAAACGGCCGTCGTGGCTCGCTGGGCGCCAAGCTCACCGTCAAAGGCATTCAGGGCCACGTCGCTTACCCACATCTGGCGAAGAACCCGATCCACCTCGCTGCTCCAGCGCTGGCCGAACTGGCCGCCGAGCACTGGGATCATGGCAACGATTTCTTCCCGCCGACCAGTTTCCAGATCTCCAACGTCAACTCCGGCACCGGCGCGACCAACGTGATTCCGGGCGATCTGGTGGCGGTGTTCAACTTCCGCTTCTCTACCGAATCGACCGTTGAAGGCCTGCAGAAACGCGTGGCTGACATTCTCGACAAGCACGACCTGGACTGGCACATCGATTGGGCGCTGTCCGGCCTGCCGTTCCTCACCGAACCGGGCGCACTGCTTGACGCGGTGTCGGCGAGCATCAAGGACATTACCGGTCGCGAGACCAAGGCGTCGACCAGCGGCGGTACTTCCGATGGCCGCTTTATCGCGACCATGGGCACGCAAGTGGTTGAACTGGGCCCAGTCAACGCGACCATTCACCAGGTCAACGAACGCGTGCTGGCGGCGGATCTCGACGTACTGACCGAGATCTACTACCAAACCCTGATCAAGTTGCTCGCCTGATGCTTGCTTGCCCCATCTGCAGTGAACCGCTGAATGCGGTGGATAACGGCGTGGTCTGCCCGGCAGGCCACCGCTTCGACCGCGCGCGCCAGGGTTACCTGAACCTGCTACCGGTGCAGCACAAAAACAGCCGCGATCCTGGCGACAACCAGGCCATGGTCGAAGCACGCCGTGACTTCCTGAACGCCGGGCATTACGCGCCGGTGGCCAAGCGTCTGGCTGAACTGGCGGCGAGTTATGCGCCGGATCGCTGGGTCGACATCGGTTGTGGCGAGGGTTACTACACCGCGCAAATTGCCGAGGCCTTGCCGAACGCTGATGGCTACGCGCTGGACATCTCCCGCGAGGCGGTCAAACGCGCCTGCAAGCGCAACCCGGCGATTAGCTGGTTGATCGCCAGTATGGCGCGTGTGCCGTTGGCGTCGGGCAGTTGCCAGTTTCTCGCCAGTGTTTTCAGTCCTTTGGACTGGGAAGAGGCCAAGCGCTTGCTCAGTGTCGGCGGCGGCCTGATGAAAGTCGGCCCGACCAGCGGCCATCTGATGGAACTGCGCGAACGCCTGTACGACGAAGTGCGCGAGTACACCGACGACAAGCATCTGGCCCTGGTGCCGGAAGGCATGGCGCTGGCGCACAGTGAAACCCTGGAATTCAAGCTGACGCTGGACAAGCCCGAGGATCGCGCCAACCTGTTGGCGATGACACCCCACGGCTGGCGCGCCAGTGCCGAGCGTCGTGCGGCGGTGATCGAACAGGCCGAGCCGTTCGAGACCACCGTGTCGATGCGCTACGATTATTTCGTTCTTCAATAACTTTTGGTCTCGGGCGAGTGCCCGAGGCCGGCTAAATCCGCGAATGGATTTTTCAGACCCGCAGTGAGGACATCCATGCGCCAACCGGACATCGAGATTTACCTGAAAGACGCCGACGTCGACCACAAGGCCATTTCGGCCTGGCTGGGCGCCGCGCTGGGCCCATGCAGCGACTGGGTACAGAAAGGCCAGACCTACAAATGCAAGGCCGGCAACGTGCCAGTCACCTGGCTGCCGAAAGCCGTGGGCAAATGGAACAGCCTGTACCTGGAAAGCGACCAGACCCCATGGGACGACGACATCGCCTGCGCCCGTGCAGCGTTTGCTGCGCTGAACGTCGAAGTGCGTTGTGCACCGGGGACATGGGTTGAAGAAGAAGGTGAGGAGACGGCAGATCGCTGGATTCGCATCAGCGCAGACGGTGAAGAAGAGATCACCTGGAAAACGGCATAAAAGCAGCTGCAAGCTGCAAGCTGCAAGTCTCAAGTTGAACTGCTTGTAGCTTGCAGCTTGTGACTTGCAGCTCGAAGCTGCTTTTACAAGCCTACAACATCCTCAGCCTGCAAACCCTTCTCGCCGGTAATCACCGCGTATTCGACCTGCTGGCCCTCAGTCAGCGACCGATGCCCTTCGCCGCGAATCGCACGGTAGTGCACGAACACGTCCACCCCGTCTTCGCGCTGGATAAAGCCGTAGCCCTTGGCGTCGTTGAACCACTTCACGTTGCCGGTTTCACGTATTGCCATCTGTTCATACTCCTTTTTTATTATTGAACAGGCTTTTCGCAGGAAAGCCTTAGAGGAACGTCAGCCTGTGTCCGACGTCCATAAAGGGCCCCGGCGACAGACCGCCGAGTATATGACAGGCGCGAAAACTCTCAACAGGAGATTACTTCGCCGCTTTTTTGCCGATTTTCGTCCAATACGGCACACTATCGACCGCCCGAGCAAACGCTCGGTTTTATCCACTCATGCAGAAGCCGTATGACCCGTTCCCCGTTCCGCCGTCTTGTGTTTGGCACCCTGCGCCGACTGTTGTACCTCTGGGTTCGCTCGGAGACGATCAACCAATCGTCGTTCACCCTCAACCTCGACCGCAGTCGTCCGGTGTTCTACGTCCTGCAAAACCCTTCGCTGACCGATCTGGCCGTGCTCGACACCGAGTGCACCAAGGCCGGCCTGCCGCGACCGGTGCTGCCGGTATCGGTGGGTTCGCTGATCGAACCGGCGGCGTTTTTCTACCTGACGCCGGATCCCGACTGGCTCGGTCGCCAGGACAAACGCGGCGCACCGCCGACCCTGACCCGACTGGTCAGCGCCCTCACCCAGAACGCTGCCGAAGACGCGCAGATCATTCCGGTCAGCGTGTTCTGGGGCCAATCACCGGACAGCGAAAACAGTCCGTGGAAACTGTTGTTCGCCGACAGCTGGGCCGTTACCGGGCGTTTGCGTCGCTTGCTGAGCATCATTGTTCTCGGGCGTAAAACCCGCGTGCAGTTCTCCGCGCCGATTCACTTGCGCGAGCTGATCGAACACAACAAGGGCCACGAACGCACCGTGCGCATGGCCCAGCGGATCCTGCGCGTGCACTTCCGCAATCTGAAAGCAGCGGTCATCGGCCCGGACATTTCCCACCGTCGCAACCTGGTCAAAGGTCTGCTCAACCAGCCACTGGTCAAGCAAGCGATCCTCGACGAAGCCGAGCGCGAAAACATCTCCCCGGAGAAAGCCAAGGCTCAGGCCTTGCGCTACGGCAACGAAATCGCGTCGGACTACACCTACACCGCGATCCGCTTCCTTGAAGTGGTGCTGAGCTGGTTCTGGAACAAGATCTACGACGGCATCAAGGTCAACCACATCGAAGGCGTGCAGAAAGTCGCGCAGGGTCACGAAGTGATCTACGTGCCGTGCCACCGCAGCCACATCGACTACCTGCTGCTGTCGTATTTGCTGTTCCGCAACGGCCTGACCCCGCCGCACATTGCCGCCGGGATCAACCTGAACATGCCGGTGATCGGCAGCCTGCTGCGGCGTGGCGGCGCGTTCTTCATGCGCCGCACGTTCAAGGGCAATCCGCTGTACACCTCGGTGTTCAACGAATACCTGCACACCCTGTTCACCAAAGGCTTCCCGGTCGAGTACTTCGTCGAGGGCGGCCGCTCACGCACCGGACGCATGCTGCAGCCGAAAACCGGCATGCTCGCCATCACCCTGCGCAGCTTCCTGCGTTCGTCGCGCATGCCGATCGTGTTTGTGCCGGTGTACATCGGTTACGAGCGCGTGCTTGAGGGTCGCACCTACCTCGGCGAACTGCGCGGCGCGAGCAAGAAGAAAGAGTCGATCTTCGACATTTTCAAAGTCATCGGCGCACTCAAGCAGCGCTTCGGTCAGGTCGCGGTGAATTTCGGCGAGCCGATCAAACTGGCGGAATTCCTCGATGCCGAGCAACCAGACTGGCGCCAGCAGGAACTCGGCCCGCAGTACAAACCGGCGTGGCTCAACGAAACCACCAATCGCCTCGGCGAGAAAGTCGCGCAGCATCTGAACGAAGCGGCGGCGATCAACCCGGTCAACCTGGTGGCGCTGGCGCTGCTGTCGACTACGCGTCTGGCGCTGGATGATCGCGCCATGGCGCGAGTGCTGGATCTATACCTGGCGCTGCTGCGCAAAGTCCCGTACTCGCCGCACACCACCTTGCCGGAAGGCGATGGCCGCGCGCTGATCGAGCACGTGAAGGACATGGACCTGCTCGCCGAACAGAACGATGCGCTGGGCAAGATTCTCTATCTGGATGAGCAGAATGCCGTCCTGATGACCTACTACCGCAACAACGTGCTGCACATCTTCGCCCTGCCGGCACTGCTGGCGAGCTTCTTCCAGAGCGCCTCGCGCATGAGCCGCGAACAGATCCTGCGCTACACCCGCGCGCTGTATCCGTACCTGCAATCGGAACTGTTCATTCGCTGGACGCTGGACGAACTGGACGGTGTGGTCGATCAGTGGCTCGAAGCATTCGTCGAGCAAGGCCTGCTGCGTTTCGAGAAAGACGTTTATCTGCGTCCGGCACCGAGTTCGCGGCATTTCGTATTGCTGACGCTGCTGTCGAAGAGCATCGCCCAGACCCTGCAGCGCTTCTACATGACCGTGTCCTTGCTGCTCAACAGCGGCCAGAACAGCATCAGCGCCGAAGAGCTGGAAGACCTCTGCACCGTCATGGCCCAGCGCCTGTCGATTCTCCACGGCCTGAATGCGCCGGAGTTCTTCGACAAGAGCCTGTTCCGCCACTTTATCCAGACCCTGCTCGACCTCGACGTGCTGCGTCGCGACGAGGCCGGCAAACTGAGTTACCACGAACTGCTCGGCGAACTCGCCGAAGGTGCGGCCAAACGCGTGTTGCCGGCGGAGATTCGTTTGTCGATCCGCCAAGTTGCACTGCATCGCAGTGAAGATGCTGCCGATCAGGTCGTCGCCCAACCCGAGACCTGATGCAAACCTGGTGGGAGTGAGCTTGCTCGCGAAGGCGGAGTGTCAGTCGACATCTCAGTGACTGAAATACCGCTTTCGCGAGCAGGCTCGCTCCCACAATTGAATGGAGAACACCATGAAAAAACTGACTCTGCTCGCCGCCGCTACGCTGTTGAGCGCCTGCCAATCGACCAGTCCCGCCGGCAAGGTCGGCCTCGACGGTGAAGTGTTCTACCTGCAGCGCATCGCCCTGCCTCCGAGCGCGACCCTCAGCGTCAGCCTGCAGGACGTTTCGCTGGCCGATGCGCCAGCCGTGGTGCTGGACGAGCAGAAAGGCCCGGTCAAAGGCCAGGTGCCGCTGCCCTTCCACTTGAGCTACGATCCGACGCAGGTCAAACCCGGCCATCGTTACTCGGTCAGCGCGCGCATTGAAGTCAACGGCGAACTGATGTTCATCACCACCGAAAACCACGCCGTGCAACTCGACGGCAACGACCCGCAGCCGCTGAAAATCCGCGTCGACGCCGTTCGTTAATTCATTTTCTGCCTCAAGGAAGCCGCCATGCTCCGCCCTACCCTTCGCTTCGCTGGCCTGTGCGCAGGCCTGATGATCTCCGCCAGCGCGCTGGCCCTGTCGCTCAGTGACCTGTCACAAAAAGACGCCACCGGCGGCCTCAAGGATGCCCTGACCCAGGGCGCCCAAATTGCCGTCAAACAACTGGGCACCCCCGGCGGCTTCAGCAACAACCCGGACGTGAAGATCGAACTGCCGGGCAAACTCGGCAAAGCCGCGACCAAAATGAAAGCCTTCGGCATGGGCGCTCAGGTTGAAGAACTGGAAACCGCCATGAACAAGGCTGCCGAATCCGCGGTGACCCAGGCCCAGCCAATCCTCGTCGACGCCGTGAAGAAAATGAGCGTGGAAGACGCCAAAGGCATCCTCAGCGGCGGCAAGGATTCGGCCACGCAATACCTCGACAAATCCAGCCGCGAACAGATCCGCGCCAAGTTCCTGCCAATCGTCAAGCAAGCGACCGACAAGGTTGGCGTAGCGCAGAAGTACAACGCCTTCGCCGGCCAGGCCGCGACGTTTGGTGTGGTAGACGCGAAGAGCGCCAACGTTGAAAACTACGTCACCGAGCAAGCGCTGAATGGCCTGTTCGAGATGATCGGCAAACAGGAAGAAACTATCCGCCAGAACCCGGCCGCTGCGGCGACCAGTCTGGCGAAGAAGGTGTTCGGCACGCTTTAAGCTGTCACAACATGGGGGCGAAGGAATTCGCTCCCGTGCTTCCATCCACCTACAGGATTACGTAAAAAGAACACCCACTCCCGCCCCATCTTCCTCCGTTCAAAAACCCGTAACTCGTCTAATCCGTCTAGTGCCGACGCCGCCTCGCTATACGAGCAAGCAAAATTCTCAGCCACATTGCTCGCGGTGAACTCCTTCGCCACTCCATTTTTGGCCACCTCGTACAACGCGCGTTGTTTTTCCGTGAGTTGATCAAAGAAGCCGCAATTCTTCAGCCTGCGCTCGAACTCTTCGGTGCACCCCACGCTCTTGCGGTAAACATCAGTAAACCCGAGCACCGCTCGCTGGATCACCGAACACTGGAATTCGATGAAGTACGTCAGATCCAACTCATCCGCCTCGGTATGCAGGTATGAACGTCCATATTTCACCGGTGCATTACGCAGTAACAAACTGATCGCTATGTAGCGAAACGCCGCAAACTCGTTCTTGAACATGAACCAGTAAAACAACGCCCTGGCGACCCGCCCGTTACCGTCGCGGAAGGGATGTTCGTAGCCCAAGGCAAAATGCAGCGTGATCGCCTTGATCAGTGGATGCAGGTAGCTCGTCTCTTGCGGTGAGCCTTCGGGCAGGTTGATCCAGTGCGACAGTCGCTCCAACCGCGACACCAATCCTGCTGCAGGTGGCGGCCGGTGCACCGTGTTGCCCGCCCCGTCCTGAACGACCACTTCGTCATTGATCCTGAACACCCCGGGGGAATACTGCTCGTCATCGATACCCTCGACCCCCACCCGATGAATCGCCGCAATCAACTCCACGCTCATGGGTTCGTAACGCCTCTCCCAGGCGAAATTCATCATCCGGTAATTCCCCATCACCATGCGTTCATCCGGAGTGCGGGGCTGGCGCTGCTGCTTGAGCATGTCCTTGGCCACACGCATAGTCGTCGCAGCGCCTTCCAGCTGACTGCTGGCGATGGCTTCATCTTCGATCAAATCGTTAAGCAGATAACTGAAATGCGCCCGCTCGCCGATTTGGCTGGTCATATATTCCAGCGCCGCAGTACTGGCCTGTCGATCCACGATGGAGATGGTTTTCTGTGCCAACGGCGTCAACAGATACTTGCCCCACTGCACAGGCTCGCCCAGTGGCAGAAGGTTAATGTGCTGGGCAGCCCGTGCCTTCTTGACCAAGGCCCAACAGAGCTTGGCATCCAGCCCTTGCGCCCAGCGATAACGCAACGCTTCAAATGGCAGATAACGACCTTGATCATCGAGCGGCTTGAGCAGCGCAAGATAGTCCGCCAGACGATGCTTGTGGGGCGGGCGCACCAACAAGTCGAAAACGGGGTCGGTTCTGCCTTTCAATGCTGGCGGCTTTTTCATCAGGTGAACTCAGAATGCGTAGGGAAGCAGAGGCTGGAGTACAGCATCCGAGGCACCAAGGCTCAATATCGGAGGTTTCTGAAAAAGATGTAGGAAGTGGCGGAGACAGAGCGGGTTATGGATAGTCAGCTAGAGACTGGTCGGCTACCAGGCCGCCTTCGCGAGCAGGCTCGCTCCCACCATTTGGATCGCATGCAGCAGTTAGAGACTGGGTGGCTTTTAGGGCGTCATCGCGAGCAGGCTCACTCCTACATTTGGATTGCGTACAGCTGCAAAAAACAGGTCGGCTGTCAGGCCGCCTTCGCGAGCAGGCTCGCTCCTACAGTTGGATTGCGTACATCTAAAAAAAAAAATAGGTCGGCTGTCAGGCCGCCTTCGCGAGCAAGCTCGCTCCTACAGTTGGATTGCGTACATCTGCAAAACACAGGTCGGCTATCAGGCCGCCTTCGCGAGCAGGCTCGCTCCCACAGAAGAGCAAAGCAAAGCCATGCCTACCACCCGCTCCTCACCACTCAACAGGATGAGCGTTAGCTCGGCTGCAGCTTTTGATCTTAGAGCCCGTCGGCAGGCTGAGTGGAGGGATTGATCCGGGGGTGGGAGCGCAGCGACCGTTCGACGAAGTCGAACACATCGAGAGGAGGTGCAGCGAAGCAAACCGTAGGCGATGCCCCCGGATCGATCCCGGAGCGAAGGAACCCCGAGCCCCAGCGAGCGGGCCGAACGTCAGGGCACAGACCTTTGGTTCCTTTGGGGCGTTTGCCAAAGGGACTCGCTGTAAGAGCGAAACCGCCAGCCGCAGCACCCGCAGAAACGGATATCCACCCAAACCCCAAGAACATGGTCGGCCCGAAGGCCGCCACGTCACAACACAATCAAGCGTCCCTACGCACCCGGAACCAAGCCGCATACAACGCCGGCAAAAACAACAACGTCAGCGCAGTCGCAACAATCAACCCACCCATGATCGCCACCGCCATCGGCCCAAAAAACACACTCCGCGACAACGGAATCATCGCCAGCACCGCCGCCAACGCCGTCAACACAATCGGCCTGAAGCGTCGAACCGTAGCCTCGATAATCGCCTGCCAAGGCTTAAGCCCCGAAGCAATATCCTGCTCAATCTGATCCACCAGAATCACCGAATTGCGCATGATCATCCCCGACAACGCAATCGTCCCCAACATCGCCACAAACCCGAACGGCTGGCGGAACACCATCAAAAACAGCACCACCCCGATCAACCCCAACGGCGCCGTCAAAAACACCATCGCCGTGCGCGAAAAACTGCGCAACTGCACCATCAACAGCGTCAGCACCACGACAATAAACATCGGCACCCCGGCATTCACCGACTTCTGCCCACGCTCGGAATCCTCCACCGTGCCACCGACATCCAACAGATAACCATCCGGCAACTCGGCACGAATAGAATCCAGCGTCGGCATGATCTGCTTCACCAGCGTCGCCGGCTGCTCCTTGCCATAAATATCCGCACGCACGGTCACGTTCGGCAGGCGATTGCGGTGCCAGATAATCCCCTCCTCAAAGCCGTATTCCAGCGTGGCAATCTGCGACAACGCCACACTGCGGCCGTTGTCCGTCGGCACCGCCAGACTCGGCAACAACGACAATTCAGTGCGCTCATGCACCGTGCCGCGCAACAGAATCTCGATCAACTCGTTGTCTTCGCGATACTGACTGACACTCGACCCGGTCAACGAACTCTGCAGAAATTTCGCCAGATTGGCCGTGCTCACACCCAACGCCCGGGCACGATCCTGATCGATATTCAGGTACACCACTTTGCTGGGCTCTTCCCAATCCAGATGCACATTGACCACATGCGGATTCTCGCGAACCTTGGCCGCCACCTTGCGCGCCAACGCGCGGACTTCTTCGATGTGTTCACCGGTGACGCGGAACTGCACCGGATAGCCAACCGGCGGGCCGTTTTCCAAACGTGTAACCCGCGAACGCAATGTCGGAAATTGCTCGTTAAGCGTTTCGATCAACCAACTGCGCAACGCCTCACGCTCCTCGATGTTCTTCGCCAACACCACAAACTGGGCGAAGCTGGCTGCCGGCAATTGTTGATCCAGCGGCAGATAGAAACGCGGCGAACCGGTGCCAACGTAAGCCACGTAATTGTCGATGCCGGCGTGATCCTTGAGCATCGCCTCCAGCCGTTTGACCTCGCCAGTGGTATTGGCCAACGACGCACCTTCAGCGAGCTTCAGATCGACCATCAACTCCAGTCGATTCGAGGCCGGGAAAAACTGCTGCGGGACGAAGCGGAACAACATCACCGAAGCAATAAACAGCCCGACTGTCAGCACGATCACGGTCTTGCGATGCGCCACGCACCACTCCACCAAGCGCCGAACACGCTGATAGAACGGCGTGCCATACGGATCAGCCTGACCATCGGCGGTACCGTGTTTGGCCGCATGAATTTTCGCCAGATCCGGCAGAAGTTTTTCCCCCAGATACGGCACGAACACCACCGCCGCCACCCACGAGGCCAGCAACGCGATGGTCACCACCTGGAAAATTGAACGAGTGTATTCGCCAGTGCCGGATTGCGCCGTGGCAATCGGCAGGAAGCCTGCGGCGGTGATCAACGTACCGGTGAGCATCGGGAACGCGGTGCTGGTCCAGGCATAACTCGCCGCACGAATACGGTCGAAGCCCTGCTCCATTTTGATCGCCATCATTTCCACAGCAATGATCGCATCGTCCACCAGCAAGCCCAGCGCCAGCACCAACGCGCCAAGGGAGATCTTGTGCAGGCCGATGCCGAGGTAATACATGCAGGCGAAAGTCATCGCCAGCACCAGCGGAATGGTCAGCGCCACCACCATGCCGGTGCGCACGCCGAGGGAGAAGAAGCTCACCAGCAAGACAATCGCCAGCGCTTCGACCAGTACCTGAACGAACTCGCCGACCCCGGTTTTCACCGCCGCCGGCTGATCGGAAACCTTGCGCAATTGCATACCGGCCGGAAGGTTTTTCTGGATGCGCGAGAACTCGCCTTCCAGCGCTTTACCCAGCACCAGAATGTCGCCGCCATCCTTCATCGCTACCGCCAGACCAATTGCATCTTCGCCCATGAAGCGCATGCGCGGCGCCGGTGGATCGTTGAACCCGCGACGCACATCGGCGACATCGGAGATGCGGAACGTACGATCACCGACGCGGATCGGGAAGTTTTTTATCTCCTCGACCGTCTGAAAATTCCCCGAGACCCGTAGTTGCAAGCGCTCGCTACCGGTTTCAAAGAACCCGGCGGTCGACACCGCGTTCTGCTCTTGCAGCGCTTGTTGCACCGCCGCCAGCGGCAAGCCGAGCGTTGCCAGTTTGACGTTGGACAGCTCGACCCAGATTTTCTCATCCTGCAAACCAAGCAGGTCGACCTTGCCAACATCCTTGACCCGTTGCAGCTGGATCTGGATACGGTCGGCGTAATCCTTGAGCACCGCGTAATCGAAACCGTCGCCGGTCAGCGCATAGATATTGCCGAACGTGGTGCCGAACTCATCGTTGAAAAACGGCCCCTGAATATCCGGCGGCAAGGTCTGGCGAATATCACTGACCTTCTTGCGCACCTGATACCAGAGGTCGGGGATTTCCTTGGAGTGCATCGAGTCACGGGCAATGAACGTGACTTGCGATTCACCGGGGCGCGAGAACGACACGATGCGCTCGTATTCGCCGGTTTCCATGAGTTTCTTTTCAATGCGTTCGGTGACCTGACGCGAGACTTCCTGCGCGGTCGCACCCGGCCAACGGGTCTGAATCACCATGGCTTTGAACGTGAACGGCGGGTCTTCACTCTGGCCGAGTTTGGTGTAGGACAACGCACCGACGATCGCCAGCAAAAGCATCAGGAACAGTACGATCTGGCGATTACGCAGCGCCCATTCGGAAAGGTTGAAGCGCATCGGGGCTTACTCCTTGTCCGCCAGATTGACCACACGGTTGGAACGATCCACCGGACGCACCTGCTGACCTTCGAGCAACACATGCACGCCAGCAGCCACCACCCAGTCGCTGGCGTTCAAGCCTTCGAGCACCGGCACGCTTTTTTCGCCGAACGGGCCGATGCGCACCGGGGTTTTCTTCAAGGTGTTGTTGCCGTTGACGACCCAGACGTAGGTCGCGCCGTTTTCGGCGGTGAGTGCCGAGAGCGGCACCGACAGGGAAACGCTGTCAGCCGATTGCACAAACACCCGGGCACTCTGGCCCAGTTCGGCCGGGACTTTGCCGCTGGTGAAGGAAATACGTGCAGCAAAGGTGCGTGAGCGTGGATCGGCGGCGGGCGACAGTTCGCGGATCTGTCCGGCGAAGCGCTGGTTCTGTTGGGTCCACAGTTCGACGGTCACAGGCTGGCCAACCTTGAAGCGCCCGAAGCTCTGCTCCGGCAGGCTGATCAGCACTTCGCGTTCGCCATCGGTGGCGAGGGTAAACACGGTTTGCCCGGCGGCGACGACCTGCCCGACCTCGACCGAACGCTTGGCCACCACGCCATCCTGCGGCGCACGCAACACGGCGTAACTGGCCTGATTGGTCGATACGTTGAATTCGGCTTTGATTTGTTTAAGGCGGGCTTCACCGGAGCGATAAAGGTTTTCGGCGTTGTCGTAGGCCGAGCGGCTGACCATCTGCCGATCCATCAGGGTCTTGTAGCGATCGCGCTCGGCACGGACCAGATTGAGATTGGCTTCGGCGGCAGCCACCTGGGCGCGGGTGGCTTCCAGTTGCAGGCGCACGTCCTGCGGATCGAGTTCAGCGAGTGGCTGATCAGCCTTCACGCGCTGACCTTCATCGACCAGTCGTCGGCTGACTTTGCCGCCGATGCGGAATGCCAGATCAGGTTCGTAGCGGGCGCGCACCTCGCCCGGATAACTTTCCATCGCCTGCGCCGAAGGCTCTGGCTGCACCACCATGGCCGGTCGCACGGTGACTTGCGTCGCCTCTTCCTGACCACACGCTGACAAAAGGAACGCCAGACTCACTGGCAACGCGAGGGACAACGCATGGCGGAACATGGTGACGGACCTTTCGCTAATGGTGCTTGGAATAATTATACTGGCGGGTATGTTATTAATAGCAAACTCACCAGTCCAGTATTAAAAGCGAAGAATGTCGAACAATCTTTCAGCTCCAAACGGTCCGGGCCGCCCCAAGGATCTGGCCAAGCGCCAGGCCATCCTCGACGCGGCGAAAATTCTGTTTCTGAGTCATGGCTATGCCAACACCAGCATGGACGCGGTCGCCAGCGAAGCGGGCGTGTCGAAGCTGACGGTCTACAGCCATTTCAACGACAAGGAGACGCTGTTCTCCGCTGCCGTGGTGGCCAAATGCGAGGAGCAATTACCGCCATTGTTCTTCGAATTGCCCGAAGGCATTGCCGTGGAAAATGTATTGCTGAACATTGCGCGAGGCTTTCATCACCTGATCAACAGTGATGAATCGGTGAATCTGCACCGTTTGATCATGGCACTCGGCAGTCAGGACCCGAAGCTGTCGCTGATCTTCTTCGAGGCCGGCCCGCAGCGCATGGTGCAGGGCATGGAGCGGCTGTTGACGCGCATCCACGAGACAGGCGCGCTAAGCATCGATCTGCCGCGCAATGCCGCCGAACATTTCTTCTGCCTGATCAAAGGTGCGGGGAATTTTCGTTTGTTGTATGGCTGTGGGGAGCCGTTGACTGAAGAGGCAGCGGAAAGCCATGTGCAGGAAGTTGTAGCGTTGTTTATGCGTGCCTATCGCCCCTGACAGCCTTGCGTCGCTTGGACGGACGCCTTCGCGAGCAGGCTCGCTCCCACAGTTGAAATGCATTCCAAGGTGGGAGCGAGCCTGCTCGCGAATAGCAGCGACTCGGTCTTAGGGTTTTAGCGCTTTCTTCGGGTAGATGTCATACCGGCTCGATTTGCCATCCAGCGCATGACTCGGCTTCGGCCCCTCAATGCACGGCGCCTTGCGCGGCCGCTTGACCACCACCCGGTGCGTCGCTAATGCCAAAGCAGCCTGCAACAGCGCCGGCGCGTCCGGATCATCGCCCACCAACGGCCGGAACAAGCGCATTTCCTTCTTCACCAGCGCAGTTTTCTCGCGATGGGGAAACATCGGATCGAGGTAGATCACCTGCGGCGGCTCGCCTTCCCAGTTCTGCATGACCTCGATGGAGTTGCCCTTGAGCAATTTCATCCGCGCCACGATCGGGGCCACGTCGAAATCTTCCGCCGCGCGCGCCAGACCGTCCTCCAGCAGCGCACCAATCAATGGCTGGCGCTCGATCAGGCTCATTTCGCAACCGAGGCTGGCCAGCACAAACGCATCCTTGCCCAGCCCCGCCGTGGCATCCAGCACCCGCGGACGCACACCTTGGGCGATGCCGACCGCTTTGGCGATCATCTGCCCGCTGCCGCCACCGTATAAGCGACGATGCGCAGCGCCACCCTCAACAAAGTCGACGCGCACCGGTCCCGGGGCATCCGCGCCGAGCTGTTGCAGTTGCAAACCCTGCTCGCCGACCTGCAAGGCAAACTCGCCGTCCGCCACTTCAAGCGGCAGGCCCAGGCGCTCGGCCCACTGCTGCGCTTGCGCTTCAAACGTCGCGCCGAGGGCTTCAACATGGATGCGGCAGGCCGCGGGTTGCTCGATCATGGAAAACACGCTCAAAAATTCAAGGAGCGGCAAAAACCGCCGATAACTCATTCAACGCGCATTTTGCCAGAGCTGAGCGTCAACCGAAAAAAATGTCAGGCATTCTTCCCACATCGATTGGCTACATCTCGCCCCATGGCGACTTTAGCCGTCACAACACTCAAGCACTGAGCGGCGTCAGTCACCTGTGGCAGGATTTCTTTGCCCAGGCGATGGCCGAACAGACGAGTGAAGTGGTCCCTGCCTGCGGCACGTTTCCGCCAGTTGACCTGAGCAGCCCGGAAGAACCGACCATCGGCAGCGAGCTGCACGCGCACATCGTCAGCCAGCGCGAGTGCGATGTGGTCGAGACCGAAGTGCGTCCGCCGGAGCCGCTGTTCCTGCCGATCGCCGAATTCGAAATGGACTTGCTGGACAAACCATTCCCGCCATTCCCGCCAGAAGAACTGAAAGCTCAGCAAGAGCAACAGGATTTCGACAGCAGTTGGGTGCGTCCGGTTGTGATCAACAATGGTCAGCCTGTTCCAGAGCCTGGCCCGGCCCCGCAGAAGAAACCGCTGTACCTGCCGATTGCCGAGTTCGACCTGGATCTGCTGCAAAAGCCTTATCCGCCATTCCCGCCGGAAGAAATCGTCGAGCAACAAAAGGCACTGGACTTCGATAATGGCTGGGCACGCCCGATCGTTCTGCAGAACCTGCGCCTCGCCGCTTAAACCTCAGCGACACACGCTCCAGCGCCCGACATCGACATGAAAGTGATTGCGATGGGCGGCGTTGTAATCCGGACTCAACACCACACTGAACGCCTCGCAGGCGCCATCGCGCAGCTGACGCAGAAACTGCGCGTCCTGATTTTGCTTCGGCCAGTCCTTGAGCACGCTGACCGTGCGGCCATCGGCCAGACGAAACCCGGCGATGTCCAGCGCATCAGCACTGGCATGACGGCTGAGCGCGCCGCTTTCGCGGTTGTAGACATTGCGACAGGCGAAGCTGCCGAGGTGATCGACACGCGCGACCTTTTGCCCGTAAACAGACTGCGCGGTGGGTTGCAGCGTGTGGTGTTCAAACATCGCGTAAGCCACCGCCAACGGGCAACTGGCGAGGAAGCTACTGCTCAACGCCACCTCACCGCCCTGTACACGCATGGCGCCGATCAGCGGACACTTGGCGTCGGGGCTGTCGGATTGCCGCGTGACACGAAGATCCGAGCTGCTCAACGCCTGGGTGCAGAGTTCAGGATCGCTGCGCAAACGCATCAGCTTGTAGCCGGTCAGCCAATTGGGGGCGGCTTTCACGTCCAGCGGTGCCCACGGATTCCACTGCGGTGGGACTTCAAGCCAACCGCGCCAGACACTGACCGCAGCGCCGCCAATCAGCAGCAGCACCAGCCAGAATATCCACCGCCCCATGTTCAGCCTTTGAAAAACTGATTGGCTTTGGCGTACGGCATCGACTGCGAGGTAAAGCCGAATGTGCCCGATTGCTGGATCTCTTCAGCGGCGCGGAAGAACTCGCCGAACGCTGCCAACGCCAAGGCCGAACCGGTGCTTATCCGCCGCACACCCATGTCCTGCAGTTCCTGCACGGTCAGTTTCAAGCCGCCAGACATCAGCACGTTGACTGGTTTCGGCGCCACCGCGCGCACCACCGCCAGCACTTCTTCGGCGTTGCGCAAACCTGGCGCGTACAACACGTCGGCGCCCGCTTCGGCGAAGGCCTGCAAGCGGCGGATGGTGTCGTTGATGTCGGGATTGCCGTGCAGATAGTTTTCCGCGCGGGCAGTCAGGATGAACGGGAATGGCAGCGTGCGCACCGCGGCGACCGCAGCTTCGATACGTGCCACGGCGTGTTCAAAGCAATAGATCGGCGCGTCTGCACGGCCCGTGGCGTCTTCGATTGAGCCACCGACCGCACCCGCCTCGGCTGCGCGAATCAGGCTTTTCGCGGCCTCGGCTGGATCATCGGAAAAACCGTTTTCCAGATCCACCGCCACCGGCAGATCCGTCGCGGCGACGATAGCGCGGACATTGGCCAAGGTCTCATCAAGGCTCAAGGCACCGTCAGCCTTGCCCTGGGAAAACGCATAACCGGCGCTGGTGGTTGCCAAGGCCTGATAGCCGAGGCTGGCGAGCATTTTCGCCGAACCGGCATCCCACGGATTGGGAATGACGAAAATCCCCGGACGTTCATGCAGGGCTTTGAAGGCGTGTGCTTTAAGGGCTTGGGCATCCATCGGCAGGCTCCAGGGCAGGAAAAAATCCGCCTCAGAGCAGGCCAAGTTGCTCCGCGGCGGGTTCTCTGTATAGCTCAGGCAGGGCCGGCAGGCCAGGCAAACGTTGCATCAGTTGTGCGTGAAAACGTTGCGCCAGTTTTGCCGCCAACAGGTTGTCGGCGGTGTGCAGGAAGATATACGGCGTGCGGCCCTCTTCGATCCACTCGGCGATTTTCGCCACCCACGGCACCAGGAACGTGTCGTTGGCCTCAAGCTCGGGATGACCGATGAAGCGCACTTGCGGAAATTGCGTAAATGCCGCCGGGCGTGTCGGCACGCGCGGCTTTTTCGATTGCGCGTGGATCACCGAGGATTCGGTCGACAGGCAACTGAACAGCGCACGCGGGTCGAGACAGATGCGTTCAACGCCACGATCCAGCAACAGGCGATTGAGCAAGCGTTCGCTTTCGCCCTTGGCGAAGAACTGTTCATGGCGCACTTCCACCGCCAGCGGGCAATCCAGCGCATCGATGAATGCCGCCAGTTCCGGCAGCCGATGCGGCGTAAAGCTTTTCGACAATTGCAGCCACATTGGCGAGACGCGCTCACCGAGCGGTTTGAGTAATTGCAGGAAGGTTTCGGCGGCGGTCAGTTGCTCGCGCAGATCACCGCTGTGGCTGATGTCGCCAGGAAATTTGGCGGTGAAGCGAAAGTGCTCGGGCATCACCTCAGCCCAACGCTGCACCGTGGCGGGCGAAGGACTTGCGTAGAAGGTCGTGTTGCCCTCGACGGCGTTGAACACTTGCGAATAGAGGCCGAGGAAATCGGCGGTTTTGGCGTCTACCGGATACAGATACTCGCGCCAGGCATTTTCGCTCCAGGACGGGCAACCGAGGTAGTAAGGCAGATCCATCAGATGTACAGATCGAGGCCCAGCACGTCTGCATCCCAATCGACAAAACCGGCGGTGCTCAGGTAGCTGGCCAAGGCCATCGCTACGCTTTTTTTCATCGCACGGTGGTAGATCATGTCTTGTTGGCGGGCGGGCAGATTGCTCAGGCGTTGCGCGGCAGCTTTGGCGGCAGCACGGGCAGTCAGTTGCTCTTCAGTCGGAAATTCGATCTCACCGTCGATATCGTCGACGGACTCATCCACAGTCACATGGCCTTTGCGAGGCTTGCGCTTGATGGGGTAGGACTGAGAGGAAAGGCCGTCTATACGCATAAATTCATGCTCGGTATCAATGATGGCAATTTAGCGGCACTTGACCGACTTAGCAAACCGCCGAGTGATAACTAGAACACATAAAGCGCAAAAGGTTTAAAACGAGGGGTTAGAAACTGACGATTGGCTTCAGAAGATCAAAAGATCGCAGCCTTCGGCAGCTCCTACATTTGGAATGCGATCCTTGTAGGAGCTGCCGAAGGCTGCGATCTTTTTAAAGGCTCAACGAGCCTTGGGGGTGGCGACTTTATCGCGCAGGTAAACCGGTTGCGCGTCATCCGCCGGGATCGACTCGCCGCGTTCCCAGGCAAAACGCGCCAGCGTCAGCAGGTCTTCGGCGTGGGGCAACATGCCCGCATCCGAGCCGCTCAGATTGACCGCAATGCGCTCGCCATAACCCCAACCGGTGCCAGCACCGAACCAGTCGCCACTGGCATCCGCCGGCAGCGCTGCGACTTCCGGTGGCAACACCGCTTCGGCACCGACCAGACGCATCTCCCCCGCTGTCTCGCGGTAGCAGCCCCAATACACTTCATCCATGCGCGCATCAATGGCCGCCGCGACCTGGCTCACACCGTGCTCACGCAACGCGCGCTGCGCCAGCACCGCAAGGTTGGACACCGGCAACACCGGACGATCCAGCGCAAACGCCAGCCCCTGCACCACACCAATGGCAATCCGCACACCGGTAAACGCACCCGGCCCGCGACCGAAAGCAATCGCATCGACCGCTTGCAACGTGGTGCCGGCGTCGGCCAGCAATTGCTGGATCATCGGCAGCAGCTTCTGCGCGTGCAGGCGCGGGATCACCTCGTAATGGCTCGTGACCTTGCCGTCATGCAGCAAGGCAACGGAGCAAGCTTCAGTCGCGGTGTCCAGGGCCAGCAAGGTGCTCATCGATGTTTCCAAAACAAGGGTGGGAAAAAGTGCGTCAGTATAAACAACTACGGCCCGCAAGCGGGCCGTGGATGATGCTGCGGTTCAGACTTTTCAGCTCAGCGCGGCCAGCACCTTGGCGGTGATCGCATCGACCGAACCAACGCCCGGGATGTGGCTGTACTTCGGCTTGCCAGCGTTTTTGGCGGACAGGCTCTGATAGAACTCCACCAGCGGCTTGGTCTGCGAGTGGTAGACCGACAGGCGATGACGCACGGTTTCTTCGGTGTCGTCCTTGCGCTGTACCAGCTCTTCGCCAGTGATGTCGTCTTTGCCGGCGATTTTCGGCGGGTTGTAGACGATGTGGTAAACCCGGCCGCTGGCTTCGTGAACACGACGGCCGGCGATGCGTTGAACGATTTCTTCGTCTTCAACAGCAATTTCAACCACTGCATCCAGCTCGACGCCGGCAGTTACCAACGCTTCAGCCTGCGGAATGGTGCGCGGGAAGCCGTCGAACAGGAAACCATTGGCGCAGTCTGGCTGAGCGATACGGTCCTGAACCAGTGCGATGATCAGGTCATCCGACACCAGGCCGCCGGCATCCATGATGCTCTTGGCTTGCACGCCCAGCGGAGTACCGGCCTTGACCGCTGCACGCAGCATGTCGCCGGTGGAAATTTGTGGAATGCCGAATTTTTCGGTGATGAACTTAGCCTGAGTACCTTTACCGGCCCCGGGAGCTCCCAGCAGAATGACGCGCATTAGATGTGCTCCTCAATTTTTTTATAAAAAGCTTTTACAAAACAAAGGATTCGCCGCTTGGGACGAATCCTGAAAATACGGGTCGTGGCCGCACAAACGGCCAAAGGCTGATCAAGATACACAGCAGGCTGCGCCCACACAAGACGCCAAAAGTCGGAGAAACCGACGCCCCCTGCGACCTTGCGACGCGGTAACCCAAGTCGCAACCCCATCATTAACTGTCGCCTGGCGGCACTTCTCTCCGTCAGGCAAAGCGGCATTCGGCGTTTGTTGCCGTTGCCGCGTGCCACGACAAAAACGTTAGCCGGTATTTCGCAAACCGGCGGCAATCCCCGCCACAGACACCAGCAACGCCTGTTCCACCGGGCTGCCCTGCTCGACATCCTGCTGTCGCGAGCGGGCCAGCAACTCGGCCTGCAATAGATGCAGCGGGTCGAGGTAGGTGTTGCGCAGACGGATGAATTCAAGGGTGTCAGGGCTATGTGCCAGCAGCTGCGACTGGCCAGTCAGGCCGAGCACCACGGCGCATGCCTGCGACAATAGGTCGCGTAACTGCGCGCCCAACGGCAGCAAGTCTGGCTCGACCAGACGCTGATCGTAGGACAGCGCGATATCCGCGTCAGCCTTGGCCAGGACCATTTCGAGCATGTCGATACGGGTGCGGAAGAACGGCCACTGTTCGCGCATCTGCCCGAGCAACTCGCCTTCGCCACGCTCCAGCGCTTTGCTCAGCGCCGACTCCCACCCCAGCCACGCTGGCAGCATCAACCGCGTTTGCGTCCAGCCAAATATCCACGGGATCGCCCGCAGACTTTCGATACCGCCCGCGCGACGTTTGGCCGGGCGACTGCCGAGCGGTAAACGCCCCAGTTCCTGCTCCGGCGTGGACTGGCGGAAGTACTCGACGAATTGCGGATTTTCCCGCACGACCTGGCGATAAGCACTGACACCGTCAGCCGCCAATTCATCCATCAGATGGCGCCACTCAGGCGTTGGCGGCGGTGGTGGCAACAACGTTGCTTCAAGCACCGCCGCCAGATACAGGTTGAGATTTTGCTCGGCGATGTCCGGCAGGCCGAATTTGAATCGAATCATTTCGCCCTGCTCGGTGGTGCGGAAACGCCCGGCCACCGAACCCGGTGGCTGCGACAGAATCGCCGCGTGCGCCGGGCCACCGCCACGACCAACAGTACCGCCGCGACCGTGGAACAGGAGTAGTTCGACTTGCTGCTCGCGGCAGATCTCCACCAGGCGTTCCTGTGCACGATATTGCGCCCAGGCCGCCGCCGTGGTGCCAGCGTCCTTGGCGGAATCGGAGTAGCCGATCATCACTTCCTGCGGGCCTTGCAGCCGTGCGCGGTAACCCGGCAGCAGCAACAACCGCTCCATCACCGGCCCGGCGTTGTCGAGGTCGGCGAGGGTTTCAAACAGCGGCACCACACGCATCGGCCGCAATACGCCGGACTCTTTGAGCAGCAGTTGCACGGCGAGCACATCGGAAGCGGCGCCAGCCATGGAGATCACGTAGGAACCGAGCGAAGCGCCCGGTGCTGCGGCAATTTCCTTGCAGGTGTTAAGCACTTCGGCGGTGTCGGCGGACGGTTTGAAATGTGCCGGCAGCAGTGGTCGGCGATTACTCAGTTCACGGGTCAGGAAGCTGATGCGCTGCTCTTCGTCCCAGTCTTCATAACGACCGAGGCCGAGGTAATCGGTGATTTCGGTCATCGCCGAGCTGTGGCGCGACGAATCCTGGCGTACATCGAGGCGTACAAGGAACAGGCCAAACGTCACCGCACGACGCAAGCAATCGAGCAACGGGCCGTCAGCAATCACACCCATGCCGCATTCGTGCAGCGAGTTGAAACACAGCTCCAGCGGATCGAGCAGATCACGGTTGTTGCTCAGCACATCAGACGGCGCTGGCGTCGGCGCGGTCAGCGCAGCGTGTGCCCAGTTGCGCGTCGCGCGCAGGCGTTCGCGCAGTTGTTTGAGCACCGCGCGATACGGTTCGGCGCTGTCGCCAGCCTTGGCTTTGAGGGCATCGCTGGCCTGCTGCATCGACAGTTCAGCCGCGAGGTGATCGACATCGCGCAGGTACAAATCGGCGGCCATCCAGCGCGCCAGCAGCAACACTTCGCGGGTCACTGCGGCGGTGACGTTGGGGTTGCCGTCACGGTCGCCACCCATCCATGACGCGAAGCGAATCGGCGCCGCTTCCAGTGGCAGACGCAGGCCGGTCGCTTCATGCAACGCCTTGTCGGCCTTGCGCATATGGTTGGGGATCGCTTGCCACAGCGAATGTTCGATCACCGCGAAACCCCACTTGGCTTCGTCGACTGGCGTCGGTCGTGTGCGGCGGATTTCTTCGGTGTGCCAGGCTTCGGCGATCAACCGTTGCAGGGTGTTCTGAATCTGTTCGCGTTCGGCGCTGGTCAAGTCGCGATGATCCTGCGCAGCGAGTTGTCCGGCGATCGCGTCGTACTTCTGAATCAGCGTGCGTCGCGCGACTTCGGTCGGGTGCGCGGTCAGCACCAGTTCGATTTCCAGTCGCGCCAGTTGCCGGGCCAGCGACTCGGCGCTGTGGCCTTCGTTGCGTAAACGGGCGAGCAATTCCGGCAACACGCGGGATTCGAACGGCGCCGGCTGCGACTCTTCGCGGCGATGGATCAACTGGTACTGCTCGGCGATGTTCGCCAGGTTGAGAAACTGGTTGAACGCCCGCGCCACCGGGAGCAATTCGTCTTCGCTCAATTGATTGAGGCTGGCGCTCAGTTCAGCGTCCATCGAACCACGCCGATCGGCCTTGGCGCCCTTGCGGATCTGCTCGATCTTGTCGAGGAAGGCCTCGCCGTATTGATCTCGAATGGTGTTGCCCAGCAGTTCTCCGAGCAGGTGAACGTCTTCGCGCAAGCGTGCATCAATATCGGTCATCAGCAATTCCCCAGCAGTAATCCGGACGGCTTAGAAACAAGTGCATGACCTAGAGAGTGCCGCTCTACGACGCTTCTTACAAGCAGCCGACCAAGGGACTTTAAACCTTACTGACAAAAGCTAGTCTCAACAGTAAGCCGTACAACGGCTTGCCGCCGGCGCTGCCGGACACTCACCCAGGCCTGCCATGAGCAGGCGCGAAATGAGGTCATCATGAAAATTCGTGAACTCGCCCAGCATTGGGAAGAAAACGCCAAGGGTCGCCTGACCGACACTGGCTACACGATTCATCTGGACGTCGAGGCCGCTGCGCGTCTGGCAGCGATTGCCGAGATGTACCCCAAACGGCATGCCGAAGAGCTGCTCGGCGAACTGATCGGCGCAGCCCTTGAAGAGTTTGAAGCGAGCCTGCCGTATGTGAAGGGTTCGACGGTGGTGGCGACCGATGAGGAAGGTGATCCGTTGTATGAGGATGTCGGGCCGACGCCACGTTTTCTGGCGTTGTCGCGCCGGCATTTGCATGACCTCTCGGCCACTGCCGGCAAGCAAAAACACTGACACCACACAGATCAAACTGTAGGAGTGAGCCTGCTCGCGATGGCGGATTTTCAGTCGACATTTTTGTTGTCTGATACGACGCCATCGCGAGCAGGCTCACTCCTACAGGGATCGTATTTCAAGCTGAAAATCGATGTGTTTTCGGCGTCTTAAAACCCCGCGCGTACCACTCTCTGCCGCCAAAGTTCCCGCTCTAGAGCCTTGTCCATTCGGTCAAAGTTTTTTTTGGCGATTAGCCATCTTTTCTGAACTTTTGAAAAATCACTCCGGTCGGAACCTGTAACCACGCCTGGAACGAGCGTTTCAAAAACGCGCTTTCACACGTCGCTTGCGGCTCCTCGACCAGGATGGATTCAGATGTATTCAGGAGATGCCTAATGGAGTTGAAGACCATGAAAAACCAAACCTCGTTTACCCACCTGCGCGGTCTGAAACTGGCTGCTCTGGCGATCGGCACCAGCTTCGTACTGGCCGGTTGCGCCGGTAACCCACCGACCGAGCAATACGCCGTGACCCAATCGGCCGTGAACAGCGCAGTCAGCGCCGGCGGTACCGAGTTCGCTGCGGTTGAGATGAAGCAAGCGCAGGACAAGCTGAAGCAAGCCGAAATCGCCATGCACGACAAGAAGTATGACGAGGCTCGCACCCTGTCCGAGCAAGCCGAGTGGGACGCTCGCGTCGCCGAACGCAAGGCTCAGGCAGCCAAGGCTGAACAAGCCGTGAAGGATTCCCAGAAAGGTGTTCAGGAACTGCGTCAGGAAAGTCAGCGCACTGTGCAGTAAGCGCGCATCCCGATAGCAACGCTGAAACTTTTATCGATAGAAAGGACGAAAATTATGCGTAAGCAACTGATGATCCCAGCTCTTTTGGCCGCAAGCGTCGCTCTGGCTGCCTGCTCTACCCCGCCTAACCCGAACCTGGAACAGGCGCGCACCAACTACGCCGGCCTGCAAGCCAACCCACAGGCGAGCAAAGTCGCGGCGCTGGAAACCAAAGACGCCAGCGATTACCTGGACAAGGCCGACAAGGCTTATCTGGACAAGCAAGATGCGGCCAAGGTTGACCAACTGGCCTACCTGACCAACCAGCGCGTGGAAGTGGCCAAGCAGACCATCGCCCTGCGCACTGCGGAAAACAACCTGAAGAACGCCGCTGCCCAACGTGCCCAGGCGCGTCTGGATGCGCGTGATCAGCAAATCAAACAGCTGCAGGACAGTCTGAATGCCAAGCAGACCGATCGCGGTACGCTGGTGACCTTCGGCGACGTGCTGTTCGCCACCGACCGTGCCGACCTGAAATCCAGCGGCCTGGTCAACATCAACAAACTGGCGCAATTCCTCCAGGAAAACCCGGATCGCAAAGTGATCGTCGAGGGTTACACCGACAGCACCGGTACTGCGAGCCACAACCAGACTCTGTCTGAACGTCGCGCCAATTCCGTACGTACCGCTCTGGTGAAAATGGGCGTTGATCCAGCGCGCATCGTTGCTCAGGGCTACGGCAAGGAATACCCGGTTGCCGAGAACGGTAGCGTGTCTGGCCGTGCAATGAATCGTCGTGTGGAAGTGACCATTTCCAACGACAACCAGCCAGTGATGCCACGTTCGGCGGTCAGCTCGAACTAAGCGCCCTGCTGTAACGCAAAAGCCCCGCCTGAGTGATCAGGCGGGGCTTTTTTGTGGGGCTGAAATCGCGGCCCCTCACCCCAGCCCTCTCCCGAGGGAGAGGGAGCCGATTTGTGGTGCTTTCAGAATTTGTGTTCGACACGATGGGTCAGGCTGGGCTTTTTTGTGGGGCTGAAATCGCAGCCCCTCACCCCAGCCCTCTCCCGAGGGAGAGGGAGCCGATTGGGGGATGCTGAATAGCTGCGTCGACCTGGGAGTGCTTTGCCGAATCCGTAATCGACGCAATCTTTCAGGTCGGCGTATAGCGAAAGAACACCTCGGTCAGTCCCCTCTCCCTCTGGGAGAGGGTTAGGGTGAGGGCTGGTCCTGCAGAATCACTGCTCAAGCTTCTGCGGAGTCTCTTCACCCATGCAGCGCACGGCTTTTTTCTGTGCGTTGATCAGCACGCCGGTCAGGCCTTTCTGCTCGGTATCGAACAACACCAGCACCCCATCAATGCACTGCGCGACCTGTGGCGCGGGGGCTAGAGAGACTTTGTAATCCTCACCCGGCACCGTCTTGAGCATGGTGAATTCATTGAGCAGCAGCGCATCCTCGGGTTTGGCGAAGTGGAGGTAGCCGTAGTACCACAGCGCCCCGACGGTGCCGAGGATGCTGCAGATACCGGTGATGATCAACGGGATGGCATTACGTTCTTCAGTCATTGCGGACTCTCATCTTCAGAATTCGGGGGTGTCGGGTAATTGGGGATTTCGCCGAGACGGCGCAGGCCATTGAAATGCTCGGGATCGTCGAGGTAGCGCAGCATCACTTGGCGCCAGATCGGGTCGCCAAATGTCTGCACATGACCGCCACGGGTCAGTTGCAGCACGCGCGGTGGCGGCGCAGCTTGATACAGGCGGATGCCGTTGGAAAGCGGCACCAGCGGATCATCGATGCTGTGGAAAATCAGCTTCGGCACGCCGTTGAGTTGCGGCATCGAGTTGATCGCGCTGTCACCGTCCGGCACCAGCCACGACAGCGGCACCTGGAACGGCCAGGTCAGCCAAGCGGTGCTCAGCGCGTATTGGCCGACGCTGCGATAGCTGGCGGGTACACCGTCGAGTATCAAAGCCTTCAGCTGCTTCTGCCGCTCGGGATGCTGCACCAGCCAATGCACGGCCATCGAACCGCCGAGGCTCTGACCGAGCAGAATCAGCGGCTTGCCTTTGACTTCCGGCGCCTTGTCCAGCCACGCAAAAGCGGTATCAATGTCCTGATAGATCGCCGGCAAACTCGGCTCGCCCTCGGATAAGCCATAACCGCGATAGTCGACCAACAACACTTGATAGCCGTTTTTCGGTAGCCACCAGCTCCCGCCCAAATGCATCGGCAGGTTGCCGCCGTTGCCGTGCAAATGCAGAACCGTGCCTTTTACCTCGACGCCGGGTTTGGCCGGCAGCCACCAGGCATTCAGCTTCAAGCCATCAGCCGTAACCAGCGTGACGGTGCGGTATTCGAGTTTGGCTTTTTCCGGAGTGAAGATCTGGCCCGGCTCGGGGTAGAACAACAAAGAGCTACAACCGCCGAGGGTCAGGAGCAGGCAGAAGATGCCGAGGATTCTCATCCGGTGAAACCTCGCAGAAATTCGGGTTGGAATACAGAACAAATGTGTAGGAGTGAGCCTGCTCGCGATAGCGGTGTTCCAGTCGATATTAATGTTGATTGAAACACCGCTTTCGCGAGCAGGCTCACTCCTACAGGGGGGTTTGTGTGTGGGCTAGAGGATATTGGAGTAATCCGCTTCGATCCGGTCCAGGCTCAAGTGATTGAGGAAGTTGGAGAAGCACATCCACGCCGACAACGCGTTCAAATCGCGGAACTGGTCCGGCAGATACTTCGGCGGCACCACCAATCCTTCATCCACCAGCTGACGCAAGGTACGCATGTCTTCCAGCGTGGTCTTGCCGCAGAACAACAACGGAATCTGCTCAAGCTTGCCTTTACGCACGGCCAACTGAATGTAGTTGTAAACCATGATAAAGCCCTTGAGGTAGGACAAGTCTTTGGTGAATGGCAGACCGGTCGGCGTCGATCCACGGAAAACGCGACTGGCGTTGCCGTAACTTTCCGCCATCTCAAAACCCTGCTCGCGGAAGAACTCGAAGATCTGCAAGAAGTCCGCGCCCTCCTCCACCATGTGGATGGCGCGGGTGCGGTTGGTCAGTTTGCGCAGGCGGCTCGGGTAGGAGGCGAAGGTGATGATTTCCATCAGGATCGCCAGGCCTTCCTGGGTCACCGTCGACGACGGTGGGCCTTTGGACAGGAAGGTGCAGATCGGCTGGTTCAGCCCGTTGAGCGTAGTGCCGACGTGCACCAGGCCTTCGTGAACCTCCAGCGCACGCACGTCGCGGTCATTGAACAACGCATCGGTGCGGATCTTGATGTAATCGGCGCCCGCTGCGGCGTCAGCGACAATGCCGTCGGACTCGAACACGCGAATGGTTTCCTCAGCCTCACCAAAGACCTTGTTCAGACGAGTTTGCAGCAGGTGCACGGCGTCCTTGGCGGTGAGGATTTTCGGCTCGTCCTTCAAATCGCCACGACCATCAATGTTGTTCAGATAGTCGGACATCATCAGGCCGAGGTCGGCCAGGGTCGGGTCACCGGCGTGGAAGGCATCGGACGCAGCCCCGTACAACTCTTGCGAGATCAGGCCGAAATCCTCGGTGCCGCGTGCTTCGAGCATGCGCACCACCATGCGGTATTCCTTGCACATGCGCCGCATGATCTGCCCGACCGGGTTGAACTGGCCGAGCTGGCGGGTGATGTCGCGCTCGATATTCTGGAATTCCAGTTTGACCTTGCTCGAGTCGAAACTCAGCGGCCGATTGAGGTAATAGTCGCGATCCACCGCCGGCATTTCCTTGCCTTTGGCCTTGAGGAAGCCCTTACGGATGTTCTCGTCCCACTTGACCGCGTCGAGTACGCGAATCGGCGTCTGCGCCAGCACAATGCGGTCGGACAACATGCGTATCGTCTGCTGGTAATCGTCCACCCGAAACTCCTGTAGAAAACCTGACGTGTAAATTATTGGGCGCGGGCCTGGCGCTGGTAGCGCACGGCTTCGACAAAGACATCGGAATTGGCCGGATCGTCGAGGTAAGCAAAGACCTTGTCGAGGTTGCTGTCGACATGCACGCCGTCGCCATCGTCGGTCTGGAAGGCCTGACCGTCGAGGGCTTTCTGTTTGATCGCTTGATTGATCTGCTCGAGATCGAGGTTGTAGACCACCAGTTCGTGTTTGTCGGTGAGCTCGAAACCGGCGATGGTGAAGTGGCCACCGTACTGCGCCGGGACTTTCGCCGACAGATACCAGCGGTTGCCGTGGCGCGACACGGTGAACGGATAGGCTTCGCGTTCGTGGGGTTTGGCCTTGAAGTACGTGACGGCCTGGTAACGATCGTTGCCCAACCGCGTCAGCTCAAGGTTCATCGGCTCGCCCCAGGCATTGGTGCTCGACCATTTGCCGAGCAGGCCCTTGGGCGCCGGGTCACTGGTGGCCAGCGGTTCCTTGAAGGTCACCAGACAGCCACTGAGCAGCAGGAACGACAAGGCGATCAGCACGCCACGCCAGGCTTTCATTCAATACTCCCTATGAACACACGGCCCTGAACATCGCCACATTACCCGGTGGGAGCGAGCCTGCTCGCGAAAGCGGTGTGTCAGGCAACAAAGATGTTGAATGTCAGACCGCATTCGCGAGCAGGCTCGCTCCCACAGGGTGAAGCAACAGCGGATTACACCGACGCGAGCACCAGGTGCATGTAGCGCGTCAGAATGCCGAGCATGTCCTCTTCGGCCAAAGGCTCGGCGTCGTTGAGCAGGCCCTGATATTCCATCCGTCCGATAATCGCCGTCAACACCTTGGCATCCTGTTGCGGTTCACGCGAGCCCAATACCTGAAACAACTGGCAAGTGCCCTGCAACAGAATCTGCTGATGCGAGCGCACCAGAATCGCCAGACGCGGATTGAGCAGCGCTTCCTGACGGAACGCCTGCTCGGCCATCAAGTGCTCGCGACGGTTAAGCAATTGCCGGTGAACATAGTCGGCCATCAACCGCGCAATGTCGTCAGCCAATTGCGAGCGCGACTCCGGGCTGCCGTCACCACTGACGACCATGTCACGCAGCAGACCTTCATTGTTGATCCACAACTTGGCCATGTACGCCGCACTGCGCTCCACATACTGGGCGAAGGTATCGGTGAGCAGGTCATCGATGTCTTTGAAGTAATAGGTGGTCGCCGACAACGGCACACCGGCCTCGGCCGCCACGGCACGATGGCGCACGGCGCGCACGCCATCACGCACGACAATCCTCATCGCTGCGTCGAGAATGTCCTGTCGACGCTGCTCACTGCCCTGTCGGCTGGCCTTGCGACCCTGGTACTGAACACTTTCAGCGACCGCAGTGGCGATACCCGCTGCACCCTCTTGAGCTATTGCACCCATCACGACAGAACTTCCTCTGCTATTGCAAAATTAACCAATTGATACATTTGTACCAGACAGGCAATAAAAAGCCGCCTGTTTTAGGCGGCTTTTCAACTGAAACGTTTACGCTTGCGGTCGCATGTGCGGGAACAGGATCACATCGCGGATCGACGGCGAGTTGGTCAACAACATCACCAGACGATCGATGCCGATGCCTTCACCGGCCGTTGGCGGCATGCCGTACTCCAGCGCGCGAACGAAGTCGGCGTCGTAGTGCATGGCTTCGTCGTCACCGGCGTCCTTGTCGGCCACCTGCGCCATGAAGCGCTCGGCCTGGTCTTCCGCATCGTTCAACTCGGAGTAGGCGTTGGCGATTTCACGGCCACCGATGAACAGCTCGAAGCGGTCGGTGACGTTCGGGTTGTCGTCGTTGCGACGGGCCAGCGGCGACACTTCAAACGGGTACTGGGTAATGAAGTGCGGCTGTTCCAGCTTGTGCTCGACCAGCTCTTCGAAAATCATCACCTGCAGCTTGCCCAGACCTTCGAAGCCCAGCACCTTGGCACCGGCCTTCTTGGCGATGGCGCGGGCCTTGTCGATGTCGTTCAGATCATCGGCGGTCAGCTCAGGGTTGTACTTGAGGATCGAGTCGAACACCGACAGACGTACAAACGGCTCGCCGAAGTGGAACACCTTGTCGCCGTACGGCACGTCGGTGCTGCCCAGCACCAGCTGCGCCAGTTCACGGAACAGTTCTTCGGTCAGGTCCATGTTGTCTTCGTAGTCGGCGTACGCCTGGTAGAACTCCAACATGGTGAATTCAGGGTTGTGACGCGTCGAAACGCCTTCGTTACGGAAGTTGCGGTTGATCTCGAAGACCTTTTCAAAACCACCGACCACCAGACGCTTCAGATACAGCTCTGGCGCGATACGCAGGAACATTTCCATGTCCAGCGCGTTGTGGTGGGTTTCGAACGGCTTGGCCGCAGCGCCGCCCGGAATGGTCTGCAGCATCGGCGTTTCGACTTCAAGGAAGTCGCGCTTCATCAGAAAACTGCGGATGTGCGCGATCACTTGCGAACGTACGCGGAAAGTCTGGCGCACGTCTTCGTTGACGATCAGGTCAACGTAGCGCTGACGGTAGCGCTGTTCGGTGTCGGTCAGGCCGTGGTGCTTGTCCGGCAGCGGACGCAGCGATTTGGTCAGCAGACGCACGCTGGTCATTTCAACGTACAGGTCGCCCTTGCCGGAACGCGCCAGGGTGCCTTCGGCGGCAATGATGTCGCCCATGTCCCAGGTTTTCACCGCGGCCAGGGTGTCTTCCGACAGGGTCTTGCGGTTGACGTAGACCTGAATGCGACCGGTCATGTCCTGGATCACCATGAACGAGCCACGGTTGAGCATGATGCGACCGGCAACCTTGACCGGGATTGCAGCCTCTGCCAGCTCTTCCTTGGTCTTGTCCGCGTATTTCTTCTGCAGATCTTCGCAGTAGTTTTCGCGGCGGAAGTCGTTCGGGAAGGCGTTGCCCTTGGCGCGCTCGGCAGCCAGCTTTTCCTTGCGCAGGGCGATCAGGGAGTTTTCTTCCTGTTGCAGGGCTTGCGGGTCGAGTTGTTGGTCGCTCATGTCTTTAGATATTCCATCAGGTTCGTTGCCCCCGGGCCTTGCAGCCCGGGGATCGCCAGCAGGGCTGGCTCCTACAGGGATCGGATTGAAGCAGCCGATGCTGTATTGCGTCTTTTACAGCCCGGATTTCAGGCTGGCATACAGGTATTCGTCGATATCACCGTCGAGTACCTTGTCGCAGTCGCTGCGTTCGATGTTGGTGCGCAGATCCTTGATCCGCGACGCATCGAGCACGTACGAGCGAATCTGGTGACCCCAGCCGATGTCGGACTTGGTGTCTTCCAGCGCTTGCGACGCGGCGTTGCGTTTCTGCATTTCCTGCTCGTACAACTTGGCCCGCAGCATTTTCATGGCGGTGTCCTTGTTGGCGTGCTGGGAACGTTCGTTCTGGCAGCTGACCACGGTGTTGGTCGGTACGTGAGTGATACGTACGGCCGAGTCGGTGGTGTTTACGTGCTGACCACCGGCACCGGAGGAACGATAGGTGTCGATGCGCAGGTCTGCCGGGTTGATTTCGATTTCGACCTTGTCGTCGATCTCTGGCGAGACGAAAACCGCGGAGAACGAGGTGTGGCGACGGTTGCCGGAGTCGAACGGGCTCTTGCGCACCAGACGGTGCACACCGATCTCGGTACGCAACCAGCCAAAGGCGTATTCACCCTTGATGTGCACGGTCGCACCTTTGATACCGGCGACTTCACCGGCCGACAGTTCCATGATGGTCGCGTCGAAACCGCGCTTGTCCGCCCAGCGCAGGTACATGCGCAGCAGGATGTTGGCCCAGTCCTGGGCTTCGGTGCCGCCGGAACCGGCCTGGATGTCCAGGTAGGCGTTGTTCGGGTCCATTTCATGGCTGAACATGCGGCGGAATTCCAGCTTGGCCAGATTTTCCTCGAGACGGGCCAGCTCGGCGACGACATCGCCCACTGCGCCTTCGTCGTTCTCTTCGACGGCCATGTCCAGCAGGTCGCGGCAATCGGCCAGACCGCCGTTCAGTTCGTCGAGGGTATCGACGATCTGTGCCAGCGCGGCGCGCTCGCGGCCCAGTTCCTGGGCGTATTCAGGTTTGTTCCAGACGCTCGGATCTTCAAGCTCGCGATTGACCTCAGTCAGACGCTCATGCTTTTGATCGTAGTCAAAGATACCCCCGAATAGTTTCGGAGCGCTCGGACAGGTCCTTGATGGTGTTCAGGATCGGGTTGATTTCCATGACGGGCAGCACTCGTTGGCGAACTTTTGAAAGCCGGCGAGTATAACGTAATCAGGCTGTCACGGCAGCCCGTCTGGCGGGTGTGGGGATCATTAAAGCCTTTGCCCTCACCCTAACCCTCTCCCAGAGGTAGAGGGGACTGATTGGGGGATACTCGGGAGGTACGCCGACGTGAAAGGGCTTTGCCGAATCCGGAACCGTCAGGCTTGAAGATCCATAATCGACTCGGTCGATCAGGTCGATGTACAGCGCCAGACACCTCCGTCGGCCCCCTCTCCCTCTGGGAGAGGGCTGGGGTGAGGGTCAGCCGTTACTCGATCCCGACCTGATTACGGCCATTATTCTTGGCCAAATACAACCCGCGATCCGCCGCCGAAATCAGCAGCCGGCAATCGCTACCCGCCTGCGGCACCATGGTCGCCAGACCAATACTGATGGTCAGACTCGCCCCTTCCGCCGGGGTGTTGTGCGGAATTTTCAGCGAGGCCACGGTCTGGCGCAGTTTCTCCGCCACCAGCCGCGCGCCGCCCGGCGAGGTGTTCGGCAGCACCAGCACAAACTCCTCACCACCATAACGCGCCGGCAGATCCGACGGTCGTGCGCTGGCCTCGCGGATCGCCGTGGCGACCTTGCGCAACGCCTCATCACCTTCAACATGGCCAAAGCTGTCGTTGTAGGACTTGAAGTAATCGACGTCGATCATCAACAGCGACAACTGACTCTGATCCCGCAACGAGCGGCGCCACTCCAGTTCCAGGTACTCGTCGAAGTGGCGGCGATTGGACAGCCCGGTCAGGCCATCGGAGTTCATCAGCCGTTGCAGCACCAGATTGGTGTCGAGCAACTGCTGCTGGCTGACGCGCAACGCGCGGTACGCGGCATCGCGTTGCAGCAGCGTCATGTACGAGCGCGAGTGATAGCGGATGCGCGCCACCAGTTCGATGGTGTCCGGCAGCTTCACCAGATAATCGTTGGCCCCGGCCGAGAACGCCGCGCTTTTGATCAGCGGGTCCTCCTTGGTCGACAGGACGATGATCGGGATGTCCTTGGTCGCCGGGTGATTGCGGTATTCGCGCACCAGGCTCAGGCCATCGAGGCCGGGCATCACCAGGTCCTGCAGAATCACCGTCGGCTTGATCCGCACCGCCTGGGCAATAGCCTGCTGCGGGTCGGAGCAGAAGTGAAAGTCGATATTTTCCTGATTCGACAGCCCACGGCGCACCGCTTCGCCGATCATCGCCTGATCGTCCACCAACAACACCATGGCGGCGTTTTCGTCGGTTTTAATGTCGTCGATCTGTAAGTCATTCATGGGCGGTCACCTGAGTACTGCGGGGGCCAGGATTGCGGATTGACCTGATCATTTGGGGAAAATCTCCTGCAATCGTGGCGCTATTCTTTCCAGTGGACGTATTTCTACGGCGGCATCAATGGCCGCAGCGGCCTTGGGCATGCCGTACACCGCACTGCTTTGCTGATCCTGCGCGATGGTCAGATAACCCTGTTGGCGCATGAGCTTAAGCCCTTGCGCGCCGTCACGCCCCATCCCGGTCAATAAAACCCCGACGGCGTCGCCATTCCAATAACTGGCGACACTCTCGAAAAACACATCGATCGAGGGCCGATAGATTTCGTTGACCGGCTCGGCCGTGTAGGCCAGCGTGCCGTTTTTCAACAAGCGAATATGGTGGTTGGTCCCGGCCAGCAGCACCGCGCCGGCCTGTGGCGGTTCGCCTTCGCGGGCGAGCCTTACATCGAGGCCGCTGGCGCTGGCCAGCCATTCGGCCATGCCGGCAGCAAACACTTGATCGACGTGCTGCACCAGCACAATGGCTGCCGAGAAATCCTTGGGCAAGCCTTTGAGCAGCATCTCCAGCGCCGCCGGCCCGCCTGCGGATGAACCGATCGCTACCAGCCGCTGGCGCGAACCCGAACTGCGCGGCGGTGTCGGCGCGGGACGTGAGCGCGGCGCTTTGTCGCCGATCAGCCAGCCAATATTGAGGATTTTGCGCAGCAACGGCGCCGCCGCTTCCTGCGCATTGCCCGCGCCGAGGGCGGGGGTATCGACCACGTCCAGCGCGCCGTGGCCCATGGCTTCGAAGACACGGTGCACGTTCTGCTGGCGGTCGACGGTCACGATGACAATGGCACACGGGGTTTCAGCCATGATCCGCCGGGTGGCTTCGACGCCGTCCATCACCGGCATGATCAGATCCATGAGGATCAGATCCGGGGTGTTTTCGGCGCACAGTTGCACCGCCTCGGCACCGTTGCGGGCAACCCAGACCACCTGATGCGCCGGCTCGAAAGCCAGCGCCCGGCGCAGGGCCTCGACCGCCATGGGCATGTCGTTGACGATTGCGATCTTCATGCCCGCGCTCCTCCGATAAGCTCGACCACTGCGTCGAGCAGGGCGTCGTCATGAAAACTGGCTTTAGCTAAATAATAGTCAGCGCCGGCATCGAGGCCACGGCGGCGATCCTCTTCGCGATCCTTGTATGACACCACCATCACCGGCAGCGATTGCAGGCGATTGTCGCGGCGCAGCAAAGTGACCAGTTCGATGCCGTCCATGCGCGGCATGTCGATGTCGGTGATCAGCAAATCGAAGTCCTCCGAACGCAGCGCGTTCCAACCGTCCATGCCGTCCACCGCCACCGCGACGTCGTAGCCGCGATTGAGCAGCAGTTTGCGTTGCAGCTCGCGCACAGTCAGCGAGTCGTCAACCACCAGCACCCGTTTACGCGCAGCTTCCGCGGCCTGGTTGCCATGACGGGCGATGCGCTCGAGGCGACCGGTATTGAGCAGTTTGTCCACCGAACGCAGCATGTCTTCAACGTCGACGATCAGCACCACCGAGCCGTCGTCGAGCAAGGCGCCAGCGGAGATATCCTGCACTTTGCCCAGACGCTCATCGAGTGGCAAGACCACCAATGTGCGTTCGCCAATAAAGCGCTCCACGGCAACCCCGTAAACCGCATCGCGCTCACGGATCACCACGACTTTAAGGGTTTCGCCGCTGTTCTGGCTGGCCGGGCGGTTGAGCAACTGGCTGGCCGCAACCAGCCCGACGTGCTGGCCTTCGTGCCAGAAATGCTGACGGCCTTCGACCTGCACGATGTCCTCCGGCGCCAGATCGCACATGCGTTCGATGTGCGCCAGCGGGAAGGCGTAGGCCTCTTCGCCAACTTCCACCACCAGACTGCGCACCACCGACAAGGTCAACGGCACTTCCAGATGAAAGCGACTGCCCTCGCCCGCCGTCTGCTCCAGCACCACCGCACCGCGCAACTGGCGAACCATGTGTTGAACGGCATCGAGGCCAACGCCCCGCCCGGACACTTCGGTGACGGTGTCGCGCAGGCTGAAACCGGGCAGAAAGAGGAAGGTCAGCAGCTCCTCTTCGCTTAGCTGCGCTGCGGTTTCGGCTGGGGATAACTGCCGCTCGACGATGCTGCGGCGGACCTTCTCCAGGTCGACGCCATTGCCGTCATCGCTCAGTTCCAGCACCAGCAGACCGGCCTGATGCGAGGCGCGCAGGCGGATCAGGCCCTCTTCTGATTTACCTTTGAGCAGACGCTGCTCAGGGGTTTCGATGCCGTGATCAACGGCGTTGCGCAGCAAATGCGTCAGCGGTGCTTCGAGTTTCTCCAGCACGTCGCGGTCGACCTGGGTTTTCTCGCCTTCGATCTCCAGGCGTACCTGTTTGCCAAGGCTGCGGCCCAGATCCCGCACCATGCGCACTTGACCGGTGAGCACATCGGCGAAGGGCCGCATGCGGCACGCCAGCGCGGTGTCGTAGAGCACTTGCGCGCGCTGGCTGGCCTGCCAGGCGAATTCGTCGAGTTCGGCGTTTTTCTCGCTCAGCAGTTGCTGGGATTCGGCGAGCAAACGGCGCGCGTCCTCCAAGGCTTCCAGCGCTTCAAGGCTCAACGCATGTTCCTTGAGGTGCACGTTGAGGTTTTCCAGCGCGCGCAGGCCGTTGTTCTGCATGCGCTTGAGACGCTGCATGGTCGCCAAATGCGGCTTGAGGCGCTGGGTTTCCACCAGCGATTTGCTCGACAGATCGAGCAGGCTGTTCAGGCGCTCGGCGGTAACGCGCAAGACGCGTTCGCCACCTTCGGTGGTGCGTTTGCTTTTGCGGGACGTCGGCTCGGAAGGCTCAACCGGCGCGTCCATGATAGGAGCTGGCGCGGGTTCAAAGACCGACGGCGCTTGAAGTTGCAACTCGGCCATCGGCGGTGCAATCAGCGTTGCCGCTGGCGTCGACGGATCGAGCAAACTCGCCATCAACGCCACGTAAGCGTCGATATCACTCGGCTGCGGCGCATTCGTCGGCGTAGCAACGCGCATCAGCAAATCGGTGCCCTGCAATAACGCATCGATATGCTCGGGCCGCAGCAACAACCGTCCTTCCTGCGCACTGACCAGGCAATCTTCCATAACATGGGCGACGCTGACGCCGCTGTCGATGCCGACAATCCGCGCCGCACCTTTGAGCGAGTGCGCCGCGCGCATGCACGATTCCAGTTGATCGGCCTGGGTCGGGTTGCGCTCCAGCGCCAGCAACCCGGCGCTGAGTACTTGGGTCTGCGCTTCGGCTTCGAGGCTGAACAACTCCAGCAGCGAGGCGTCGCGCATTTGCTCGGGGGTCATGTGAGGCTCCGGGTCACGGCGGACAACAGCTGTTCTTCATCCAGCCAACGCAGGCTGCGACCGCGATATTGCAGAACACCACGGGTGTATTTGGCGCTGGCCTGCGCCCCGGATTGCGACGCTGCATCAAGGATGCGCTCGTCGATGGCATGAATACCGTCGACCTCATCCACCGGCACCACGACTGGCCCGCCATGGGCGGCGATGATCAGCATACGCGGCATGATGCGCGCGCCATTGGCTGGCGCAGCGTTGCCATCCAGATCAAGCAACTCAACCAGCGACAGGCACGCCACCAGCGCGCCACGCACATTGGCCACGCCGAGCAAGGCGCGCGAGCGCTGGTGCGGCAACGAGTGAATCGCTTGCAGCGGCGCCACTTCAACGAGGCTGCGCGTCGCCAGCCCCAGCCATTCTTCGCCGAGACGGAACATCAGCAGCGAGCGGGTTTTCACATCGCTTTCCACGGCGATCGCCACCGGGTCGCGTTCGTCCTGCTGCAACGCATAACGATCAAGCAGGCGCGTGGCGGCGGCGGAATACACCGAACAATTGCGGCAATGAATATGCTCTTCCAGCAGCGGGCAGGACTTGTCGCCATGGATGCCGATGCGGTTCCAGCAATCGTCGATGGCCCGTGCGTCTTCGTGGGTGACGTTCAAGGTGTCGGACGGGATCATCGTTTAC
The DNA here is from genome assembly GCF_900187515.1 of Pseudomonas sp. Irchel s3f10. NCBI lineage: Bacteria > Pseudomonadati > Pseudomonadota > Gammaproteobacteria > Pseudomonadales > Pseudomonadaceae > Pseudomonas > Pseudomonas sp. Irchel s3f10. The sequence continues at coordinate 435,704 of NZ_FYDZ01000002.1, forward strand.
GCTCACTGTCGGCGGTGCGCCCGCTGCGAGCGGCGCGCTCCTGCAATCGTCTGGCACCCGCTGTATCGCCCTGAGCCTGCAGCAGCGCGGCCAGGTGCATCAACGCTTCGGGGTGTTGCGGTTCGAGATACAACGCTTTGCGATAAAAGCCTTGGGCTTCGAGGGTCAGGCCGGCGACGTCGCTGAGCAAGCCGAGCCAGTAAAATACTTGGGCCACCGGTTCGTGGCTGCGCAAATACTGTTCGCACGCCGCCCGGGCTTCGGCGCTTTTGCCTTCGTTGGCCAGCGCGGCGATATTGGCCAGCAGGGTAGCGGCGTCGGGATTCGTGCTTTTGCTGGCAATGGGCAGCGCCGTCACTGCGGCAAACGGTCGATTGCGCACCACCGGAGGCGGCGCGCTGCGCAACGGTTGGCTGACCGGCAACGTGATCGGTTTGGGCGTCGGTAGCGGTTCGGGATGCGGCTCACTGTGGCGACTGAACGCAAACGACTGCGCAATACCGATCGAACGCATGCCCAGACGCCCAAGCAGACTGCCCTCGGCCGGGCCGATAAACAGCACGCCGTCGAAATGCGTCAGACGCTTGAGCACCTCGAACACCAGTTTTTGCGTCGGCTGATCGAAATAGATCAGCAGGTTGCGGCAGAACACGAAATCGAACGCCGGCTCACTGGCCAACAGCGTCGGATCGAGCACATTGCCGACCTGCAAGCGCACTTGCTCACGCACGTTCTCGTTGACCCGATGGCCGTCCTGCTCAGGGGTGAAATGCCGTTCGCGAAAGTCCAAATCCTGGCCGCGAAACGAGTTTTTGCCATACAGCGCACGCCGCGCCTTCTCCACCGAGAGCGGGCTGACGTCCATGCCATCGACCTTGAACTGATGCGGCTTGAGCCCTGCATCGAGCAAAGCCATGGCTATCGAATAGGGTTCTTCGCCGGTGGAGCACGGCAGGCTGAGGATGCGCAGCGCACGCATATTGTTCAGCTCGGCGAGGCGATTGCGCGCCAGCTTGCCCAGCGTGGCGAAAGATTCCGGGTAACGGAAAAACCACGTTTCCGGGACGATCACTGCTTCGATCAGCGCCTGTTGCTCATCCCGTGAGCCTTGCAGCAATTGCCAATATTCATCGGCATGCGCGGCTTGCGAGAGCGTTGTGCGCTGGCGCACGGCCCGCTCGATGATCGCCGGGCCGACCGACGTCACATCGAGGCCAATGCGTTCCTTGAGAAAGTCGAAAAAACGCTGATCACTGCTCATGCCTGCGCCTCAAGCTGCGCCGGATTGAGCGGCGGATCGGGGAACAGCAAAGTACGCACGGCGTCATCGAGCAAGTCATTGACCAGTACCCATTGCACCAATCCCTGCGCATCTTCACGCACCGGGCCGAGGTAAGGCGCCTCGCGGTTGTCGAGGCCGTAAGGCTGAAACTCTTGCGGATGGCAACGCAGGGTGTCGGTGGCCTGTTCCAGAATCAGCCCAAGCCATTGCGCCGGTTGCGACTCATCAGGCTGGTAATTCACCAGCACGAGCCGCGTGCTGGTGCGCGCCTCGGCGGGATGGCCAAAGGTCAATGCGCTGAGGTCGATCACCGGCACCACCGCACCGCGGTAGGCAAATACGCCTGCAACCCACTGCGGCGCCCGCGCGATCGGTTTCAACGGCAGGCGCGGCAACACTTCCGCGACCTCGGTGGCGCGCAGGGCGTAACGCTCGCTGCCGATGCGAAACAGCAGGAACAACGCCGGCTTCGCCACCTGCGCGGCGCTACGTTTGGCGATGATGTCGCTCATCAGACTTTGAATCGCGAAACGCCGCTGCGCAGCCCGACGGCCACCTGGCTCAGTTCGTCGATGGCGAAACTGGCCTGACGCAACGACTCGACGGTCTGGCTGCTGGCGTCACCCAACTGCACCAGCGCATGGTTGATCTGCTCGGCGCCGGTGGCCTGAGCCTGCATGCCTTCGTTGACCATCAACACCCGCGGCGCCAGCGCCTGCACCTGATGGATGATCTGCGACAGCTGCTCACCGACCTGCTGCACTTCGGACATGCCGCGACGCACTTCTTCGGAGAACTTGTCCATGCCCATCACCCCGGCAGACACCGCCGACTGGATCTCGCGGACCATTTGCTCGATGTCGTAAGTGGCGACCGCGGTCTGATCCGCCAGACGCCGCACTTCAGTGGCGACCACGGCAAAGCCGCGACCGTATTCACCGGCCTTCTCGGCTTCAATCGCCGCGTTGAGCGACAACAGGTTGGTCTGGTCGGCGACCTTGACGATGGTCACCACCACTTGGTTGATGTTGCCGGCCTTCTCATTGAGGATTGCCAGTTTGGCGTTGACCAGATCGGCCGCGCCCATCACCGAGTGCATGGTGTCTTCCATGCGCGCCAGGCCTTGCTGTCCGGAACCCGCCAGCACCGAAGCCTGATCGGCGGCGGTGGACACTTCGGTCATGGTGCGCACCAGATCGCGCGAAGTTGCCGCAATTTCACGGGACGTCGCGCCAATCTCGGTGGTCGTCGCGGCGGTTTCGGTAGCGGTGGCTTGCTGTTGCTTGGAAGTGGCGGCGATCTCGGTCACCGACGTGGTCACCTGCACCGACGAACGCTGCGCTTGGGACACCAGCGCGGTCAGCTCGGTCATCATGTCGTTGAAGCCGGTTTCGACGGCGCCGAACTCGTCTTTGCGGTCGAGGTTCAAACGCGAACTGAGGTCGCCGGTGCGCATGGTTTCAAGGATTTCCACGATGCGGTTCATCGGCGCCATGATTGCGCGCATCAACAACAGACCGCAGAGGCCGGCGGCGAGGACGGCAACCAGCAGGGAAACGAACATGCTGACTTTGGCTGCCGCGACTGCATCGTCGATATTGTTCATGGCCTGGTCGGCGACTGTCTTGTTTTCGCCGATGATGTCGTTGAGCTTCATGCGCCCGGAGTACCAGGCAGGCGTGAGCTTGTCGTGGAACATCCTGACCGCGTCCGCTTCCAGATTGCGTTTATGCAGGTCCAGCACGGCATCCTGAATCTGGCTGTAGGCGTCGTGGTACTTCTCGAACGCGGCGAACTCGAGACGATCCTCGTCGGTCGCCATGGTCTTGCGATAGTTGGCCATCTGCTCCTGCAAACGCGCCTCGAAGGCTTTGTAGTCTGCCGCGTCCTCGCTGGAAATCCCCTCGCCTTCCTTGAGCCCGAGCAATTCTTGGGTCTGCAGATAACTGTCGACCCAGGCGCCACGGATCATCGAGCTGTAATAGACGCCGGGGATCGCGTCATCACGCACGCTGTTTTCACTGACCTCGATCTTCAACAGACGTGAATACGAAACGACGACCATCAGCAACATAATGGCGATAATCACCGCAAAGCTCGCCAAAATGCGTTGGCGCAACGTCCAGTTCTTCACAGTGATTCCTCGTGCCTGATCGAAATGCGGGGAGTATAGCCGAGGGCGGTGTTTCATTTATAAGACGCTTTTTAACCCTGCTGCTCAAGTGGCCCTGGATTGGCGCGAGCTGATTTGCAGCCGTCCGCCTGACAAACAACCTCGTACATCGCAAAAATCGCCAAACTGTTCTATTTTTTTGGATCCAAGGTCAAGTAAAGCGACTCGGGACTGCGCAAGGCTGCCACCCACAACGCTGTTGTCACCGGAATTCAGGGAGCAAGGATGATTTCGATAGCCGAGCAACGCATAACATTTATAGACAGCCAACTGAACGCCTTCACACTCAGTTTGAACAAATACAGAGAAGCCTTGAAGAGTTCCTGGAATCAGCCTTTTGAAATAGGAAGCAAAGTAGCCAATACGCCCTCGCTACTTGGCATGGAGCGAGTCATAAGGGTGGGTAATACATCCAAATCCGTGAACATGGAGGACGGATATTTCGCTTCAAATGTCGCCAAATGCCCACTGCAAGGTCCGCTCCTCATACACAGCAAATTCGAATCGGTTTTCGACATTCCAATTGGCGATATTGAAGTTGAGATCATTGCGCAAGAGGGCGGCGCGATAACCAAGATCCGACTCGACTCAGAAGGAAAAGCCAGCTGGGCGGGGGGCACTCCTGGTAAGCAATACACGGTTCGAGTTCATCAAGAAGTATCCCCTGATCAAATTGATGAATTGTTTGAAGCCTACTCAAAACTGGCAGGTGACCTGGAAAAAAAACTTCGCGAGAAATGGGAAGGCCCGACGGGGTATCGTCAGCAATGGTCGAGCCTTTCGCTTTCGGGCACCGTCATCGCTGTGGGCAAAGGTATTTTCGAAGGAGGGTTTGACGCCATCAAAGGCGTGTGGGAAGGCATCAAAACGGTGCTGGACATGCTGCAAGACCCGGCAAAATTTCGCGAAGAGCTTGGCGCCAGTGTTGATCGGCTTGAGAACGTCGCCAGGCAGTCGCCCCACATCATGAAGCAAGCCATGGTGCTGGCCAGCGATGAGGCGGCACTGTTCTTGATGATGAACTGTGCATTTATATGGCTCGCGAGTTTACCGCCGATGAAGACGGCGGCTGAGCAGGCGAAAATGACCACCAGTTTTTTATTAACGATCGCCATCGACATTGTTGTATCGATCGTACTGACCATCGCCGCAGAAGGAACAGGCCTTATTTATCTAGGCAGCAAGTTGGGGAAGTACGGAAAAGTCCTTTACAACCTGGTAGTGGGTTTCATCGAATCAATCTTCGAAGTCATAAAAGGATTCATGACGTATGTTGCCAAATACGTCCGCGTGGGGCTCCGAGGGGTGGCGAAACGCGTTAGAAATGGCACAACCGAAATGCGTTTTGACGGGAGGAGAAATGCCAGGCTGGCGGGCAGCGAGGTTGCCGATGATGCGCCCCGACAGGCGACGACTCCCGCCGGTAAAAGCACCGAACCGACCCTCAGAACATGCACTGACAAATGCCCGGTTTCGATGGTTACCGGCGAAGAGTTACTGACGCTGACCGATGGTCAACTCGATGGCCTGCTGCCGTTTGAATGGACACGCCTCTATCGAACCAGCGCAGTGGAAATCGATTGCGGCCTAGGTTATGGCTGGAGCCATGCACTCGCGCATCGTGTCGAGATCGTCGGTGACGAAGTCATCTGGACCGACCACGAGAGTCGCGCCACAGTTTTCCCACTTCCAAGCGAGCAACGTCCGGCCATCACCAACAGCCTTTCCCGCGCGGCCATTTTTCTCGGTGACGATCCTTCGGAACTGGTTCTCGCTCAAGCCGGCAAACGTCCATCGTTCTACCACTTCCGCTTTAACAGCAAAGGCGCCACCCTGATCGCCATCAGCGACAGCTATGGCAATCGCCTGCACGTTACACGCGACATCCACGGTCGCATCAAACGCCTCGACAACGGCGCCGGTCGCGCCCTGCTTCTACGTTACGACCGCAAACACATTGTCGCGGTCGACTATCAGCAGTTCCTGCCCGCGGACAATCTGGAAGACGCCTGGAATACGGTGCAGACGCTGGTCACCTACTGCTATGACACCCAGCATCGTCTGATCGAGGCGAAGAACGCGGCCGGTGAGGCCGAACATTATCGCTACAACGAACAGCACGTCATTCTTGAGCGGCAACTCGCAGGCGGCGCGGCCTTTTACTGGGAGTGGGAGAACGAAGGCAAACTGTCTCGTTGCACACATCACTGGGCCAACTTCTCGCAGATGGAGGCGCACTACGCTTGGGATGACAAAGGCAGCGTGACTGTCACCAACGCCGACGGCAGCGAAGAGGTGTACACCCACGATGATCAGGCGCGACTGATCAGCAAGATCGACCCGGACGGTGCCGAGCATCTCAAGGCCTACAACGACAAAGGCCAATTGATCGCGGAAAAGGATCCGTTGGGTGCCGTCACCGAGTACCGCTACAACGACAACGGCTTGATGACTGCCGTTATCCCGCCGGAAGACGAAGCCACAACGTACGAATACATCAACGGCTTCGTGAGTGATGTTCATCGCGGCAAAGCCAGTTGGAAGTACCAACGCAACCGTCAGGGCGATATCACCCAGCAAATCGATCCGGACGGCAATGCCACGCTCTACAGCTACGATCCTCAGGGCCGTCTGCTGGAGATTCGCCACCCGGACGGCAGCCGTCATCAACTCGGGTGGAACAACCTCGGCCAGTTGCTGGAAGAACGCCTGCCCGATGGCGGCCAGCGCAAGTATCGCTACGACGCACTGGGTCGGCAGATTACCCGCCAGGAAGAGTCCGGCGCCATTACCCAATACCAGTGGGACGCAGCCAATCGCCTCGCCCAAGTCACACTGCCGGGCGGTGCAACCCGTGCGTTTACCTATAACGCCTACGGTAATGTCACCGCTGAACGCGATGAACTCGGCCGCATCACTCGGTACGAATACGCCGACAACCTGCATCTGGTCAGCCGCCGCATCAATCCGGACGGCAGCCAACTGCGCTATCGCTATGACAACTCGCGTCTGCTGCTGACTGAAATCGAAAACGAGCGCGGCGAGCAATACCGCCTCGATTACTTCGCCAACGGCCTGATCCAGCAGGAAACCGGTTTCGATGGTCGTCGTACGGCTTACGAGTATGACCTCAACGGCCAACTGCTGAAGAAAACCGAGTTCGGCGACGATGGCAGCGAACTGGTCACTGAGTATCAGCGCGATGCTGCTGGTCGGCTGCTGGTGAAAACCTTGGCCGATGGCAAAGAAATCCATTACGGCTATGACGCTCTCGGCCGTTTGGTGAACGTCGACGACGGGAACTGGCCGCTCGCCTACGAATATGACCTGCAAAATCGCCTGATCACCGAACATCAAGGCTGGGGGACAACCCGTTACGAATACGACAGTGTCAGCCAGTTGAAACACTGCCGCCTGCCTGACGGCAGCAAACTCGACTACCGTCACCAACCCGGCGGGCAACTCAGCAGCATCGACCTCAATGGCTCACGCCTGACCTCTCACCAGTTCAGCGCCGGTCGCGAACAACAGCGCCAGCAAGGTCTGCTGCTCAGCCAATACCAGTACGACGAGCAAGGCCGCCTGCAAGCACACACCGTCGGCCAGCGAGACAAAAGCCTCTTCCAGCGTCGTTATAACTACGACGCCAATGGCAATCTCGCGGGTATCGATGACAGCCGCAAAGGCAACCGCAGCTATCACTACGACCCGCTCGACCGACTGATCAGCGTGCGCGGTGCTACTCCGGAAAGCTTCGCCCATGATCCGGCAGGTAACCTGCTCGGCCAGAACAACGAAGGCACCGCCAACCTCGCCAACGTCAAAGGCAACCGCTTGCTGATGCAGGGTGATCGTCACTACGAGTACGACGCGTACGGCAACCTGAGTCGTGAGCGTCGTGGGACCGAGCAGAAACTCGTCACCGAATACCGCTATGACTGCCAACATCGCTTGATCGGCGTCAGCCTGCCGGGCGGCAACACTGTGTCTTACACGTACGACACCTTCGGCCGACGTATAGAAAAAACCGTCGACGGCTACACCACCGAGTTCCTGTGGCAAGGCGAAAGACTGATCGCGGAAAGCGCCGAAAACCGTTTCCGCAGCTACATCTACGAACCGGGCAGCTTCCGCCCATTGGCGATGCTCGATGGCGAAGGCCCACGTAAAGCCACGCCGTTCTATTACCAACTCGACCACCTCGGAACACCGCAGGAACTCACCGATTACAGCGGTGAGATCATGTGGTCGGCGAAGTACCGGGCCTACGGTAATCTCGCGGCGCTGGACGTCAGCGAGATCGATAACCCATTGCGCTTCCAGGGTCAGTATTTCGACGTCGAAACGGGGCTGCATTACAACTGCCACCGCTACTACAATCCCGAAACCGGACGGTTTTTGACGCCGGATCCGATCAAGCTTGCTGGCGGATTGAATAGCTACCAGTACGTGCCGAATCCGACGGGGTGGGTGGATCCGTCAGGTTTAGCCAGTGGCCCGGTCACCTGCCCTCAACCGGTTGCCGGTGGCAAATGGGAATTCAATCCGAAAGTGGATCTGGATTGGAGAAAGGGTGCAGGTACTCCCCATGATCAAATGACCACCGGGCTGAACGAAGCATTCAAGAGAACGGGTGTACCCAGAGATGAATTTACACCGACCAAATGGGGAAAAAGTCAGGAAGGGAAGTCGTTCCCCACGGAATGGCGGGTGCTGACAGGAAAAAACAAAGGCGCTGAAGTCAACATAGATGATCCTCGGCTGGTTCCATCCAGCGACGGCCCGGCAGATCCTCACATTGGTTATCAGACACCTGGCAAACGAGGTGGAGGCGGGGCCGTTCGAGGACACATCATGCTTGATTTCGTGCCGGTTTCACGGGCAAGAATTGGAGACCCTCAATGAACTATCTGGCGGAAGAAATCGACTCGACCCTTGCAGAACATGCTCTGGAACACAGAAAACTTGGCAGTGAAGAACTCAACGAAATGATTTCAACTCTGCGAAACCATTTTTTTGATTCCGGAGCCAAGGCGCTAGACCCGGTACATCTGAAAAACCCTGAAAAGGCACATGATCCTGATTTCTGGCAAAAAGTGGATCAGTTAGAGGATCTTCACAAGCCGATTCTGATCGTTACGGACAACGAGGTTCATGCCTGGGAGTTGCACTCGACGAGCGATCTCAAGACTCTTTTTTCCGAAACGACCGGTTTTCCCTTCTGGATAACTGACATCCATCATGGCTACATCGCCTATATGGATGACCACGACTGCGTGCATTCACTCCACCGTCAAGCCATCCAGGCGGCGCCATAGCTCTAAAAGGGATACGTCACCATTGAACCGTGGCGTATCCCGGTGTGTAAAACGATGCAACGGACCTGTTTTGTCAGCAGGATCCGGATTCAGGCCAACTCCTGACGCACCTGCTTCTCCAACTCCACCTTCAACCCCGGCTCCAGCTTCAACTGCCGCGCCAGTTCATCCAGATAGCTCTTCTCCATGAAGTTCTCCTCATCCACCAGCATCACGCTGGCGATGTACATCTCCGCCGCCATCTCCGGAGTACTCGCGGCGCGGGCGACATCGGTCGGGTCGAGGGGTTTGTTGAGCTCGGCGTGCAGCCAGTGTTGCAGTTCCTGGTCGTTGTCGAGCTTGATGAACTCGCCTTCGATCAGTTGGCGTTCACGATCATCAATGTGGCCGTCGGCTTTGGCGGCAGCGACCAGCGCTTTGAGAATGGCCTGACTGTGTTGCTCGGCTTGTGCCGGTGGCAAGCGGTCGAGGGTCTGCGGTTCGCGTTGTGGAGCGGTGCCTTTTTGCGCGTTGTAGTTGCCATAAGCCTTGTAAGCCAGCACACCCAGCGCAGCGAGGCCGCCGTAGATCGCGACCTTGCCGCCGACCTTGCGCACTTTCTTGTTGCCGAGCAGCAGGCCCATCGCGCCAGCCGCTAATGCACCGCCGCCTGCACCTGACAGCAGACTGCCGAGGCCACCGGAGCCTGAAGCGCCGCCGAGCAAACCGCCCAAGCCACCGGCAGCCGGTTTGTTCTGCGTTCCGCCAGCCTTGTTCTGCAACAGATCCTGGCCGGATTTGAGTAGTTGATCGAGCAATCCACGGGTGTTCATGTTCCGCCTCCAAACAGGGGTTATCCGGATCTATAAGGCCCTCAGCCTAGTTCGAAAGTGCCCCTGTCCTGCTTGCGAGTGTGCTTCCAGATGTTGCTCAGTACGCCCAAGCCCTTCGTGAAAGTAGATATACCCTCAGGCCAATCTATAAAAACCGCCCACTGGGTACCTTCTTCATGATGACCCTGCGTCAGATCCGTCACTTCATCGCCGTGGCCGAGACCGGCTCGATCTCCGCCGCCGCGCAAACCGCATTCATTTCCCGATCGACCCTGACCCTGGCGATCCAGCAACTGGAGGAGGAAATCGGCGTCAGCCTGTTCAGCCGCCATGCCAAGGGCATGACGCTGACCCATCAGGGGCATCAATTCCTGCGTCAGGCGCACCTGATTCTCGCGACCGTGGACAACGCCAAACGCAGCCTTCAGCAAAGCACCGACCAGGTTGCCGGGCAGTTGATCGTCGGCGTGCCGGACATGCAAGCGGTGATCAACGGCACCGACAAAGACCCGGTCACCACCCTCCTCAACAACGCCTTCGGTCCGGTCGGTTCGAAAGTGGTGATGGGCGTGGTGATGATTTCCTTCATCTCCTGCGTCATCAGCCTACAAGCCGCGGCCAGCCGCCTGCTGTACTCCTACGCTCGCGATGAAATGGTCATCGGCAGCCGACTGCTGAAAAAGATTTCTCCTACCACCCAAGTACCGGTTGCCGCACTGTTCGTGTCCGGCGTCCTACCGGCCCTGATCATCGCCCTCGGCTTCTTCCTGCAAGACGCCGTGGCCACCATCGTCAGCTTCGCCGCCATCGGCATCTACCTCGCGTTCCAGATGATCGTCCTGGCCGCGCTGTACGCCCGCAGCAAAGGCTGGAAACCGAGCGGCAAATTCACCCTCGGCGCATGGGGCTGACCGGTGAACATCGGCGCGCTGGTGTATGGCGTTGGCGCAATCATCAACATGGCCTGGCCACGTACGCCGGATGCGGCTTGGTATGTGAATTACGCGATGGTGTTGAGCACGGCGATCGTGATTGGTTTGGGGCTGGTTTATATGTGGATTGGCAAGCCGTATGACCATGGCAAGGCGCCGGCTGGGGATGCGTGGAAGGTGAGTCGCTAAGAGCCTGTGATCCCGGCACCGACAAGGTGCCGGGGTTCAGGCAAGCCGTGAAACATCATCAAAAAGAAAGCGCTGCCTGATCGTGCTTCAACAGGGAAATACGATCGAACAGTTTGATTTTTTCATTGGCTTTTTGCTTGGCGTGATCGGACATGAAAGTAATCAGCTCTTCGAGCTGACTGACGTCTCCGACCACTTTGAATTCCTTTTCCTTGTTGACGAAAACAAGCGACTTCTTCTTTCTCGACAACAATTCAATGACGTTGCTGAGCGTGCCGGTGCTCTTTGCATCCCAGATCATCAAGCCGTAGTCGGCTGCTTCGGCCATGACGACGTCTTTCTCGGTGAAGAAAGCTCTCGACCCTTTCGAATGTTTGGAGTCGACTGTTCTGGCGGGCCAATGCCCTAGGTTGTTCCTCGGTGCCGAACCGCTGCAGAACACCGTGGTTCTGGATCGTTCGAGACTCAGCAGGTACTCCTGAATGGAGGTATCGGCGCCCCCTGCATCCCCAACCACCACCTCAAAATCTGACGCTACGATATTATTGATGCGCTCTTTAACCTTCGGATCAAGGTTCTTGATGTTGATAGAGCCGGCAATAAATACAGTGGTCATTGAGTTCACTTCCAAGTTAGCGCTGCGACGTAAATTTTCCCTACCTTCGGATATTTACGCAAAACAGCGCAGGCCGCGTCCATGGACGCCCCGCTATCAAACAAATCATCTACAACCAAAACATTCCAGCGCCCATCGGTGGTGATTTCATCATTGACGCTGAAACTGTCTCCAATCGCGGCAACCTTGTCGGCTTTGGAATGTAAATCCTTGAGCGACTTTCCCGTGGTCGCTTTTCGAAGCAAATCCGAGAAAACCGGCCGACCGATAATTCGTCCCAACGCCAGGGCGACCTCAGTTACCGGTTGTCGCTGACGAATATTTGAAGCAGGCATAGGCACTACAAACCCGACCTGATCCAGTTTTGGGAGCACATTTGTCGCTACTGCCTGAGCAAGTGGGCTGACCTGAGTCCAGTCCTTCTGGTATTTGAGCTGGTAGGTCGCCTCGCCAATCTCAGTGCGCTGATTATCGAAGCATGGGTGTCCGCGATCATCGTTGCCCAGAAAGGTACTACTTACCATGTGTTTGTCCAGCACCCAGCCCTGATCCCAAGGGCCGTTGATCTGCTTGAGAGACACCTTCATTGAATTCTCCGTTATTCGTAACAATCCTTTGAGCCCTGAAACCAAGGGCCGAGCATCTGCAGCGATGCGCAAGATTCAAACAAATAACGGAAAAAATACTGGTTAGGGGCGGTCTCGCTGGCGCCAATGCAAAAACAGGCATTTCCTACAGGCGTGACCTTCAAGGAAAAATCTTGTTTCCTACAATGGATGGCGACTGAATGGCCTTGGTTCAGCCAGCGCCTGCCAGCAACGTCTCCTCTCAGCTACTGAGCCAGGCCAATGGGGGGAGGCTCGGAGAGGGCTTATGTGTCAATCGGCTGGGGCTTTGAGAGGGCTTCGAACTCATCCATCAATAGGTGAATTTCAGTGCTTGGGTTGTGTTCGCCACTGAGGGCGACATCCTCAAGAACTTTGGGGGCCAGCGCTCTTGCCTGCTGAAATGGCTTTCCGAGTAGCTGAGCGAAGTAGCTGACGTCTTTGCCTTTCTGATAGTCAGCCATGCTGGGTTTTGCTCTGAGGCTCTTGGTCACCAAATCAGCCGGAGAGTTCTTCCCGGCTGTGCTGAACGGTTTTCGACTGTAGCCAAAGTGCAGTAGTAGCCAAAACTCGAAGCACGGATAAGATGCGATGACTTGGATTTTTGGATAAGACTTCGCCGCATTCAACGCTCGCTCGAAGCACATGTGGGTGTCTCGATCCAAAACACAGAACACCTTATCGAAGCTTTTTTGCCTTACGACTGCTCGCTCAACAATGCCGCTTGGATGTGTAACACCGCAGTGGACGATCTCAACCTGGGCCCTGGCCCGAAAATAAAACGCGGCTTCCTCCAGATAACGTTTCCCTGACTTACTGTCTTCACACAACACCAGCACCTTAGGCTGCGGTTTGAAGCGGGAAGCCTTGCGATCAAACGATTTGAACGAACTCACGACCCTCACCCCCGCCTTATCAGCGGCAGCCCGCGATAACGCCCTTCGAAGTAACGCTTCTCGACATCCTCGCTTTCCCGGCCTCCAAAATCGTGTACGGAAAACAGGCTCGTGGCGCCATGAGCATCACGTTCTGTAATCCAGAACTGGTCACGCCGCAGAATCTTTTCATTCATCAGGTGGGTATCGTGTGTCGTGAAAATCAGTTGGGTATCCAACCCACTGTCCAGATGCTTTGCGATCAAGTCAGCGACGATTTCGGGATGAAGACTGCTATTCAGTTCGTCGACGCAGAGGATCCCACTGCCACCGGCCTGATTCATCATGAACCAGGGCAACCAGAAGCCAATCAGGTTTTTGGTTCCGCAAGACTCCTCCGAGAAGTCGAACTGCGCATCGCCTGAAATGCTGGAATGCGTGAGGGTCAGTTTGTCCCTTTGAGCCGCCGCGAAGAACTCCTTCAAGGTCAGTTTTCTGTTGCTCAAGTCTGCACAGGCGTCATCCGGGTCGAGCTGTATCGCAGACACAGGAATATCCAGCGCACTGAGAAAATCGCGCAGGTTGCTCGTATGATTTTTCACCATTTGCAGAAAGCGAATCGAGGCTGTGGATAAGCCAAGCATGTTGTTTTGTTCAATGACTAGCAGACCGGTTTGAAACCAACTAAATGGAGTGCGCAGTTGACTCAACTCTTCGCTGCTATGAGTGACGGCTTGTGCAATAAACAGCATCGTCGGACTGGTCAATCGACGCCAGGCGCAATGCACTTCCTTGCCGCCCTCAAGGGTTTTACCAAACAGGTAATGCTCACCTTCAGCATCAAACCGGCGGTCATAAAGCAGTGTTTCCTTACCTTTCGGGTAAGCAGTCAGTTGTTCCTGAACAATCCTCTGCGCGGTCAGCCCGAGGACAAACCGATAGCGCAGTCCGCCCTGAATAAAGTCGTACTCAAAGACACTGGGCGCATCGCTCAGAGTGCAATCAAATCGAAAAGGTGAAACGGGCAACGCTTCGTCATTTGAACCACGTGGTGTCGCTAGCAAGCGTCCGACGATGCCCATTGCGCGAATCAGTGAAGACTTTCCGGAGGCGTTCGGACCGTAAATAGCTGCAACCTTCAACAGCTCCGGAAGCTTTTCTGCGCTCGTGGAGGCTTTGAACGTATTGCGTGTTTTGCTCAGACGAGGGCTCGCCGCCATGGACAGGGTTTGCCTGTCCCGAAATGAGCGGTAATTGGATACCGAGAATTCGATCAACATGGAGAAAACCTGCAGTTCATTGCTTGGGTTTTCATGAATAAACGAAAAAACAGGCTTCAGATGCAGACAGGCTGCTGCGAGTGCAAAAACAGGCATTTCCTACAGATGCAGCCTTCCTGAAAAAGCCCCGTTTCCTACAGTTATTGTCGATAAAACAGACTTGGTGCTTAGAGCACACGGCAGATAGTCTTCTTTCCGGCTGTGACATCAGCAGCCCGGTGTCGGAGCCGGAGCAAATATCAAAACGGCGTGACCGCACTCATTTGAGTGGCGGCTCTATTCTCAATATTGGAGTCGAAAAATGCCTAACCACGTACAAATTCCTTCTGAAAGCTCCGCTTTCTTCACCCCCATCGTCTTCACCCGCCACAACCGCTTCCTCCACGCCTTCATGCAAGACCACGAAGCCTGGTTCTGCGTGCAAGATCTCGGTCGCTTGATGGGCTATCCGCTGAACGAACGCCTCACCCTGAAACTCGATCCCGATCAGCGTCGCCATGTCCTCCTGCGTCGGGACGGCGAAATCATCGATTGCGCGATGGTCAGCGAGTCCGGGCTGTTCGCCCTGCTCGTCCATCACTTCGTCCCGGAAAACCGACACCTGCGTCAATGGCTGAGCCATGAAGTCATCCCGATGCTGCGCGAAACCCATTCAAGTTCTGTGAAAAACCACCCCAGCGTGAGTTCGATGCATTGGGCAGGCGTCACCGTGCCGTTGCTGCACTGGCAACAGCACGCGTGGGTCAAATGGCGGGATGTGCCGGAGTTGATGCACGGCCAGCGGCCATATCCAGTCTTGGGAACGTGTAGCTGATCCAAATAAAAAAGGGGCGGACCTTTCAGTCCGCCCCTTTTTATTTCCACTCAAAACCGCGAAACACTCCGCATCGCATCCACCAGATACCGCATCGCAATCCGGTCATTCTCCGAAAGCTCCCGATAACGCTCCACCAGCTTCACTTCGTCAGAGCTGAGCCGACGCCTTTTGCGGCCGCTGCCGAGGCAGGGAAAGATGCCCAGCATGTCGGTGATACCTTGTATTTTTGCCATGGACGATGTCCTTCAATACTTCAAAGAATTGCTAAACCACCACATCGCCCTGCCCCTTACAGCAGCGCCGTGTGCCCTACCGGTCAGCACCGGTCATGCCCATAGAATAGAAATTAAATCGGCGCTGAAAAGCGGTTTTTAGAGTAATTAGTCGAAAAAAGCAGATATGCCGTGTAAATCAGAACGCCCTGTCAGATTTTTAACCGACATGTCTTGTTTCATTGACACACTGGCGCGGTGAATCAACGAATTTTGCATTGCGAGCGAACCGTTTAAGCTAGCGGGCATCTGTTAATAGTCCGTTGCGTTTGGCCGAAGGCTTGTCCGAACCGTTATTTCTGATCCAGCACGTGCCAGGAACGGCGCGGGATTGCACACGACAGGTTGTATTTATGCATCGCAGGAATTTGCTCAAAGCGTCCATGGCCATTGCGGCTTACACCGGTCTTTCGGCCACTGGCCTGCTGGCCACCCGCGCGTGGGCGGCCAATGGCGGCGCCGCCGATGGCGAGGCTCAGGCCTTCGACTTCGAAGCGCTGAAACGCCAGGCCAAGCAACTGGCTGGCAGCGCCTATCAGGACACCAAACAGGTGCTGCCGCCAACCCTGGCGACCATGACCCCGCAGAACTTCAACGCGATCCGCTACGACGGCGAGCATTCGCTGTGGAAGGAAAACAAGGGCCAGCTCGACGTGCAGTTCTTCCACGTCGGCATGGGCTTCCGTCAGCCGGTGCGCATGTACAGCGTCGACGCCAAGACGCGCACTGCCCGCGAGGTGCATTTCCGCCCGGCACTGTTCAACTATGAAAACACTTCAGTCGACACCCAGCAGCTCAAGGGTGACCTCGGTTTTGCCGGCTTCAAGCTGTTCAAAGCGCCGGAGCTGGATCGTCACGATGTGTTGTCGTTCCTCGGCGCCAGCTATTTCCGTGCGGTAGACGCCACTGGCCAATATGGCCTCTCGGCGCGCGGCCTGGCGATCGATACCTACGCGAAAAAACGCGAAGAATTCCCTGACTTCACCAAGTTCTGGTTCGAGACACCGGACAAGAACGCCACCCGATTTGTGGTGTATGCCCTGCTCGACTCGCCGAGTGCCACTGGTGCCTATCGCTTCGACATTGATTGCCAGGCCGAGCGCGTGGTGATGGAAGTCGATGCGCACATCAATGCGCGCACGGCGATCGAGCAATTGGGCATTTCGCCGATGACCAGTATGTTCAGTTGCGGCACCCACGAGCGCCGCATGTGCGACACCATCCACCCGCAGATCCACGACTCGGATCGTCTGGCGATGTGGCGCGGCAACGGCGAGTGGATCTGCCGTCCGCTGAACAACCCGGCGACCCTGCAATTCAATGCGTTTGCCGACAAGGATCCGAAGGGTTTCGGGCTGGTGCAGACCGATCACGAATTCGCCAACTACCAGGACACCGTGGACTGGTACAGCAAGCGCCCGAGCCTGTGGGTAGAACCGACCACGGCGTGGGGTGAAGGCTCTATCGATTTGCTGGAAATCCCTACCACCGGCGAGACCCTCGATAACATCGTGGCGTTCTGGACCCCGAAAAAACCGGTGGCTGCCGGCGATTCGCTGAACTATGGCTACAAGCTTTACTGGAGCGCATTGCCGCCAGTGGGTACGCCGTTGGCCCGCGTACACGCGACCCGTTCCGGCATGGGCGGCTTCACCGAAGGTTGGGCCCCGGGCGAGCATTATCCGCCGGTTTGGGCCCGTCGTTTTGCCGTGGACTTCACCGGTGGCGGTCTGGATCGCCTGCCGCAGGGCACCGGGATCGAGCCAGTGGTGACCTGCTCGAACGGCAAGGTGCAGGACTTCAGCGTGCTGGTGCTGGATGACATCAAGGGGTACCGGATCCTGTTTGACTGGTACCCGACCAGTGACAGCGTGGAGCCGGTGGAGCTGCGGTTGTTCATTCGCACCAATGACCGCACGTTGAGCGAGACCTGGTTGTATCAGTACTTCCCGCCGGCGCCGGACAAGCGCAAATACCCTTGATGGTTATGTAGCGCCTACAAGGGCCTCATCGCGAGCAGGCTCACTCCTACCGGGGAGATATGTCGTTCACAAAATCAGTGTTCGACGCAGATCAACTGTAGGAGTGAGCCTGCTCGCGATGGCATCCGCCTAGTCAGCACAAAAACACCTTCCAAAAACAAAGCCCCGGCCATCACTGACCGGGGCTTTTTGCTTTATTGCGACTGACTCAATCGCGCAAATCAGACTCATGAATCGGCTGATCACGATGGGTCGCGCGCTGATACTGCGCCGGCCACACCGCTTTGCGCCCACCGAGATCATCGTCGGCATGCAGCGGCCAGTACGGATCACGCAGCAGCTCGCGGGCGAGGAAGATGATGTCGGCCTGACAGGTGCGCAGAATGTGCTCGGCCTGCGCCGGCTCGGTAATCATTCCTACGGTGCCGGTGGCGATGCCTGACTCCTTGCGCACACGTTCGGCGAAGCGTGTTTGATAGCCTGGCCCAACCGGAATTTCCGCGTTGGCTGCCGTCCCGCCCGACGATACGTCGATGAGATCGGCGCCCAGAGTGTGCAGGCGTCGCGCCAGCTCCACGGTTTCGTCCGGATTCCAGCCGTCTTCCACCCAGTCAGTCGCCGACACGCGAACAAACACCGGCAACTCCTCAGGCCAGACCGCTCTCACCGCTTCAGTGACTTGCAGCACCAGACGAATACGGTTTTCAAACGATCCCCCGTACTGATCGCGGCGCTGATTGCTCAGCGGCGAAAGAAACTGATGCAGCAGATAACCGTGCGCCGCATGCACCTCAACCACACTGAAACCGGCTTTCAGTGCGCGTTTGGCAGCATCGACAAACGCCTGAATGACGTCAGCGATTTGCCCTTCATCCAGCTGTTTCGGTTGCGTGTGTTGCGGATCGAAGGCAATCGGCGACGGCCCGACCGGGGTCCAGCCGCCATCATCGGGTTTGACGCTGCCATGCTTGCCGATCCACGGCCGGTGGGTGCTGGCCTTGCGCCCGGCGTGAGCCAGTTGAATGCCGGCGACTGCGCCTTGGGACGTGATGAAACGAGTAATGCGTTGCAGCGGTTCAATTTGTTCGTCGTTCCACAGGCCAAGGTCTTCGGCGGTGATTCGTCCGTCGGCGGTAACGGCGGTGGCTTCGGTAAAGACCAGACCGGCACCACCCACCGCGCGGCTGCCGAGGTGCACCAGATGCCAGTCGTTGGCCAGGCCATCGACGCTGGAGTACTGGCACATCGGTGACACGGCGATGCGGTTGGGCAGGGTCAGTTGGCGCAGGGTGAAGGGTTCAAGCAGCAGACTCATGGGGCACCTCTCAAATCAGTGGGCAGGCTCCAGGGTTCTGTTTGAATAGTCGACGAGTGACAGGAAAAAGGTGCAGCACCCGCCCCCGCGGGCAAAAAATTCGACAAGACGTCACAAGGCCAATCAAGCAGTGCTTAGAGCCTAGTCGACAACCGGGGATGAGGGAGGGTTCAGAGTGATTCAGTGTGTGAACGGACGCTTTCGCGAGCAGGCTCGCTCCCACAAGGACAACACCGTACCTGTGGGAGCGAGCCTGCTCGCGAAGGGGTCAACGCGGTTCGATATGGGCAATCATCAGTTGTACCGTCTCATTACCCCGAAACTCGTTAACGTCGAGCTTGTAAGCCAGTTCAACCCATTGAATCGTCGGGTTCGGCCAGATATCGCGATCAACGCCAAAGGCAATGCCATCCAGCTTCACCGAGCCACATTCGCTCTTCAGCACCACTTTGAGATGCCGTTCGCCGACCACTCGCTGTTCGACCAACTGAAACACGCCATGAAACAGCGGCTCCGGGAAGTGCTGTCCCCAAGGCCCGGCGTGGCGCAGGGCGCGGGCTAGTTCGAGGTGGAATTCTTCAACCGCCAGCGTGCCATCGGTCAGCATGCGCCCGGTCAGGTCGTCTTCGCGAAGTTGCCTACGCACCTCAGCGTCAAAGGCCTCGGCGAAAAGCGGAAAATTCTCTTGCGGCAAGGTCAGACCGGCCGCCATCGCGTGGCCACCGTACTTGGCGATCAGGTTCGGATGCTGCGCTGCCACGACGCTCAGCGCATCACGAATGTGGAAGCCTTGCACCGAACGCCCCGAGCCCTTGAGCAAACCATCGCCCGCATCGGCAAAGGCAATGGTCGGACGGAAATAACGCTCTTTCATCCGCGATGCGAGAATGCCGATTACACCCTGGTGCCACTCGGGATCGAACAGGCACAAACCAAACGGCATCGACTCGACCGGCAGGTCCTTGAGCTGCGCCAGCGCTTCACGCTGCATGCCCTGCTCGATGGATTTGCGATCCTGGTTCATGCCGTCCAGTTGCGCGGCCATTTCCCGGGCCAGGTTGGCGTCGGCGGTCAGCAGGCATTCAATGCCCAGACTCATGTCATCCAGACGCCCGGCGGCGTTCAGGCGCGGCCCGACGATAAAACCGAGATCGGTGGAGGTAATGCGTGCAGCGTCACGCTTGGCCACTTCAAGGATCGCTTTGATCCCCGGCCGTGCGCGACCGGCGCGAATTCGCTCAAGACCCTGATGCACCAGAATGCGGTTGTTGGCGTCCAACGGCACCACGTCGGCAACGCTGCCCAGCGCCACCAGATCGAGCAGTTCGCCGATGTTCGGCTGCGGCTTGTTTTCATACCAGCCAAGACTGCGCAAACGCGCGCGCAACGCCATCAACACATAGAAAATCACCCCGACGCCGGCCAGTGCCTTGCTCGGGAACTCGCAACCGGGCTGGTTCGGATTGACCAGCGCATCGGCCAGAGGCAATTCATCGCCCGGCAAGTGGTGATCGGTGATCAGCACTTTGAGGCCATGGCGTTTGGCGGCAGCCACGCCTTCGACGCTGGAGATGCCGTTGTCCACGGTGACCAGCAAATGCGGCTCGCGGGTCATCGCAACTTCGACGATTTCCGGAGTCAGGCCATAGCCATATTCAAAGCGGTTCGGTACCAGATAATCGACGTGCGCCGCACCGAGCAAGCGCAAACCGAGCATGCCAACAGTGCTGGCCGTCGCGCCGTCCGCATCGAAGTCACCAACGATGAGGATGCGCTGGCGCTGTTCCAGCGCCGTCACCAGCAGGTCCACCGCTGCGTCGATGCCCTTGAGTTGCTGAAACGGGATCAACCGCGCCAGACTCTTGTCCAGCTCTGCCTCGGATTGCACGCCCCGCGCCGCATACAGGCGGGTCAGCAGCGGCGGAATATCACCGAGAAAAGGCAGAGTTTCGGGCAGTTGACGAGGTTCGATACGCATGGGGTGACGGAGACTTCTCTTTAATACGTGGGATTAATCAGTTGAGGGGGCAGGATCAGCCGCGCTCACCTTGCAGCCATTGCAACTGGACTTCGTGCTGACCACGGTCGTCGGTGACGAAGATCGTCCCTTCGCTGATCATCACGTCCCACTTGATAACGCGGGGCATGTCCTTGGCCAAGGTTTCCAGCACTTCTTGCGGGACTGCTGCGATGTTGACGTTCTTCAGATTCTTGATCGCCGGGATCACTTTGGTTTCCCAGACGCGCAGGCTGCCGTAGGCGAGCAGGCTGGTGCGTTCGGTACGACGCGAGCACCAGGTCAGACGATCGGCGTCTGGCTGGCCGACTTCGATCCAGTGCAGAACACGGTCGTCCAGGCTCTTTTCCCACAGTGCAGGTTCATCCACGTCTGACAGACCACGACCAAACGACAACTGCTCGTTGTACCAGAGCGCGTAAGCCAGCAATCGCACGGTCATGCGCTCTTCGGTTTCCGAAGGGTGACGGGCGATGGTCTGCTTGACGCTCTCGTAGACACTGCGGTCGAGGTCGGTGAGGTTCAGTTCAAATTTGTAGGTAGTGGACGGCTGGGCCATGAACGGGCTTCTTGATACGAGGAAAGTCGGCAAGTCTAACCGATGCGGTAGGCAATCATCGAATTGATGGCGATCAACCTGCGGCGTCTGACAGCCGGCTATGTTAAAACGCTGTATCTGCTTAGCCTTGTCCTACAGGATTCAGTATGCCGTTCGCCAACAAACCGCTCAGCGGTGTGAAAGTCATTGAATTGGGTACATTGATTGCCGGGCCGTTTGCCTCGCGTATTTGCGGCGAGTTCGGCGCCGAGGTGATCAAGATTGAGTCGCCCGACGGTGGTGATCCTTTGCGCAAGTGGCGAAAACTGTACGAAGGCACGTCGCTGTGGTGGTTCGTCCAGGCGCGCAACAAAAAATCTCTGACGCTGAATCTCAAGCATCCTGACGGTTTGGCGATCCTGAAAAAATTGCTCAGCGAAGCCGACATCCTGATCGAGAACTTTCGCCCCGGCGTGCTGGAAAAACTCGGCCTGAGTTGGGACACCTTGCACGCGCTGAATCCTAAACTGGTGATGGTGCGCCTGTCCGGTTTTGGCCAGACCGGGCCGATGAAGGATCAGCCTGGCTTCGGCGCGGTCGGCGAGTCCATGGGCGGTCTGCGCTACATCACTGGATTCGAGGACCGCCCACCGGTGCGTACCGGGATTTCCATCGGCGATTCGATTGCCGCGCTGTGGGGCGTGATTGGTGCACTGATGGCGCTGCGTCATCGCGAAGTCAACGGTGGCACCGGTCAGGTTGTCGATGTGGCCTTGTACGAAGCGATTTTCGCGATGATGGAAAGCATGGTGCCGGAGTTCGACGTGTTCGGTTTTATCCGCGAGCGCACCGGCAACATCATGCCCGGCATCACGCCCTCCTCCATCCACACCAGTGCGGACGGCAAGCACGTGCAGATCGGCGCCAATGGTGACGCGATTTTCAAACGCTTCATGCTGATCATCGGCCGTGAAGACCTGGCTAACGATCCGACACTGGCGAGCAACGACGGTCGCGACAATCGCCGCGACGAGTTGTATGGCGTGATCGATCGCTGGGTCAACTCGCTGCCGCTGCAAAGCGTGCTCGATCTGCTTAATCAGGCCGAGGTACCCGTCAGCCGGATATTCAGCGCCGAAGACATGTTCAACGACCCGCAGTATCTGGCCCGGGAAATGTTCCTTCACGCCAGACTGCCGGACGGCAAACCCTTCAAGATGCCGGGGATCGTGCCGAAACTCTCAGAGACACCGGGCTCCTCCGAATGGGTCGGGCCGCAGCTCGGTGAACACAATGCGCAGGTACTCCACGAGCTTGGCTACGACGAAAAGCAGATCGCGCGGTTGCGCGAAGACGGAGCCATTTGAGCTGAAACGCCTGCCGACACCGGACGCCAACCGCGCCCACCAGTGGTGGACGTGGCGGCTGTTCGGCCTGGTGTTTCTACTGACCTTGCCAGCCTGGGCTCAAGCGAAACCGACATTGACCTGGTTATTGCGCGACTTGCCACCGCTGACTATTTTCGAAGGCCCGAAAAAGGGCCAGGGCGTCATTGATCACCTCATGCCGATGCTGATCGCCGGCATGCCGCAATACGAACACCAGTTGATGCGGGTCAACCGAGCCCGAGGCATCCAGATGCTTCACGAAGCCTCCTTCACCTGCGACCCGTCGCTGATCTGGAGCAAAGAGCGGGCGCAATGGATCGCGTACTCCATCCCGGCCTTTCGCGCCGTCAGTAATGGGCTGGTGGTGCGTCAGAAAGATCGCGAAGTGTTGGCGCCGTTTCTCGTGGAGGGTGAAATCGATCTGGCTGCGCTCCTGGCCAATGGCAACGAGAAAATCGGTGTCGTGGCTGAGCGCAGTTACGGTGAAATGGTCGATGACCTGCTGCGCCAGGCACCTCGCAACGCACTGACACCTCATTACGGCAATGACGCCCTGAACAGTCTGCTGATGATGCAGCGCCTGGGACGATTACAGGTGGTGCTGGGCTATTGGCCAGAAATTCGTTATCAGGCTCATCTGGCGCAAATCGCCGAAGACGAGTTGCTGTTTTATCCGATCCGCGGCACCGGTAAATATCTGTCGGGCTACATCGGCTGCTCCGACACACACCAGGGCCGTCAGGCGATCAGCGAAATAAACCAACTGCTGCGCACCCTCCCCCACGACCAACTGAACCAGCTGTACGCCGACTGGCTGGACCCCGCGATGCGAAGCGATTACCTCGAACAGGCCCGATCGTTCTTCGAGCAACAAGCGGCGCCCTGAGCAAATTGCAGACAAAAAGAAACCCCGAGAAGTGGGGAGACGACTCGGGGTTAAACGTGGCCTGCATAAGGCCCGTAACAGCAAGCGACAAGCACCGGAGCACAATGCTTGATCCTGCTGTCATGGGGTCTGACTGACAGGGATGCAGGAAGGTTCCCACAATAGATGTTTGATTTTCAGAGCGCCGGACGCTTGTCCAGAGCTGCATTACGCAAGGCCGCAATCACACAGGGCTCCAGGCGTCCTTCGGCAATCAGAATGTCGCGGTGCAAGCCGTCAACGACATCGGTCAACTGACGCTTGTCGGTCAACTGCGTCTGGTTGAATTGGCGCTCCACTACAATCGCGCCGTTGCTGTTCTTCAAGGTCACCAGGCATTCACCGTGGGCACCGCTTGGAGACAAAGAAACCTGATACGGGCTCAGAGCCTCACCGAGCAATAGACTGATACTTTCCATCTCGATCTCCACTCAATAGTCCGAAAACATTGTGTCTGGGGCGTGTCCACAGTAAATGACCACCGGCCCGAGAAGAAAGTTCTGCATTCCGCTCGCCAGCACGGCGTGTCACGGAGGTATCACCGGTCTGTCAGAGCATGCACGGCAAAGATGACAAAAAAATAACCGGCCGCTTCAGGCCTCGACCGGCAGCGAAGGAGAAATCAGGTAGCTGTCCAGCAAACTGCGCATCAGTACCGCCGAAACAGGTGTTTGCAGACGCCCCAGCAGTCGCAACCGATGCTCGCACAGCAACGGCTGGAGGTCGTTGAGCACGCTTGGCGCCACCGCGCCCAGCAGGATCAGCGCCCGCGCTTCGCGCTCCACTGCTACGTGCCGGATCAGGGCCAGGCCATCACCGCCCTTGAGCTGCGGATCGCAAATAGCGATATCGACCACGCCACGATGCCCCAGTGAACATAAGGCCGATGCCAGCGATGACGCGGTCAGGACATCATAAATGCCGATAGCATTGAGCATTTGGTGCAACGCCATCAGCTGGAACGGATTGGGTTCAAGAATCAGGACTTTAAGCGAGCGCATGGGCGACCTCTGAAGCGACAATCGCGGACTCTCACCGCAGTTGCCACTCACTGTAGGGCAGCCCTTTGAAGCCTCCCATCGGAAAAGTAGCCGCGTCTTATAGGACATTTCCCATTTTCAATGCAGACATCGGCACCCGCTCTCCGCCCGGCGCTGGGTTATGTCCGTCCAGCCGCCCAGCAGTCCGCGCAATTTGCCGTCGACACTGTAAAACGGCACCGTCCACTGATAGACCTCCCGCGTACCGTTCTTGAACAACAATTGCCGCTTGCTGAAACGTGACTTACGCGTGCGCAACTGCACCATGAATTCGTCGTGAAGCATGCGCGCGGTTGCTTCTGGCAGCGCATCGACCTCCATCAACAACCGCCCCTGCACCTGATCCTGACGTACCGAAAGCGCTTCTTCATAGCTGCGGTTGCACATGATCAGCCGCCCCTGAAGATCACGGACAAACATCGGATCAGGCATGGAGTCGATCAGTGCGTGCTGGAAAGCCAGTTGATCACCGAGGCTTTTCTCGGCAGCACGACGTTGCTTGATCACCACCGTCAGGCGGCGGTTCCACACCAGCGACAGCGAGCCGAACACACCGAGGATCACGGCTGCCCAACAGCCCCACTCAATCATCCGTTGCCAGAGCGTGGGGACGGGCTTGAGCGAGATCCCCTCCAGCCACTTCAGGCGAATGGCGCGTAACTCGGGAGCGGGAAAGGCCTCCAGTGCCTTGTTGAGAATACTTAATAGCTCTGGCATGCCCTTGCGCACGGCCAGATGATCAGCCTCCCATTTGCCTTCCACCAAGCCACCCACCTTAAGCAGCCCCAGCGGGTAAAGTTGCGCTCCGATTTCATTCTCGATCGTCGCGTAGGCCTCGCCGCTTTCGACCAATGCCCGCGCTTCGGCGTAAGTCTTGACCGAACGGATCTCGATCGACGGGTAATCGCGGCGAATGACATCCTCCAGGGCGTGCCGGGCCGGCAACACCAGCACCCGTTTGGCCAGCTGTTCCAGTGACTCTACCGACGGCGCACCGGCGCGCCCGACAAACACCCAGCCAGCCCCACCGAAGGCGTGGCTGAAATCCAGAAACGCCTTGCGTTCATCGCTCATCGCCAGGGTCGTACTGATATCCGCCTGGCCACTTTCGAGACGCTCCAGCATGTGATCGGTGGAAAACGACTCCTGATGCATGAACTTCAACCCGGTCATCGCAGTGACGCGCTTGAGCACATCATTGTTCAAACCGCTCCACTGTCCATGTTCATCCTGGAACAGATACAACGGGTATTGCACCGACGCTACCGTTACCCGCGGATTGTCGCGAATCCATTGGCGCTCGTGTGCGTCCAGTTCAACAGGCTCGACGTTGAGTGCCATAACGTCATCGTTCAGCGCCAGTTGCGCCGCCACACTGCAGCGCATCAACCCAAGCAATCCGAACAAGAACAACCAGCCCAGTGCCGGTTTCAAACCTCTATAAAACAGCATTGCCACTTCCTTCGTGATCGACTCACCCGTCCTTCATGGGTGAAAACCCGAGCAGTGTGGCAGCAGAAACAAAAAAGCCCGTCAGGAGACGGGCTTCAAAATGTGACAGCTTTTGCAGGCTTAAAGCGGCTTGCCGCGGTTGCCATGCTGGCTGACAAAGGCCTGCACGGCTTTCAGCTCGTTTGGCAGAA
Source organism: Pseudomonas sp. Irchel s3f10 (assembly GCF_900187515.1). NCBI lineage: Bacteria > Pseudomonadati > Pseudomonadota > Gammaproteobacteria > Pseudomonadales > Pseudomonadaceae > Pseudomonas > Pseudomonas sp. Irchel s3f10. The sequence continues at coordinate 461,723 of NZ_FYDZ01000002.1, forward strand.
CGGTGCAGCGCTCGTTTCGCTCAAACAAATCAGAAAGATGTGCAGGTAGTTCGAGTGCTTTTCCTACACCGGCTTTCTCCACTGCATCCGGGAATTTAACTGGATGTGCGGTGCCGAGAATTACCATTGGAATGTCCAGGCTGCGACGGCATTCGCGCGCAGCCTTGACGCCGATGGCGGTGTGCGGATCGAGCACTTCACCGCACTGCTCGTAGACCTCGGCGATGGTTTCGCAAGTCTGCGCATCGTCCACAGCCAGCGAGTCGAACAGTTTGCGTGCTTCGGTCCAGCGCTCTTGTTCGACGCTGAAGCCACCACCTTGCTTGAACGTGTCCATCAGCCCGGCGATCGCCGCACCGTTGCGACCGTGCAGGTCGAACAGCAGGCGTTCGAAGTTCGACGAGACCATGATGTCCATCGACGGCGACAGCGTGGCGTGCAGGGTTTCCTTGACGTACTGATTGCCGCTCATGAAGCGGTGCAGGATGTCGTTGCGGTTGGTGGCGACGATCAACTGGTTGATCGGCAGACCCATGTTGCGCGCCAGGTAACCGGCGAAGATGTCACCGAAGTTGCCGGTTGGCACCGAGAACGACACCGACCGCGCCGGACCACCCAACTGCAGGGCTGCATGGAAGTAGTAAACGATCTGGGCCATGATCCGCGCCCAGTTGATCGAGTTCACCGCCACCAGACGCGTGCCTTTGAGGAAGCTCTGGTCGGCGAAGCTGTTCTTGACCATCTCCTGGCAGTCATCGAAGTTGCCTTCGATGGCGATGTTGTGGATGTTCTCGCCGAAAATCGTGGTCATCTGGCGACGCTGCACTTCGGACACACGGTTGTGCGGGTGCAGGATGAAGATGTCGACGTTTTCGCAGTGCTTGCAGCCTTCGATGGCGGCCGAACCGGTATCACCGGAAGTAGCGCCGACGATGACAACGCGCTCGCCGCGCTTTTCCAGCACGTAGTCGAGCAGACGACCGAGCAGTTGCAGGGCGAAGTCCTTGAACGCCAGGGTCGGGCCGTGGAACAGCTCCAGCACCCATTCGTTGCCGTTCAGCTGACGCAGCGGCGCGACGGCGCTGTGCGAGAACACACCGTAGGTTTCTTCGAGAATCTTTTTGAAATCGGCGTCCGGAATGCTGCCGGTGACGAACGGGCGCATGACGCGGAAAGCCAGCTCGTGATACGGCAGGCCGGCCCAGGAAGCGATTTCTTCCTGGGTGAAACGTGGCAGGTTTTCCGGAACGTACAGACCGCCGTCGGTCGCCAGACCAGCCAGCAGGACGTCTTCGAAATTCAGGGCCGGTGCCTGGCCGCGGGTACTGATATATCGCATAAGGGCAAACCTTCGGTTTGGGCCTCAAGCTACGAGCTACAAGCTGCAAGTAAAAGCCAGACCGCTTTTCTCTTGCCGCTTGCAGCTCGAAGCTTGCAGCTGCTTCTATTTAATTCAGGTGCTCGACGCGGATCCGTACAACCGGACCATTGACGCCGGCCAGCGCTTCGAGGGCGGCGATGGCATCGTTGATGCGCTGCTCGACCACGCGGTGGGTCAGCAGGATCATCGGCACCAGACCGTCGTGTTCCTCGACTTCCTTCTGCATGATCGACTCGATGTTGATGCCGCGCTCCGAGAGGATGCTCGCCACCTGAGCCAACACGCCCGGATGGTCCTTGGCCTGAATGCGCAGGTAGTAAGCGCTTTCGCAGGCTTCAATCGGCAGGATCGGATGGGCCGACAGCGAATCCGGCTGGAAGGCCAGGTGCGGCACGCGGTTCTCCGGATCGGAGGTCATGGCGCGAACCACGTCGACCAGATCGGCGATCACCGACGAAGCGGTTGGCTCCATGCCGGCGCCAGCGCCGTAGAACAGCGTCGAGCCCGCGGCGTCACCGTTGACCATCACTGCGTTCATCACGCCGTTGACGTTGGCGATCAGACGATCGGCCGGGATCAGCGTCGGGTGTACGCGCAACTCGATGCCGGCGGCAGTGCTGCGCGCTACACCGAGGTGCTTGATGCGATAGCCCAGCGCTTCGGCGTAGTTGACGTCGGCGGTGGTCAGTTTGGTGATGCCTTCGGTGTAAGCCTTGTCGAATTGCAGCGGAATGCCGAATGCGATGGAAGCCAGAATCGTCAGCTTGTGCGCGGCATCGATGCCTTCAACGTCGAAGGTCGGATCGGCTTCGGCGTAGCCCAGTGCCTGCGCTTCGGCCAGCACGTCTTCGAAGGTGCGGCCCTTCTCGCGCATTTCGGTGAGGATAAAGTTACCGGTGCCGTTGATGATCCCGGCGACCCAGTTGATGCGGTTGGCGGACAGGCCTTCACGGATCGCCTTGATCACCGGAATGCCACCGGCCACGGCCGCTTCGAACGCGACGATCACGCCTTTCTCACGAGCCTTGGCGAAAATTTCATTACCGTGAACGGCAATCAGAGCCTTGTTCGCGGTGACCACATGCTTGCCATTCTCGATGGCCTTGAGTACCAGCTCGCGGGCAACGGTGTAGCCGCCCATCAGCTCTATGACGATGTCGATCTCAGGGTTCGTGGCCACTTCGAAGACATCGTTGGTAATCGCAATACCGGTCGTCTGGAACTGAGGCTTTGGCGTGCGCATGGCAATTTGTGCCACTTCGATTCCACGCCCGGCACGACGAGCAATTTCCTCGGCGTTGCGCTGAAGTACGTTGAAGGTACCGCCACCGACGGTCCCTAACCCACAGATGCCTACTTTGACCGGATTCACTGTGAACTCCCCATAAAACGGCCGACGCGGGGTCGGCCGGAAAACAACCGCGTGCTCGCGGCTCTCTATTAATGGCCCGGCGATGTGGCTGCCGGACCATGATCGTCACGGCTGACCGTGACGATGCGAATTTACTTCGCGCCCAGCGCCAGTTTGGCGACTTGTGGCGCAGGCTGGTAGCCCGGAATGACTTGTCCGTCAGCCAAAACGATGGCCGGTGTACCGTTCACGCCGATCGACTGACCGAGGGCGAACTGCTTGGAAACCGGGTTATCGCACTTGGCGGCCTTGATTTCCTTGCCATCGACCATTTTGTCCATGGCGGCTTTCTTGTCTTTCGAGCACCACACGGCTTGCAGCTGCTCGTCACCCGGCGAGTTCAAACCCTGGCGCGGGAAGGCTACATAGCGTACTTCGATGCCGCGCTTGTTCAGCTCCGGCACTTCGGCGTGCAGCTTGTGGCAGTACGGGCAGGTGGTGTCGGTGAACACGGTGATGTGCGATTTGGTCTCGCCCACGGCAGGATAAACCACGGTTTCGGCGACCGGGATGGCATTGACCAGTTTGGAGATGCCCAGGCGTTCGGTCTTCTCGGTCAGGTTGACCGGTTTGCCGTCCTTGAGCTGGAACAGGTAGCCCTGAACGATGTACTGGCCATCGGCGCTGGCGTAGAGCACGCGGCTGCCCTTGAGCTTGACTTCGTACATGCCCGGCAACGGGCTGGCGCTGATGCTTTCTACCGGAACCTCGAGTTCGAGTTTTTCCAGGCTTTGACGAATCGCTTTGTCGGCCGCGTCATCGGCGACGGCAAAGGTGCTGACCAACGCAATGGCTGCGGCGGCGAAAATCTGGGTCAGACGCATGAGAACTCCTGAAGGCGGACAAATGGATCGATCAGAACGCCCGTGCCGGAACACCGGGTCATAACCGTCCATCGTGCAAACCGGCAAAGCCTAACACATAAGGCCACGGTGGCCGAATGCGCCTGTCGCCATAGATCACACTGCTTTATGTAGGAGCTGCCGAAGGCTGCGATCTTTTGATTTTGTTTTTAAGATCAAAAGATCGCAGCCTTCGGCAGCTCCTACAGGGGGAGGTATGGAGTTAACCTCTCGGGTGGTGTTTGGCGTGCAGATCCTGCAATCGGGCGCGGGCGACGTGGGTGTAGATCTGCGTAGTGGAAAGGTCGCTGTGCCCGAGCAGCATCTGCACCACGCGCAAGTCTGCGCCGTGGTTGAGCAAGTGCGTGGCAAACGCATGACGCAAGGTGTGCGGCGACAGCGACTTGCCGATCCCGGCAACCTTGGCCTGATGCTTGATGCGGTGCCAAAAGGTCTGGCGGGTCATCTGCTCACCGCGCTGGCTGGGGAACAGCACATCACTGGGCCGGCCACCGAGCAGTTCGCCGCGACCGTCACGCATATAGCGCTCGACCCAGACAATCGCCTCCTCGCCCATCGGCACCAGCCGCTCCTTGCTGCCCTTGCCCATCACCCGCAACACACCTTGGCGCAGGTTGACCTGTTCCAGCGTCAGGCTGACCAGTTCAGTTACCCGTAGGCCGCAGGCGTAAAGCACTTCAAGCATGGCGCGGTCACGCTGGCCGATGGCTTCGCTCAGGTCCGGCGCCTTGAGCAGCGCCTCGACGTCGGCTTCCGACAAGGACTTGGGCAGTGGCCTACCGAGTTGCGGCATGTCGACGCGCAATGTCGGGTCAACGCTGATCATCTTTTCCCGCAACAGATAGCGATAAAAGCCACGCACACCGGAGAGAAATCTGGCAGTGGAACGTGGTTTGTAGTTCTGCTCCAAACGCCAGGACAAGTGATCAAGGATCAACTCGCGGCCAGCATTGATCAGCTCCAGGTTTTTCTCCTGCAACCAGCCGTTGAACAGCGCCAGATCGCTGCGATAAGCGCCGCGGGTGTTATCGGACAGGCCCTTCTCAAGCCACAGAGCGTCGAGGAATTGGTCAATCAGAGGGTGGTCGATGGCAGGCATGGGCGCTCAAGACACACAGCCTCAGGGACTGTGCGCAAATGTAGAGTGAACTGTAGGAATGGGCGCTAGTCTTTCATAGCCCGCTATTTCAAGGAACAGGGAGCATCAATGAACGAGCAGCAAATTCTACTGGCATTTGGCGGGATCGGCGCGGCGGCGCTGGGGTGCCAATGGCTGGCCTGGCGCCTGAAGCTGCCGGCGATTCTGTTTTTGTTGCTGACGGGGATTCTGGTCGGCCCAGTGCTGGGCTGGCTCGATCCGCGGGAAATGTTCGGGCCGCTGCTGATGCCGCTGGTTTCGCTGGCCGTGGCGCTGATTCTGTTCGAAGGCAGCCTGACCCTGCACCTGTCGGAGTGGAAGGAGATCGGCAGCGTCGTCCATCGTTTGGTGACCCTTGGTGCGATCTCGACCTGGATTGTCATCGCGGTTGCCACGCATTTTCTGCTGGGCTTCGACTGGATGCTGGCCATCCTCTTCGGCAGCCTGACGCTGGTCACCGGCCCGACGGTGATCGTGCCGATGCTGCGAGTGGTGCGACCGAAAGCCTCGATTGCCAACATTCTGCGCTGGGAAGGCATCGTCATCGACCCGATCGGCGCTCTCCTCGCTGTGGTGGTTTACAGCTTCATCATTGCCAGCGCTGAAGGCCATGGCCTCAAGCAGAGCCTGTTCACCTTCGGCGGGGTGATTGTGTGCGGCGCGGTGTTCGGGATTGCCGGCGGCTGGCTGCTAGGCACCGTGATCCGCCGGCAGTGGCTGCCGGAATATCTGCATAACCTCGCCTCGCTGGCGGCTGTGCTGGGAATTTTCATTGCCTCCAATGAGGTGATGCACGAGTCCGGTCTGCTGGCGGTGACGTTGATGGGCATGTGGCTGGCCAACATGAAGGGCGTGGATGTACGGCACATCCTGCACTTCAAGGAAAACCTCAGCGTGCTGCTGATTTCCGGCCTGTTCATTTTGTTGGCGGCGCGTCTGGACTTATATGCCTTGATCGGACTGGGGCCGCTGGTGCTGATTCTGCTGTTGGTGATTCAACTGATCGCCAGACCGTTGAACGTGCTGCTCAGCACGGCCGGTTCCAGCCTGAGCTGGCGTGAGCGCGCTCTGCTGTGCTGGATCGCGCCACGCGGGATTGTCGCGGCGGCGGTGTCGGCGATTTTTGCGATTCGTCTGCATGAGGCCGGGCACGAGGGCGCGTTGCTGCTGGTGCCGCTGACCTTCGCGGTGATTATCGGCACCGTTGTGCTGCAGAGCGCCACGGCACGACCGCTGGCTCGCCTGTTGAAGGTTGCAGAACCGGCGCCAAGCGGATTCTTGATCGTCGGCGCCAACGGCCCTGCGCGGGAGTTGGGCAAGTCGCTGCAGCAACTGGGCAGCCGGGTGCTGCTGACCGACTCGAGCTGGGAGAATATTCGTGCGGCGCGCATGGAAGGGTTGCCGACATACTTTGGCAATCCGGCCTCGCAACATGCCGATGCGCATCTGGATCTGGTTGGGCTGGGGCATTTGCTGGCGCTGTCGCCGTCGGGTGAACTCAACACCTTGGCGGCGATGCGCTTTCGTCATGATTTCGGCCATCAGCGCTTGTTTGGTCTGGCCAGCGGACATGAGAGCCGGCGCAGCGACAAACACCGCGCCAGCCTTGAGCATCGCGGCAATCAGTTGGGCAGCGAGGCGTTTACCTACGCGAAACTGGCCAGCCAGATGGGACAAGGTGCCGAGTTGTACAGCACGACGTTGACGGATGGTTTTGGCTGGGAGGATTACCGGGCGCTGCATGGTAATCGTGCGACCTTGCTGTTCATGCGCGATGACAGCGGTTGGGTGCATGTGGTGACGCCGGAGACTACCGTGAAACCTGGGTCGGGGTGGACGTTGCTGGCGTTGATTCAGCCGGAGGCCAGCGGCGCCTGAGCTGACGCCTTCGCGAGCAGGCTCGCTCCCACAGGTTCTGTGACGGACACAAATGTTGTGTTCACCCGATCACTGTGGGAGCGAGCCTGCTCGCGAATGGCGCGACTCGGTATCAGATCAAGCCGCAAAACCTGGCAGCACCGGTACCGGCCGCTTGTCATCATCAATGGCAACGAAGCTGAACTGGCCATGAATAGCCTTCTCGCGGCCATCACAGCTCATGCTCTCGACAAACACTTCCACCTCTACCTTGAGGCTGGTATTGCCGACCTTGATCACCTTCCCGACCAACTCGACGATGGAACCGGCCGGGATCGCGTGATTGAAATCGATGCGATCAGTGGACACGGTCACCAGTGGCAAGCGGCAGAAGCGTGTGGCGGTGATGAACGACACTTCGTCCATCCATGCCAGCGTAGTGCCGCCGAACAGGGTGTTGTGGTGGTTGGTGGTCGGCGGGAAGACGGCTTTGGTTACGCGGGTCACCGAGAGTTCGGTACGGCGCTGGATTTCCTGGTCGCGGAGGGTCATGGCAATTGCTGCTCGTGTATACGGGTGCCAAGCAAAGCAAGATCAAAAGATCGCAGCCTTCGGCAGCTCCTACAGGGGAATGGGAGGAATTTCGGGCAACAAAAAAGCAGCCCGTAGGCTGCTTTTTTCTGCATCGGAAGCTGGACTTAAGCCAGTTTTTCCTTGATGCGAGCTGCTTTACCCGACAGGTCGCGCAGGTAGTACAGCTTGGCTTTACGTACGTCACCGCGACGTTTAACAGCCATGCTGTCGATCTGCGGGGAGTAGGTCTGGAAAGTACGTTCTACGCCAACACCGTTGGAGATTTTACGAACGGTGAACGCACTGTTCACGCCGCGGTTACGCTTGGCGATTACAACGCCTTCGAACGCTTGCAGACGGGAACGATCGCCTTCCTTCACTTTCACCTGAACGACAATAGTGTCGCCTGGGGCGAAGGTAGGGATTTCTTTGGTCATCTGCTCTGCTTCGAGTGCAAGGATGATTTTGTTGGTCATGCTGTGCTCCTAAGGTAAATCGTTCGATCTACCATCGATACGTTGTTAACTATCGTCCCGCTCGCGGATGTATTCCTCGAGCAGCTTCTTCTCTTCTCCAGAAAGCGAGCGGCTTTCCAGAAGATCGGCGCGTCGTTCAAAGGTCCTACCAAGGGACTGCTGTAAACGCCAACGCCGGATATGCGCGTGATTGCCACTCAGCAACACGTCGGGAACACGCTGATCCGCATACACCTCAGGTCGGGTGTAGTGCGGGCAATCCAGCAGACCATCCGTAAAGGAATCTTCCTCAGCGGAATCCGCATGCCCTAAAGCTCCAGGCAGCAGTCGTGTAACCGCATCGATCAGGACCATCGCCGGCAGCTCGCCGCCAGACAGTACATAGTCACCAATCGACCACTCTTCATCGACATGAGCCTCAATAAAGCGCTCGTCAATGCCTTCATAGCGGCCGGCAATCAGGATCAATGCATCCGATTGTGCCAGCTCGCGTACCGCCGACTGAGTCAGTTGACGGCCTTGGGGGGACAGGTAAATCACCTTCGCCGCCTCCCCGGCTGCTGCCTTGGCCTGAACCAGAGCATCTTCCAGGGGCTTGATCTTCATCACCATGCCCGGACCACCGCCAAACGGGCGATCGTCCACAGTGTGATGCCGATCCGTCGTGTAGTTCCGCGGATTCCAACAGGTCAGCTGCAAGAGCCCCTGTTTGACCGCACGACTGGTGATGCCGTAGTCGCTGATGGCGGAAAACATCTCGGGAAACAAACTGATCACTTCTACGCGCAAATTAGCCACGTTTAGAAGTCCGCGTCCCAATCCACCTTCATCTCGCCCGCTGCCAGGTCGATGGCCAACACACATTGCTCCGTATAGGGCAACAGGCGTTCACGATCATCCAGGCTGCCAGCGCAAGGCTTGACGACCATTACATCATTGGCGCCGGTTTCCAGAAGATGATCGATTTTCCCGAGCAATTGCCCAAGGGTCTCGATTACCTTCAGACCTTCCAGCTGGTACCAGTAGTACTCACCGTCGGTCAATTCAGCGAACAGATTGCGCGGCACGCAGATCTCGTAACCGGCCAGAAGACGAGCTTCTTCACGATCATCAAGACCCTTGAGCTTTGCGACCAGGAACTTGTCGCTCCCGCGTCCACTGACCAGCTCGACCTGTTTGACATTGCCTTCGCGCTTGAGCGTCCAGGTTTTGTACTGCAACAGGTTTTCAGTCGGATCAGTAAAGGAATAAACCTTCACTTCGCCGCGAACGCCATGAACAGAATAAATTTTGCCAATAACGATCAAATCATCGGCAACAGCAGGCGTCGCGTTCATATTGCTCAGGCCGCAGCCTTGGCAGATTCCTTCAACAACTGAGCAACGCGCTCAGAAGGTTGTGCACCAACGCTCAGCCAGTAGGCTACGCGCTCTTGGTTCACGGACAGACGGGTTTCCTGACCACGGGCAACAGGGTTGAAGAAACCAACCTGTTCTTTGTGGGAGCCGTCACGCGGGTTACGCGAGTCGGTTACGGTCAGGTGGTAAAACGGGCGCTTTTTGGAGCCGCCAAGGGCAAGACGGATTGTTAGCATGTGAACATCGTTCCTGTAGTCGGTGCTGCAAATCTAAATGCACAGCGGGCATGGGTGCCCGAAAGGCCGCATATTCTAAGGAATATCCGGACTTTTGCAAATGACTTTTTCCGGCGCCTATGGCATGCCGTGCGGATTTGCATATAGAGCCGTCGATGAAAACGGCCAGTCAGCTCCCGCCGAGTGCGGGTTTGCTGTTGATCCTGCGTCCTTGCAGGGTCTGCGCCGGTGCGACGACCGGCGAAGTCTTAGTGTCCTGTCTCACCCATTTCGCTCACTTTTGGCGAGCAGAATGGGCGAGACGGGACACCTTACATTTTCGGCATGCCGCCGCCGGGCAACATACCGCCCATGCCGCGCATCATTTTCGCCATTCCGCCCTTGGCGGAGAATTTCTTCATCATCTTCTGCATCTGCTTGTGCTGCTTGATCAAGCGACCGATGTCCTGCACCTGAGTGCCGGAACCCATGGCGATACGACGTTTGCGCGAACCGCTGATCAGCTCAGGGTCGCGGCGCTCGGCCGGGGTCATGGAATTGATGATGGCTTCCATCTGTTTGAATTGTTTTTCTGCAGCGTTCTGGGCATTGCCCATTTGCGACAGGTTGACGCCGCCGATGCTCGGCAGCTTGTCCATGAGCCCGCCGAGGCCGCCCATGTTCTTCATTTGTTGCAGCTGATCACGGAAGTCTTCGAGGTCGAAGCCCTTGCCCTTCTTCAGCTTCTTGGCCAGTTTGTCGGCCTTGTCTTTATCGAGGGTCGCTTCGGCCTGTTCGATCAGGCTGAGCACGTCGCCCATGCCGAGAATGCGCGAGGCGATACGCTCAGGGTGGAACGGGTCAAGCGCTTCGCTCTTCTCGCCCATACCGATGAACTTGATCGGCTTGCCGGTGATGGCGCGTACCGACAGGGCGGCACCGCCACGGGCGTCGCCGTCGACCTTGGTCAGGATCACACCGGTCAGCGGCAGCGCATCACCGAAGGCCTTGGCCGTGTTGGCCGCGTCCTGACCGGTCATGGCGTCAACCACAAACAGGGTTTCGACCGGGTTGATCGCGGCGTGCAGCGCCTTGATCTCGCCCATCATCTCTTCGTCGATGTGCAGACGACCGGCGGTGTCGACGATGACCACGTCGATGAATTTCAGTTTTGCTTCTTTAATAGCGGCGGTGGCGATGTCCACCGGTTTCTGGCTCAGGTCGGACGGAAAGAACGTCACGCCGATGTCGTTGGCCAGGGTTTCCAGCTGTTTAATAGCGGCCGGGCGGTAAACGTCCGCCGACACGACCATGACCGACTTCTTCTTGCGCTCTTTAAGGAAGCGCGCCAGTTTGCCGGCGGTGGTGGTTTTACCGGCGCCCTGCAGACCGGCCATCAGAATGACGGCTGGCGGTACGGCGCTCAGGTTCAAATCTTCGTTGGCCGCGCCCATCAGGCTTTCGAGCTCAGCCTGGACGATCTTCACGAACGCCTGGCCCGGCGTCAGGCTGCGCGACACCTCGGTGCCGACAGCGCGCTCCTTGACCGAATTGACGAAGTCCTTGACCACCGGCAGGGCGACGTCGGCTTCGAGCAACGCCATGCGCACTTCACGCAGGGTGTCTTTGATATTGTCCTCGGTCAGCTTCGCCTTGCCGGTGACATGGCGCAGCGTCTGCGAGAGACGGTCGGTTAAGTTTTCAAACATTGCGCGATCCTTTCAGGCCCTGTGTAGACCGGGATAATGGCGGCCCAGACCGGAATCAACATGTGCTCGGCGAGCCTGCGGCGTGGGCAGGTCGCGGATTATAGCGAAGACTGCGGCTGGCGGACACCTCGCTGTCAGCTTCCTGAGTCTTTCGTGCCATGGCGGTTCTATGCCAAACTCAGCCCCTTTCGGGCTTGCCTAACAGGATTTATGCTCCCCTTGTCACCCAGTTTATTGACCACCCTCGCCGCCGCCCTTCTATATGCCGCTGCGACCCTTTATCAGAGCACCCGTCTGGCCACCGGCGCCAAGGCGAACAAGCGCCTGCTGGTTAGCCTCGGCGCGCTCGCCGTGGTGGCCCACGCTGCCAGCCTGCTCACTCACCTGCTGACGCCAATCGGTCTGGGCCTGGATTTCTTCAGCGCCTCCAGCCTGATCGCGGCGGCGGTGATCGCGCTGACGCTGATCGCCTGCTCGCGCATTCCGGTGGAAAACCTGCTGGTGCTGCTGTTCCCGCTCGGTGCGGTCACCGTGCTGCTGGCGCAGTTCGCGCCGACCGGCACTGTGCAGATCATTGATGAAGAGCCGGGTATCCTCGCGCACATTCTGTTGTCGATCCTCGCCTACGGCATGTTCACCATCGCGGTGTTCCAGGCCTTGCTGCTGCTGGTGCAGGACCACCAGCTCAAGCACAAGCACCCGTCCGGGCTGATCAAGAACTTTCCGCCGCTGCAAACCATGGAAAGCCTGTTGTTCGGTTTCCTCTGGGCCGGCTGGACGCTGTTGTCGCTGTCACTGATCTCCGGCTGGCTGTTCGTCGAGAACCTGTTCGCTCAGCATCTGGTGCACAAGACCCTGCTGGCGTGCCTGGCCTGGATCGTGTTCAGCGTACTGCTGTGGGGCCGCAATCGCCTCGGCTGGCGCGGCCACAAGGCGATTCGCTGGACTCTCGCCGGTTTCTGTCTGCTGATGTTGGCGTATTTCGGCAGCAAACTGGTTCGTGAATACATCCTGCACATCTGACGGGCGGCATAAATGGACGCTTTGCCCATAGGGCCGATGCTCGCGGTATTTGTCCTGCTGATTTTATGGTCAGGGCTGTTTACCGCCGTCGAAATCGCGCAGCAACACCTGCTCGCGCAACGCACCGCCTCGCGCGCCAGCGACAAACCGCTGGCGAAGCTGAGCTTCCCGCTCGACAGCCTGATCCTCTGCAATACGTTGTGCCGTGCGCTCGCCGTGGTGATTGCGACGCTGCTGGCGATTTTTCTCTGCGAAGAAAACGGCCCGTGGGCGGCATGCCTCGGTGCCGGCGCCATCCTGCTGGTGTTTGCCGATTACTTCCCGCGTACCGTCGCCCAGCGCTACCCCGATGCGGTGCTGGCGTTCGGCAATACCTTGCTGGCCGTGCCGTTGAAGATTGTTTATCCGTTTGCCTGGCTGTTCAGCCGTATCAGCGGTTTGCTGATGAGCCCGTTTGCTCGCAAAGTTCAGGTCGTGCAGCAAAGCGAAGATGACTCGCCTGCCGATCGCTACGACGATCCAGAGCATCCAGTGCGCGCGCACCCGGTTTCAGGCATTCATGCACTGGACAACATCACGGTCAACGACATTCTGGTGCCGCGCAGTGACGTCGACGGCATCAACCTCGACGATTCTCTCGAAGAGATCATTGAGCAACTGCGTCACAACAAACGTACGCGCCTGCCGGTTTTTCACAGCGACATCAATCAGGTTGAAGCGGTGCTCAACACCCGGCAGATCCGCCATCTGCTGAGCAACGGAGATCTGACGCTCGAAGCCTTGCTGGCCGCCAGTTACGAGCCGTACTTCGTGCCGGAAAGCACGCCGCTGCAACTGCAACTGCTGAACTTCCACAAGCAACAACGCCGCCTCGGCATGGTGGTCGACGAGTACGGCGAAGTGCTTGGCATCGTCACTCTGGAAGACATTCTCGAAGAAATAGTCGGCGAATTTGAAAGCGAGCACAGCCTGGATAATCCGCATATTCATCCGCAGGGCGATGGCCGCATGGTCATTGACGGTGCCGCGTCGATCCGCGAATTGAACAAGTGTTTGGGCTGGCATTTGCCGAGCGATGGGCCGAAAACGCTGAATGGGCTGGTGACTGAAGCGTTGGAGACGATTCCCGAGAGTTCGGTTTGCCTAAAGATCGGGCGTTATCGGCTGGAGATTCTTGAGACTGAAGAGAACCGGGTTAGCAAAGTGCTGATTTGGCATACCTCTTCTGTGCCTGCTTTGGTGCCTGCCCGATAGAAAGATCAAAAGATCGCAGCCTGCGGCAGCTCCTACATTTGAAATGCGTTCCCATGTAGGAGCTGCCGCAGGCTGCGATCTTTTTGCTCTTGTTCAATCGTTAGCCCCCTTCCTATAATCTAGGCGCTTACCCAAGCCCCGCCGAACCGCGTGCTTACCCCGCACCCAACAGGTTTCGGCTATTTCCGCTGTACTCCGGCGACTGTTCCTACCTGAAACAGCGACCGCGCCTCATCCCACATCCCTGGGTGCTCGACCATAATAATTCGCTCCAACGGAGCTCATGACTGTCAGGGATCACCGCATGACAACCAGTACCGCTATCAGCGACACCACCCCTGCCCAACCGACCAACTCCGCGACCCGCGTGGCCACGGCGAGTTTTATCGGCACCGCGATCGAGTTCTACGATTTCTACGTTTACGCCACCGCCGCCGCTCTGGTGATCGGGCCAGTGTTCTTTCCACAGACCTCCGGCACCGCACAGATGCTTTCGGCGTTTCTGACCTTTGGCATTGCCTTCCTCGCCCGACCGCTGGGCTCGGCGTTGTTCGGCCATTTTGGTGACCGTATCGGGCGCAAGTCGACGCTGGTCGCATCCTTGCTATTGATGGGTGTGTGCACAACGCTGATTGGCGTGCTGCCGGGGTACGCCACCATCGGCGCATGGGCGCCGATTCTGCTGTGTGTGCTGCGTTTCGGTCAGGGCCTTGGATTGGGCGGCGAATGGGGCGGTGCCGCCCTGCTCGCCACGGAAAACGCGCCGAAAGGCAAACGTGCGTGGTTCGGCATGTTCCCGCAGCTTGGGCCTTCGATTGGTTTTCTCGCGGCCAACGGCTTGTTCCTGACACTGGCCATGACCCTCAATGACGAGCAGTTCCGCAGCTGGGGCTGGCGGATCCCGTTTCTGCTCAGCGCAGCGCTGGTGATGGTCGGCCTGTATGTACGGTTGAAACTGCATGAAACCCCGGTATTCGCCAACGCCATCGCTCGTCAGGAGCGTGTAAAAATCCCGCTGGTCGAGCTGTTCAGCCAGTACTGGGCGCCGACGTTGTTGGGCGCGGCGGCAATGGTGGTCTGCTATGCGCTGTTCTATATCTCGACGGTGTTTTCCCTGAGCTATGGGGTTTCCACGCTGGGTTATAGCCGTGAGACGTTCCTTGGCCTGCTGTGCTTTGCCGTGCTGTTCATGGCGGCCGCGACACCGCTGTCAGCCTGGGCCAGCGACCGTTACGGGCGCAAACCGGTGCTGATCATCGGCGGCGTGCTGGCGATTCTTTCCGGGTTTCTGATGGAACCGTTGCTGACTCAGGGCTCGACCTGGGGCGTGGCGCTGTTCCTGTGCATCGAACTGTTCTTGATGGGCGTGACGTTCGCGCCGATGGGGGCGCTGTTGCCTGAGTTGTTCCCGACCCATGTGCGTTATACCGGTGCTTCGGCGGCGTATAACCTGGGCGGCATTGTCGGGGCCTCGGCGGCGCCGTTCTTTGCGCAGAAACTGGTGGCGATGGGGGGGCTGAATTATGTCGGCGGGTATGTGTCGGGGGCGGCGGTGCTGAGTTTGATTGCGGTGCTGTGCCTGAAAGAGACGAGGGATAACGATCTGAATCGGGTTGCCTGACAGAAGATCAAAAGCTTCGCGAGCAGGCTCGCTCCCACAGGTTTTTTGGGGTTGGTCACAGATTCTGTGTTCACCCAATCCCATATGAGAGCGAGCCTGCTCGCGAATGTCACGACTCGTTTTAGAGTTCTACAACAACAGCCTGAGCAGCGCGGGTCGCCTTGGCACGAGCAGCCTCGATCGACTCATCCCGCGCCAGCGCCACACCCATGCGACGCTGACCATTCACTTCCGGCTTGCCAAACAGACGCAGCGCCGTGTCCGGCTCGCTCAACGCCGCGCCGAGGTTGGCGAACGCGGTCTGAGCCGACTGCCCTTCCACCAGAATCACCGCCGAAGCCGATGGCCCGAACTGACGGATCAATGGCACCGGCAAGCCCAGAATCGCGCGAGCGTGCAGGGCGAACTGCGACAGGTCCTGCGAAATCAGCGTCACCAGACCGGTGTCATGCGGACGCGGCGAGACTTCGCTGAACCACACCTGATCACCCTTGATGAACAGCTCAACGCCAAACAGACCACGGCCGCCCAGCGCTTCAGTCACTGCTTTGGCAACGCGCTCGGATTCAGCCAGAGCAATCGGGCTCATGGCTTGTGGCTGCCACGACTCCTGATAGTCGCCCTTCTCCTGACGGTGACCGACCGGCGCACAGAACGTGGTGCCGCCGATGTGGCGAACGGTCAGCAGAGTGATTTCGTAGTCGAAATCGATAAAGCCTTCGATGATCACCCGACCTTTACCGGCACGACCGCCCTCTTGCGCGTAATCCCAGGCTTTCTGCACGTCATCGGTGCTGCGCAGCAGACTCTGGCCTTTGCCCGACGAGCTCATCACCGGTTTGACGACGCATGGGAAACCCAGGTCTTCGACGGCTTTGCTGTAGTCCTCGAAGGTGTCGGCAAAGTGGTAAGGCGAGGTCGGCAGGTCCAGCTCTTCAGCGGCCAGACGACGGATACCTTCGCGGTTCATGGTCAGTTGCGCAGCGCGCGCGGTCGGGATCACGGTGAAGCCTTCGGCTTCCAGTTCGACCAGGGTGGCGGTGGCGATGGCTTCGATTTCCGGCACGATGAAGTGCGGCTTCTCGGCTTCGATCACCGCACGCAGGGCGGCGCCGTCGAGCATGTTGATCACGTGGCTGCGATGGGCGACTTGCATGGCCGGCGCGTTGGCGTAGCGGTCGACGGCAATCACTTCAACGCCCAGGCGTTGCAGCTCGATCACCACTTCCTTGCCCAACTCACCACAGCCACACAGCAATACGCGGGTCGCGGTTGGCGACAATGGAGTTCCGATACGGGTCATCTCAGGTCCTCAAAGAAGCGGATCATCGAGGAAAGCAACGCCTGACGCGCTTTCCATGGGGAGAAAGCGCGGCATTTTACATGAACCTGAGGGTTTGGCTTCAGCCGGCGACGGCCTGTTTGCGCTCGCGCCAGGCCATGATCAGCCAGACGGCGGTGACACCGGCGAATTTCGAGGCCAGCGCGGTGATGATCACCGGTGGCGTCAGCAGGTCGATCATGCCGAAAAAGATGAAGGTGTCGAGGGGGATGCTCAGTGCCGAACTTATCCACAAGCGGTCGCGCAATGGCCGTTTGGTGATGCTGAACACCAGCCAGTCGATGCACTCGGAAACCGCGAACGCCGTGGCGCTGGCCAGCGCGATGGAGGGATCGGAGGTGACGTAGGACAGCACCAGCGCCGCCAGCATTGCCACGATGGCGCCGTGGCCGAAGCGGGTTTGCACCATGTCGCGCAGCACGAACACCAGACCACCCCATGCCGACCAGATGATGTCCAGATGCGGCGCGGTGGAGAAGGCGAAGTTGATCAGCACGACGCTGCTGATGTAGGCGATGAGGAAAATCATGGAGGCGACCTGGCAGATTGGCGCACAGATTACTGGACCCGCAGATCAAGAGCCACCCCCTCACCCCAGCCCTCCCGAAACGTCGGACCGCCCCCAAGGGGGCGAGGGGGAAAGGGAGCAGATCTTCGTTGAATCGAATCCCGAGTTCGACTGGAGAACGCAGGCCGGTACGGACCGAACAATCACCCCGGTCATTCCCTCCCCCTTCAAACGAAGGGAAGGGAGCCTGTTGGGGGCCTTTCAAATCTTGAGTCCGACTCGACATGTCAGGTCGGCGTATAGCGAAAGACACCTCGGTCAGTCGCCTCTCCCCCTGGGAGAGGGTTAGGGTGAGGGCACTCTCAAGCCGATCACGATTTCGAAGGGATCATCCACACCAACCCACTCGCCTTCGCTCGCTCATGACACAACCCCAACACCACACGGCGCTCGTCATTGCTCATGCGGCCCCAGCGGGTGATTTCCTCGACCGTACGCTGGCAGCCAGTGCAGATGTCAGCCTCATCCAGCGCACAAATATTCACGCATGGCGAGGCTACAGGTCTTTCGGGCGTGTTCATTCTTCCTGCTCAATCAGATCGCGCGCATAACGCTGGGAGTTATGCACATAGTGCGCGGCGCTGGCCTCGAGCATCTTCTTCTGCGGCTCGGTCAGCTCGCGCACGACCTTGCCCGGCGAGCCCATCACCAGCGAACCATCGGGAATTTCCTTGCCCTCGCCGATCAGCGAATTGGCGCCAATGATGCAGTTCTTGCCGATCTTCGCGCCGTTGAGAATCACCGCATTGATGCCGATCAGGCTGTAATCGCCGACGGTGCAACCATGCAGCATGGCATTGTGGCCAATGGTCACGCCGGTGCCGATGGTCAGCGGGTAGCCCATGTCAGTGTGCATCACGGTGCCATCCTGCACATTGCTGTTCTTGCCGATCAGGATCAGTTCGTTATCGCCGCGCAGCACGGCGTTGAACCAGACGTTGGCGCCCTCTTCCAGTTTGACCTTGCCCACCAGCACGGCATTGGGGGCGACCCAGCTTTGTGGATGGGTTTCGACACGGGCGTCGCCCAAGCGGTATTTCATCTTGTTTTCCTCAGGGCTCACGGTGATGGCCATTCGAACGATGGCTTACGTATCAATAAAGCTTTTCGGCGGTTGGTGCAGACTGATCTTGGCGTCATAGAGCAGATTGATCAACTCGACGATCATGATCGCGGTCAGCCCCCAGATCTTGTATTCGCCAAACCGATAGCTCGGCACGTACCAACTGCGGCCCTGATAGTCGATACGGTGAGTGTGTTCGCGAGGGTCTTTGCGGAAGAACTCCAGCGGCACGCTGAAGACGGCAGCGATTTCGGCATCGTTGGCGCGGTACTCGACAAAATCGGGGATGACGCCGACATAAGGCGTGACCTTGATGCCGTGCAGGGAAATCAGGGGGCTGAGTGGACCAATGACTTCTACCAGGCCCGGCGGCAGGCCGATTTCTTCTTCGGCCTCACGTAGTGCGGTAAAGATCAGGTCCGGGTCTTCCGGATCGCGGCGGCCACCGGGGAAGGCGACT
This sequence comes from Pseudomonas sp. Irchel s3f10, assembly GCF_900187515.1. Classification (NCBI taxonomy): domain Bacteria; kingdom Pseudomonadati; phylum Pseudomonadota; class Gammaproteobacteria; order Pseudomonadales; family Pseudomonadaceae; genus Pseudomonas; species Pseudomonas sp. Irchel s3f10. The sequence continues at coordinate 480,035 of NZ_FYDZ01000002.1, forward strand.
TCGCCACCGTGCGTCGAGAGCCCGCTGGCACGCAAGGTCAGCACCAGTTCCGGCTCATCACTGCGGGTGATCGGCACCAGAACGGCGGCCTCGGGGAAACGTGTGTCGGTCTCCAGCGTGCGCGGTGTGTGGTTGCTTACCCTATGCAGTAGCTCGTCCAGCATGAGTGTTCTCGATCAGTGCCTTACCCTGCATCATGCACCAATCATTGCAGCCGCCCAAGCCCCCGAAACCCGCCGTGTCGCGAAACGACAACTTGCCGACCGGCACCGCTGCACGCCAAGATAGGCGCAGCATTCAGGAAGCCCAGCATGAAATTTTGCAGCCACTGCGGTAACCCGGTCACCCAGCGCATTCCCGAAGGCGACTCGCGGCTGCGATTTGTCTGTGACAGCTGTCAGACCATTCACTATCAAAATCCCAATATCGTTGCCGGCTGCGTGCCGACCTGGGGCACGAAAGTGTTGCTCTGTCGCCGCGCCATCGAGCCGCGCCTCGGTTACTGGACCTTGCCCGCCGGTTTCATGGAGAACGGCGAGACCATCGAGCAGGCCGCCGTGCGCGAAACTGCCGAAGAAGCCTGCGCCCGGGTGCGTAACTTGAGCATCTATACGCTGATCGACGTGCCGCACATCAGTCAGGTGCATGTGTTCTTCCGCGCCGAACTGGTCGATCTGGACTTTGCTGCGGGCCCCGAGAGCCTCGAAGTGCAACTATTCGACGAAGCCGACATTCCCTGGGACGAGCTGGCTTTCCGCACGGTGGGGCGTACCTTAGAATGCTTCTTTGCTGATCGGCGTGTTGAGGTGTATCCGGTTCGTTCGGAATCGATTCCGCCGCTTGCTCAACCTGCCATTACTTGATTTCGTCGCCGGCCAGCCGATAACCCGAGCACGTCTGCACAACACCTATAAATCATGTATCTGCGTCATTCCTGGGGAATCGTTTCAATGCGCTGGTTGCTTGCCCTGTTCTGCCTGTCGTTCGTTACCGTCTCCCAAGCGTCCTTCGTGACCACCGTGACGCCCGCGAATACCCCGCTTATCGAAAAAGTCCTGGTGCTCAAATCGGCGCATCAATTGCAGCTGATCGCCGACGGCAAGCCGCTCAAGACCTATCGCATTTCCTTGGGCAAGGGCGCGAAAAAAGGCCCGAAACTGATTGAAGGCGACAAACGCACGCCGGAAGGTTTCTATTGGATCGACTGGCGCAAGACCAGCGACAAATTCAACCTGTCGATGCACATCTCCTACCCGAACATCAGCGATTCAGCCCGCGCCCGACGCGAAGGCGTCGAGCCTGGCGGGATGATCATGATCCACGGCACGCCGGATTCGGAAGAAACCCCGGAAGACCTGTTCCACACCCTGGACTGGACTGACGGCTGCGTCGCCATGCGTAACGTCGACATGCGTGAAGTGTGGAATCTGGTGCCGGACGGCACGATGGTCGAAATCCGCCCTTAAGCAGCGACCGCTGGTCACCCGCAAAAAAATAAATCAAAAGATCGCAGCCTGCGGCAGCGCCTACAAGGGTGATACCACTCTCAACTGTAGGAGCTGCCGCAGGCTGCGATCTTTTGCTTTTTACAGCCCACCTTTAATACCACTTCAAACCACCCCCTCTAAAACCCGCCATTTCATTGGATTAACCGCCGATTGCCTGCGTTGACATGGTATTCAAGTGGTATTAATTTCCGCCCCACAAGCGAGCCACAACAATCCTATATTCGCGACGGAAATGCCCTACATGAACGACCTCCATACCCTACGCCCGGACGACTCCCAGCCGACGCCGCTGTACCTGCAGCTGGCGCGCAATCTGGAAGCCGCGATTCATGCCGGGCAGTGGAAGTCCGAGCAGGCGATGCCCTCGGAACGCAACCTCAGCGAGCAACTGGGCATCTCCCGAGTGACTGCGCGCAAGGCGCTGGAAGTCCTCCTCGATCAAGGCTTGATCCGCCGCTTGCAAGGCTCCGGCACCTTCATTACCCCACGCCTCGAACAACCGCTGTCGCGCCTTTCGGGCTTCAGCGAAATGCTCCGCCTCAAGGGCTTCGTACCCAGCTCACACTGGCTGGAACGTGAAATCACCCTGCCGACTCACGAAGAACTGATCCGCCTCAGCCTGTCGCCGAACGACAAGGTCGCGCGCATGAAGCGTCTGCGCAAAGCCGATGACACCGTTATGGCCATCGAGATGAGCACTCTGCCCGCCTCGATCATGCCCAAGCCGCAACGGGTCGGCGATTCGCTCTACGAATACCTCGACGGCATCGGCAAGCCGATCGTCCGCGCCCTGCAGCACATCCAGGCGATCAACGCCTCGGACGAGTTCGCCGCGCTGGTCGGCATCGCCCCCGGCACCGCGATGCTGCTGATGACCCGGGTCGGTTATCTGGAAGACAACACACCGATCGAAGTCACCGACACCTATTGCCGCAACGACTACTACGACTTTGTTGCAGAGCTTCGTAGATAAAGAGCTTCGTCGATAAAGAGCTGCGTCGATAAGCGCAGCCACAAGCGAGAACCAAAATGTCCGAAGACAACATCCTCACCGCCAGCGGCTGGATTCGCGGCCGGCTGATCCACGAACACGGCAAAGTCGTGTCGATCGAAGGCGTACCCTGCGATCCGGCAACTAATGATCTGCCGTATCTGCTGCCCGGTTTCATCGATCTGCACGTCCACGGCGGTGGTGGCAAAGACATCATGGAAGGCGCCAGCGCCTTCGAGACCATCACCAGAACCCACGTGCGCTTCGGCACCACCTCGCTGCTCGCCACCACCATGACCGCGCCGAGTGCCGAGATCTCCAGTGTCTTGAAAGAAGTCGGAGAATTCTGCGAACAGCGTCCGAAAGGTGCCGCGCGGGTCCTCGGCGTACACCTCGAAGGTCCGTACATCAATCCGGGAAAACTCGGCGCGCAACCGAATTTCGCCCACACCGCATTGATGGCCGAAGTCGAAGAATACCTGGCACTGGCGCCGATCCGGGTGATCACCATCGCCCCGGAAATCGCCGGCCACGACGGTTTGATCCGTGAGCTGAGCAGCCGTGGCGTGCGCATGCAGATCGGCCACACCCTCGGCAGTTACGAGGAAGGCGTCGCCGCACTGGAGGCCGGCGCGACCAGTTTCACCCACCTCTACAACGCCATGAGCCCGCTGCATCACCGCGAACCGGGCATCGTCGGCGCTGCGCTGGCCCACGCCAAATTCGCCGAGCTGATTCCGGATTTGCTGCACGTGCACCCCGGCGCCATCCGCGTGGCCCTGCGCTCGATCCCGTGCCTGTATTGCGTGACCGATTCGACCGCTGCCGCCGGCATGCCCGACGGTGAATACAAGCTCGGCAGCCACACCGTGACCAAATGCCTGGGCGGCGTGCGCCTGCCGGACGGCACTTTGGCCGGCAGCACGCTGACCATGGATCAAGCCCTGCGCAACCTGGTGAAGATCGGTTTGCCGATCGCCGAAGCCTCGCAGCGCCTGTCGCAATTCCCCGCCGATTACCTCGGCATCACCGAACGCGGGCGCTTGCAACCGGGTGCCTGGGCCGACTGCGTGCGGCTGGATCGCTCACTCACACTGACCGCCGTCATGGTCGAAGGAGAAGACATTGACTTCAAAAATGCTTGAGGAGGCGCTGTCCTCGTTCGAGGCTGTGCAAGCCCAACTGCAACAGCTCGACCCGCAAATGATCGAGATCGCCGGGCGTCTGCGCCGTCAGCCACCGCAAGTGGCGATGACCGTTGCGCGCGGCAGCTCCGACCACGCGGCGAGCTACTTCGCCTACCTGACCATGCAGCAACTGGGCGTGCCGGTGGCGTCGTTGCCGATGTCGGTGGTGACCATGCAGCAGGCGCCATTGAAGGTCAGCGGTCAGGTCGCGTTCGCGTTTTCGCAATCGGGGCAGAGCCCGGATCTGGTCAACAGCCTGCGCCTGTTGCGCAAGCGTGGCGCGCTGAGCGTGTCGATGGTCAACGCCGCCGATTCGCCACTGGAAGCGGCGTGTGAATTCAGCGTGCCGCTGCTCGCCGGCACTGAAAGCAGCGTCGCCGCGACCAAGAGTTTTATCGCCACCCTCAGCGCCAGCGCTCGTTTGATCGCGCACTGGAAAGAGGACAGCGAATTGCTTGAGGCCGGTAACGGCTTGCCCGAAGGCCTGCGCGAAGCGGCGAAACAGGACTGGGGCGTGGCCATTGAAGCCCTGCGCGATTGCGAGCGCTTGATGGTCATTGGTCGTGGTGCCGGTTTCGCCATCGCTCAGGAAGCGGCGCTGAAATTCAAGGAAACCTCGGCGATTCAGGCCGAAGCGTTCAGCAGCGCCGAAGTGCGTCACGGCCCGATGGCCCTGATCGATGAACATTATCCGTTGCTGGTTTTCGCCCCACGCGGCGCAGAGCAGGCTGGCCTTCTGAGTCTCGCGGCAGAAATGCGTCAGCGCGGCGCCCGTGTGTTGCTGGCCGCGCCGGATGACGTCAGCGAACGCGATCTGACCCTGACCCGCGCCGAACATCCGGCCCTCGATCCAATCCTGGCGATCCAGAGCTTCTACGTGATGGCCGCAGGTCTGGCCGTGGCCCGTGGCATGGACCCGGATCAGCCGCGCCACCTGAGCAAAGTGACCCGCACGCACTAATTGAAGCAAACCTGCAGGAGCTGCCGAAGGCTGCGATCTTTTGATTTTGATCCAAAAAAACAAGATCAAAAGATCGCAGCCTTCGGCAGCGCCTACAGGGGACATCGAACCCGAGATTTAACCGATGAGACCGAGCCATGCACAACAACAATAAAGAGCTGACCCTCAGCGCCCCGCTCAGCGGCCCGGTGCTCACGCTCGCCAAAGTCCCGGACGCGGTGTTCGCCAGCGGCGCGATGGGCGACGGCATTGCCATCGACCCGATCAACGACACCCTGTACTCGCCGTGCGCCGGAGTGATCATTCACGTCGCGCGCACCAGCCATGCACTCACTGTGCGTGCCGACAACGGCGCGGAAATCCTCCTGCACCTGGGGCTCGACACCGTTGAGTTGAACGGCGAAGGCTTCTCGATGCTGGTCAAGGATGGCACGCGTGTCAGCAAGGGCCAGCCGTTGTTGCGCTATGACCTCGACAAGGTCGGCCAACAGTGCAAAAGCCTCGTCAGCTTGTTGATCCTGACCAACAGCCAGGATTTCCAGGTACGGCCGATCACCCTCAAAGCGGTGAAGGTCGGAGAGCCGTTGCTGCACATTGTGGCGCGCAACGGTTCGGCGGCGAGCGCTGAAGTCGTCGGCGGGCCGGAGGTTCATGGTCATGTGCTGGTGGCTCATCGCGGTGGATTGCATGCACGCCCGGCCGCGTTGATTCGGCAGACTGCGCAAGGTTTCAAGAGCCAGTCTCAGCTGCACTTCGCCGGTAAATCGGCGCCGTGCAACAGCCTGATCGGCCTGATGGGCCTGGCGGTTGGCGAGCAGGATGAAGTGCAGGTCAGCTGTCAGGGGCCGGATGCCGAAGCGGCGTTGCAAGCATTGCTCACAGCATTGGCCACGGCGCTCCCGGATGATCATCACGCTGCGGCGCCGGTCAATGTTGCCGCTATTAAACGCCCGGCCGAAGCTGGCGTATTACACGGTGTCTGCGCTGCGCCAGGACTGGTCGGCGGGCCGCTGTTTCGTTTGAACGCGATCAGTTTGCCAGTGGATACGGGCAACCATGATCCGCTGCAGCAACAGCAGGTGCTCGACGCTGCACTGACTCAGGTACGCAATGAAATCGACGGCACCCTGGTTCAAGCGAAAAAACACAAGAATGCCGATGAAGAAGCGATCTTCGCCGCGCATCTGGCACTGCTCGAAGACCCGGCGCTGCTCGACGCTGCACAGCAATCCATCGAACAAGGCACTGCGGCGACTCACGCCTGGAGCCAGTCTATAGATGTGCAATGCGAAGTCTTGCAACACACCGGCAGCGCGCTGCTGGCCGAACGCGCCAACGATCTGCGCGACCTCAAACAACGCGTACTACGTGCGTTGCTCGGTGAGGCGTGGAATTACGACGTGCCGGCAGGCGCCATTGTTGCCGCACATGAACTGACGCCCTCGGATTTGCTGCAACTCAGCGCGCAAGGTGTCGCCGGGTTGTGCATGGCCGCGGGTGGCGCGACTTCGCATGTGGCGATTCTGGCGCGCGGCAAAGGGCTGCCGTGCATGGTGGCGCTGGGTTCGGCATTGCTTGATCAGCCGCAAGGTCATTCGGTGGTGCTCGATGCTGACGGTGGACGTCTCGAACTGACACCGAATGCCGATCGTCTGGCTGAAGTTCAACAGATGCAAATTGATCGCCAGCAACGTCGCGACGCGCAGCAGGCCAAAGCTCACCTGCCAGCCGAAACGCGAAATGGCGTGCACATCGAAGTCGTCGCCAATGTCGCTTCCAGCGGTGAAGCGGCAGATGCCTTTGCCAACGGTGCCGATGGTGTCGGCCTGCTGCGCACCGAGTTTTTATTCGTTGATCGTCAGACCGCTCCGGACGTCGAAGAGCAACGCAGCGCCTATCAAGCCGTGATCGATGCGATGGGCGACAAGTCAGTGATCATCCGCACCATCGACGTCGGCGGCGACAAACAACTCGACTACCTGCCGCTGCCGATCGAAGCCAACCCGGTACTCGGCCTGCGCGGCATTCGTCTGGCTCAGGCGCGCCCGGAAATCCTCGATCAGCAACTGCGCGCGCTGCTGCAAGTCAGCCCGCTGCACCGTTGCCGGATCCTGTTGCCGATGGTCACCGAAGTCGATGAGCTGCTGCACATTCGCCAACGCGTCGATGCGCTGTGCCTGGAGATGGGCATCACGCAACGCCCGGAAATCGGCGTGATGATCGAAGTCCCCGCCGCCGCGCTGCAGGCCGAACAACTCGCCGAACACGCCGACTTCCTCTCGATCGGCACCAACGATTTGTCGCAATACACCTTGGCCATGGATCGCGACCACGCAGGTTTGGCCGCCCGTGTCGACGCCCTGCACCCGGCGCTGTTGCGCCTGATCGCCATGACCTGCGAAGGCGCGGCGGTGCACAAGCGTTGGGTCGGCGTCTGCGGCGCCCTCGCCTCCGACCCGCTGGCGACGCCAGTGTTGATTGGTCTGGGCGTTACCGAACTGTCGGTCAGCCCGGTGCAGATCGGGGAAATCAAGGATCGCGTGCGCCAGGTCCACGAAGCCGAATGCCAGCGCCTCAGCCGCGACCTGCTCAAGCTGAGCAGCGCCGCCGCCGTGCGCCACGCCTGTCATCAACATTGGCCTCTGCGCTAACAAAAACAACAAGGACAAACGCCATGTACCAACTCTTCATCGAAGGCCTGCAACGCCTCGGCCGCGCGCTGATGCTGCCGATCGCGATCCTGCCGATTGCCGGCCTGCTGCTGCGGCTGGGTGACACTGACCTTTTGAACATCGCGATCATCCACGACGCCGGCCAAGTGATCTTCGCCAACCTGGCGATGATCTTCGCCATCGGCATCGCCGTCGGTTTCGCCAAGGACAACAACGGCACCGCCGGCCTCGCCGGGGTGATCGGTTATCTGGTGATGATCTCCACGCTCAAGGTGCTCGATGCGAGCATCAACATGGGCATGCTCGCCGGGATCGTCAGCGGCCTGATGGCCGGCGCGCTGTACAACCGTTTCAAGGACATCAAGCTGCCGGAGTATCTGGCGTTCTTTGGTGGGCGACGCTTTGTGCCGATTGTCACCGGGTTTGCAGCGGTCGGACTCGGCGTAGTGTTCGGCTATATCTGGCCGCCGATCCAGCACGGCATCAACGCTTTTGGTGCGCTGATGATGGAAAGTGGCAGTATCGGTGCGTTCGTGTTTGGCGTGTTCAACCGCCTGCTGATCGTCACCGGCCTGCACCATATCCTCAACAATATGGCGTGGTTTGTGTTCGGCAATTTCACCGACCCGACTACCGGTGCATTGGTGACTGGCGACCTGTCGCGCTACTTCGCTGGCGATCCGAAGGGTGGCCAGTTCATGACCGGCATGTTCCCGATGATGATCTTCGGCCTGCCCGCCGCGTGTCTGGCGATGTACCGCAATGCACTGCCGGAACGCCGCAAGGTCATGGGCGGGATTTTCCTGTCGATGGCGCTGACGTCGTTTTTGACCGGGGTGACCGAGCCGATCGAATTCGCCTTCATGTTTTTGGCGCCGCTGTTGTATCTGCTGCATGCGTTGCTGACCGGGTTGTCGATGGCGATTACCAATGCGCTGAACATTCACCTCGGCTTCACCTTCTCCGGCGGTTTCATCGACATGGTGCTGGGCTGGGGGCGCTCGACCAATGGCTGGCTGGTGATTCCGGTCGGGCTGGCGTACGCCGTGGTGTATTACGCGGTGTTTGATTTCTGTATTCGTCGCTTCAACTTGAAGACGCCGGGGCGTGAGGATGTCGCAACGGCAGAGAAAGTGGTTCTGACCGAGAACGAACGCGCCAGCGCTTATATCAAGGCATTGGGTGGCGCTGAAAATCTACTGACGGTCGGCGCCTGCACTACGCGGTTGCGCTTGGAAATGGTCGATCGCAACAAGGCGTCCGATGCTGATTTGAAAGCGTTGGGTGCGATGGCGGTTGTGCGTCCGGGCAAGGGCGGTAGTTTGCAGGTGGTGGTGGGGCCGATGGCGGACAGCATTGCGGATGAGATTCGCCTCGCCATGCCTTCACTGGGGCGTGCGGTTCTGGTTGAAACCGCTGTTGTTGCTGATGAGCCGAAAGCTTTTGTGGTCGCGAGTTCGGAAGCGCAGCAATGGCTGAATGCACTGGGTGGCGGCGACAACGTGCTGCAACTGGATTGCATTGCCATGAGCCGGATTCGCTTGTTGCTGGCAGATGGCAAGGCTCTGTCCGACGCGCAGTTGAAAGAGCTGGGTTGCCAGGGTGTCAGCCAGTTGGAGGGTGGGGTTTGGCACTTGTTGGTGGGTGACAAAGCTGCGAGTTTGAGTGGAGCACTTGAAGCTCTGCTCAATCGCAGTGAGCCAAGTGCGAAGGTTTTAACCGCAATAAAAGTCCAACAGCCTTACTGACCCATGAAAAGCCGCCGTGCCAGGAAGCGCTGCGGCTTTTTATATCGTGTTACTTCGCTGGAACAACGATAAACGTGCGAACCGGTGACGTACCAGCGCTTCCTCTGGCCGTAACCGAATGAGCACCCACCATCAGACTCGTTAGGTGCGAATCCCAGAGTCCTGCAGCGCCGACGACTACTTGCCCCCTCAAAACAGCACCGTCGAAAATTTCAACTTTTTCTCCAGCATCTGCAACCCCTCTCAATTGCACAGAAGTTGCCGAGGTGGTACCACCGTTGTCAATCTCTCCCTTATCGTCTCTCACAGAAGTGATGACTGGCACAACATTTTTTTCAGCAGACATAGTCAAGTTCCTTCTTACCCGTTTGGATGGAAGGCTTATCTGACAGGAGTTGGAGGTATCGCGCCACTGTCAGAAATTACAGGTTAAGGTGTGTTTCCGATGAACGGTTAATGCCACATCTGCCACTGAGTTGAGCCGCGAACGTCAATCTCCAAAGTCATGCGCTTGAGCAGGCTCGCCCCTATCCCAATGGGGCCAGCCTGTTTGCGATGTACCCGTATGGATCAGGTTTGCGGGTCTACCCGATCCAGTGCGCGATTTACCGCCAGTTCGGCGAGCATGACGATTTGCTGGATACCTAATACGGTGCTGCGCTGAGAACCGTTTAGCTCATTGGCGAAGTTGCCGGCCGCGGTACTTGCCGAGGCTAATGACTCGCAAGCGTGTGCGAGCAGGCTTTCGGTGTCGACCTGCGGACAGACCATGAACATGGTGCTAGGCCGGCGTGGCTTTGCGGGCTCGGGGCACAGGTAGAAGTCGAGGGCACGCTTGATGGCTTCGCGGTTTCGGGCCTGGTCTTCGGCGCGGAGGGCTTCTTCGAGTGGGGTTTTGGTTTCGTGGGGTGGGTCGGGGATCAGCTTGTCCAAAGTTCAACTCCTGCTACTGCAAGTGGGGATGCCATCGTTCGCAGGATCTCACGCGGCGAAGAGGTGGCAGCTATGTGCAGGGTGAGATCCACCGGAGCAGGCAACCGGCCAGACCGAAGTCTGCCCGCACACAGCCGCCATAAAACAGGCAGCAGATTGAGCTGGCGCCAATTATCGTAGTGTTGGCGCTAGTTGCAAGCATTCCGGGGATCTCACGCCCGGTCGCTGAATTGGCAGCGACAGGCAAAGCCTAGAGAGCGGGCGTCCGACGGACAACCTGAAAACCTTGTGGGAAGGTTCTGCTATTTCGACACTGCTTTAAACAGTCAAAAGCAAACCCTCACCCTAGCCCTCTCCCAGAGGGAGAGGGGACTGACCGAGGTGTCTGGTGGATGTACGCCGACGTGAAAGACCGAGTCGAATTCATATCCTGAAAAGCCCAAAAATCGACTCCCTCTCCCTCTCCCTCTCCCTCTCCCTCGGCAGAGGGCTGGGCAAGCGGCGTTCCGATGAGGGGCAAATCCACCACAAAACCAAAGCCGAACACCCGCTCTTCACCACTCAATAGGCCGAGTGTCAGCTCGCCTGCTTTTGATCTTGATCCACCGGCCCCGTCGGCAGGCTGAGTGGAGGGATTTATCCGGGGGTGGGAGCGCAGCGACCGTTTGGCGCAGCCAAATGCATCGAGAGGAGGTGCAGCGAAGCAAACCGTAGGCGATGCGCCCGGATGGATCCCGGAGCGAAGGAACCCCGAGCTTTAGCGAGTGGGCCGAACGTTGGGGCAAGCGTTTTTGGTTACTTTTTAGGCGTTTGTAAAAAGTGACCCGCCGTAAGGGCGGAACCCTAAGCAGCCGTTACCACAGCAACGGATATGTACCCGATCAGTCAGAACATCATTGCCTGATCCGACGCCTTCGCGAGCAGGCTCACTCCCACATTAAAAAAACGCCATCACCCGAAAAATCGCAGGCAACAAAAAACCCGCAGACGATTTCTCATCTGCGGGTTTCCTGTTTAAGCGGCTATCAGAAATCTTCCAGCCGCCACACCTCATAAGCCGGCGTCTCGTACGGATGACTGAGCTTCAACGCCGCCACCACAGCCACGATCAACTCATCAGCCACTACAAGCTCAACCTTCCATTCCTCAACCCGCTCGACCTGCCCCGCCTCACCAATGAACGGCTGACTGCCGCACAAAGGTCGAAACTGGCCCAGACCAAGCACCTGCCAAGCACAGTGATCATAGTCACCGATCCGCCCACCACCGGCAGCGAACACAGCCCCTTTGACCACCTCGACATGACTGTCAGGAACAAAAAACGCCAGCTTGTACACAGGCCTTAGTTCACCCGCTTTTAGTTTACCCAGACCCGCGCATTACGGAACATGCGCATCCAAGGTGCATCTTCGTTCCAGTCTTCCGAACGCCACGAGTTCTGCACGGCACGGAACACCCGCTCCGGGTGCGGCATCATGATCGTCACACGGCCATCACGACTGGTGAGACCGGTAATCCCGCGCGGCGAACCGTTCGGGTTAGCCGGATACTTCTCGGTGACCTTGCCGTGGTTGTCGACGAAACGCATCGCCACGCAACCCGACAGATCCGCTTCCAGCAGTGCTTCTTCGCTGGAGAACTCGGCATGACCTTCACCGTGAGCAATCGCGATCGGCATGCGCGAACCGGCCATGCCCTGCAGGAAGATCGAGTTCGACTCCTGAACCTGAACCATCGCCACGCGCGCTTCGAACTGCTCGGAGCGGTTGCGCACGAAGTGCGGCCAGAACTCGCTGCCCGGGATCAGCTCGTGCAGGTTGGACATCATCTGGCAACCGTTGCACACGCCGAGAGTGAAGCTGTCGTTACGCTCGAAGAAACCCTGGAACGCATCGCGGGCGCGGCTGTTGAACAGCGCCGACTTGGCCCAGCCCTCACCGGCGCCGAGCACGTCGCCGTAGGAGAAACCACCGCACGCCACCAGACCTTTGAACTCGTTCAGGTCGACACGGCCAGCGAGAATGTCGCTCATGTGCACGTCGATCGCGTTGAAACCGGCGCGGTCGAACGCAGCGGCCATTTCCACCTGACCGTTGACGCCCTGCTCACGCAGCACGGCAACCTGTGGGCGGATGCCTTTCTTGATGTAAGGCGCAGCGATGTCCTGGTTGACGTCGTAGCTGAGCTTGACGCTCAGGCCCGGGTTGTCTTCTTCCAGCAGCACGTCGAACTCTTGTTCGGCGCAGTCGGCGTTGTCGCGCAGACGCTGGATCTGGTAGCTGGTTTCAGCCCAGGTACGTTGCAGCAGACGACGCTGGCCTTCGAACACGGTGTCACCGTTGAAGGTGATGTTGATCTGGCCATTGTTGATCGGCTGACCGATCACCGACACGCAGTCGCCCAGACCGGCCGCGCTGAATTGCGCGAGGATGTCTGGCGTGGCGTCCTGACGAACCTGGATCACTGCGCCCAGTTCTTCGTTGAACAGGATCGCAGCGATTTCTGCCGAGGACTCGGCAACGCTGTCGAGGTTCAGGCTCAGACCGCAGTGGCCGGCGAAGGCCATTTCCACCACGGAGGTCAGCAAACCACCGTCGGAACGGTCGTGGTAAGCCAGCAGATGACCATCGGCGTTCAAGCCCTGGATCACGGCGAAGAAGGCTTTCAGGTCTTCGGCGTCATCGACGTCCGGCGCGTGTTTGCCGAGCTTGCCGTGTGTCTGCGCAAGGATCGAAGCGCCCATACGGTTCTGCCCGCGACCGAGGTCGATCAGGATCAGATCGGTGGTGCCCTTGTCCATGCGCAGTTCCGGGGTCAGGGTCTGACGGATGTCAGCCACTGGCGCGAAACCGGTCACGATCAGCGACATCGGCGAGGTCACGGTTTTTTCTTCGCCGTTATCGCTCCAACGGGTGGCCATGGACATCGAGTCCTTGCCCACCGGAATGGTGATGCCCAGCTCAGGACACAGCTCCATACCGACCGCTTTCACGGTGTCGTACAGACGCGCGTCTTCGCCCGGGTGGCCGGCAGCGGACATCCAGTTCGCCGACAGTTTGATGTCGGAGATCTTGTTGATGCGCGAAGCAGCGATGTTGGTCAGGGTTTCGCCGATGGCCATGCGGCCCGACGCCGGAGCGTCCAGCAATGCCAGCGGAGTGCGCTCGCCCATCGCCATCGCTTCACCGGTGTAGACATCGAAACTGGTGGCGGTGACGGCAACGTCGGCCACTGGGACCTGCCACGGGCCGACCATTTGGTCACGGGCCACGAGGCCGGTGATGGTACGGTCGCCGATGGTGATCAGGAAGCTCTTGCTGGCCACGGCCGGGTGATGCAGGACACGCTCGATGGATTCGCTGATATCGAGGTTCGACGGATCGAAGTCATCGCCCAGTTCCGCTTCGCGAACCACCGAACGGTGCATGCGCGGGGCTTTGCCCAGCAACACTTCCAGTGGCATGTCCACCGGGTTGTTGCCGAAGTGGCTGTCGGTCACGGTCAGTTGCGGCTCGGCAGTCGCCTCACCGACGACGGCAAACGGGCAACGCTCACGTTCGCAGATCGCCTGGAAGCGCTCGAAATCTTCCGGGCCGACCGCCAGAACGTAACGCTCCTGGGATTCGTTGGACCAGATTTCGTGCGGGGCCATGCCCGGCTCGTCGTTGGGAATGTTGCGCAGTTCAAAACGGCCACCGCGGTCGCCGTCGTTGACCAGTTCCGGGAAGGCGTTGGACAGACCGCCCGCGCCGACGTCGTGGATGAAGCTGATCGGGTTTTTGTCACCCAGTTGCCAGCAACGGTCGATGACTTCCTGGCAACGACGCTCCATTTCAGGGTTTTCACGCTGTACGGAAGCGAAGTCGAGATCCGCCGAGCTGGTGCCGGTGGCCATCGAGGAAGCAGCGCCACCGCCCAGACCGATCAACATCGCCGGGCCGCCGAGCACGATCAGCTTGGAACCAACGACGATTTCGCCTTTCTTGACGTGCTCTTCGCGGATGTTGCCCATGCCGCCAGCGAGCATGATCGGCTTGTGGTAACCACGAACTTCGTCACCGTGCGGGGTGGTGATCGATTGTTCGAAGGTACGGAAGTAGCCAGTCAGGGCCGGACGACCGAATTCGTTGTTGAACGCGGCGCCGCCGAGCGGGCCTTCGATCATGATGTCCAGCGCAGTAACGATGCGCTCAGGCTTGCCGTACGGCACTTCCCACGGCTGTTCGAAGCCAGGGATCTGCAGGTTGGATACGGTGAAACCGGTCAGGCCAGCCTTTGGCTTGGCGCCACGGCCGGTGGCACCTTCGTCACGGATCTCGCCGCCGGAACCGGTCGACGCGCCCGGGAACGGGGCGATCGCGGTCGGGTGGTTGTGGGTTTCAACCTTCATCAGGATGTGCACCGGCTCCTGCACCGCGCCGTACTGGCGGGTTTCAGGGTTCGGGAAGAAACGGCCGGCAACGTTGCCGACGATCACCGAGGCGTTGTCCTTATAAGCCGAAAGAACGCCTTCGCTGTGCATCACGTAGGTGTTCTTGATCATGCCGAACAGGCTTTTTTCCTGGTTCTCGCCATCAATATCCCAACTGGCGTTGAAGATCTTGTGGCGGCAGTGCTCGGAGTTGGCCTGGGCGAACATCATCAGTTCGATGTCGTGCGGGTTGCGCTTGAGGCCGTTGAAGGCGTTGACCAGATAGTCGATCTCGTCTTCAGCCAGAGCCAGGCCCAGCTCGGTGTTGGCTTTTTCCAGCGCGCCGCGACCGCCACCGAGGATGTCGATCGCGGTCAGCGGCTTCGGCTCGGCGTGGCTGAACAGACCCGCGGCCTGCTCGAGGTTGGCCAGCACGATCTGGGTCATGCGGTCATGCAGCACGTCGGCAATCTGCTGGGCTTCGGCTTCGCTGAACTGACCGGCCACGTAGAAGGCGATACCGCGCTCCAGACGCTGGATCTTGCTCAGGCCGCAGTTGCGGGCGATGTCGCTGGCCTTGCTCGACCATGGCGAGATGGTGCCGAAACGCGGCAACACCAGAAACAGACGGCCGGTCGGCTCTTGAACCGGAACACTTGGACCGTACTTCAGAAGGCGCGCTAGCACCTGCTGTTCGTCGCCGGTCAGGACGCCGGTGACTTCGGCGAAGTGAGCGAATTCAGCATACAAGCCACTGACAGCCGGAACCTTCTGGCTCAGTTGCTCAAGGAGTTTGCTGTGGCGAAAGGCAGAAAGGGCAGGAGCGCCGCGCAGGATCAACATCTTCGGGACAGCCTCGGGAAGGGGTGTGCTTTGAGGCCGTGCATTCTAGCCTAAACCGCCCTCAACATCACCCGAAACGCTACGCACGGTTGCACTCGGATATCAATCTGTGTTTCCGACTTCAGAGTCAGGTAAATCAGCTATTCAGATGCCGCTTATTTTTACTGTAACAAA
The DNA here is from genome assembly GCF_900187515.1 of Pseudomonas sp. Irchel s3f10. Classification (NCBI taxonomy): domain Bacteria; kingdom Pseudomonadati; phylum Pseudomonadota; class Gammaproteobacteria; order Pseudomonadales; family Pseudomonadaceae; genus Pseudomonas; species Pseudomonas sp. Irchel s3f10. The sequence goes on from NZ_FYDZ01000002.1 coordinate 495,463, forward strand.
ATGCCGTAAAGGCCCGTTTCTATGGGGTTTCGCTCGGTTTTGTGATCGCTAGCAGACTCGCCCTGCACTGTCGAGATATGGCGCCCGCGGCCGTTTGCGTATACTGCGCAGATGTTTTTCCCAACGGCTTTGCGTCCGCGGTACGCCAAATGGCTGATCGCAACCGGACTCTTCCTGATGCTCGGTGGCTGTGTTGATAAACCCAACACACTCGAGCGCGTAAAGGAGGATGGTGTGCTGCGGGTGATTACCCGTAACAGCCCCGCCACCTACTTTCAGGATCGCAGCGGTGAAACCGGCTTCGAATACGAGCTGGTGAAGCGCTTCGCCGACGATTTGGGTGTCGAGCTGAAGATCGAGACCGCCGACAACCTCGACGACCTCTTCAACCAGATCGGCAAGCCGAACGGCCCGGTGCTGGCCGCCGCCGGTCTGGTCAGCAGCGATCAGCGCAAGCAGCAGGTGCGCTTCTCGCACTCCTACCTTGAAGTCACCCCGCAGATCATCTATCGCAACGGCCAGTCGCGGCCGACCGATCCGGGTGATCTGGTCGGCAAGAAGATCATGGTGCTTAAAGGCAGCACCCACGCTGAACAACTGGCGGAGCTGAAAAAGAAATTTCCCGGCATCGAATACGAAGAGTCCGACGCGGTTGAGGTCGTCGATCTGTTGCGCATGGTCGATGAAGGGCAGATTGACCTGACACTGGTCGACTCCAACGAAGTGGCGATGAATCAGGTGTACTTCACCAACATTCGTGTGGCCTTCGACCTCGGTGATGCGCGCAGCCAGAGCTGGGCAGTCGGCCCGGGCGAAGACAACAGTCTGCTCAACGAGATCAACGCGTATCTGGACAAGGTGCAGAAAAACGGCACCCTGCAACGCTTGAAGGATCGTTATTACGGCCACGTCGATGTCCTCGGTTACATGGGCGCCACGACCTTCGCCCAGCATTTGCAGCAGCGCCTGCCGAAATACGAACAGCACTTCAAGAACTACGCGAAGAAAGAGAAAGTCGACTGGCGCCTGCTCGCGGCCATTGGTTATCAGGAATCGCTGTGGCAACCGACTGTCACCTCGAAAACCGGCGTGCGCGGGTTGATGATGCTGACCCAGAACACTGCGCAAGCGATGGGCGTATCCAACCGTCTCGATCCGAAGCAAAGCATCATGGGCGGGGCGAAATACCTGGCTTATATGAAGGATCAGCTCGACGACTCGATCAAGGAACCGGATCGCACCTGGTTTGCCCTGGCAGCCTATAACGTCGGCAGCGGTCACCTGGATGACGCGCGCAAACTGACGGCCAAGGAAGGGTTGAACCCGGACAAATGGCTGGACGTGAAAAAGATTCTGCCGCGTCTGTCGCAGAAGCAGTGGTACAGCAAGACGCGTTATGGCTACGCCCGGGGCGGCGAGCCGGTGCATTTTGTGGCGAACATTCGTCGCTACTACGACATTTTGACCTGGGTGACGCAGCCGCAGCTTGAGGGCGACCAGGTGGCTGAAGGCAATTTGCATGTGCCGGCCATCGACAAGTCAAAACCCGCTCAAGAACCTGCCCCGCTTTAAAGCAAAAGATCGCAGCCTTCGGCAGCTCCTACAGGGATACACATTCCAATGTAGGAGCTGCCGAAGGCTGCGATCTCTTGATCTTAACCCTTGAGAGCAGCCGCCAGAATCAGCGCCTTCATTTCCGATACCGCAGACTTGAAGCCGACGAACAACGCATGCGCCACCAGCGCATGGCCGATGTTCAGTTCGTTGATGCCTTTGATCGCCGCTACAGCTTCAACGTTGTGATAGTGCAAGCCATGACCCGCGTTAACGATCAGACCTTGGGCCAGACCAAACGCCACACCGTCCGCCACACGCTTCAATTCTTCAGCCACTTCGGTCGGGGTTTCGGCATCGGCATAACGACCGGTGTGCAACTCGATGGCTGGCGCACCAACACGCTTCGACGCAGCAATCTGCCGCTCATCAGCATCGATGAACAGCGACACTTCGCTGCCGATCTTCGACAGACGCTCGACCGCTGCCTTGATGCGCTCTTCCTGACCCGCTACATCCAGACCGCCTTCAGTGGTCAGCTCCTGACGGGTTTCCGGGACCAGGCAAATGTGTGCCGGGCGGATACGCTCGGCGAACGCCATCATTTCTTCGGTGACGCCCATTTCGAAGTTCATGCGGGTCTGCAGCACATCCTTGAGCAACAGAACATCGCGCTCCTGAATGTGCCGGCGGTCTTCACGCAGGTGCACGGTGATGCCATCGGCGCCCGCCTCTTCCGCGTCCAGCGCCGCCTTGACCGGATCCGGATAGCGCGTGCCACGGGCCTGACGCAGGGTGGCGACGTGGTCGATGTTCACGCCAAGAAGAATGCGATTGCTGGTGGTCACGGATGCGCTCCTGAATTGAGAGATTCGGCGCACAGCATATCAGGGCTTGCGAAACAGCTCGCGACTGACGAGAGGCCGACCGCCCAAGTGAACAGCCAGTGCCTGACGCATCAGACGCTTGGCCGCGGACAACGCGCCGGGGGCTGACCAGTCGGCTTCGGCCATGGCCAGCAATTCGACGCCGTTGAACAGGCCGGGTTGCAGTAGAAAGACCCGCTCAAGACCGGCATCCACTTGCAGACGATAGAGACCATCTGCCTCGACGGGCTCGCCGTGGATATCGGTGTTCAGCGAGAAGCCATAACCGAGATCGTCCAGCAGTCGCCATTCGAACGAACGTAGCAACGGCTCCAACGGACGGCCTTCAGCCAGTGCCAGCAAGGTCGCGGCGTAGTGATCGAATACACCCGGGTGCGGATCTTCAGCGGGCAGCAAACGGATCAGCAACTCATTGAGATAGAGACCGCTGAACAGCGCTTCACCATTGAGCCAAGCCGAAGTGCCAGAACTCTCCATGCGCCCGACATTCTTCAACTCACCCTTGCCGCGGAACTCGACTTCCAGCGACACGAACGGCCGCGCCAATGTCCCGGCCTTGCCCCGCGCACTGCGCAACACCGCCCGCAGCCGCCCTTGCGGCGTGAGGAAGTCGACCAGCGCGCTGGTTTCGCGGTAGGCGCGACTGTGCAGAACGTAGGCAGGTTGGGCGGGAGGCGGGTTTTGCGACATTGAGTTCTCGATGAAGAAACGCAGATTTACACACAACCCAAAACCACTGTGGGAGCGAGCCTGCTCGCGAAAGCGGAGTGACAGTCAACATCAAGGCTGAATGTTACATCCTCTTCGCGAGCAGGCTCGCTCCCACAGTGGGTGGCGGTGTTCTCTGGAACGGTGATTACAGGTCGCCGTATCCCAGCGAACGCAGCGCACGCTCGTCGTCGGACCAGCCGCCCTTCACCTTGACCCACAGGTTGAGCATGATCTTGGAGTCGAACAGCAGCTCCATATCCTTGCGCGCTTCGGTGCCAATGCGCTTGATGCGCTCGCCCTTGTCGCCAATGATGATCTTCTTCTGGCCGTCACGTTCAACGAGGATCAAGGCGTGGATGTGCAGGGTTTTGCCCTGCTGCTTGAACTCTTCGATTTCGACGGTGATCTGGTACGGCAGCTCGGCGCCCATTTGGCGCATGATTTTCTCGCGCACCAGTTCAGCGGCGAGGAAACGGCTGCTGCGGTCGGTGATCTGGTCTTCCGGGAAGAAGTGATCGTTCTCCGGCAGATGATCAGCGATAACCTTTTCCAACGCTTCGAGGTTGTGCCCGTGCTGCGCGGAAATCGGAATGATCTGCGCGTTCGGCAGTTGTTCCTGCAACCAGCTGAGGTGCGGCATCAGCTCGGCTTTGTCTTCGATGCGGTCGGTCTTGTTCAGCGCGACGATCAGCGGGCCGGTCACGTACTGCACGCGCTCGAGAACCATCTGGTCTTCGTCGGTCCACTTGGTGCGGTCGACCACGAAGATCACCACATCGACGTCTTTCAACGCCGCCGAAGCGGTTTTGTTCATGTAACGGTTCAGGGCCTTTTCGCCACCCTTGTGCATGCCGGGGGTGTCGACGTAGATCGCTTGCACGTCACCTTCGGTTTTGATCCCGAGCATGTTGTGGCGAGTGGTCTGCGGCTTGCGCGAGGTGATCGCGAGCTTCTGGCCAAGGATGTGGTTGAGCAACGTCGACTTACCGACGTTGGGACGGCCGACGATGGCAACATAGCCACAGCGAGTTGCGTTTGTATCAGTCATTGCCATTCTCCACGCCCAGGGCAATCAGTGCTGCGGCGGCCGCTACCTGTTCGGCAATACGACGGCTCACACCCTGACCTCGGCTTTTTTCATTCAGTAAGACAACTTCGCACTCGACGAAGAAGGTTCGGCAGTGCGGCTCGCCCTGGATATCCACCACTTCATAGCGTGGCAGATCGCAACCGCGCGATTGCAAGTGTTCCTGCAAACGGGTTTTCGGATCCTTGTTGGTGTCGACCAGGGTCAGGCCTTCGAACTCGCCCGCCAGCCAGGCCAGCACGCGTTCGCGCGCCATGTCCATGCCGGCATCGAGATAGATCGCACCGATCAACGCTTCGAGGGCATCGGCCAGAATCGATTCGCGACGGAAACCGCCGCTTTTCAACTCGCCGGAGCCCAGTCGCAGGTAATCGCCAAGGTCAAAACCGCGCGCCAGTACGGCCAGCGTCTCACCTTTTACCAAACGTGCGCGCAAACGCGACAACTGGCCTTCGCGGGCCAGCGGGAAGCGGTCGAACAGCGCCTCGCCAGCAACGAAGTTGAGGATGGCATCACCGAGGAATTCCAGGCGTTCGTTGTTGCGCCCGGCAAAACTGCGGTGCGTCAGGGCCAGCAGCATCAGCTCCTGATCCTTGAAGGTGTAACCGAGCTGGCGCTCGAGACGGCTTAGAGAAACGCTCACGGTTTACCCACGCTGAGTTCGTGGCTGGATTCCACTGCCATCGCCGGGATGCGGCGCAGGCCTGGGACAATTAACGCTGTGTTCAAAAATTAAATCCTGGCGATTGCGAAGCCGATTGTGCCGGCTCCAGAAATGCATTCGGCGCTGTGGTCAACAGCGCCGTGTGTGATTACTTGATCAGGCCAACCCGCGAAAAATTCGGCAGGTGACTGAGTTTCGGTTCCGGCCAGCTCATCCAGACCGCGAAGGCCTTGCCGACGATATTCTGGTCGGGAACCATGCCCAGCAGATCCTTGGGAATGTTCGGATCATCCCAGTAGCGACTGTCGTTCGAGTTGTCGCGGTTGTCGCCCATCATGAAGTAGTGCCCGGCGGGGACTGTCCACGAGCGGTCCGGCGTGGCGCGGTAGCGGCTCATTTCCTTGCGGATCAGATGCTCGGCGGCGCCCAGTTTCTCTTTGTACAGCTCGGCGCTGCCGAGCGTGCCCGGTTCGGCACCGACCATCTGCTCGGCAATCGATTCGCCATTCACAAACAGACGTTTGTCAGCGGTATAACGCACCGTGTCGCCCGGCAGGCCGACCACACGTTTGATGTAGTTGACGCTCGGGTCGCTCGGGTAACGGAACACCATTACATCGCCACGCTGGGGGTCACCGACTTCGATGATTTTCTTGTCGATCACCGGCAGGCGGATCCCGTAAGAAAACTTGCTCACCAGAATGAAGTCGCCGACGTCCAAGGTCGGTTTCATCGAGCCGGACGGAATCTGGAACGGCTCCACGAGGAACGAACGCAGCACCAGTACGATGAACAACACCGGGAAGAACGACTTGCCATATTCAACCAGCAGCGGCTCTTTGTTGAGTTTCTCGACTACCACGACATCGGGCTGGCTGACACTGCCTTGATAAGAGGCAATGGCCGCCCGGCGACGCGGCGCCAGAATCAACAGATCAAGCAACGCCAACAGGCCGCAGACGAACACGGCGATGACCAGCAACAGCGGGAAATTTAGTGACATAGGACCTAACTATCCAACCTGAGCACTGCAAGGAAGGCTTCTTGTGGAATTTCCACGTTGCCGACCTGCTTCATGCGTTTCTTACCGGCCTTTTGCTTCTCGAGCAGTTTCTTCTTACGGCTGACGTCACCACCGTAGCATTTGGCCAATACGTTCTTTCTGAGCGCCTTGACGGTTGTCCGGGCAACAATCTGACCACCAATGGCGGCCTGGATGGCTACGTCGAACATCTGACGAGGAATCAGTTCTTTCATCTTCTCGGTCAACTGGCGACCTTTGTAGTGCGAGTTGTCACGGTGCACGATCAATGCGAGGGCATCGACCTTGTCGCCGTTGATCAGCACGTCCAGTTTCACCAGATTAGCCGATTGGTAACGGTCGAAATGGTAATCCAGCGAAGCATAGCCGCGGCTGGTGGATTTGAGACGATCGAAGAAGTCCAGGACCACTTCGTTCATCGGCAGGTCGTAAGTGACTTGCACCTGATTGCCGAGGAACAGCATGTCGACTTGAACGCCGCGCTTCTCGATGCACAGGGTGATGACGTTGCCCAAGTGTTCCTGCGGCACCAGAATGTTGGCGCGCACGATCGGCTCGCGCATGTCTTCGATCGACGACACATCCGGAAGCTTGGATGGGTTGTCGACGTAAATCGTTTCACCGGTTTTCAGCACCAGCTCGAAAATCACCGTAGGCGCCGTGGTGATCAGGTCCAGGTCGTACTCGCGCTCGAGGCGCTCCTGGATGATCTCCATGTGCAGCATGCCGAGGAAGCCGCAACGGAAGCCGAAGCCCAGCGCGTCGGAGCTTTCCGGGGTGTATTGCAGCGACGAGTCGTTGAGGGTCAGCTTCTGCAGCGCTTCGCGGAAATCCTCGAAGTCGTCGGAGCTGACCGGGAACAGACCGGCGTAAACCTGTGGCTGGATGCGTTTGAAGCCTGGCAGCACTTCAACGTCCGGGGTCGAACTCAGGGTCAGGGTGTCACCGACCGGTGCACCGTGAATGTCCTTGATACTGGCGATGATGAAGCCCACTTCGCCGGCCTTCAGATCTGAAGTAGCGGTGTGCTTCGGGTTGAACACGCCAACGCTGTCGACCAGATGGATCTTGCCGGTGGACTTGACGAGGATCTTGTCGCCCTTCTTCACACGGCCATGACGCACGCGCACCAGGGAGACAACGCCCAGGTAGTTGTCGAACCAGGAGTCGATGATCAACGCTTGCAGCGGATCTTCGATGTTGCCGGTCGGCGCAGGAATGGTGTGCACCAGACGCTCGAGCACCTCGTCGACACCCAGGCCGGTCTTGGCGCTGCAGGTGACGGCGTCGGTGGCGTCGATGCCGATGATCTTCTCGATCTCGTCCTTGACGCGATCAGGATCGGCCTGCGGCAGGTCGATCTTGTTCAGCACCGGCATGACCTCAAGGCCCTGCTCGATGGCGGTGTAGCAGTTGGCTACGGACTGGGCTTCTACGCCTTGACCGGCGTCGACCACCAGCAAAGCGCCTTCACAAGCAGCCAGGGAACGGCTGACTTCGTAGGTGAAGTCGACGTGGCCCGGGGTGTCAATGAAGTTCAGCTGATACTTGATGCCATCTTTGGCCGTGTAATAAAGGGTGACGCTGTGGGCCTTGATGGTGATCCCGCGTTCACGCTCCAGATCCATGGAGTCCAGTACCTGGGCTTCCATTTCACGCTCGGCCAGGCCGCCGCACATCTGGATGAAGCGATCGGCCAGCGTCGACTTGCCATGGTCAATGTGGGCGATGATGGAGAAATTGCGGATATGACTCAAATCACTCACGGATCAACACTCAAAAAGGCTGCAGGCATAGCCCGCCGAAAAATAGCCGGGAATTGTACCTGATACACGGCGCAAGCGTCACGCTCACCTGTCACCCGGATTGCATGCAAAAACGCCCCGATCTGGCGACCGAGGCGTTTTCAAGGTTTGAAGCACAGGTCAATCGCCTGTCATCAACCGGCTCTTCGCAGCAGCCAGACACCCGCCAGCGCACAGACACCGGCCGGTACCAGCACCGCGAACAGCGGCGAGAAACCGAACACCAGGCTCGACGGGCCGAGCAAATCCTGGACGATACGGAAGGTGAAGCCCACCAGCACACCGGTGAACACCCGCTGGCCGAGGGTCACCGAGCGCAGCGGGCCGAAGATGAAGGAGATGGCCATCAACACCAGAGCGGCGGTGACCAGCGGTTGCAACACCTTGACCCAAAATGCCAGCCAGTAACGGCCGTTGCTCAGGCCTTGCTCGGACAGATAGTGGATGTAACCCCACAGGCCACTGATCGACAGCGATTCCGGGGCCATGACCACGGTGCTGAGCAGTTGCGGGCTCAACGCCACGTCCCATGGCTCGCTCGGGGTATTGACGACTTCAGTACTGCGCTCGTGGAACAGCGTGGTGGCAACGTCGGTGAGCTGCCATTTATTGCCGTCGAACTCAGCCTTTTTGGCGAAGCTCGAACTCAGCAGGTGGCGCTCCTTATCGAAGTGGTAGCGAGTCACGCCATACAACAGGCCGTTCGGTTGCACGGCGTTGATGTGGATGAACTCTTCACCCTGACGGTGCCACATACCGTGCTTGGCACTTTGCGCGTCGCCGCTGCCCTGCGCCAGCGAGCGGTTGGCCTGGGCCATGCTTTCGGTCGCCGGAGCAACGTATTCGCCGATCAGCACGCCAGCCAGCATCAGCACCAGCATTGGCTTCATGACAGCCCAGACGATACGGCCGATGGACACGCCCGCAGCGCGCATGACCGTCAGTTCACTGCTGCTGGCCAGACTGCCGAGACCGATCAGGCAGCCGATCAATGCGGCCATTGGCAGCATTTCGTAGAGACGGCGTGGCGCGGTCAGCAACACGAAGCTGAGGACATCGACGAGGGTATAGGTGTCGCTGACGTCGCCCATCTCATCGATGAAGGCAAACAAGGTCGCCAGACCGAGAATGATTGCCAGAACGGCAATAATCGCCATGAACACGCTGCTGCCGATGTAGCGGTCGAGTTTAACCACGGGCCACCTCCAGCGCTGCAGCGCGACGGCTGGCCATCTTCAGGCGTAGCGGCTCCCAATAGAGCAGGCCAAGGCCGATGAACAAGAAGATCGCATGTACCCACCACAGACCTAGGGCCGGCGGGATCTTGCCCTTCTCGAGGGCGCCGCGGGCGGCAATCAGGATGGTCAGGTAAGCCATATAAAGAAGAATCGCCGGCAGCAACTTGAGGAAACGCCCTTGACGCGGATTGACTCGCGACAGCGGCACCGCCATCAGGGTCACGATAAATACCAGCAGCGGCAGGGACAAACGCCATTGCAGTTCGGTTTTCGAGCGGATGTCATCGCTGCCCAGCAGAGACGAGGTCGGCATGGCGTCGCGATCAGTGACTTCTTCACTGACGTCCGGCTTGGGTAACAGCACGCCGTAGGTTTCGTAATGAATGGCGCGGTAATCGGCCTGCCCCGGGCTGCCGTCATAGCGATAGCCGTTATCGAGGATCAGATAGCGATTGCCGTCGGGCCGCACTTCCTGGCGACCGCTTTCGGCCACCAGCACGGAAATCCCGCGATCCTTTTGATCGGCACCGAGGTTTTTCTGCGAAATGAATACGCTGCCCAGATTGACGCGATCATCACTCAGGGTTTCGGTGTAGGTCACCCGAGTACCGTCACGCAGAGCCTGGAAGCGTCCCGGTTCGAGGGTGTCGAATTCAGTCAGCGCGTCCTGCTTGTTCAGCAGCAACTGGAATTGATTGGCGCCTTGCGGGGCCAGGCCCAGGCTCAGCCATGCCACCACCAGTGCAACCAGCGTCGCCGGAAACAGGGTCATGCGAAACAGCTTCTGCTGGCTCATGCCGGTGGCCGAGAGCACGGTCATTTCGCTTTCAAGATACAGGCGACCGTACGCCAGCAGGATCCCGAGAAACAGGCCCAGCGGCAGAATCAGTTGCAGGAAACCCGGCAGACGAAAGCCCATGATCAGGAACAACGAGCCCGGATCGAGCTGGCCGGCAGCGGCCTGAGCCAGATATTTGATGAAGCGACCGCTCATGATGATGACCAACAGCACGGCACTCACGGCGCTTAGGGTCAACAGGACTTCGCGGGACAGATAACGGAAGACGATCAAACCAGACACTCCAGGGTTGTCAGGCTAAGGCGGCCAAACAAGCAAACACATCGACCGGCCCGCAACGCAGAGCCGTCGAAAAAAGATGCGGCATTATCCTGTGATTGGGGGCGCCTGTCACTGCGCACACTCATCCATCGTTGTAATCCTTTGCAGATCGTACAACCTAGGGGGCGTTCTCAATTAGTTTTCACACCGCGCCGGGTCTGCTGTTGTGCAGGGCAAGGCGCGAGAAGCGTGGTTTGGTCATTCCAAATAAGCTTCGAGCAACGCAGCCCTGCACAACAGCAGGCCCGGCCCTTCGGGTTGTGCCTTAAAGCCGGCCAGTCTGCGTTGCAGACCTTGGAAAGGGAACAACCATTCCCAGCGGCCTGCGCCTTGCCTGGCTGGCTTTAAGGCGACAACGCGGTGTGAAAACTAATTGAGAACGCCCCCTAGGGTTGTCAGGCGCGGGGAGCGAGGTTCAAACTGCGGCCCTTGTCGCAGGCTTTGGCCTGCGCCTCTTCTATCTATAAGCAGGCGACTGCGGACACCGTCGAACGCCTGCGTGTTGACCATTCATTCAGGGATCCGGACATGGAACTGGTTGTAAAAAGCGTTAGCCCAGAAACGTTGAAAACCGCCACCCTGGTGGTTGCCGTCGGCGAAGGCCGCAAACTCGGCGTCGCCGCCAAACAGGTCGACGAACTGAGCGGTGGCGCGATCAGCGCCGTGCTCAAGCGTGGCGATCTGGCTGGTAAAGTCGGTCAAAGCCTGCTGTTGCACAGCCTGCCGAACCTGAAAGCCGAGCGCGTGCTGCTGGTCGGCGTGGGCAAGGATGAAGAACTGGGCGACCGTCCGTTCCGTAAAATCGTTGCCGGCATCCTCAACACCCTCAAGGGTCTGGGCGGCAGCGACGCCGTGCTGGCGCTGGATGAAGTCATTGTCAAAAACCGCGACAGCTACGGCAAAACCCGTCTGCTGGCGGAAACCCTGGTGGACGGCGAATACACCTTCGACCAGTTCAAGAGCCAGAAAGCCGAGCCGCGCGCTCTGAAAAAAATCACCCTGCTGACCATCAAGGCTGCACAAGCTGAAGTGCAGCGCGCGGTGAACCACGCCACTGCAATCGCCAACGGCATGGCGTTCACCCGCGATCTGGGCAACCTGCCGCCGAACATCTGCCACCCGACCTTCCTCGGCGAACAAGCGAAGAATCTGGGCAAAGAGTTCAAGGATCTGAAAGTCGAAGTCCTCGACGAGAAGAAGATCAAATCCCTGGGCATGGGCTCGTTCTACGCCGTTGGCCAGGGCAGCGAGCAACCGCCGCGCCTGATCGTCATGCAATACAACGGCGGCAAGAAATCCGAGAAGCCGTACGCACTGGTCGGTAAAGGCATCACCTTCGACACCGGCGGTATCAGCCTGAAGCCAGGCGCCGGCATGGACGAAATGAAGTACGACATGGGCGGCGCGGCCTCCGTGTTCGGCACCCTGCGTGCCGTGCTTGAACTGAAACTGCCGATCAACCTGGTGTGCATCCTCGCTTGCGCGGAAAACATGCCGAGCGGCAACGCGACCCGTCCGGGCGACATCGTCACCACCATGAGCGGCCAGACTGTGGAAATCCTCAACACCGACGCCGAAGGCCGTCTGGTGCTGTGCGATGCGCTGACCTACTCCGAGCGCTTCAAGCCGCAAGCAGTGATCGACATCGCCACCCTGACCGGCGCTTGCGTCGTTGCCTTGGGCGCCCACACTTCGGGCCTGCTGGGCAACAACGACGAACTGATCGACCAACTGCTCAGCGCCGGTAAAGCCGCTGACGACCGCGCCTGGCAATTGCCGCTGTTCGACGAATACCAGGAGCAACTGGACAGCCCCTTCGCCGACATCGCCAACATTGGCGGGCCGAAAGCCGGGACCATCACGGCTGCATGCTTCCTGTCGCGCTTCACCAAGAACCTCAACTGGGCGCACCTGGACATCGCCGGTACCGCATGGACCAGCGGCGGCAAGGACAAGGGCGCAACCGGCCGTCCGGTGCCTCTGTTGACCCAGTACCTGCTGGATCGCGCCAAAGCCTGAACCCGCTGACGGGCGGCGTTACCTTCAGGTGACGCCGCTTGCCGCTCTGGAACCGCAATGACCAAAGTCGACTTCTATATCCTGCCCAGCGCCGACCCTTCGGCTCGCCTGGACTTTGCCTGCAAGCTCACCGAGAAAGCCTGGCGCATGGGGCATCGCATCTATCTGCATTGCAGCGATGCGGCTCAACGCGATGATCTCGATGCGCGACTGTGGGCATTCAAGGGCGAAACGTTTGTACCGCACGGCCCGGCTGATAGCGAACCGGACGGTTTGATCGTTTTGGGCCTGGGTGACGACTGCGGTCAGCATCAGGATTTACTGGTCAATCTCGACCTGAAAGTCCCGGCCTTCGCCAGCAAATTCGCCCGCGTGGCGGAAGTGGTGGTCGAAGATCCGACGATTCGGGCAGCCGCGCGGGAGAGTTTCCGTTTCTACCGCGAACAGGGCTATCCTCTGCAAGATCACCGTTTACAGCGACTCTGAGCATTCCAATGGACACTCCGAAACCGCAGCAAAAGCCGACACACCTGCTGGACGATCTCGAGTCGATCCGCCAGTTGCTCGGCGATGACAACCTGCAACCGCCTCTGTTGACCGATACGGTCGATGATGGCGAACAGGAACAGATTCCGATGTTGTTCGATTCGGTCGGCAACGAGCCGGCTGCCGTCGAACCGCCTCCCGCGCCAGCTCCGACACCCGCCGTACAACCGGCGGCACCTGTGGATAAAGGCCCGGACGCCCTGCTCCACCTGGACAGCGAGCTGCGCGCCGCCGCGCAATTGATTATGCAGGACGTGATTGACGATTTCGCGCCGCACATCGAAACCGAAATCAAACGCCGCCTCGATGCACGGATGGAACGACTGCTCAGCCAGTACGAATAAACCGCCCCGTGTAGGAGCTGCCGCAGGCTGCGATCTTTTGACCTTTGTTTTTTAAAGACAAGATCAAAAGATCGCAGCCTTCGGCAGCTCCTACATTTAGATCTCCATCCGGCCCGCCCCGCTCGCCCTCGGCCCCATGCCCCGCTATACTCGTCGGCTTTTCCTGAATTAATGCCAATAGGGTCCCGCCGCGCATGGATAAGACCTACCAGCCGCACGCCATTGAAACTTCCTGGTACAACACCTGGGAGTCCGAGAACTACTTCGCCCCGCAAGGCGCGGGCGACTCCTACACCATCATGATCCCGCCGCCGAACGTCACCGGCAGCCTGCACATGGGTCACGGTTTCAACAACGCGATCATGGACGCGCTGATCCGTTTCCGCCGCATGCAGGGTCGCAACACCCTGTGGCAGCCGGGCACCGACCACGCCGGTATCGCCACGCAGATGCTGGTGGAGCGTCAACTCGAAGCCCAGGGCCAGAATCGCCATGATCTGGGCCGAGAAAAATTCCTCGAGAAAGTCTGGGAATGGAAGGATCAGTCCGGCGGCAACATCAGCCGTCAGATCCGCCGCCTCGGCTCGTCCGTTGACTGGAGCCGCGAGCGCTTCACCATGGACGACGGCCTCTCGGAAGCGGTTAAAGAAGCGTTCGTGCGCCTGCACGAAGACGGCCTGATCTACCGCGGCAAGCGTCTGGTCAACTGGGACACCAAGTTGCACACGGCGATTTCCGACCTCGAAGTGGAAAACCACGACGAGAAAGGTTTCCTGTGGAACCTGAAGTACCCACTGGCTGACGGCGCAAAAACCGCTGACGGCAACGACTTCCTGATCGTCGCGACCACCCGTCCGGAAACCATGCTCGGCGACTCCGCCGTTGCGGTGAACCCGAACGATGAGCGCTACCAGGCCCTGATCGGCAAGTTTGTCGAGCTGCCACTGGTTGGCCGCCGCATCCCGATCATCGCCGACGATTACTGCGATCCTGAATTCGGCACCGGCTGCGTGAAAATCACCCCGGCCCACGATTTCAACGACTACGAAGTCGGCAAGCGCCACAACCTGCCGTTGCTGAACATCTTCGACAAGAACGCCGCCGTACTGCCGGCCTGTCAGGTGTTCAACCTCGACGGCACGCTGAACGACAGCATCGACGGCAAGATCCCGGCAGAATACGTCGGCCTCGACCGCTTCGAAGCGCGCAAGCAAATCGTCGCTGCATTCGATGCCGCCGGTCTGTTGGTCAGCGTCAACGACCACGGCCTGAAAGTACCGAAAGGCGACCGCTCCGGCACCATCATCGAGCCGTGGCTGACCGACCAGTGGTACGTGTCGACCAAACCGCTGGCCGAGCCTGCGATTGCTGCCGTTGAAGACGGCCGTATCCAGTTCGTGCCGAAGCAGTACGAAAACATGTACTTCTCGTGGATGCGCGACATCCAGGACTGGTGCATCAGCCGTCAGCTGTGGTGGGGCCACCGGATTCCGGCCTGGTACGACGAGTCGGGCAAGGTCTACGTCGGTCGCGACGAAGCCGAAGTGCGTGCCAAGCACAACCTCGGCCCGGACGTTGCGCTGCAACAGGACAACGACGTACTCGACACCTGGTTCAGTTCCGGCCTGTGGACCTTCTCCACCCTGGGCTGGCCTGAGCAGACTGAATTCCTGAAGAAATTCCACTCCACCGACGTACTGGTCACCGGTTTCGACATCATTTTCTTCTGGGTTGCCCGGATGATCATGCTGACCATGCACCTGATCAAGAACGAAGACGGCACGCCGCAAGTTCCGTTCAAGACCGTTTATGTGCACGGTCTGGTGCGTGATGGCCAGGGCCAGAAGATGTCCAAGTCCAAGGGCAACGTCCTGGACCCGCTGGACATCATCGACGGTATCGAGCTGGAAGACCTGGTGCAGAAGCGCACCTCCGGCATGATGCAGCCGAAACTGGCGAAGAAGATCGAGAAGCAGACCCGCGACGAGTTCGCCGATGGCATCGCCAGCTACGGCACCGACGCCCTGCGCTTCACCTTCTGCTCGCTGGCCTCGACCGGTCGCGACATCAAATTCGACATGGGCCGTGTTGAAGGCTATCGCAACTTCTGCAACAAGATCTGGAACGCCGCGCGCTATGTTCTGGACAAAGGCGAAGACTGCGGCCAGAACGGCGAAGCTTACGAGCTGTCGCTGGCGGATCGCTGGATCATCTCGCAGCTGCAACGCACCGAAGCCGAAGTGACCCGTCAACTCGATCAGTTCCGTTTCGACCTGGCGGCACAAGCGCTGTACGAGTTCATCTGGAACCATTACTGCGACTGGTACCTGGAACTGTCCAAGCCTGTGCTGTGGGACGAGAACGCGCCGGTTGAACGTCAGCGCGGCACCCGTCGTACGCTGGTTCGCGTACTGGAAGTGGCGCTGCGTCTGGCGCATCCGTTCATGCCGTTCATCACTGAAGAAATCTGGCAGCGCATCGCGCCGCTGGCCGGCATTCAGGGCAAGACGATCATGCTGCAAGCGTGGCCAGTGGCCAACGAAGAGCGCATTGATCCGGCCGCCGAAGACGATATCGAATGGCTCAAGGAACTGATGCTCGGCACGCGTAACATCCGTGGCGAAATGAACATCGGCCCGGGCAAGCCATTGCCGATCTACCTGAAGAACGTCAGCGCTGAAGACCAGCGCCGTCTGACCGAGAACGAAGCGCTGCTGAAGAAGCTGGCACGTCTGGAATCGATCACTGTTCTGCAGGCTGGCGAAGAAGCACCGCTGTCCGCCACCGCACTGGTTGGAGAGATGGAAGTGCTGGTGCCAATGGCCGGCCTGATCGACAAGGGCGCTGAGCTGGCACGCCTGGACAAGGAAATCCTGCGTCTGCAGGGCGAAGTCCAGCGGGTTGGCGGCAAACTGTCCAACGCCGGTTTCGTCGACAAGGCCCCGGCCGAAGTCATCGAGAAGGAACGCGCCAAACTGGCCGAGGCTGAACAAGCCCTGGGCAAACTGGCCGAGCAACACGCGCGGATTGCCAGCCTGTAACAGCAAATCGCAATGAAAAGGGAGGCCACAATGGCCTCCCTTTTTTATGACAGGTGTATTACTCCGGGCATGATTCGCCATCCGGCAGCATGAGTCCGACAATGACGAATGACAGTGGTGAGGTACCGATAACAGAGTTATCTCGTGTTACGACATAGCTCACAAGCAGCGACCCGTTCCCCTGGGCATGGCCAAGGATTGGTTTGATCAATGTTTCGTAAGGTTCAACGTTGAATTGTAGTTTTTTCGTGCTCTGTTTTACGGGTTGGGTGAAAGTGGCTTTCGTCCCTGCAATGGGCCCCGTGCCGTTGACAGCTGAACAGGCTTGGGATGTCAGGGCAACTATGTCGCCCACCATCACTTCCGGAGGGATTTTGATATCAACGAGAATGCCTTTAACGGGACTCGGATCACTTCCACAATTGATAATTCCTGACGGGTTGGCACTTGGAAAGGTCGCTTCACTTAGTTGAATCATCTCAATCACTCGCTGAAGAATCTCCGGCTGGAGAAGACGCTGCCAGTAAAGCCGCATTCCACAAGTGCGCCTACTGTCATATATGACAGGTATCCAAGACCGATTTGGAATCGGTAGTTGCGATCGTTATACCTTTTTCACTCGTTTACTCGGGTACCGTTGAGATGTGGGACAATACCCGCCACTTTCAGCCATACCCGAATCGATCACGCCCATGAACGCCCCCCGCACACCCAAACCTGCGCGCAAGAAGCCTGACTCCGCGACCCCGGCCAAGACCGTTGAGCCGCGTGAAAAAGCCAGCCTGCACCCGCGCAATCGCCATCAGGGTCGTTACGACTTCCCGGCGCTGATCAAAACCACGCCGGAACTGGCGAAGTTTGTGATCACCAACCCATACGGCAAGGAAAGCATCGACTTCGCCAGCCCCGATGCGGTGCGCGTGTTCAACCGGGCGCTGCTCAAGTCGTTTTATGGCATCCAGCATTGGGACATCCCGGCGGACTACCTCTGCCCACCCGTACCAGGCCGTGCCGATTACGTGCACTTCCTCGCCGACCTGCTGGCAAGCATGAACGACGGCAAGGTCCCGCGCGGCGCGATCGTCAACGTGCTGGATATCGGCATGGGCGCCAACTGCGTGTATCCGCTGATCGGCAACAGCGAATACCGCTGGCACTTCCTTGGTTCGGAGATCGATCCGACCGCCGTGGCTGCCGCGCGAGCCATCGTTCAGTCCAACGATCTGAACAAGGTGATCCAGCTGCGCCAGCAGGAAAACCGCAAGCACATCCTGATCGGCTTGCTGGAACCGGGCGAGCGCTTTGACCTGACCATGTGCAACCCGCCGTTCCACGCCTCGATGGACGAAGCGACCAAGGGCAGCGAGCGCAAATGGCGTGCGCTGGGCAAGGCTGACCCGAAACGCAAACTGCCGGTGCTGAACTTCGGCGGCCAGTCAGCCGAGCTGTGGTGTGAAGGTGGCGAAGCACGTTTCGTGACGCAACTGATCGCCGAAAGCGCGAACTTCCAGCATAAGGTGCTGTGGTTCAGCACCTTGGTGTCGAAAGCGTCGAACCTGCCAGCCATCGAAACCGCACTGAAAAAAGCTGGCGTGCTGGAAAGCCAGGTCGTCGAGATGTCTCAGGGCCAGAAGCAGAGCCGCTTTGTGGCCTGGACTTTCCAGACCAAGTCCGAGCAGCAGATCTGGCGCCGCGAGCGCTGGGTACGCTAATACACCGAAGATCCCCTGTGGGAGCGAGCCTGCTCGCGAAGGCGGCGTGTCAGTTAGCTTCAATATCGACTGATCCACCGCATTCGCGAGCAGGCTCGCTCCCACATTGGCCCTGCGATTCAGCCACCAAATCGCAGACACAAAAAAACCGTGCCCGGATCACTCCGGAGCACGGTTTTTTTATCGCCGCGTCTTACTTGTTCACAGCGTCGGTCAGGCCTTTGGCCACAACCAGCTTGATCACTTTCTTCGCAGGGATTTCGATGGCAGCGCCAGTCGAAGGGTTACGGCCAGTGCGGGCAGGACGCTCGGTCACTTTCAGCTTGCCGATACCTGGCAAGGTGATTTCGCCGCCGTTTTCCAGCTGATCGGCAACGATTTGGCCCAGTTGGTCCAGAGCGTTACGCGCGGTGGTTTTCGGCGCGTCGATAGCTTCAGCGATGTCGGCGATCAGTTGGTCTTTAGTAAGAGCCATGTAGTGTTCCTTCCCTATCAAATTCATATGGATTGCAGAGTGCAGTGTCAGCCATCGAGCCCGATCTTCTGGATCTGGCACCCTCGGCGATAACCACGACGAGTCGGGTTATAGATACCGAAATCAGGGTTTGGTTCGACCTGACAAATGCTGATTGCACGCTTAACGCAGTGACTTCGCGTAAGACCGGGCAAAACTAGCACAGAGACGGGGAAATATCCGCCTCTAGCTACCCATTTGGTCAGCTTTATTGCTCTAAATCGGTAAAAAACTGCATAAGGCCGGTCGTGCGCCCCGGTTTCGCCCTACAACCCGCGCCAAAACCAGTGGTTGCGGTACACTTAGCGCTTTTTCGGGGGAGCCTGCCCTCCTCCCTTCCAACAGCCGAGAAGCCCATGCCGATCCGTCATTGCATCGTCCACCTGATCGACAAAAAACCCGACGGCACACCCGCAGTTCTGCACGCCCGTGACACGGAACTGGCCGAGTCTGCAGCCATCGAGAACATGCTCGCCGACCTCAACGAGAGCTATAACGCCAAACAGGGCAAAGCCTGGGGTCTGTTCCATCCGGAGTCCGGCGCATTCCCCTTCAGCGGCTGGCTGAAGGAATACATGGAAGGCGGCAAGGACTTCACCGCGTTCAGCAAAGTCGCGGTCGAGCACCTGCAAAAGCTGATGGAAGAATCGAACCTGTCCGTGGGTGGCCACGTGCTGTTCGCTCACTATCAGCAAGGCATGACCGATTACCTTGCGATCGCCCTGCTGCACCACAGCGAAGGCGTGGCGGTGACCGACGAGCTGGACGTGACCCCGTCGCGCCACCTCGACCTCGGCCAACTGCACCTCGCAGCGCGGATCAACGTCTCCGAGTGGCAGAACAACAAGCAGTCCAAGCAGTACATCTCGTTCATCAAGGGCAAGAACGGCAAAAAGGTTTCGGAATACTTCCGCGACTTCATCGGCTGCCAGGAGGGCGTCGACGGCCCGGGCGAGACGCGCACGCTGCTCAAGGCTTTCAGCGACTTCGTAGAAAGCGAAGACCTGCCGGAAGAATCCGCCCGCGAGAAGACCAAGACGTTGGTGGACTATGCCAGCAGCCAGGCCAAGCTCGGCGAGCCGATGGGCCTGGAAGAGCTGTCCGAGCTGATTGACGAAGAACGGCCGAAAGCCTTTTACGATCACATCCGCAACAAGGATTACGGTCTGTCGCCAGAGATTCCGGCGGACAAACGCACCTTGAATCAATTCCGTCGCTTCACCGGACGCGCCGAAGGCCTGTCGATCAGCTTCGAAGCGCACCTGCTGGGCTCGAAGATCGAGTATGACGAAGAGGCTGGCACGCTGGTGATCAAAGGCCTGCCAACGTCGCTCACCGATCAGCTGAAGCGCCGTAACTGATGCTCGGTAAAGTGCTGAAGAAGGTTGCGCTGGTTCTGCTGGTGGTCGTGGTCTATCAGAACTGGGGCAAGATCGAGCGGGTGTTCAATCCGTCGCAGATGGTTGCAGAGCAGACGCGCGCGCAAGCCAACGTCGTGCTCTACGCCACCGACTGGTGCGGCTACTGCAAGCAGACCAAACGTTTTCTCGACAGCAAGGGGATTGCGTTCAAGGAGTTCGATATCGAGAAGGATGCCGAAGCGCGCAAGGCGTATGAGGCATTGGGTGGGCGCGGGATTCCGCTGATTGATGTGAACGGCACGTTGATTCGCGGATTCGACCCGGACGAAATCCTCGCCGCCCTGAAGTAAACACAAGATCAAAAGATCGCAGCCTGCGGCAGCTCCTACATGAGATCGGTGTAGGAGCTGCCGAAGGCTGCGATCTTTTGCTTTTAGCGGGCTTCGATACGAAAACCGAAACGCGGGAAGTGCACATGCACCACGCCGCCACGTTCGTCTTCGCGACGAATGATCAGCTCTTCGCTACCGGCAAACAGCAACTCCCCCACCACCGGATCAACCCCGTAATCCGTCGCCGAGATCGCCACCTGCTGCCCGGCCTTGAAGCCGTTCGGATCTACAAACTGCTCGCCAGGCAATGCCGCCGGTGCCGCGTTGCGTGCAACCTCAAGCGCCTCTTCCGACGTCATCGCACTGGCTGCTCCATGGCCAAAGCCCAGCACTCGGCCCAACCAGGCCGCAACTGCCGGATACTCATCCACCAGCGGTGCAGTGACGTGAGTGGCCTTGAGGAACCACAGCGGATGTGCCAGCGCGAAGTCGGCAATCGACGGTTCACCAAAGAGGAAGTCGCCCTGCTCGCGCTGCAACTGCTGCTCCAGTCGCGCCATGATCGTCGGCCATTGATGTTTGGCCTGCTCAGCGGACAGACGTGTGGCACTGCCACCCGAGAACAGACCGGCGCGATCGGCGATAAAAGCCTTGATCGCTTCCGGCGGCAACTTGGCGAAACGCACGGCCACCGATTCCGGTTGAAACACCAGGCTCACCGCATGTTGAAACACCACCGAGTCAGCCCATGTGGCAAAACTCGCGGAGGTGAACTCCTGGCCCTCGGGAAAGAACGCCGGCAAGGCCTTTTCCTGCTCCAGGCGACGGGCGATCAGCGATGTGTCGCAATAGATATCAGCGCCAATCTGCAACACCGGGGTTTTGCGATAGCCGCCAGTCAGGGCGGTCAGATCCGGTTTCGGCATCACCGGCGAGATATGCACCGAGCGCCACGACAAGCCTTTGAAGCCCAGCAGCAAGCGGGCCTTCTCGGCAAATGGAGAGGTCGGGTAATGATGGAGAATCAACTCGGACATGCTCGGCTCCGCCGCTCAGATAGTGAGCCAGCAGCTTAGCGCGCATTTGCTTAGCAGCCTACAGATCTGCCTGATGGGAACTGATCAGTCAGATTGATAAGACGCGACCAGACACTCCTTCGCGCTCTTCCTGAGTTTTTTGATTAACCGTTCCTGGCGCAACGCATCGCTTTTATCGCGGCACAGTTCGGTATAAACCAGCGCCATGGCCGGGCTGGAAAGGAAGAACCGCGCGCCTTTGCCGCTTTGATGCTTGGCGAAGCGACGCACCGGATCATCGCTGATCCCGCAGTACAACGAGCCATTGGCGGCGCGAACGAGGTAGACGAACCAGGATTTGCTCACCGGTTCGGCAACATCGACAGATTTTTCGCTAAGGCTGGTCACTTCGGGATCAAGACGTGTAGGAAACAGGCGGCGATCTTATCAGCGACCGGCCTGGAATGCCTTCAGTCCCTTCAGCGCCTGAGCGCGTACGGCGTTGCGCACCAGCGGTGTCCAGCCCAGCAGCAGGCCTTTGAAACCGAGTGCCTGACGCGACCAGCGCCACAGATCGAAATGGTCGTGGTGCTCGCAGATCTTGCCGTCACGAAACACGAAACGGGCCTGGATATCGTTGATGACGATGTTGCCGGTCTGGCTGAACAGGTAGGTTGCGACCCAATGCGCGCCGCCGCTGCGCTCATCGGCGCGGACGTTGTCGAAGGTCAGGGAGAAGTCCTTGGCGCGTGTGGTGAGCATGCGCCACATGTCGCCGGCATCGCGCCCGCGCAGTTCACCGAAGGCCGGATCGCTGAATACTACGTCGTCGGTGTAGCAGACGGCCATGGCTTCGGCATCGAGGCGCTGGAAGGCCTGATAGAAACGGGTGATCAACGCGGCGTGGGCTTCACTCATGGGCAAACTCCAAAATAGGTACAGAGTGCCAGCACGATAATCCGCAATGCGCAGAAACACTATCGGCATTCGTAAACCGAATTCCCGAAGTACACAAAACCACTGTAGGAGTGAGCCTGCTCGCGATTGCGTTCTTCCAGCCCACAATGCGCAAACGGACACACCGCTATCGCGAGCAGGCTCACTCCTACAGTTTGAGCGGTGTCAGATTCTTTCGCTTTGCACTTGCACGTACAGCGCCCGCCCGGCGCCAAGCCCGGCGATGATCGCGCCGGTGCCAATGATGCCGAAGATCCAGCCCACCGCATTCCAGCCGCCGGTCCAGTCATGCACCACGCCGACCGCGAACGGCCCCATCGACGCCAGCGTGTAGCCGAAGCCCTGAGACATGCTCGACAGGTTCGCCGCGACATGGGAATCGCGCGAACGCAGCACAATCAACGTCAACGCCAGACTGAACGTACCGCCCTGCCCCAGACCCAGCAAAATCGCCCAGCCCCACAGGCCTTCGATCGGCGCGTACAGGCAGCCGAACAGACCGCCGAGGGTCAGCGCCATGACCACGACGATGGCCAGACGCTGATCCTTGCCGCGAGTGGCCAGCCATGGTGCGGCCAACGAGCTGGCAAGTTGAATGATCACCGAACCGGACAACACCAGGCCGGCCTGGGTTGGCGTCAGGCCGCGACCAATCAGGATCGACGGCAACCAGCCAAAGACGATGTAGGCCAGCGACGATTGCAGGCCCATGTACAAGGTCACTTGCCAGGCCAGCGGATCACGCAGCAGACCGCGCACACGATAAGCGACATTGTGCGCGCCATGCTTTTGCCCGACTTGCGGCAACCAGAACACCGCCGCAACCAGCGCCGGAATCACCCAGAAACCCAGGCCCATCGCCCAGCTACCACCGAAATGCTCACTGAGCGGCACGCTGGAACCCGCTGCCATCGCCGCGCCCAGGCACAGCGCCATGGTGTAGACGCCGGTCATGGTGCCGGCGTGTTTGGCAAAGTCGCGCTTGACGATACCCGGCAACAGAACGCCGATGATGCCGATGCTGGCGCCGCCCAATACGCTGCCGGCGAACAAGCCGATCTCGCCAAAGTTGCTGCGCAAAATGATCCCGCCAGCCAGTGTCAGCAGAATCCCCAGCACAACCCGTTCAGCGCCGAAACGCCGCGCCAGAATCGGTGCCAGCGGTGCAAACAATCCGAGGCAGAGCACCGGCAGCGTGGTCAGCAAACCGGCCTGAGCCGCCGACAAACCGAGGCTTTTGGAAACGTCGCTGAGCAGCGGCGCCATGCTCGACAACGCCGGGCGCAGGTTCAGCGCCACCAGAATCAAGCCGAGCAGCAACAGCCACGGCCGGCGCACCAGCGGATGGCTTTGTTGCACTTGCTCGTCATCGGCCTCGGCATCGATCAGCAGCTCTTCAAGCTCTGCCGTACGTTTTGGGGTTGTGGATATCTCACTGCGGGACATGGATTTCTCGGTTTCAAGGTTCATTGATCAATTGCCTCGACAAGGCTTTGGCCCGTTCCGGGTCGCGTTGCTCGACCGCATCGAGCAACTCGATGTGCAGATCGAACACTTCCTGACGGCGCGGGACGATGTTCAGGGTCTGGCGCAACTGCGCGCCGACGATGCTGGAGAAATAGCGATACAACTCGCTGAGGGTCGGGTTGTGCGCGGCATCGACCAAGCGACGGTGGAACACCAGATCGCAGGCGATGTAGGTGTCGAGGTCGCCGTGGTAGTGGCTGCCGCTGGTGCCGAGCGCCTCACGCAATGCGACGAGGTCTTCGTCGGTGCGGCGCAACGCTGCCAAGCCGATGGCCTCGACCTCGAGGATGTGCCGGGTTTCCCGCGCCTGCTCCAGCGAGCAGCGTGACAACGCCTTTAGCGTATCGAGCGGATCGACCACCGCACGCAAGTAACTGCCATCGCCCTGACGAATCTCGATCAGCCCTGAAAACGCCAGCACGCGCATGGCTTCGCGCACGGTGTTGCGGCTGATGCCCAGTTCGGCGCACAGCTCGGGTTCGGTCGGCAATCGCTCGCCGACCTGCCAGGCACCGCTGTTGATGCGCTGACGGAGTTGATCCAAGGCCTGATCGACCAGGGATCGCTTAACGAGTGGAGAAATGTCTGACATAGGATTCGCCCTTTCATCCAATCATAGGATGAATTTTCTGACATGTTAGTCAGACCCGTGTAGGACGGCAACCACCTAGGGTCAATCGGAGACACATGGAGCGGCATTTTCGATTGGTCAAAATTACCCTTTAAGGGTAATTTCAGGGACAGGGTTTTGGTTTCTTATGGAGAAGAACACACCCCATTACGAGCTGGCGGTGATCAAGGCAGAAGTCAGACGACTTGGCAGACAAGCTTTCACCAAGACCGCGGAAAAAACCGGTCTCGATCTCGGTTTTAGCTTCACAGAAATGCAGGAGATCGTTTTCGAGTTGCAGAACTGGATGTTGTACAAATCGATGACCACCTATGACGATCATCGAGTCTGGCAGGACGTGTATCACATCAACTCAAAAGGCCTGGAGATTTACATCAAGGTGACATACCGCCCTGCCGGCGGCGCACCGGTAATCTCCTTCAAGGAGAAAAACCCATGAAAACCCGGCAATGTTTCAGCTGTGGTGCCCGTGAGGGAATGAGGCATTTCGAGGGCCGCGGTGAGACCCTGAGTGTCAAAGGCATGGAGCGCCGCGTAGATGATCTTGCTGGCTGGGAATGCCGGCAGTGCGGGGAAGTCGAGTGGGATGACAGCACCGATAGCGCTGATCGTTACACGGAAGCGGGCGATGAACTGGTCATCGCTGCCCGGCAAATGATCGGTTCCGAGATGAAGCGCATCCGGCGCAAATTGCACCTAACGCAAAAAGAGACGGTGCGACTGCTGTCAGGTGGAGGCCACAACGCATTTTCAAGGTACGAACGAGGCGAATTGCTGCCGCCAAAGGCGTTGATGCTTTTGATGCGGTTGCTGGATCGTTACCCGCACCTGCTTGCCGATGCGAAAGTCTTGGCCGAAGGGGCTGACTTGAGAGGTGCGTTCAAGTACACCATCCACAAAGAACACGAAACCCTGACCGTATCCTGACCCACAAAAAAACAAACCCGGCACAAGGCCGGGTTTGATTTACACACAAACCATCAATGCAAAATCTGACTCAAGAACAACTTCGTCCGCTCATTCTGCGGGTTATCGAAGAAGTCATTTGGCGCCGCCTGTTCAACGATCTCACCCTTGTCCATGAAGATCACGCGGTTGGCCACGGTACGGGCAAAGCCCATTTCGTGAGTCACGCACAGCATGGTCATGCCGTCTTCAGCCAGACCGATCATGGTGTCGAGTACTTCCTTCACCATCTCCGGATCGAGCGCTGAAGTCGGTTCGTCGAACAGCATGATTTTCGGCTTCATGCACAGGGCGCGGGCGATCGCCACACGCTGCTGCTGACCGCCGGACAGTTGCCCCGGGAATTTGTGCGCCTGCTCCGGAATGCGTACGCGCTCGAGGTAATGCATGGCGATTTCCTCGGCCTTGCGCTTGGGCATCTTGCGTACCCACATCGGCGCCAGGGTGCAGTTCTGCAAAATGGTCAGGTGCGGGAACAGGTTGAAGTGCTGGAACACCATGCCGACTTCGCGGCGGATCGCTTCGATCTGCTTGAGGTCGTTGGTCAGTTCTACGCCGTCGACGACGATGCGGCCCTGCTGGTGTTCTTCCAGACGATTGAGGCAACGAATCGTCGTCGATTTGCCGGAACCCGACGGGCCGCACAGGACGATACGCTCGCCCTGTTTGACGTTGAGGTTGATGTCTTTCAGCACGTGGAACTGGCCGTACCACTTGTTGACGCCCTGCATCTGAATAATGCCTTCAGGACCTGCAGGCTTTTTGATTGCTTCGCTCATTTACAGAGAACTCCTAACGCTTGTGGCCAGTGTCGAGCTTGCGTTCCAGATGCATGGAATAGCGCGACATACCAAAACAGAAAATCCAGAACACCAGGGCGGCGAACACGTAGCCTTCGGTGGCCATGCCCAGCCATTTCGGATCGGCAGCGGCTTGCTTGACGCTGTTGAGCAGGTCAAACAGGCCGATGATGATCACAAGGCTGGTGTCCTTGAACAGCGCAATGAAGGTGTTGACGATGCCGGGAATCACCAGCTTCAGGGCTTGCGGCAAAATCACCAGGCCCATCGAGCGCCAGTAACCGAGGCCCATCGCTGCAGCCGCTTCGTACTGACCTTTGGGGATCGCTTGCAGACCACCGCGCACCACTTCGGCGACATAGGCCGACTGGAACAGGATCACGCCGATCAGTGCCCGCAGCAGTTTGTCGAAGTTCATGCCTTCTGGCAGGAACAGCGGCAGCATCACCGAAGACATGAACAGCACGGTAATCAACGGCACGCCGCGCCAGAACTCGATGAAGGTCACGCAGACCACACGAATCGCCGGCATGTTCGAACGTCGACCCAGCGCCAGCACAATCCCCAGCGGCAAAGCACCGGCAATACCGACAGTGGCGATCACCAGGGTCAGCATCAGGCCGCCCCACTGGCTGGTTGCCACCGGGGTCAGACCGAAACCGCCGTGCAGCAGGGTGAACGCAATGATCGGGTACAACACCAGGAAGCTCAGCCCGTAGATCGCTTTACGCGGCACACGCGAGATGAACAATGGCGCCGCGCCGATCACCGCCAGCCACACGGTCAGGTCGACGCGCCAGCGCAGTTCCGTCGGGTAGTAGCCGTACATGAACTGGCCGAAACGCTGCTGAATGAACACCCAGCAGGCGCCCTCCTTGGTGCAGTCGGCGCGGGTGGTGCCGACCCAGTTGGCATCGACAATCGCCCAGCTGAGGATCGGTGGCACCACGAGATAGATCAGGTAGAACGCAAACAGGGTCAGCAGGGTGTTGAGCCAGCTGGAGAACATGTTCGCGCGCATCCACGCCACCACGCCGATACTGCTGTTCGGTGGGGGCATGTCGGGTTTGAAAGTATGAGTACTCATGCGCTTTTCCTTACCGCTCGATCAGCGCAATGCGCTTGTTGTACCAGTTCATCAGCAGGGAAATGCTGATACTGATCGCCAGGTACACGCTCATGGTGATGGCAATCACCTCGATGGCTTGACCGGTCTGGTTGAGCACGGTGCCGGCGAACAGCGACACCATTTCCGGGTAACCGATACCGGCCGCCAGCGAAGAGTTTTTCGCCAGGTTGAGGTATTGGCTGGTCAGCGGCGGAATGATCACGCGCAGGGCTTGCGGAATGATCACCTTGCGCAGGGTCGGACCGTTGCGCAGGCCGAGGGAACGCGCCGCTTCGGTCTGGCCATGGCTGACCGACTTGATCCCGGAACGCACGATCTCGGCGATGAACGCCGCGGTGTACACGGTCAGGGCCAGGGTCAAGGCAAGCAGCTCCGGGATCAGCACCCAGCCGCCAACAAAATTGAAGCCTTTGAGCTCGGGCATTTCCCAATGCAGCGGAGCGCCGAAGATCAGTGCGCACAAGGTCGGGATCACCAGCAGAATCGCCAGGCCTACCCAGAACTTGTGGAACGGCACGCCGGTTTCTTCAAAGCGTTTGTTGGCCCAGCGCGTCATCAGCACGATGCCGACGATGGACACCACGATGCTGATCACGAACGCCCAGAAACCGTCAGCCGCTAGCGCGGCCGGCATGTTCAGGCCACGGCTGCTGACGAAAAAGGTGTCGCCGAAGTTATGGCTGTTGCGCGGCCCCGGCATGGTCAGGAATACCGCGAAGTACCAGAACAGGATCTGCAGCAGCGGTGGAATGTTGCGGAACACTTCCACATACACCGTCGCCAGTTTGCTGATGATCCAGTTCTGCGACAGCCGCGCCACACCGATGATGAAACCGAGGATCGTCGCCAGAACCACGCCGATCACCGTCACCAACAAAGTGTTAAGCAGACCGATGACAAAGACGCGGGCATAGCTGTCCGCTTCGGTGTAGTCGATCAGGTGTTGAGCGATGCCGAACCCGGCACTGCGCTCCAGAAAGCCGAAACCGGAGGTAATGCCCCGGTGCTGAAGGTTGGTTTGCGTGTTGTCGAACAAGTACCAGCCCAGCGAGACCACCGCCACAACGGTGATGATCTGGAATAGCCACGCACGCACTCGTGGATCGCTGAGGCTGAGCCTCTGCTTTGGTGCGCCGATTGAATTTTGCATGAAGTGCCCCGGAAAAAATGGAACAAGAACATCACCCGGCGGTTGGCCCGCCGGGTGATAGAACCATTAGCGCACTGGTGGTGCGTACTGAATGCCGCCGTTGTTCCACAGGGCGTTCAAGCCGCGGTCGATTTCCAGCGGAGTGCTCTTGCCGAGGTTTTTCTCGAAGATTTCACCGTAGTTGCCGACTTGTTTGACGATCTGCACAACCCAGTCTTTCGGCAGTTTCAGGTCTTTGCCGTACTCGCCGTCAGCGCCGAGCATACGGGCAACGTCCGGGTTCTTGGTCGACTTGGCTTCAGCTTCGACGTTTTTCGAAGTGATGCCGGCTTCTTCGGTGTTGAGCAGCGCGTAGCCAACCCAACGGACGATGGCCAGCCACTCGTCGTCGCCGTTACGCACGACCGGGCCCAGCGGTTCTTTGGAAATGGTTTCCGGCAGAACCACGTAGTCCTTCGGAGACGCCAGCTTGGAGCGCTGGGCGAACAGCTGGGACTTGTCGGAGGTCAGCACGTCGCAACGACCGGATTCCAGCGACTTGGCGCTTTCATCGGAGGTGTCGAAAGTGATCGGGGTGTATTTCAGACCGTTGCCACGGAAGTAGTCGGAAACGTTCAGCTCGGTGGTGGTACCGGCCTGGATGCAGATGGTTGCACCGTCCAGCTCTTTGGCACTTTTCACGCCCAGCTTGTTGTTCACCAGGAAGCCGATGCCGTCGTAGTAGGTAATGAAGCCCGGGAATTTCAGGCCCATGCCCGCGTCACGCGAACTGGTCATGGTGGTGTTGCGCGACAGGATGTCGATCTCGCCCGATTGCAGCGCGGTGAAGCGCTCCTTGGCGTTCAACTGACTGAACTTGACCTTGGTCGCGTCGCCGAATACGGCAGCGGCCACAGCGCGGCAGACGTCAGCGTCGATCCCGAGGATCTTGCCGGTCGCGTCCGGTACCGAGAAGCCCGGCAGACCGTCGCTCACGCCACACTGCACGAAACCTTTCTTCTGCACTGCATCCAGGGTTGCACCCGCCTGAGCGAACCCGCTGACACCGAGTACTGTTGCTGCAGTCACGATGGCCAGGGTGGATTTCAACATCTTCATTCAAACCTCCAGTTTTGCTCTTGTTGTGTCGGAGCTTGAGTCCAGTCGCACCCTTTTGAGGCGTTGTTGACCCGTGTTGGCTTTTTTTGGGGTCAACCGACGTAAGACCTTCGCTATGAGTCTAGTAGGAGAAAATCCACATCATGGACAACTCACTTCTCACCAATCGGCCGAACGGGCTGTAGCCCTTTCACGTTCGCTAAGCCCGTAGCGGCCATTGGCGAACATCCATCACCGGATTCTTTGCCATCCCGTCGCGGGTCGTACACTGATAGTGTTACCGCCACGCGTAGGATGCTTCGTACAGAACCTTCCATAGCAAAGCCCGTACCACACCGCTCACCGAATCGATTCGGCGACAGGTCAATAGCAAAACTTGTAACCTTGCGACATCTTCTTAACGGATCAACCGGACGCGCACTCGAATCACGCACTCAATGAGAGCGCCCGCACATATTTGGAGCAGACATGACCGAGCCCTTGATTCTTCAGCCTGTTAAGCCCGCAGACGCCTGCGTGATCTGGCTGCACGGCCTCGGCGCCGATCGCTATGACTTTTTGCCAGTGGCCGAAGCGCTGCAAGAAAGCTTGCTGAGCACACGCTTCGTGCTGCCGCAGGCGCCCACACTTCCAGTGACGATAAATGGCGGATATGCCATGCCGAGCTGGTACGACATTAAAGCCATGAGCCCGGCGCGGGCGATTGACCGTGACCAGTTGGAAGCATCGGCGGATCGCATCATCGAATTGATCGAAAACGAGCGCGCCAGCGGAATAGACGCCTCGCGGATTTTCCTTGCCGGTTTTTCCCAGGGTGGCGCTGTCGTTTTGCACACCGCTTTTGTGAAATGGCAAGGCGCACTGGGTGGTGTACTTGCTCTGTCGACTTATGCGCCGACGTTCAGCGATGACATGCAGCTTTCAGCCAGTCAGCAGCGGATTCCCGCGCTGTGTCTGCACGGTCAGTTCGATGGCGTGGTGCAGAACTCGATGGGCCGCAGTGCCTACGAGCATTTGGTGAAGCATGGTGTCACCGTGACATGGCAGGAATACCCAATGGAGCACGAAGTGTTACCCGAGGAAATTCGCGACATCGGCGTCTGGTTGAGCGAACGTCTGCGCTAAGCGTCGAGATTAAAATCGCCCTTTGATCCCTCCCCCTACGCCGCGCCCGTTTCTTGCATTACACTGGCCGGCGTACATTCCTTAACCAATTGATGAGATGACCGTGCTCAAAGCACTCAAGAAGATGTTCGGTAAAAGCGAGGCTGAGCAGCTCGCACCAGTTCCCAGTGCGCCGTCGCACGCCCCCGGTCAT
Organism: Pseudomonas sp. Irchel s3f10; assembly: GCF_900187515.1. Lineage (NCBI taxonomy): Bacteria > Pseudomonadati > Pseudomonadota > Gammaproteobacteria > Pseudomonadales > Pseudomonadaceae > Pseudomonas > Pseudomonas sp. Irchel s3f10. The sequence goes on from NZ_FYDZ01000002.1 coordinate 526,032, forward strand.
CGCAGCGATGCCCCACAGGCCGACCGCCCCGCTCACGTAGCGGCACCGAAGGCAGAACCGCAACCTGCACCGGCCGCGTCAATCGCCGCCGAACCTGCCCGCAGCGAAGCGCCGAAACCGGCCAGACCGCGCCGCGAACCGAAGCCCAAGGCACCGGTTATTCCGTGGAAACTCGAAGATTTCGTCGTCGAGCCACAGGAAGGCAAAACCCGCTTCCATGATTTCAAACTGTCGCCAGAACTGATGCACGCCATTCAGGATCTGGGCTTCCCGTATTGCACGCCGATCCAGGCGCAGGTGCTGGGCTTCACCCTCGCCGGCAAAGACGCCATTGGTCGCGCACAGACCGGCACCGGTAAAACCGCCGCGTTTCTGATTTCGATCATCACCCAACTGTTGCAAACGCCGCCGCCGAAAGAACGCTACATGGGCGAACCCCGTGCGCTGATCATCGCGCCGACCCGTGAGCTGGTGGTGCAGATCGCCAAGGACGCCGCCGACCTGACCAAATACACCGGCCTCAACGTCATGACGTTTGTTGGCGGCATGGACTTCGACAAGCAGCTCAAGCACCTCGAAGCGCGACACTGCGACATTCTCGTCGCGACCCCGGGCCGCCTGCTCGACTTCAACCAGCGTGGCGACGTGCATCTGGACATGGTCGAAGTGATGGTGCTGGACGAAGCCGACCGCATGCTCGACATGGGCTTCATCCCGCAAGTACGCCAGATCATTCGCCAGACGCCGCCGAAGTCCGAGCGTCAGACCCTGCTGTTCTCCGCGACCTTCACCGAAGACGTGATGAACCTCGCAAAGCAGTGGACGACCGATCCGTCCATCGTCGAAATCGAAGTCACCAACGTCGCCAGCGAAAACGTCGAGCAACACATCTACGCCGTGGCCGGTGCCGACAAGTACAAATTGCTCTACAACCTGGTCAACGATAATGGCTGGGAGCGGGTGATGGTCTTCGCCAACCGCAAGGACGAAGTCCGCCGCATCGAAGAACGTCTGGTGCGCGACGGTGTGAATGCTGCGCAGTTGTCCGGCGACGTGCCGCAGCACAAGCGCATCAAGACTCTGGAAGGTTTCCGCGAAGGCAAGATTCGCGTACTGGTCGCCACCGATGTAGCCGGTCGCGGCATCCACATCGACGGCATCAGCCACGTGATCAACTTCACCCTGCCGGAAGTCCCGGACGACTACGTGCACCGCATCGGCCGGACCGGTCGTGCTGGCGCCGATGGCGTGTCGATCAGCTTCGCCGGTGAGGACGACTCCTATCAGTTGCCGTCCATCGAAGAAAAGCTCGGTCGCAAGATCAGCTGCGAAACGCCACCGACGCACCTACTGCGTGCGGTTGAGCGCAAGCGTCCGCAGTAAGCGATACGAATAAAAGAAGCGCAGCCGGCAACGGACTGCGCTTTTTTTTCGCCCGGGGTTTGATCAGGTGCTTGCGAGAGAAAACTAAATGTCCATAATGGACAAATTAGTTTAAATACAGACTCCGTAGCCTGACATGTCCAGTACGCCCTACGTGATCGACCAGCATCAGGCCCGCGAGCTTCTGGTGCGCATCGACGTGCCGCAGATTCTGCGCAAACTGTTTCGCGATCTTGCGGCGGGTAATGCCGTGCAACCGGCGCAACAACTGGTGGAGTTTCCTCAAGGTGCCGGCGACTTCATCAACTATCTGGGAGTGCTGGCTGAGGACGGCGTGTACGGCGTGAAGACCTCGCCGTACATCGTTCGCGAGCAAGGCCCGTTGGTCACGGCATGGACTTTGTTGATGTCGATGAAAACCGGTCAACCGCTGCTGCTCTGCGATGCCGGTGAACTGACCACCGCGCGCACCGCCGCGACCACGGCCGTGGCGGTCGACGCCCTCGCTCCGGTGAATGCCACGCGACTGGCAATCATTGGTAGCGGCAAGGTTGCTCAGGCGCATTTGCATTACGTCAGGTCGCTGCGTGACTGGCAGAGCATCAGTTTGTACTCGCCGAGCTTGTCCGCCGACGCTCAAACCCAATCCCTGTTGAAAGCCATCACGCCCAATCTGAAAATTGCCGATAGCCGTGAAGCGTCCATTGCCGAGGCTGATGTGATCATGCTGTGCACCTCGTCCCCCGGCCCGGTGATCGATCCTGCCGCGCTGAGCAAACCGGCCCTGATCACCTCGATCAGCACCAACGCCCCGCGCGCCCACGAAGTGCCGCCGCAGAGTCTCAACGACATGCAGGTGTTCTGCGACTATCGTCTGACCACGCCGGGGTCGGCGGGTGAGATGCTGATTGCCAGTGAACAGCATGGCTGGAGCAAGGATTTGATTGTCGGCGATCTCGCCGACTTGCTCAGCGAGAAAGTCCAGCGCCCGGATTACGATCGTCACGTGTTCTTCCGTTCAATCGGCCTGGGCCTGGAAGACATAGCCCTCGCCAATGCGATTTATCACTTAACTCACTAACACCACAAATCCCCCCTGTAGGAGTGAGCCTGCTCGCGATAGCGGTCTTACAATCAGCATTATTGTTGACTGGTACACCGCTATCGCGAGCAGGCTCACTCCTACAGGAGATCGCGAACGCCTCGATATTGCGTACTCAATGGAGAACCTCATGAGCCAGGCAGATTTCATCATCATCGGCGGCGGGATTGCCGGCGCTTCCAGCGGTTTCTGGCTGTCGCCCCACGGCAAAGTGATCGTGCTCGAACGTGAATCGCACCCGGCCTATCACTCCACCGGCCGCTCCGCCGCGCTGTTCACTGCTGCCTACGGCACACCGCAAGTGCGCGCACTGACCCAGGCCAGCCGTGAGTTTTTCGATCATCCACCGGCCGGTTTCTGCGAACATCCACTGCTGACCCCACGCGGCGAAATGACCGTCGATTTCACCGGTGACCCCGCAGAACTCAACAACCAATACCTCAGCGCCAAAGCCACAGTCCCTGAGATGCAGTCGCTCACTGCCGACGAAGCCTGCGCGCGCCTGCCGATCCTGCGCCGAGAAAAAGTCCACGGCGCGATCTACGATCCAAGTGCCAGCGACATCGACACCGACGCCCTGCATCAGGGCTACCTGCGTGGCATTCGTCGCAATAACGGCGAAGTGCACACCGATTGCGAAGTACTCGGCCTGAACCGCGACGCCGACGGCCTCTGGCACGTACAAACCAACGGCCAGACCTTCAGCGCACCAGTGATCATCAACGCCGCCGGCGCCTGGGCCGACAAGGTCGGCGCACTGGCAGGTGCCAAGCCGCTGGGCCTGCAACCGAAACGCCGCGCCGCGTTCATTTTCGCCGGCCCCGAAGGCGTCGACATTCATCACTGGCCGATGCTGGTCAGCCTCGACGAATCCTTCTATATGAAGCCTGACGCCGGCATGTTCCTCGGCTCGCCCGCCAACGCCGACCCGGTCGAACCTCACGATGTGCAGCCGGAAGAACTGGACATCGCCATGGGCATTTACCAGATCGAAGAAGCCACGACGCTGACCATCCGCCGCCCGACCCGCACGTGGGCCGGGCTGCGCAGTTTCGTCGGCGACGGTGATCTGCTCAGCGGTTTCGATTCGCAAGTGCCGGGATTGTTCTGGGTCGCCGCGCAAGGTGGCTACGGCATTCAGACTTCGCCAGCAATGGGCCAGGCCAGCGCGGCGTTGGTGCGCGGCGAGCCACTGCCCGAGCACTTGCGCAACTTCGGCCTGAGCAGCGCCATGCTCTCCCCTGCCCGCCTCGCCTGATCGTCCATCCGGATGACGCGCCCAACGGATTGCGGCACACTCGCAACGCCTCCTGATCAAGGGGGCGTTGACGCTGCCTGGAGCTCCACTGTCATGACCGCCCCTGAATTCGACCCGGCGCTGGATAACTTCCGTGCCATCGCCGATGCCATCGCCACACTGTTCTTTCCGCACGCCGAAGTGGTGCTGCACGACCTGCGCACACAGAAGGTCGATTACATCGCCAACAACCTGTCCAAACGCGAGATCGGTGACGACTCATCGCTGGAAGACATGCTCAGTGAGGATGTCAGTGACCGCAATATCGGTCCGTACGAAAAGCTCAATTGGGACGGCCAGAAGATTCGCAGCCTGAGCAGCGTCCTGCGCGACAGTGAAGGCCTGCCACTGGCGGTGCTGTGCATCAACTTGAATATTTCGCTGTTCGAAAATGCCAAGGCGGCGCTGGACCTGTTCCTCTCGCCGAGCAAGCTGATTCCACAACCGGACTCACTGTTTCGTGATGACTGGCAGGAGCGCATCAACACCTTCCTCCACGCCTGGCTGCGCGAACGGCAACTGAGCCTGAATGTGCTGACCCGCGATCACAAGCGTGAACTGGTGCTGGCGCTGCACGCCGAAGGCGCGTTCAAAGGCAAGAGCGCCTCGAACTATGTGGCCAATGTGCTGAACATGGGGCGGGCGACGGTGTACAAGCATTTGAAGGAATTGAAGGGCTAGAGATTTGCAGTGATTTCTCTGACGCCATCGCGAGCAGGCTCACTCCTACAGGGGAACGCATTCCAAATGTAGGAGTGAGCCTGCTCGCGATAGCGGACTATCAGTCGCCGTAAATATCAGACTTGAAATACTTCTCGGAAATCTTCTGATACTCGCCACTCGCGCGAATGCCATCGATGGCGCCATTCAACTGGCTGACCAGTTCGGCATTGCCTTTGCGCACTGCAATCCCCGCCCCCTCGCCCACGTACTTCGGATCCTTCAACTCAGGCCCGACAAACGCATAACCCTTGCCACGCGGCATCGACAGAAAGTCATTCAATGGAATGGTGTCGGCAAAAATCGCATCCAGCCGCCCTGCCGCCAGATCCATGTAGATCTCTTCGTTGTTGCTGTAGCGCTTGACGTTGATGCCCTTCGGCTCGAACACCTCGGTGGCGTAGCGATCAGTGGTGGTCGCGCGCTGCACGCCGACATTCTTGCCCTTCAGGCTGGCGTATTGATCGTCAACGCTGGCGCCTTCTTTCATCACCAGCCGCGACGAGGTGAAGTAGTACTTGTGGCTGAAATCCACCGACTTCTTGCGGTCTTCGTTGATGGTCATTGAGGACAGCGCCATGTCGATCTTCTTCACTTTCAGCGAAGGAATCAGACCGTCGAACTCACCTTCGACCCACACGCACTTGACCTTCATCTGCGCACACAGGGCATTGCCGATGTCGTAGTCGAAACCGACGATTTCGCCTTTGTCGGTTTTCGAGGCGAACGGCGGGTAAGCGGCTTCGATGCCTATGCGCAGGGTTTGCTCAGCGGCGAACACGCTGGCTGAGGCCAACAGGCTGAGGGCCAGACCGGTGATAAGGGGGAGTTTCTTCATGTTCGTTCTCTCGCGGGTTGTTGTTGGTTTGGCAAGAAAGAGCTGAAACGGAGGGAGACACTTCTTTGTACTTATAAATCCATATTGGACTTATATGTATAGGCAGTCAATCAGGCAAAGACAGAGGTTTTTGGTGTTGCAGATGACGTCATCGCGAGCAGGCTCACTCCTACAGGGGGAACGCATTCCAATTGTAGGAGTGAGCCTGCTCGCGATGGCTGACTAGAGGGCGACTCAGGGTTTATTTCTTCCAGCGATCGGCGGCAGCATGATCGCTGTCGCGCCCTTCAACCCAACGCGGCCCGTCGCTGGTGTTTTCTTTCTTCCAGAACGGTGCGCGGGTTTTCAGGTAGTCCATGACGAAGGCACAGGCATCGAACGCGGCCTGGCGATGGGCGCTGGCGGCGCCGACGAAGACGATCGGTTCGCCCGGTTCCAGCGCGCCGATGCGGTGCAGCACTTCCAGTTTCAGCAGCGGCCAGCGCTGCTCGGCTTCGATGGCGATCTTGCCAAGGGCTTTTTCGGTCATGCCCGGATAGTGCTCGAGGAACATCCCCGCCACATCCAGGCCGTCATTGAAGTCGCGCACGTAGCCGACAAAACTCACCACCGCGCCGACGCCGACGTTGGCCGCGTGCATCGCGTTGACTTCAACGCCCGGATCGAACGGCGTGGCCTGCACGCGAATCGCCATGGCTCAGCCTCCGGTCACAGTGGGGAAAAACGCCACTTCGTCGCCGTCGACCACTGGCTCGTCGAGCTGGCAGAGGTCTTCGTTGCGCGCGCACATCAGGTTCTGCTCGCTCAGCACCTCGGCGCCGTCCCGTTGCGTCTGCATTTGAAGAACATGTGCACGCACATCATCGACAGTGGCGAAATCACCTTCGACCTTTACCGAATCCACGCCCAGCGCTTCACGGTAACGGGCAAAAAACCTCACGGTCAGGTTCATGGCTGCTCCGCCTGGAAGTGCCCGCTCTTGCCGCCGACCTTCTCCAGCAGGCGCACGCTTTCGATGGTCATGCCGCGATCGACGGCTTTGCACATGTCGTAGATGGTCAGCGCTGCGACGCTGGCGGCAGTCAGTGCTTCCATTTCCACACCGGTCTGCCCGGACAGTTTGCAACGGGCGACGATGCGCACAGTGTCTTCGCCGTCGGCACTGAGTTCGACTTTGACGCCGGTGAGCATCAACGGATGGCACAGGGGAATCAGATCGCTGGTTTTCTTCGCCGCTTGAATGCCGGCAATGCGCGCCACGGCGAACACGTCACCCTTGGGATGGCCGCCGCTGACGATCATCTGCAGCGTTGCGGGGAGCATGCGCACCAGCGCTTGGGCCGTCGCTTCACGGAACGTCACGGCTTTTTCGGTGACGTCGACCATGTTGGCGCGACCTTGGGAATCGAGATGAGTCAGCACGGGGGCCTCCTTGAGGCAGCTGCGAGCGGCAAGCTACAAGCGGCAAGTGAAAAGCGCAGTAGTCTGCAGGGTATGGAATGGCAGCATTTAAGCAGTTGCAAGCATTAAGCGGCAAGCTACAAGGGTATGAGAGAAACACTCTCTACGCTTGTATCTTGCCGCTTGCAGCTTGAATCTTGCAGCTGTTTTACAGGTGGGTTTCGGCGTATTCAGCCAGAATCGAGCGAGGCACCCCTTGCAGGGTGATGTGCACACCGTTGGGGAAATCCTTGAAGCGTTCGGTCAGGTAGGTCAGCCCGGAGCTGGTCGCGGACAGGTAAGGGGTGTCGATCTGTGCGAGGTTGCCCAGGCACACCACTTTGGAACCGGCGCCGGCACGGGTGATGATGGTTTTCATCTGGTGCGGCGTGAGGTTCTGGCATTCGTCGATCAGGATCAGGCTCTGCTGGAAGCTGCGCCCGCGAATGTAGTTGAGCGATTTGAACTGCAACGGCACTTTGCTGAGGATGTAGTCGACGCTGCCATGGGTGTTTTCGTCATCCATGTGCAAGGCTTCGAGGTTGTCGGTGATGGCGCCCAGCCAAGGCTCCATTTTTTCCGCTTCGGTGCCGGGCAGGAAGCCGATTTCCTGATCCAGGCCCTGCACGCTGCGAGTGGCGATGATTCGGCGATAACGTTTGCTGACCATGGTCTGCTCGATCGCAGCGGCCAGCGCCAGAATGGTTTTACCGGAACCGGCGGCACCCGACAGGTTGACCAGATGAATGTCCGGATCCAGCAGCGCGTACAGCGCCAGACTTTGATAGATGTCGCGAGGCTTGAGACCCCAGGCTTCTTGATGCAGCAGCGGTTCCTGATGCAGGTCGAGGATCAGCAGCTTGTCCTCTTCGATCTCCTTGATCCAGCCGACAAAGCCCTGTTCATCAATGATGAACTCGTTGATGTGCACCGCCGGCAGGTTGTCGATCAGTTGCACTTGATGCCAGGTGCGGCCGTGATCCTGGCGGGTGTCGACCTTGCTCACGCGGTCCCAGAAAGAGCCGGTCATGTTGTGGTAGCCGTTGGGCAGCAGGGACACGTCGTCGACCAGTTGGTCGGTGCTGTAGTCCTCGGAGGCGATACCGCAGGCGCGCGCCTTCAGGCGCATGTTGATGTCTTTGGTGACCAGCACCACCGGTTTTTTCGGGTCGCGGGTGTGCAGGTCGATCAGCTGGTTGATGATTTTGTTGTCGTTCAGATGCTCCGGCAGAATCAGATTCGATTCGGCCTGTTTGCTCATCAGAATCGACAGCAAGCCCTTCGGCCCGCCCTTGCCGCGCTGGATCGGCACACCCAGTTCGACGTCTTCCGGGGACGCATCGCCCAGGGTCTTGTCGATCAGCCGGATGGCCTGACGGCATTCAGCGGCCACGCTGTGATGCCCGCTCTTGAGCTTGTCCAGCTCTTCAAGCACGGTCATCGGGATCGCGACGTGGTGTTCTTCGAAATTCAGCAGGGCGTTTGGATCGTGAATCAATACGTTGGTATCGAGTACATAAAGGATTGGCTGGTTGGAGGAAGGGCTACGTCCGTGATCATCCATACTCGGTCACCTTTGTCAGAGCCAGTAGACGCAATACCTGAGCGGTGCTGCGCCTCGAAGTGACTGCCGAAATCTCACCTGCGGAGATTCAAGTGACTGCAAACAAACGGGTCTTGGAAGACGCCACCTGTGTTGCAGGTTTCGGCGGTCTGTCTTCGTAATACTCCAAAACCGATGACATAAAAAAGTACTTTGACGGTTTTTTTAAGTTTATTTTGCAGAGTGACGAAAAGCCCTTGGCGGACTGCCCAGACCCCGCTAAAGTCGGAAGTCCGCCTGCACCGAAATCCCGTAAAAAATCACCCCAAGCCCAATGTTTCCGGGCTTTTGCCGTTTCTCAGCGAAACGCGTCCTGACAATCTTCCCAACCGATGCCGCTCTGCGCGGTTTGCGTGATCAGCCACGGCAACGAGGTCCTCACCGCGTCCTGTTTCATGTTGAAATTGATCACCCCATGGCGCCACAACAGCATCAGGGTCAGTACCCGCTGCGCGCTCGCTGAGCCCTTGAGTTTGCCGGCGCCGTCCTGGGCGTCGATGTCCCACAGCGCCACTTGCAAGCCCTGGGTGTTGAAGAAACCTTGCGCATCGCTGCGGCGTTGCCCTTCTGGCGGACGGAACAGCGGTACGTAGTTTTCCGGCAATTTGTTCTTCACCAGATCGGCGCTGCGCCGCACCGAGTCCTGCCAGTCCTGCCAGTGGCTGTGGGAACGGAACTCCCAACCCTGCACGCCGACGCACTGTTTCGAAAAGCCCGCCTGCAGACTGCTGACTGAACGATCGGCCAGCCGCGCCTGGATATCCTTGCCCAACACAAAGAACGTGCCGCTCAGGTTTGCCTTGCGCAGGTACTCGGTGAGCCACTCGGTGTTGTCCGGTTGCACGTTGGCGGCGCTGTCGAACGTCAGCAGAAACAACCGGTCGTGCATCTCGTCGCCATTACGCTCGTAGTCACCGAAACGATCGAATTCGTTGCTGGTCTGCGGCGACAACGCAGCCTTGCGCATCAACTCATCCAGATACTGCAAATGGAAGATCCGGCTCGGTTCGGCCCACTTGGTGTAATAGCTGTCGTCACTGACCACGAACTTGGCGGCTTGCTCACGCAGGGTCGGCAGGTCTTCGACGAGGAAACAGAACGAGGCGTCCTGATCGCAGCTTTGCTGGGCGTAGTTGTAGTTGGCCAACAAGCGCTGCCAGAGACGCTGGCGCAGGCTGTTGATCGCGTCGATGTTGATCGTGCGCAGGCCCAGACGCTGAGCCAAAGCGGCTTCGTCCATCGATTCGGTACCGAGCAGACCACGGGCGAACATGAGGATTTCTGCCCGTGAAGCCACATCAAACAGCGTCGGATTGCTGAGCTGCTCCGGCCAGGTGCTGCGATCCAGCGTCGCCACATCACCCGGCGCCGCGACAGCACCAAAGCTCAACAGCCACGCGGTGAATAAAAGAACAATGCGCAAAAGGGATGTCTCCATAACAAAACCCGCGCGGCACTATATCGCGGGTGGATCAAAAGAAAGATCAAAAGATCGCAGCCTTCGGCAGCTCCTACCTGTGCCTCCATTGAATCATTGCGATTTCATGTCGAGCACAATCTGTAGGAGCTGCCGAAGGCTGCGATCTTGTTCCATGACACCGCCGATCACCTATCACGCTCATAGCTGGAGTCAACTCGGACAACCCCCTAGAATCGCCCCCACGATTAAAGGAGACGACTTCATGCTGATGGTGATTTCCCCCGCCAAGACCCTCGATTACGAAACACCGCCGGCGACCCAGCGCTTCACTCAGCCGCAGTACCTCGACCATTCCCAGGAACTGATCCAGCAACTGCGCGACCTGACGCCGGCGCAGATCAGCGAACTGATGCACGTGTCAGACAAGATCGGCGGGCTCAACGCCGCGCGTTTCGGCAGCTGGACACCCGCGTTCACCCCGGAGAACGCCAAGCAGGCGCTGCTCGCGTTCAAGGGCGACGTCTATACCGGTCTCGACGCGCAATCCTTCAGCGAAGCCAACTTCGACTACGCGCAAAAACACTTGCGTATGCTCTCCGGCCTCTACGGCCTGCTGCGCCCGCTCGACCTGATGCAGCCGTACCGTCTGGAAATGGGCACCAAACTGGCCAACGCCCGTGGCAAAGATCTGTACGCCTTCTGGGGCACGCGCATCAGCGAGTGGTTGAACGAAGCACTGGCCGATCAGGGCGATGACGTGCTGCTCAACCTCGCTTCCAACGAGTACTTCTCGGCAGTCAAACGCACGGCGTTGAACGCGCGGATCATCAACACCGAGTTCAAGGACCAGAAGAACGGCCAGTACAAGATCATCAGCTTCTACGCGAAGAAAGCGCGGGGCCTGATGAGCCGTTTCGTGATTCAGGAAAAGATCAACGATCCGGCCCTGCTCAAGCAGTTCGATGTGCAGGGTTATCGCTACAGCGCCGAACAGTCGAAACCCGACAATCTGGTGTTTTTACGCGACCACGCCCCCGAATAAAGCATGCCTATTGCACGACTCTTTCCATAAAGAGTCGTGCAGCCTGCACGCTGTCAAAAATCCCTCGCCTTATTTCGCCACTTTACTGGCGCCAAAAAATCCTCCCTGTCTTTTCTAAGATTAGTTTCACTCGACACTGATCATTTTTTTCAGTAGTGGCACCTAAATTTTTTCACCGTAGTGGCACAAAACTATCTAACGTGATTTTTCGCCTGTTATTAAAGGTCGAAAACGAAAGTGCTATCAAATTGAGACTAGTGCCATCTCTGACAATATTTCAAGAAATTTCAGTTTTCGCGATGAGCGGGCAGGAACTTCGTCCGAATGCATAGCTCATACCACCGGTAACGATTCTCGCCGAGTTTGTACGAGATAACTTACGCAGAGCAGATAGCCATGTAACCAAGTTGTCACAGCAACTTGCCTAGATGACTAACTAGTCTCAAAACAGACGATGGACAGGAGATACGCACCATTTATATCCCCTACAAAGGCCATGGCCGCGCCCTTATAAACGTGCTCGCCTGAGCACCCAACCGCTTGATTCACGGGACTTTAATCCTGACATCGAGCGCGCAAGACGATTGCACAAGAGTCTTCTCCAAAGAAGATCGGCTGCATAACAGGGCAAGTCATAACAACAAGGCCTGGTTGCGCACATCTTGAGTGCACTTATTTAGACACTCGGAACTTAGTATGCCTGCACACGGCATTGTGGCGCCTGTATTCCGCACTTTCGAGTGCACTAATGAACGCTGAACACCATTAACTCCGGCCTTCTAAGGCCTGATATATACAGAGGTAATTGCGATGCGCATCAGCATATTTGGTTTGGGTTACGTTGGCGCAGTATGTGCCGGTTGCCTGTCTGCACGGGGCCATGACGTAGTTGGCGTCGATGTTGCCAAAGACAAGATCGACATGATCAACGCCGGCAAGTCGCCAATTGTTGAACCGGGCCTGGGCGAACTTCTGCAACAGGGTATCCAGACCGGTCGTCTGCGTGGCACGACCAACTTCGCCGAAGCGATTCGTGACACCGACCTGTCGATGATCTGCGTTGGCACGCCGAGCAAAAAGAACGGCGACCTCGAACTGAACTACATCGAAGCGGTATGCCGCGAGATCGGTTTTGTTCTGCGTGAAAAAACCACTCGCCACACCATCGTCGTGCGCAGCACCGTGCTGCCGGGCACTGTTGCCAACGTGGTGATCCCGATTCTCGAAGACTGCTCGGGCAAGAAGGCCGGTGTCGACTTCGGCGTTGCGGTCAACCCTGAGTTCCTGCGTGAATCCACCGCCATTGCCGATTACGACCTGCCACCGATGACCGTCATCGGCGAGTTCGACAAGGCCTCGGGCGACGTTCTGCAATCGCTGTACGAAGAACTCGACGCACCGATCATCCGCAAGGACATCGCCGTTGCCGAGATGATCAAGTACACCTGCAACGTCTGGCACGCGACCAAAGTGACCTTCGCCAACGAGATCGGCAACATCGCCAAAGCCGTCGGCGTCGATGGCCGTGAAGTGATGGACGTGGTCTGCCAGGACAAGACCCTCAACCTGTCCCAGTACTACATGCGCCCAGGCTTCGCCTTCGGCGGCTCGTGCCTGCCGAAAGACGTGCGTGCCCTGACCTACCGCGCCGGTTCGCTGGACGTCGAAGCGCCGCTGCTCAACTCGCTGATGCGCAGCAACGAATCGCAAGTGCAGAACGCCTTCGACATCGTTGAAAGCCACGACAAACGCAAAGTCGCCCTGCTCGGTCTGAGCTTCAAGGCCGGCACCGACGACCTGCGCGAAAGCCCGCTGGTAGAGCTGGCCGAGATGCTGATCGGCAAGGGTTACGACCTGAGCATCTACGACAGCAACGTCGAGTACGCCCGTGTTCACGGCGCGAACAAGGACTACATCGAGTCGAAGATCCCGCACGTTTCGTCCCTGCTCAACGCGGACTTCGATTCGGTGATCGACAACTCCGACGTGATCATCCTCGGCAACCGCGACGAGAAGTTCCGCCCGTTGGCGCAGCAAGCGCCGCACGGCAAACAGGTCATCGACCTGGTGGGCTTCATGGCCAAAGCCACCGACGCCGGTACTCGCACCGAAGGTATCTGCTGGTAAAGCAGCCCTAAGCGACAAGCCTCGAGCTGCAAGCCAAAGCGTTCCGCTTGCAGCTCGAAGCTTGCGGCTTGAAGCCTTCTCACCTTCGGATGACGTTGATGACCAAGCTCAAACATTTTTTTCTGCAATCAGCCGGCTGGCTTTTTTATCTCAGTCTGCTGATGGGCCTGGCCTTGATGCTGCCCACGTCCACATTCGACTCCGAGTCGAAGGACTTCATTTTCCTGATTGGCGCCGTGGGTATCTGGCGCTACTCGATGGGTGCAACGCACTTTGTGCGCGGCATGATTTTTCTCTACATCGTTTACCCGCATCTGCGCCGCAAAGTGCGCAAGCTGGGTAAAGCGGCGGACCCGTCGCATGTGTTCCTGATGGTCACCAGTTTCCGGATCGACGCGCTCACCACCGCGCAGGTCTACAGCTCGGTGATCCGCGAAGCCATCGACTGCGAGCTGCCGACCACCGTGGTTTGCTCGATCGTCGAAATGTCCGATGAGCTGCTGGTCAAGGCACTGTGGGCGCGGATGAATCCGCCAGACCGCGTGAAACTCGACTTCGTACGCATTCCCGGCACCGGCAAACGTGATGGCCTGGCCTATGGTTTCCGCGCGATCTCCCGTCACCTGCCGGACGACCGCGCCGTGGTCGCCGTGATCGACGGCGACACCGTGCTCGGCGAAGGCACCGTGCGCAAGACCGTGCCGTGGTTCCAGCTGTTCGGCAACGTCGGCGGCCTGACCACCAACGAATTCTGCGAAGTGCGCGGCGGCTACATCATGAGCGAATGGCACAAGCTGCGTTTCGCCCAGCGCCACATCAACATGTGCTCGATGGCCCTGTCCAAACGCGTGCTGACCATGACCGGTCGTATGTCGGTGTTCCGCGCCACTGTGGTGACCAACCCGGAATTCATCGCCGACGTTGAAAGCGACTCGCTGCAACACTGGCGTCTGGGCCGTTTCAAGTTTTTGACCGGCGACGACAAGTCGAGCTGGTTCAGCCTGATGCGCCTCGGTTACGACACCTTTTACGTGCCTGACGCGGCGATCAACACTGTTGAACACCCGCCGGAAAAAAGCTTTATCAAAGCCAGCCGCAAACTGATGTTCCGTTGGTACGGCAACAATCTGCGGCAGAACTCGCGAGCGCTGGGCCTGGGTGTGAAACGTCTCGGCGCCTTCACCTCGGTGGTGCTGTTCGATCAGCGTGTATCGATGTGGACGTCCTTGCTCGGCCTGACCGTGGCGATCATCGCCAGCTTCAAATACGGCACCGCGTTCATCCTCGTTTACCTGCTGTGGATCGGCATCACCCGCCTGATCCTGACCCTGCTGTTGTCGTGCTCCGGTCACCGCATCGGCCCGGCTTACCCGGCAATTCTTTATTACAACCAGATCGTCGGCGCGCTGGTGAAGATCTACGTGTTCTTCCGCCTCGACCAACAATCCTGGACTCGCCAACCCACATCCCTGACCCGTGATCTCGCCAGCTTTCAACGTTGGTTCAACACCTGGTCGTCTCGGACCATGACCTTCTCCGCCGGCAGCATTTTCGTCGCCGTGCTGCTGATGATGGTCTGACCCGCCCCTATTGAATTAACAAGGAAATCGCCCCTATGAATACCGCCGTCAACGCCAACGTAGTGCATGAATCCGAAGCCCAGCGCCAACACGCCCGTGTGAAAATCCCGGCCAAACTGCGCTTCTTCGGTCCCGACCGGACCCCGGTAGAAGCGCGGGTGCTTGACCTGTCCGCCGGTGGTCTGGCGTTCAACGCCGGGCAGATGCCGCTGACCATCGGCGAGGTGTACAAGGCGCGTCTGCAATTTGTCATCGACAACCTTGGCCTGGCGATGGACGTTGAACTGCAAGTGCGTTCCTACGACCGCCCGACCGGTCGCGTCGGTTGCCAGTTCCAGAACCTTGAGCAGCAGGACATTTCCACCCTGCGCCACCTGATCACTTCGCACCTGGCTGGCGACATCGTCAGCATCGGCGAAGTGCTGGCAACCCTGCAGCGCGACAACTTCACCAAGGCACGCAAGGTCAAGGACGGCGGCTCCGGCATGACCCCGTTCGGCCGACTGAAAGCAGTGACCTTCAGCGCCGGTATCTTCGCGGTCGGTCTGGTCGCGGCGGGTTTCATTTTCAAATCGGTGTATGGCATGTACTTCGTCAGTCACGCGCAGGCCGGTCTGGTCAGCGTGCCGGGGATGAACATCACCATGCCGCGCGACGGCACCGTGCAGAGCCTGGTCAAGTCCGACGGCGTTGCGGCGAAAGGCGCGCCACTGGCGACCTTCAGCACCAGCATGCTCGACGTGCTCAAGGGCCATCTGGAAGAAGATCAACTGTCGCCGGCCAAGGTTGAAGAACTGTTCGGCAAGCAAATGACCGGCACCCTGACTTCGCCGTGCGATTGCACCGTGGCCCAGCAACTGGTGGCGGACGGTCAGTACGCAAGCAAAGGCGATGTGATCTTCCAACTGGTGCCGCGCAACACCCAGGCCACCGTCGATGCACGCTTCTCCTATCGCCAGTTCGGCGACGTGCGTCCGGGTACTCCGGTGAGCTTCCAGATCGCCGGCGAAGACAAGACCCGCACCGGCAAGATCGTCAGCAGCACCAGCCTGAAAAGCGCCGACCTGTCCTCCGATATCCGCGTACAGATCCAGCCTGACGAGCCGCTCGACAGCAGCCTCGCCGGCCGCCCGGTGGAAGTGAACAGTGACCGTGGCCCGAACCTGAACTGGCTGATCGACAAAGCCATGGCTGCCGGTCTTTAAGTCGAGGACATGCCTGTGACTACTCCACCCATCCTGAAAACACCGCGATCCCTGTGGGAGCTGGCCTGCCAGCGATTGGATCAGCGCGGTGTGTCTGATGTACCGCATCGCCTGCATCGCGAGCAGGCTCACTCCTACATGGGGACGGTGTGTGCCTTGGCATTGGCGGTGAGTCTGGCCGGTTGTGCCGGCCTGCCCGATCAGCGCCTCGCCAACGAAGCGCTCAAGCGTGGCGACACCGCCACCGCCGCGCAGAATTATCAGCAACTGGCCGATCTGGGTTACAGCGAAGCGCAAGTCGGCCTCGCCGATATCCAGGTCGACAGCCGCGACCCTGCGCAAATGAAACAGGCCGAAGCGACTTACCGCGCCGCCGCCAGTGTTTCGCCGCGTGCTCAGGCGCGTCTTGGTCGCCTGCTGGTGGCCAAACCGGGTTCTACCGAAGCCGAACACCACGAAGCCGAAAGCCTGCTGAAAAAAGCCGCCGCCAATGGCGAAGGCAATACGTTGATCCCGCTGGCGATGCTGTACCTGCAATACCCGCACAGTTTCCCGAACATCAACGCGCAGCAGCAGATCGATCAGTGGCGCAAATCCGGCTACCCGGAAGCGGGTCTGGCGCAGGTGCTGCTGTATCGCACTCAGGGCACTTACGACCAGCACCTGGATGACGTGGAAAAGATCTGCAAAGCCGCGCTCAACACCACCGACATCTGCTACGTCGAACTGGCCACGGTCTATCAGAAACGTGCCCAGCCAGAACAGCAAGCCGAGTTGATCAAGCAGATGCAGGCCGGTTACAGCCGTGGCACTGTCACCGCACAGCGAGTCGATTCCGTCGCCCGTGTCCTGGCCGATTCGACCCTGGGCAAGCCCGACGAAAAAACCGCGCAGTCGCTGCTCGAGCCGATCGCTCCGGGCTACCCGGCGTCGTGGGTGACCCTCGCGCAATTGCTCTACGACTACCCGGAACTGGGCGACGTCGATCAGATGATGAAGTACCTCGACAACGGCCGCGCCGCCGACCAGCCGCGCGCCGAACTGTTGCTGGGCAAGCTCTACTACGAAGGCAAAATGGTCCCGGCCGACGCCAAAGTCGCCGAAGAACATTTCCAGAAAGCCGTTGGCCGCGAAGTCGCCGCCGACTACTACCTCGGCCAGATTTATCGCCGTGGCTACCTCGGCAAGGTCTATCCGCAGAAAGCCCTCGACCACTTGCTGACCGCTGCGCGCAACGGCCAGAACAGCGCCGACTTCGCCATCGCCCAACTGTTCTCCCAAGGCAAGGGCACCAAACCCGACCCGGTCAACGCCTACGTGTTCAGCCAACTGGCCAAGGCGCAAAACACTCCGCAAGCCGATGAGCTGGCGACCACCCTCGCCGCGCAACTGCCGCCCGAGCGTCTCGCCGAAGCGCAACGTCTGCTGCAACAAGAGCAAGCCAGCCGTGGCGCTCTGAACCCGAACACGCTGCAACTGCACGCCCTGCAAGAAGAAGACGGCGAGGAAAAACTATGAAGCTCAATCCATTCGTGAAGGCCGGCATTGGCCTTTCGTTCGCGCTGATCTGGTCTTGCCCGACACTGGCCGCGATGACTGAAACCAAGAACTTCGGCCTGGAAGTGAAAGTCACCGGCCAGTCCGAAGACGACCGTGACCTCGGCACCGCCAGCGGCGGCGACGTCAACGGCGTCGGCCTCGACCTGCGTCCGTGGATCTACGGCGAAAGCGGCGCGTGGAGCGCCTACGCCATGGGCCAGGCCGTGACCTCGACCGACATCATCGAAACCGACACCCTGCAACAATCCGACGGTGAACAAGCCACCGACAACAGTGATCGTAAAACCAAGAAAAACTACTTGGCGATGCGCGAGTTCTGGGTCGGCTACAGCGGCCTCACCCCGTACCCGGGCGAGATGCTCAAGTTCGGTCGCCAGCGCCTGCGCAATGACGACGGCCAGTGGCGCGACACCAACATCGAAGCGCTGAACTGGACCTTCGACACCACTCTGTTGCGCGCCAACGCCGGTGTCGCCGAACGCTTCAGCGAATACCGCACCGACCTCAAAGAGCTGGCGCCGAAAGACAAGGATCGCCTGCACGCCTACGCCGATGCGGCCTATCAGTGGACGCCGGGCAACTGGGTCGGCATTCGCGGTCATCACACCCACGATGACGGCAAACTCGATTACGCCGAACCGGGCGTCCCGCGCGACTCGCTGGACAAGACCGAGAACGGCGACATCAGCTGGATCGGCCTGACCGCTGACAGCGACGCCTACAACTGGCGCAACACCAACACCGTCAACTACTGGGGCAGCATCACCGGCATGAGCGGCGACCGCGACACGGTCAACGCGCTGAACGCCGATGGTTCGCGCCCGGCACAAGCCAAGCGCAGCGATGACGTCAACGGCTGGGCCACCGACATCGGTGTGCGTCTGCGCCTCGATCCGCAATGGCAAGTCGGCGGTGCCTATGCCCGCGCCAGCGCCGATTACGAGCAGACCGGTCTGGAGAGCAACCGCTCCAACTACACCGGTACCCGCTCGCGTGTTCACCGTTTCGGCGAAGCGTTCCGTGGCGAAATGAACAACATGCAGACCGCGACCCTGTTCGGTTCGTGGATGGTCAACGACGAGTACGACGCCAGCCTGATCTACCACAAGTTCTGGCGTGTCGACGGCAACAAGCCAGTCGGCAGCAACGGTATCAACGCCGTGGAAAACAACACCGACGACGCCACCGGCGCGATCCTTTCCAGCACCTCGCTGCCGCTTGAAGACGGCAACAAGGACCTCGGTCAGGAGATGGACCTGGTCGTCACCAAGTACTTCAAGCAAGGCCTGTTGCCGGCGGCGCTGAGCCAGTCGATCGACGAGCCTTCGGCCCTCGTGCGCTTCCGTGGCGGTGTGTTCAAACCGGGCGATGCCTACGGCAAGCAGGTTGATTCGTACATGCACCGCGCGTTCATCGACGTGATCTGGCGCTTCTGATGCAAACCGCCAAGGGAGTGCCCGACATGATCAGCACCAGGACAGGCTCACTCAGCCTGCTGGCCGGCGCGATGCTGCTGGCCAGCGCCAGCGCCTTCGCGACTGTGGAGCCGGTTAAGCCGGTGACCACCGCGAAAGAGCTGCAACAAGCCAAGACCTACACCGTCAGCAGCGCGCCGACCGAAGCGCTGAATCTGGCGGCGCCGAAACTGCCGGACATTTCCGGCTACACAGCCGAAGCCGCCGCCGCGAAGGTCAACCGCAGCAAAGCAGGCAAGATCAGCGTGCGCCGGATGATGCAGGAAGACGCGCTGAAGGACTTCATCGGCGGCGACAACAAGATGGCCGAATGGGTGGTGCGTCAGCACGGCATCCCGCAGGCGATCTTCGTCGACGACGGTTACATGAACCTCAAGGATCTGGCGCAGAAACTGCCCAAGCAGTATTTCAGCGAGACTTCGCCGGGCGTGTACCTGTCGAAGCTGCCGATCGTCGTGGGCCGTAAAGGCATCCTCGAAATCGATGGCCAGACCCAGGAACTGCGCCTGTCGCAAGAGGCCGGTGCGTTCATGGTCAACGACGGCCAACTGTTCGTGCGCGACACCAAAGTCACCGGCTGGCGCGAAAAGGAAAACGGCCCGGCAACCTTCCGTTCGCCGAAGGAATTCCGTCCGTTCCTGCTCGCCTGGGGTGGCACCGAGACCTACATCGTCAACAGCAAAATGGCCAGTTTCGGCTATGCCAACAGTAAGTCGTACGGGGTGAGTATTTCCCAGTACACGCCGAACATGGCCAAGGTCCTCAAGCGTCCTGAACCGACCGGCTGGATCGTCGGCTCCGAGTTCTCCGACATGTGGTACGGCTTCTACTGCTACGAGACCCGCGACTTCGTGGTCAAGGGCAACACCTACAAAGACAACATCGTCTACGGCATCGACCCACACGACCGTTCCCACGGCCTGATCATTGCCGAGAACACCGTTTACGGTACGAAGAAGAAGCACGGGATCATTATTTCCCGTGAAGTGAACGACAGCTTCATCTTCAACAACAAAAGCTACGACAACAAACTCTCGGGCCTGGTGATCGACCGTAACAGCGTCAACAACATCATTGCCTACAACGAGATCTACAAGAACCACACCGACGGCATCACGCTCTACGAGTCCGCCGACAACCTGCTGTGGGGCAACAAGGTCATCAGCAACAAGCGCCACGGCATCCGCATTCGTAACAGCGTGAACATTCGCCTCTACGAAAACGTCGCCATGGCCAACGGTTTGACCGGCGTCTACGGCCACATCAAAGACCTCACCGACACCGACCGTGACATCAAGCTCGACCCGTTCGATGCGCAGGTGTCGCTGATCGTCGTCGGCGGTGAGCTGGCGGCCAATGGCAGCGGCCCGCTGTCGATCGATTCACCGTTGAGTGTCGAGCTGTATCGCGTGTCGATGCTGGCGCCGACCAAATCCAGCGGCATCAGCTTCAACGGCATCCTCGGCGAGCGCCAGGATGAAATTCTCGACCTGCTGGTGCGCCAGCAGAAAGCCGTGCTGATCGACCCTGTCGAACGCCAGACCGAAATGCGGGACTGAGGATAATTTTATGCACCCACACTTGATCAGATTACTCAGCCTGTCGGCCCTGACCGTGGGCATTCTCGCGGCCAGCAACGGCGCCCGCGCCGATGAAGGCGCCGCTGCCACGCCGCCAAAATTCAGCGCCGAACCGTGCTGCAACCTGTGCCCGGCCGCCCATGACGCGAAGAACTACACCACGCGTTATCAGCAGAACTTCACCACCCTGGTGCAGGCACAAGGCGACTGGTTGTTCCGGACTCAGGAAGATCTGCGTACCGAGTTCAACACCACCCCGGCCGGCTACAAACGTCTGCAACAACTGCACGATGCGTTCAAAGCCAAAGGCGTCGAGCTGGTGATCGTTTACCAGCCAACCCGTGGCCTGGTGAACCGCAACAAGCTCAACCCGCAGGAAAAAGCCGCGTTCGATTACGAGAAAGCGCTGGGCAACTACAAGACCATGCTCGGCCGTTTCGCCAAGATGGGTTATGTGGTGCCGGACCTGTCGCCGCTGACCAACGAATCGCTGCCGGACACCCTGCCCGCCCACGATTTCTACTTCCGCGGCGACCAGCACTGGACGCCATACGGTGCACAGCGCACGGCAAAAATCGTCGCCGAAAAGGTCAAGCAGATCCCGGCCTTCGCCGACGTGCCCAAGCGTGAATTCGAAACCAAGCGCTCCGGGCGCATGGGCAAGACCGGTACCCTGCACAACATGGCCGGGCAACTGTGCGGTACCAGTTACGCGATCCAGTACATGGATCAGTTCACCACCGAGCCGAAAGGCGAGGCCGGTGACGGCGATCTGTTCGGTGATTCCGGCAATCCGCAAATCACCCTCGTCGGTACTTCGCACAGCGGCAAGAACTACAACTTCGCCGGTTTCCTCGAAGAGGCCATCGGCGCCGACATTCTCAACGTCGCCTTCCCTGGCGGCGGTCTGGAAGGTTCGATGTTGCAGTACCTGGGCAGCGACGAATTCCAGAAGACCCCGCCGAAAATTCTCATCTGGGAATTCTCACCGCTGTATCGCCTCGACCAGGAGACCATCTATCGCCAAATGATGTCCCTTCTCGACAACGGCTGCGAAGGCAAAGACGCGCAAATGTCCGCGAGCACCACGCTCAAGCCGGGCAGCAAACAAGAACTGCTGGTCAACAGCAAGAACCTGAACCTGCAGAACAGCAGCCATCAGGTCGACATCCGCTTCGCCGACCCTTCGGTGAAAACCCTGCAAGCCACCCTCTGGTACATGAACGGTCGCCACGAGGACATCAAGATCGAGAAACCGGAAACCTCCGACACCGACGGTCGTTTCGCCTTTGAGTTGCGCACGGACGAAGACTGGGCCTCGCAAAACCTGCTGGCGGTCGAAGTCCAGGGCCCGGAAGCGGGCACCGCGCCACAGAAAGTCGAAGCGAAAATCTGCAAACGCAACGTATTCCCGGGCGCTGGGCAACAAACCGCTCAGGTCGGGCAATGAGGTCTGCTATGCGAAACTCGAAACTGAAAACTCTTTTAGCGCCGACGCTGCTCGGGCTGGCGATCTTCGCCGGCACCGCGCAGGCCGCCGCGCCACTGCGTCCACCTCAGGGCTATTTCGCGCCTGTGGATAAATTCAAGACCGGTGACAAAAGCGAAGGCTGCGACGCGATGCCGACGCCGTACACCGGGCCGCTGCAATTTCGCAGCAAATACGAAGGTTCGGACAAGGCCCGCGCGACGCTGAACGTGCAGTCGGAAAAAGCCTTTCGCGACACCACCAAAGACATCACCACGCTGGAACGCGGCACCGCCAAACGGGTGATGCAGTTCATGCGCGACGGTCGTCCGGAACAGCTCGAATGCACGCTGAACTGGCTGACCGCGTGGGCCAAGGCCGATGCGTTGATGTCGAAAGACTTCAACCACACCGGCAAATCGATGCGCAAATGGGCGCTGGGCAGCATGGCCTCTTCGTACATTCGCCTGAAGTTCTCCGACTCGCATCCGCTGGCGCAGCATCAGCAGGAAGCGCAGTTGATCGAGGCGTGGTTCAGCAAAATGGCCGATCAGGTGGTCAGCGACTGGGACAACCTGCCGCTGGAAAAAACCAACAACCACTCGTACTGGGCCGCTTGGTCGGTGATGGCGACGTCGGTCGCGACCAACCGCCGCGACCTGTTTGACTGGGCGGTGAAGGAATACAAGGTTGGCGTCAATCAAGTCGATGCCGACGGCTTCCTGCCGAACGAACTCAAGCGCCAGCAACGCGCTCTCGCCTATCACAACTACGCCCTGCCGCCGCTGGCGATGATCGCCAGTTTTGCCCAGGTCAACGGGGTTGATTTGCGTCAGGAAAACAACGGTGCGCTGAAGCGTCTGGGTGATCGGGTGTTGGCGGGGGTGAAAGACCCGGATGAGTTCGAGAAGAAGAACGGCAAAGAGCAGGACATGACCGACTTGAAAGAGGACATGAAATTCGCCTGGCTCGAACCGTTCTGCACGCTCTACACCTGTGCGCCTGATGTGATCGAGAAGAAGCACGGCATGCAGCCGTTCAAGACCTTCCGCCTGGGTGGGGATCTGACCAAGGTCTACGACCCGTCCCATGAAAAGGGCAACAAAGGCTCATAAAGCAAAAAGCCCCTCACCCTAACCCTCTCCCAAAGGGAGAGGGGACTGACCGAGGTGGCTGTACGAGTTACGCCGAAATGAAATACCGAGTTGATCTCAGGCTTTTAAAAAACCGAGATCAGGCTGCACAGAAATACCGGGTCGATCTCAGGCTTTGAAAAACATCTGAGATCAGGCTGCGAGGAAATACCGGGCCGATCTCCTTTTCTGAAAACCATGGAGATCAGGCTCCCTCTCCCTCCGGGAGAGGGCGGGGGGTGAGGGGAAGATTTCAAGGCCCTGCACAACCCTGACAGAAACACCGTTTCACCCCTCCACTACCACGGGGGGTTTGGGGGGGCTTTGGCCCTTGACTGTTGGTTCAAACATGGAGAGATCGGGATGGTATTTTCATCCAACGTGTTCCTGTTTCTGTTCTTGCCGATCTTTCTCGGCTTGTACTACTTGAGCGGGCAACGCTATCGCAACCTGCTGCTGCTGATCGCCAGCTACGTGTTCTATGCCTGGTGGCGCGTGGACTTCCTCGCGCTGTTCGCCGCCGTCACGCTGTGGAACTACTGGATCGGCCTCAAAGTCGGTGCCGCCGGCGTGCGGACCAAACCGGCGCAGCGCTGGCTGTTGCTCGGCGTGGCGGTCGACCTGTGCATCCTCGGCTACTTCAAGTACGCCAACTTCGGCGTCGACAGCATCAACGCGATGATGACGTCGGTCGGTCTTGAGCCGTTCATCCTCACCCACGTGCTGCTGCCGATCGGTATCTCGTTCTACATCTTCGAGTCGATCAGCTACATCATCGACGTGTATCGCGGCGACACCCCGGCCACGCGCAACCTGATCGACTTTGCTGCATTCGTGGCGATCTTCCCGCACTTGATTGCCGGCCCGGTGTTGCGTTTCCGCGACCTCGCCGACCAGTTCAACAACCGTACGCATACCCTCGACAAGTTCTCCGAGGGCTGCACGCGGTTCATGCAGGGTTTCATCAAGAAGGTCTTTATCGCCGACACCCTCGCGGTGGTCGCTGACCATTGCTTCGCCCTGCAAAACCCGACTACCGGTGATGCCTGGCTCGGCGCGCTGGCCTACACCGCGCAGCTGTATTTCGACTTCTCCGGTTACAGCGACATGGCCATCGGTCTGGGCTTGATGATGGGTTTCCGTTTCATGGAAAACTTCAAACAGCCGTACATCAGCCAGTCGATCACCGAGTTCTGGCGCCGCTGGCACATCAGCCTGTCGACCTGGCTGCGCGACTATCTGTACATCACCCTCGGCGGTAACCGTAAAGGCACGCTGATGACCTATCGCAACCTGTTCCTCACCATGCTCCTCGGTGGTCTGTGGCACGGCGCGAACATCACTTACATCGTCTGGGGCGCCTGGCACGGCATGTGGCTGGCAATTGAAAAAGCGCTGGGCCTGAACACTTCGCCGCGCAGCCTCAACCCGATCCGCTGGGCACTGACCTTCCTGCTCGTGGTCATGGGCTGGGTGATCTTCCGCGCGGAGAACCTGCACGTTGCCGGGCGCATGTACGGCGCAATGTTCAGCTTCGGCGACTGGTCGCTGTCGGAACTCAATCAGGCCAGCCTCACCGGTCTGCAAGTGGCAACTCTGGTCGTGGCGTACGTGACGCTGGCCTTCTTCGGCCTGCGCGATCTGTACACCAATCAGCCGCCGGCCAAGAGCAAACCTGAAGTCAACGTCGAGGCTAACGGCCCTGCCACCGCGACCCCGGGAATGATCAAAGCCGCTCCAGGCGAAAACCCGGCAAGCATCCATGAGCCCGGCTACACCGTCGGCGTCGAAGCCCAGGTGCAACCGGCCTACTGGAGCGCGGACTGGTCGCGCTACGTGATGCGCGGTCTGATCCTGCTGCTGTTCATCGCCTCGATTCTCAAACTCTCGGCGCAAAGCTTCTCGCCGTTCCTTTACTTCCAGTTCTGAGGGATCTGACATGACCCGCTCATTACGCATCTTCTACATCGCCCTGTTCCTGGTGACCCTGTTGGTCCTCGGTCTGTGGTCGGTTCGCAGCTTCTTCGGCTTCAGCACCAACGCCGATGCGACGGTGCTCAACGGCCGCTGGACCAAGGCTGTGGAAACTCATTACGACGAAGAATTCCCGATCAAGCGTCTGGGCACCAATCTCTGGGCCGCACTGGATTTCAAACTGTTCAACGAAGGTCGTCCGGGCGTGGTGCTCGGTCGCGATCAGTGGTTGTACAGCGATGAGGAATTCAACCCGATCGTCAACGAAGAGCTGAACCTGCAAGGCAACTACGCGCTGGTCGAAGGCGTGCGCCAGACCCTCAAAGAGAAAGGCGTGAAACTGGTGATGGCGATCGTGCCGGCCAAGGTTCGTTTGTACCCGGAACATCTGGGTGAAGTGAAACCGGCGAGCATTCACGAAAACCTTTATGAGGATTTCCACGCCCGTGTTGCGGCCGACAAGATCCTCGCCCCTGACCTGCTCAAGCCATTGCAACAGGCCAAGCAAAACGGTCAGCAAGTGTTCCTGCGCACCGACACCCACTGGACGCCGGAAGGTGCCGAAATTGCCGCGAACACCCTGGCGAAAACCATCGCCGACAAGTTCCCGCTTAGCGGCGAGCCGCAGCGCTTCGTTACCACACCAGCAGAGAAGGTCACGCACAAGGGCGACCTGCGTCTGTTCCTGCCGCTCGATCCGCTGTTTGAAAACCTGATGCCGGCGCAAGAGCCGCTGCAAAAGCGCAACACCGTCGCGGCCGGCGATCAGCCTGCCGGTGACGACGCGCTGTTCGCCAGCAATGAAGTGCCGGTGGCACTGGTCGGCACCAGCTACAGCGCCAACCCTAACTGGAACTTCGTCGGGGCACTGAAACAAGCGCTGCACAGCGACGTGGTGAGCTACGCCGAAGACGGCCACGGCCCGATCCTGCCGATGCTCAGCTACCTGAAAAGCGATGACTTCAAGAACAGCCCGCCGCAGGTGCTGATCTGGGAGTTTCCTGAACGTTATCTGCCTGTGAACAACGAAATCGGCGACGCCGACCCGCAGTGGGTCGCAGAGCTTAAACAAGCCGGCGCGCGCCAACAAAACGTAGCAATCAACACTAAATCCGAGACGCCCGATCGGGCGCAAAACTGAAAGAGAGGTACACCATGACTTTCACTACTACTCCTCGTCGTCTCGCTAAAAGCTTCGCACTGGTTGCTGGCCTCAGCGTGCTTTCCGTGCCTGCCTTTGCCGGTGGCGACGCCGCACTGTACGGCCCGACCGCACCGAAAGGCTCGACCTTCGTGCGTATCTACAACGCCAGCAATGCAGAAGTCAGCGCCACCGTTGGCAGCACCAACCTGAGCGACGTTGCGCCACTGGCCAGCAGCGACTTCAGCTTCATGCCGGGCGGTGATTACAGCGCCAAGGTCGGCAGCCAGACCCTGCCGGTGAAACTCGCCGGTGACCACTACTACACCCTGGTCAACAACGCTTCCGGCGCGCCGCAACTGATCGAAGAGCCGCCGTTCAAGAACAAGCAGAAATCCCTGGTGCGCGTGCAGAACCTCAGCGACAAGCCGCTGACCCTGAAGACCGCCGACGGCAAGACCGACGTGGTGCCGAACGTCGCCGCCAAGGGCCGTGGCGAGCGTGAAATCAACCCGGTGAAAGTCAGCCTGGCGCTGTACGAAGGTGACAAGAAAGTCGGCGACGTGAAACCGGTCGCCCTTGAGCGCGGTGAAGCTGCGGTGCTGTACGTCACCGGCAGCGGCAGCAGCCTGTCGCCAGTCTGGGTGAAACGCCCGGTATCGACTCGCTAATCGCTCGAGCTATCAGCTACAAGCCTCAAGCTGCAAGTGAAGTGCTTCTAACTCGCCACTTGCAGCTTGCAGCTCTCAACTGCATTTTATGGAGTAAACAATATGATTCCGGTGATCTTGTCAGGTGGTAGCGGTTCGCGTCTCTGGCCGCTTTCGCGTAAGCAGTTCCCTAAACAGTTCCTCGCCCTGACCGGCGAACACACTCTGTTCCAGCAGACCCTCGAGCGTCTGGTGTTCGAAGGCATGGACACCCCGATCGTGGTCTGCAACAAGGATCACCGCTTCATCGTCAACGAGCAGTTGGCCAACCGTAAGCTGGAATGCCAGCGCATCCTCATGGAACCGTTCGGCCGCAACACCGCGCCGGCCGTGGCGCTGACCGCGATGATGCTGGTCAATGAAGGTCGTGACGAGTTGATGCTGGTGCTGCCGGCCGACCACGTACTGGAAGACCAGAAAGCCCTGCAACGCGCCCTCGCCCTGGCCACCGTCGCTGCCGAAAATGGCGAAATGGTCCTGTTCGGCGTGCCGGCAACCAAACCGGAAACCGGTTATGGCTACATCAAATCCACCGGCGATTCGCTGCTGCCCGAAGGCGTCAGCCGCGTTTCGCACTTCGTCGAAAAACCTGACGTCAAACGTGCCACCGAATACGTCGAATCCGGCGGTTACTACTGGAACAGCGGCATGTTCCTGTTCCGCGCCAGCCGCTTCCTCGAAGAACTGAAAAAACACGATCCGGACATCTACGACACCTGCCTGCTGACCCTCGAACGCAGCCAGCAGGACGCCGACACCATCACCTTCGACGAAGCCACCTTCGCCTGCTGCCCGGACAACTCCATCGACTACTCCGTCATGGAAAAAACCCAGCGCGCCTGCGTCGTGCCGCTGACCGCTGGCTGGAGCGATGTCGGTTGCTGGTCGTCGCTGTGGGAAGTCAACGAGAAAGACGCCAACGGCAACGTCACCAAAGGCGACGTGGTGATTCAGGACAGCAAGAACTGCATGATCCACGGCAACGGCAAACTGGTGTCGGTGATCGGCCTGGAAAACATCGTCGTGGTCGAGACCAAAGACGCCATGATGATTGCGCACAAAGACAAGGTTCAGGGCGTCAAGCAGATGGTCAACACGCTCAACGAGCAGGGTCGCAGCGAAACCCAGAACCACTGCGAGGTCTATCGTCCGTGGGGCTCGTATGACTCGGTGGACATGGGCGGGCGTTTCCAGGTCAAGCACATCTCGGTGAAACCGGGCGCGTGCCTTTCGCTGCAGATGCACCACCACCGCGCCGAACACTGGATCGTGGTCAGTGGCACTGCCGAAGTGACCTGCGATGAAAACGTGTTCCTGCTCTGCGAAAACCAGTCGACCTACATCCCGATCGCTTCGGTGCACCGCCTGCGCAACCCGGGCAAGATCCCGCTGGAAATCATCGAAGTTCAGTCGGGTTCGTACTTGGGTGAAGACGATATCGAGCGCTTCGAAGATATCTACGGTCGCTCCACCCCGATCGAACGCGGCGTGTCGGTGAAAACCATCGCGCAATAACTGATCGATAAAACAAGAAGCCCTCGTCCAGCCCGCTGCGTCCCCTATCCGCAGCGGGTTGGGCGGGGGCTTTTTTTTAGAATCAGAAGATCGCAGCCTGCGGCAGCTCCTACAGGACAAACGCGTTCCAACTGTAGGAGCTGCCGCAGGCTGCGATCTTTTGACTTTGCCCTGCCCATCGCCAACCTCACCTACGCTTAGGTAGGATGACCCTCTCTCTCGTCGAGGTTGTGCGCATGTTCATCGGCATTCTGCTGGTCATCACCTGGTTGATCCTGCTGTTGCGCTACCCGGCCAAGGCCTTGCCGGTCTCGGTGGCGGCGGCGATTGGTCTGGGTTTTGTCGCCATGTGGGTGGTGTGGCTGGACAACCGCGAGATCAAGCAATTGGCGCGCCTTGAGATGCGTATCGCTTACGCCCCGGAGCAATGCCCGGCTGATCGTCCGCTGCAACTGAAAATGAAAAACGCCAACGACGTGCCCCTGACCGAACTGCGCTGGCGCATAGCCGCCTATGCACCGGGCGACACGGTCAATCTGGCCGACAACCAATACACCGCGCCACGCTATCGCGGCCCCGGCGAACTGCAAGCCGGCGGCGAATGGGAAGACTGTCTGCCGATGCCGCCGCTGCGCCCCGGTTATCGCCCGCAAACCCTGGAGTTTCGCGCCGAGCGCTTGCAGGGTAGTTTCTCCGACTGATCCCCTTCCCCACTCTATTTGCACAAGGAATGCGCCATGCCCGTTGCGTTGATTACCGGTTGTTCCAGCGGCATCGGCCGTGCCCTCGCCGATGCGTTCAAAGCCGCCGGTTTCGAAGTCTGGGCCAGTGCGCGCAAGGCTGAAGACGTGGCGCTGCTGGCGTCGGCCGGGTTCACCGCCGTGCAACTCGACGTCAATGACAATGTGGCGCTGGAGCAGCTTGGCGAGCGGATCAACCAGCAACACGGCGGCCTCGATGTTCTCATCAACAATGCAGGGTATGGCGCCATGGGGCCGCTGCTCGATGGCGGTGTGGCGGCGATGCAACGGCAGTTCGAAACCAATGTGTTTTCGATCGTCGGCGTTACGCGCGCACTGTTTCCTGTATTGCGCCGGGCCAAGGGACTGGTGGTGAATATCGGCAGTGTGTCCGGGGTTTTGGTCACGCCGTTCGCTGGTGCCTATTGCGCATCGAAGGCGGCAGTGCATGCGTTGAGCGATGCCTTGCGTATGGAACTGGCACCGTTCGGTATTCGCGTGATGGAAGTGCAGCCGGGGGCGATTCAATCGAGTTTTGCCAAAAATGCCGGGCATGAAGCCGAGCAATTGATCAATGAACAATCGCCATGGTTTCCGCTGCGTGAGGGCATTCGCGCGCGGGCCAAGGCGTCGCAGGACAAGCCGACGCCGGCCAGGGAGTTTGCTGCTGAACTGTTGAAGGCTGTGCAGCAGAACAAACCGCCGCGGTTGATCCGCATTGGTAACGGCAGCCGCGCATTGCCGTTGCTGGCGGCGTTGTTGCCCAAGGGCTTGCTGGAGTCGACGTTAATGAAGCGCTTCGGGCTGCGCGGGAAGCTCTGATCCAGAGATTTGAGCTCGCCATCAGCGAGCTCAAACCATCACAACCTGGTTGCCCTTAGCTTCAGCGCGGGAAGGCCATCAGATTAGGCAAGGATTCAAACGCTGGAGATTGTCCCGATGCGGCTGGGTATAAGAGCTGGATCGAAATGGCGACTTCCTGGCCCGGGGTCAGCAAATACCTGTCTCCCGGTGGTGTAGCCAGTTCGACAATGCCTTCTTTTGCATCATGAACGACGTCAAGCCACGGATTGGTGTGAATTTTCGTTCCCACCGGCAACCCTGCACTTGAAAACTTCCATTGGGCAAACGATTGATTATTTGCTTTAACCATAACGTCGTAACTGTATATCCAGCCGCCGGTCACAGTGTCCTGCCATTTTGCAGCTAATACCTGTCGGGACGAAATGGCCTGTTCTCCATCCGACTGAACGAGTACGGAAAAGTACCCAGCCTCATATCGGGGCTGATAATAAACAATACCTAACATCTCGCGCACTTCTGAAGGATTCATGTTTGCAGGTGTTGTAAACGTCAGCGTGCGCCGTGGATTCCACCCTTCAAGTTGATCTTCGGTAATGGTCAAAGTGGCGGAGTTTGACGCTTCGGAATAGCTCATCTGCGCACCGCTGGCGGGCATCGAAGCGTGCACAAATGCCGCGCCGTTGTAGGCCCGAAACTGCATACGCGAGCCCACGGGGGGTGGCGTACCATCGGTCAACATTGTAAAGCCCAATGTCACCGGTTCCCCGCTGACTATATGACTGACAAAATCATCCATACTGATATCAATCAGCTCCATAACTTAAAACTTCCTTTTAAAAAGCAATAGCTGCCAATGCCTGATTGCAATCGGCAATATTAAAATTAACGAGATAGCGCCTTTTCCAGACGACGGAAAAACACTAACACGGGAATAAAGTCAGGAACCAAAAAACAACGGATACTTACAATTCAAAAAAACATCAAACAAGCCACTAACAAGCACAACTAAAAGCACAAATCGCGAAAGTACTTACCTCTCGCGACATGCTTGCTATTAGTTCAAACCATCAACAACTACCGTGCAAGTAATCCCCGCCGCCAGCAGCACGCCTTCCGGCACTTCATCAATGTGAATCCGCACCGGCACTCGCTGCGCCAGCCGCACCCAGTTGAACGTCGGGTTCACATCGGCGATCAACTCGCGACTTTCCGGGTTATCGCGGTCATAGATACCGCGGGAAATGCTTTCCACATGGCCCTTCAAGACTTCGCCGCTCATCAACTGCATGTCGGCTTTGTCACCGACTTTCACGTGAGGCAGTTTGGTCTCCTCGAAGAAGCCGTAAACCCAGAACGAATTCATGTCGACCACGGCCATTTTCGCCTCGCCGATGCGCGCGTAATCACCGCGATGCACGTTGAGGTTGGTCACGTAGCCGTCGACGGCCGCACGCACTTCGGTGCGTTTGAGATTGAGTTCAGCGGCTTCCAGTTGCGCTTGCGCGTGTTGATAATCGGCGAGCGCGGCGTCGGCGATGTTGCTGGCGTCGTCGCGGTTTTCCTTGGAGATCACCAGGTTGTCCAGATCGGCGCGGCGATGGGCGTTGACCTTGCGCATCTCCCAGGTCGACTTGCGCGAGGCAACCAGCGACTGCGCCTGTTTCACTGCGATGCGGTAGTGCTCGGGGTCGATCTGCATGAGCAAATCGCCTTTCTTGACCAGTTGGTTGTCACGCACCGGCACGTCGATCACTTCACCGGTAACATCGGCGGCAACGTTGATAATGTCGGCGCGCACGCGGCCATCGCGGGTCCACGGCGTATTCATGTAGTGCTCCCACAACGTGCGGCCGATCCACAACGCCAGGGCCAGCACCAGCAGGGTCGCGAGCAGGCTGAAAAACTTTTTCATCAAGATAGTCTCAACGGTAGACAGTCAGCGCCATGGCGCCGAACAGACAGGTAAACAGACTCAGACGCAGCAGCGCCGGGTGCCAGAAAAAGCGGTACAGGTCGAACCCGGACAAGAACCGGTCCACCGCCCAGGCCAGCGCCGCAGCGATGAAAAACATCAAAGTCATGGTCGGCATGTACACGCCGTGGAAGGCGATTTCACGAGGCATGGGCAAGTCCTTCGGGCTTGGCGATGGCGTAGGCAGCGAGCGGTGATTGCGGGTCGAGCAGCGAGGTACGGATGAAGTGCAGATAGCTCTTCACCCGGCGCAACGCCGAGGTGTCGAAGTGTGGGGCGAACGGTTCGTCAGTGGCCGCTACGCGACTGATCGCATGGTCGACCGCGACCAGTGCGCGTTCGAGATTGCTGGAGTTCGGTTGCAGAAACAGTCGCACCAGCGCGCGGCCCATCACGCGGATTGCCTGCCGCCACGGCTGCGATTCGGCATAGGCCGGGTGCACCGGCAGGATCGCCTGCTCTTTGCGCAACTCGATGATCGCGTGGCCGACTTCCAGGACCACGAACATCCAGCGCAGCAGGTTCTTCTGCACCTTCGGCTGGCCGGCCGCGAGACCGTAGGCCTGGTGCAGCAGATCGCGGGTACGGCTCTCGAAACTCGACGCCAGGCCTTTGAGTTTACCGCTGATCGCGTAGACCACTTGGCCGCGCAGATCCTGCTCCAGACGCTTCCATAACCAGCGACTGTTCGGCGGCAAAATAATCGCCCCGGCAGCGGCACAGACCAGCATGCCCATGACCATGGCAATGTAGTCGTTGATGAAGGTGTAAGGGTTGTAAATGGTCAGGTTGTCCGGCACCGAACCGGTACTGAAGAAGATCAACAAACCGAGGCCGACACCGGCGAATTGCGGACGTGATGTGAGGAACGAGCCGAGGACGATCACCGGTGCGAGCATCACGCACAGCAGCGGGAAACCGTCGATCCACGGGAAGATGAAAAACATCTCGACGAAGCCGATCAGGGCACCGAGAAAAGTGCCGCAAGCCATTTGGAATGCCATGCGCTTCGGGTTCGGCGTAGCGGCCGAAAGGCCCACGGTGGCGGCCGCAATCAGGGTCATCGTCGCGCCGCTTGGCCATGCAGTGGCGACCCAGTAACTGCCCAGCACGATGAGAATGAACGAAGCGCGAATGCCCGACGCAGCGGCTGCCCACCAATTGGTCTGCGGGGTGAACGGCTCGTCCCAGCGCTCGCGTTCGTGGCGGTGATCGGCCAAGGATGCGTGGGTCTGTGCATAACTGTGCAAATCATCGACGAAGCGATAGAGCAGTTCGTAAGCGGTGTGGAAATCCAGTTGCTCGGCGTCGCTCGGCTCGGTTTCCTGGAAGATAGCGCGCAGGCTGCGCACACGAGCCGACAGGCCTTCCTTGTAGCTCGCGAGCGCTGTCGCCAAGCGCGCTGCATCGGGGCTAGTCAGGGCGCGGCCACTGAAGCCGTCGAGCACTTCGGCGAGATCCTGCAGACCCGGTCTGATCGCCGCGACCACATGTTCTTCGCCATTGCCGCGCAAGCGTTCGAGTAATTGATGCAGGGCGTTGAACCGGGTGGTGATGCCCATGAACTCGCTGTTCAAACGGCTCAGTCGACCGTTGCGCCGACGCATGTGCGGGTCTTCGAAAACAGTCACGCTGCGCAAGCCTTCGAGGCCCACGGCTTCAGCGATGAAGCGCACGTTGCTCGCTTCGAAAGACTCTGCTTTGCTGCGCCCGCGCAGGCCATCGGTGACGAATAATGCGAACACGCCGAAACGCTGATACAAGGCATTGCGCATGGCGGCGCTGGCGGTTTGCGGCAAGATTGCGGCGCTGATCAGAGTCGAGCAGAGAATCCCCAGCGAGATCTCCAGCACCCGCCACACCGCCGCCATAAATGCGCCGTCCGGGTGCGCCAGTGCCGGCAGCCCGACCATCGCCGCGGTGTAGCCTGCCAGCACAAAACCGTAAGCGCGAAAGTTACGGCAACGCGCGGCACCGGCCGAGCAGATGCCGACCCAGATCGCCAGCGAGCCGAGGAACAGCTCAGTGTTCTGCGCAAATAACGCAATCAGCGTGACCATCATCGCCGACCCGGCCAACGTGCCGAGGAAGCGATAAAAACTTTTGGCAAACACCTGGCCGCTCTGCGGCTGCATGACGATGAACACGGTGATCATCGCCGTGCGTGGTTGCGGCAATTCCAGGCGCATGGCCAGCCACAGCGTGAGGAATGCGGCGATCAGCACCTTGAAGATGTAGACCCAGGTCACGCCATCGCTGCGCGCCCAGTCGAAAAAACCACGGCGCCATTCCAGGGAGTAGAGCCAGCGCAAAGGTGCGGGCAAGGGAGTCATTCAATGTACTCAAGAATATTCAGGTAAAACGCGGTCCCTGTAGGAGTGAGCCTGCTCGCGATGGCGATTTCACATTCAACATTTCTGTCGACTGATGCACCGCTATCGCGAGCAGGCTCACTCCTACAATGGGTTGTGTGTTCAACGCAGCAGTGTCGGGGTTTTCGGCGCTTGGGTTTTCTCGGCAGTCGGCACGTCGTTGCCGGCACCGAGGCCACCGCCGAGCGCAGTGACCAGTTCC
This sequence comes from Pseudomonas sp. Irchel s3f10, assembly GCF_900187515.1. Classification (NCBI taxonomy): domain Bacteria; kingdom Pseudomonadati; phylum Pseudomonadota; class Gammaproteobacteria; order Pseudomonadales; family Pseudomonadaceae; genus Pseudomonas; species Pseudomonas sp. Irchel s3f10. The sequence continues at coordinate 560,435 of NZ_FYDZ01000002.1, forward strand.
GCATGCGCACTCAACCGCGCCGCCTGCACCTGCTGCTGCACTTGCTGCTGCTTGAACAGCAACGTCTGCGCATTGAGCACGTTGAGGTAATCGGTGAGGCCGCGCTGATACGCGATCATCGCGATGTCGTAAGTCTTCTGCGCCGTGGCCACCGACTCGGCGGCAAAGCCTTGCTGCTTGTCCATCGACTCGCGGCGGATCAACTGGTCGGAAATGTTCTTCAGCGCATTCACCAGCGTCTGGTTGTAATGCGCCACGGCGATGTCGTAACCGGCGGAAGCCTCGCCCAATTCGGAGCGCAAACGCCCTCCGTCAAAGATCGGCAACGAGATCGCCGGGCCGACGTTGTAGTTGAGTTTCTTGCCGGTCAAAAACTCCAGCGCGCCACCACCGGTGGCCATGTAGCCGAGGCTGCCGACCAAATCTACGTTGGGATAAAAACCGGCATGCGCGACATCGATACCGCGCGCCTGCGCCGCCACTTGCCAGCGACTGGCAACCACATCCGGACGCTGGCCGAGCAGTTCGGCGGGCAATGCCGACGGCAGTTTCAGCGCAGCACCGAGGGACAATGTCGGGCGCTGCAACTGTGCGCCCTCGCCTGGCCCTTTACCCGCCAGAGCGGCAAGCTGATTGCGGCTCAGGGCAATTTCTTCATCCAGCGCATCGATTTGCCGATGGGTTTCCGGCAGCGGCGTTTCCGCCTGGCTGACTTCGAAGTGGGTGCCGATCCCGCCGTTCAAACGCTTCTGTGCCAGATCGAGAATCTGCTGTTGCTGCTTGAGCGTCGCCGCGACGATGTCGCGCTGGGCGTAATGCAGCGACAGTTCGATGTAGGCGCGGACGATGTTGTTCTGCAATTCGAGCTGCGCCAATCGCGCCTCGGCGGCGCTCATGTGCGCCAGATCCACAGCCCGTTCGCTGGCATTGCTTTCACGGCCCCAGAGGTCGAGCGCGTAGCTGAAACCGAGCGCGGCGTTGTTGTCCCAGGTCGTGGTGTTGGCCAGCTCGCCCGGACCGTAGAACTGATCGGTCGGCCAGTTGTGCCGCTTGAGCGTCGACTCGCCATTGATCTGCAACGACTCGGCCGCCTCGGCGACGCCGGCCATGGCTTTGGCCTGCCGTACACGCGCGGCGGCCATGGCCATGCTCGGGCTGCCCTGCACGGCGAGGTCAATCCAGCGATTGAGTTGCGGGTCGCCGTAGGCTTGCCACCATTGCGCGGTGGGCCAGTTAGCGTCACGGGCGGCATGCGCGATGGCGTCGTCGGTGGCCAGTGAATTGGCCTCCAGCGCCTTGCCCTGTGGAGCAATTCCGTCCGTTGAGATGCAGCCGCCAAGACCCAGGGTAAAAGCCAGAACACTGAGCGGCAAAAGCGCTCTGTTGATGCGACGCGGCACAGCTGCGAATTCCTGAGAAAGGGGTAGATCGAGGACCCATGCAGGAGCTGCCGCAGGCTGCGATCTTTTGATCTTGATTCCCTTAAAACAAAATCAAAAGATCGCAGCCTGCGGCAGCTCCTACAGGGATCGGCGCAATTCTATGGAACGCCCTGTACGGCGATAAGCTGGGATTTCTGTGAATCTTTGTTACGGTTAACGAGATAATCCCTAAGTCGGGGGTCTCGCCCCGGAAACTTCGTGTCACAATTTGCCATCTCCCTTGAGAGCACCCCATGGACACTTTGCAAAACATGCGCGCCTTCAGTTGTGTCGCCGAAGCCGGCAGCTTCACCGCCGCCGCCGTGCAACTCGACACCACCACCGCCAACGTCTCGCGCGCGGTCTCCAACCTGGAAGCCCACCTGCAAACCCGCTTGCTCAACCGCACCACGCGGCGCATTGCCCTGACCGAAGCGGGCAAGCGTTACCTGCTGCGCTGTGAGCAGATTCTGGCCTACGTCGAAGAGGCCGAAGCCGAAGCCAGCGACGCCCACGCGCGCCCGGCCGGGCAATTGAAAGTGCACACCATGACCGGCATCGGCCAGCACTTCGTCATCGACGCCATCGCCCGCTACCGCAAGACCCACCCCGACGTGACTTTCGACCTGACCCTGGCCAACCGAGTGCCGGACCTGCTCGACGAGGGCTACGACGTGTCCATCGTGCTCGCCAGCGAACTGCCGGATTCCGGCTTCGTCTCGCAACGCCTGGGCATCACTTACAGCATCGTCTGCGCCTCGCCGGCCTACGTGAAAGCCAACGGTGCCGCGCAAAAGCCCAGCGACCTGCTCAACCACGCCTGCCTGCGCCTGGTCAGCCCGGTGATTCCGTTGGAGAAGTGGGCCTTCGACGGCCCGGAAGGCCAGGAAATGGTCACCATCAACAGCTCGCCATTTTTGGTGAACTCCGCCGACGCGATGAAAACTGCGATCACCAGTGGCATGGGGGTGGGCGTGTTGCCGGTGTATGCGGCGATCGAAGGCTTGCGCAACGGCACATTGGTGCGGGTCATGCCGAACTACCGCTCGCAAGAGCTGAACCTGTATGCGATCTACCCGTCACGGCAATATCTGGATGCGAAGATCAAGACGTGGGTTGAGTATTTGCGTGGGTCGTTGCCGGAAATTCTCGCGGCGCATCAGGCGGAACTGGCCGCTTACGAATTAAGTGGCAGCCTCGCCGGCGCGCGTGTCGCCAACTGATTTTCAACACACCACGAAACCTGTAGGAGCTGCCGCAGGCTGCGATCTTTTGATCTTGATGTTTAATCGCAGCCTACGGCCGAGCCTACAGAAACGGGTATTTCACGGATCTTTCCGACAGGTTTTGACGGTTGTCCGTCGGAAGTGCGGTGGCTAGGATTTGGGTGTCGCTGACGCATCAGCGACCGGGTCTGGAAAACCCGATTTCAACTACCAAAGCTCATGGCATACTGCGGCGCTTTTTCTGCTCGCAATGTTATGGCGGCTGTACGCGGGAGGCCCTTGGGCCTGCCGGTTTTGGCAAGTTGACCGGTTTTTCCAGTCTGCGTACAGCTGCCACCCTTTCGCCTGGAAAACGAAAAGTGGCAGCTTCAACTCAACTTGCCACGAGTATGTTTCCTATGTTCAAACCAACGCCCAATCCGCCCGAAGCGGAGAACACCACTCCTTACGAATTTCCCGGCTCAAAGAAATTCCACGAAGCCGCCGAGCGCGCCCTCGACCACTACCTCAAACCCAACGCACTCACCCTGCGCTTCCACAAACCCAGCACCATGTTCCAGGTCGCCCCGGAACAGGACAGCGAAAGCCTGCTGGTCCACGCCTGCGAATCCCTGGCCCAGGCCAGCCTCATGACCAGCGACATCGCCGCCTACATCGACCTGCCGCAACGACGGACGATCTTGGCGATTCAGCAGATCATCATGCTCGCCGAACTGGCGGTGAACCGGGTGCTGGATAACCACGAAATCCCGCAATCCCCGGCACACAACTAAAAGCCCCTCACCCTAACCCTCTCCCAAAGGGAGAGGGGACTGACCGAGGTGTTTGGACGAGTTACACCGACGTGCGATACCGAGTCGAACTCAGATTTTGAAATGCCCAAAAATCGGCTCCCTCTCCCTCGGGAGAGGGCTGGGGTGAGGGGTAAATTCACCGCGAAACAAAGGCCGAGCGCGTGTCTTCCCCTTTCACCTTCGGCTGCTGCCATGACCAAACCTTAAACGGAAAATCATCTTCGCGCAGATCAGCCACAGCCTGCGGTCGCCGGACTTCCCGTTTAAAAATCAAGCAATCCACACCTACGACAACTCCTACGAAAACCAGGAATCTGCGGATGTTTCCGACAGGTTTTGACGGTTGTCCGTCGGAAGTGTGGTGGCTAGGATTTGGGTGTCGCTGACGAGTCAGCAACCGGGCTTGGTCGCTCGGCTTATGAATGGAGCACTTCAAGGAGTTCCACCGTGCTCAATCCCCCTCAAAATCCCCCCGAAACCGACGACACTACCCCCTACGAATTCCCCGGCTCAAAGAAATTCCACGAAGCCGCCGAACGCGCCCTCGACCACTACCTCAAACCCAACGCCCTCACCCTGCGCTTTCACAAACCCAGCACCATGTTCCAGGTCGCCCCGGAACAGGACAGCGAAAGCCTGCTGGTTCACGCCTGCGAATCCCTGGCCCAGGCCAGCCTCATGACCAGCGACATCGCCGCCTACATCGACCTGCCGCAACGGCGCACGATTCTGGCGATTCAGCAGATCATCATGCTCGCCGAACTGGCGGTGAATCGCGTGCTGGATAATGTGGAAGTGACACTGCCCACCACGCATCGCTAATCCTTAGGAGCAGCCTGAGTCCAGCGCGGGACGTCCACATCTATCGATAAACGTGGACGTCCCGATGGACGGCGATCGCTCAAAAAAACATTGATTGAATAAAAATAGAGTCGTGTTATTTCTTAACATGCTCAAGACCTGAAACATCTCTGAATGCACCAATCGCTTTTAACTTTGGCTCTGTTGAATGGTTTTGAACTTCCAAGTCAAACCCCACTGCCAATGTACCTTTAGCATAGTCGAAACTCACAGTTACAGCTCCACTGCCATAAACAGCCGGATACGGCGTGATTTTTGTCCAGTCATCGGACTTTTCGACCAAACTATAAAAAATAGACAGCCCTGAATCAGCCTCATAATCATGCTTACCATTAGTGATATCAGCCTTAAACCTGAACGTCAGAGACCCTGATCGCGTGGCATCAAATTGCTGACGTGCATTAACGTAAACTTCCTCACCATTCGTTGCGAAGGTTTCAACCACGCCGTTGAAAGGTGCAAGACTATCAATGAGAACATTGGCCGTACCGCTCACATTTTTCTGTTGGTTTGAAAACAGAAAAAATTCATTTTTCATGAGAAGTCCTTTTATCAAAGTTGACTGTCGCGGAAATACGAAATAAAAGACTGCCATTATTATGTTTTACCCGCACCTGTCAGAAATGACAGTCTTAGAGACTTATTCGCAATAAAAGCCTTTATCGACGATCTTTTTTTGTTATAAGCGAAGTCATCAAAAGTTCAGCGCACGTTTAGAACAGCAACACTAGGAGAGACTCGGGATGAACACGGAGCCGCCCCCCGAAAAACCGTAGATTGGCCCAAAAGCCCGAGAGGCAGATCGGCGCACAAGCCGCCAAGACAACCCCAAGCCAGAAATGTTAGCGTGCTTGGTATCAAGCCCGAACAAGAGCCAAAAACGATGAAAAAGACTGTCCTGGCCTTCAGCCGCATCACCCCGCCCATGATCGAACGCCTCCAGCAAGAATTCGACGTCATCGTCCCCAACCCAAAAGCCGGCGACATCAACGCCCAATTCAACGAAGCCCTGCCCCACGCCCACGGCCTCATCGGCGTCGGCCGCAAACTCGGCCAGGCCCAACTCGAAACCGCGACAAAACTCGAAGTAGTCTCCAGCGTCTCCGTCGGCTACGACAACTACGACCTCGACTACTTCAACCAACGCGGCATCATGCTCACCAACACCCCGGATGTGCTCACCGAAAGCACCGCCGACCTCGCCTTCGCCCTGATCATGAGCAGCGCCCGCCGCGTCGCCGAACTCGACGCCTGGACCAAGGCCGGCCAATGGCAAGCCAGCGTCGGCGCCCCGCTGTTCGGCTGCGACGTCCACGGCAAAACCCTCGGCATCGTCGGCATGGGCAACATCGGCGCCGCCGTCGCCCGCCGTGGCCGCTTCGGTTTCAACATGCCGATCATCTACAGCGGCAACAGCCGCAAGACCGACCTGGAACAAGAACTCGGCGCACAATTTCGCAGCCTCGATCAACTGCTCGCCGAAGCCGATTTCGTCTGCCTGGTGGTGCCGCTCAGCGACAAGACCCGCCACCTGATCAGCCATCGCGAACTGGCCCTGATGAAACCCGACGCCATTTTGGTGAACATATCGCGTGGCCCGGTGGTCGATGAACCGGCCCTGATCGAAGCCCTGCAAACCAAGCGCATTCGTGGTGCCGGCCTCGACGTTTACGAAAAAGAACCGCTGGCCGAATCGCCGCTGTTCCAGTTGAGTAACGCCGTGACCCTGCCGCACATCGGCTCGGCGACAAATGAAACCCGCGAAGCCATGGCCAATCGTGCACTGGCCAATCTGCGCAGCGCCCTGCTCGGCGAACGCCCGCAGGATCTGGTCAACCCGCAAGTCTGGCGCGGATAAAAAAGTACGGGCAAGTGCCAAACCGCACTTGCCCGTTAGTTACCCCATACACAACTTGAAATTGAACATCAAAGCCAAATATATATCAGCATTATAAGCTCTGCCCGGCTGCCGAATTATCGACACTCGCTATGGAGAGCTAAACCTTGAACGCCCTGACCACTGACAAACTTATTCGCTACAGCAAAGTTATATTAATGGCCTATATCAGCTTCTTTGGCCTGCTGGTGATGATCCACAACTTCACCGACTATGATTCAAACTACACTTACGTGGCGCACATCCTGAGCATGGACACCACCACTGCCAGTGAAACAATCAAGTATCGAGCTATTGATTCGCCAATGATTCATCATCGGATCTACTGGTTCATCATCACCCTGGAGGTCACGTATACAGTGTTGTGCCTGATCGGCACCTATCAGCTGTATCGCAACATCAACGCCCCTGCAGAAATATTCCACGAGGCGAAGAAGTTTTCGATCATGGGCATACTGGCGGCCATTTTCATTTATTACGTCTGCCTGCAAACCGTTGGAGTGGAATGGTTTGACATGGACACTTCGCAATCATGGAATGCCAAGGACTGGGCGCGACATATCGTTGATTTCATTTTCCCGGTAATGATTTACATCACATTGAAAGTCGAGCGCTGAAGTTCAGCGCTCGTTTATTTCAAGCCAACTTTCCCTGTACCGGCGCCACCACCGATTTCGGTTTACGAAACACCAGTACGTTGCCCAGCATCACTAACACCAGACCGACCAGCGCCGGCGCTGTCCATTGGTAACCTTCAGCAAATGCCGAGACGTTCAGCGCCACGATCGGGAACAGGACGGTGCAGTAAGCCGCCCGCTCCGGGCCCATGCGTCCGACCAGCGTCAGATACGCGGTGAAACCGATCACTGAACCCGGGATGACCAGATACAGCAGCGCACCGACATAACGCGGACTCCAATCCATGTCGAACGCAATGCCCTTGACCAGGCACCACACCGACAGCATCGCCGCACCATAGGCCATGCCCCAGGCGTTGGTGGTCAGCGGCTTGAGACCGGCCTTCTGCTGCAGACTCGAGAGCATGTTGCCCGCCGAGAAACACAACGTGCCGCACAACGCCAGGCCGAGACCGAGCAAGGTTTGCGGGCTGGCCTGATGTCCGGCCAATTCCGGCCAGAACAACATGCCCAACCCGAACAGCCCCAGCGCACCGCCCATCAGCACATTGCGCGCGATACGTTGACCGAAGAACACTCGCGCATTCAGCGCGTTCCACAGCGTCGCAGTTGAGAACACCACCGCGACCAGACCACTGGGGATCCACTGACTGGCGGTCAGGAAGCACATGAAGTTGACGCAGAATAAACACAACCCTTGAGCCACGCAGATCAAATGCCCACGGCGGTTCATCGGTTGCAGCCGTCGGCTGAGCAGCAACAACGCAAACAGAACCAGCGCGGCGAGGCCGAAGCGATAGACGATCGACACCGGAATAGCCACCACGCCCAGTTGCCATTTCAAGGCAATCCAGGTGGTGCCCCAAATCAGCACGGTCAACAAATACAACGACAGGTTCATGGCACACACTCCTCGAAAGGCCTTGAGTGTCCGTCCGGTCAGGCTTGTGCGCTTGCAGATTCTTGCGCTTTTGTCGGGCGGCAGGCTGGCAGCGCGGCCCCTACGGAGTAGGATGCAAGGCGTTGAAGAGAACCGACCATGGCCGCCATCGATACCCTGCAAGTCTTTCAAGCGTTAAACAGCTCGCCCAACGCACGCCTTGTGCACAGCGCCGAGCTCGGCGACGGCTTGTCTGCCGCTTTGTGGACCAACCACCACGATGCGCAGGATTATGAAGCGCCGAGCCACCACACGCTGTCCTGCTACATCGCCGGTGGTACCGGCACATTCCGTCGCGATCAACCCGGTCAGAAAGGCGGGCCGGACAAGCTGTGCATCCTGCCGGCCGATCATGAGTCAGGCTGGGTGATCAACGGCGATATCCGCCTGGCGCACCTGTATTTCAGCGCCGAACAATTTGCCCTCGGTTGCGTCACGCTGCTTGATCGCGAACCCCGTGAGATGCAATTGCGCGAGCAGACCTTCCTCGAAGACCCACAACAGGCGCAACGCTTCCGGCGGTTGCTGACGCTGAATTGGGACGAACCCGCCGAACGTTTGCTGACCAGCAGCCTCGCCCATGAATTGATCAGCCACACCTTGCTCAGCCAAGTGGATGCGCGTCAGGATTTGCGGTTGAAGGGTGGATTGGCGCCACACCAGCGGCGGCAATTGGTGGAGTTCATCGACACTCAGTTGGCCGAGCCGATCAGCCTGGGGCAACTGGCCGGGTTGTGCGCGCTGTCGGAATACCACTTTGCGCGGATGTTCCGGACGAGTTTCGGCCTGCCGCCGCATCAATACGTGCTGGCGCGGCGCTTGAGCCGGGCACGAGAGTTGTTGCGCGGGACGGCGTTGCCGTTGGGCGAGATTGCGCTGGCGTGCGGGTTTGCCAGCGCGAGTCATTTCACCAATCGGTTCAAGCAGGTTTTGGGCGGGACGCCGGGGGAGTATCGGCAGGCGTTTTTGCGTTGAGCCCTTTTTCCCTCACCCCAGCCCTCTCCCAGAGGGAGAGGGGGCTGACCGAGGTGTCTGGCGCTGTACGTCGACCTGAAACACCGAATCGATTATGGATTCAAAGCATCACGTTCAAGTCGGTGTACCTCTGGAATATCCCCCGGTCAGTCCCCTCTCCCCCAAAGAGAGGGGGCCGACCGAGGTGTCTGGCGTTGTACATCGACCTGAATGATCGAGTCGATTATGGATTCCAAGCATTACTTTCAGGTCGGTGTATCTCTCGAATATCCCACGGTCAGTCCCCTCTCCCCCCGGGAGAGGGTTAGGGTGAGGGGCTTTTGATCTTGCCTTAAAACTCCAAAGTGCTCGACAGCGATACCTGCCGCGAATCCCCCATCGACACAAAGAATCGGCTCGCCGCCGAGGTGTAATACGTGCGGTCAAACAGGTTCTTCACATTGAGCTGAAACTTGACCTTCTGCCCCTCAACCCTGGTGTCGTAAGTGGCAAACGCATCGGCCACGGTATAGCTCGGCAGATCAAAGTCATTCACCGCGTTCCCCGCACGTTCACCGACATACCGCGCCCCGGCGCCGACGCGCAACTGGTCACCGCCGATCACACTGCCGAAGTCATACACCGCCGACAATGAGCCGGAATTCTTCGCCACGTTTTGCAGGCGCTTGCCTTTGTAGTCCGGGTCTTCGGTCACTTCGGCATCGGTGTAGGCGTAGCTGCCGATCATGCTCCAGTGATCAGTCAGTTGGCCGGTCAAATCCATTTCCAGACCGCGCGAACGCACCTCGCCGGCCGCGCTGTAAATCGTCGTCGGGCCTTCGGAATTGGCCACCAGCACATTGCGTTTCTTGATGTCGAACAACGCGATGTTGCCAGTGACGCGCCCCGGCATATCCAGACGCGCGCCGAGCTCCCATGACTTGGCTTCTTCCGGCGCGATGCTGCCGTCGAGCACGGTGCTACTGCCGCTCAGCGGGGCGATAGTCGAGTTGGGTTTGAACGATTCGGTGTAGCTGCCGTAGAACGACAAGGCGTCGGTGTAGCGATACACCAGACCGGCGCGCGGCACCCACTTCTGCCCGTTGCTGTCGGTGTTGGCCTTGAACGGTACGCCTTTGCCCGCGTACTGGTCGTACTCCTGGAAGCGTCCGCCGGCGACCAGAATCCACTGGTCGTTGAGGTGAATCGAGTCCTGCATGAACACCGAATCGCTGCGCAGTTCATCAGTCTGCGCGCTGTCGGGGGCGCTGACGGTCGTACCGGCGACTTCGCGGCCATACACCGGACTGAGGTAGCTGAACGTGGTCAGGCTTTTCTGCCGGATCAAGTCCTCGCGGTAGATCTTGCGGTACTCGTCATCGACGCCGAACACCAGATCATGCTGCATGCCCAGCACGTTGACCTTGCCTTCGAGACTGGCGGTGGTGAAACGGTCGGTGCTGATCGCGTTCTGGGTGCCGTCCATGCTGCGGGTCAGCGTGCCTTTGTTGGTGTCGATGGCGGTCACGCGAACCTGGCTGGCGTCGTAGGTTTCGCGGTTCCAGCTGTAGCCGAAATGCGCTTTCCAGTCGTCGTTGAGGTCGTGGTCGGCTTCAAAGTGATACAGGTCCGAGCGGCCTTCCATGTTGTTGAACGGCTCGTCGAGACGCTCCTTGCGCGAGATGTCCAGCGGGTGATTGGTGCGCGGATCGATCAGCGTGCCACGGTCGAACGGCGTGAGAAATTCACGGTGCTCGTAGGCGAACAACAGCTTGGTGCTCTCGCCGAACCAGGCCAGCGACGGGGCGATCAGGGTTTCACGATGGGTGCCGAAGTTGCGCCAATAATCTTCGTCTTCGTGGTCGAGCACCATGCGATAGGCCAGCCCGGAATCGCCCAACGGGCCGGTGCTGTCGAAGGTGCCGCCGCTGCCGTTCTTGCCCTCGCCGTAAGTCGACCCGCGCAAGGTCAGCGCATTGTATTGCGTCAGTTCGGGCTTCTTGCTGACCATGTTGACCACACCACCGGGGTCTTGAATGCCGTACAGCAAAGAGGCCGGACCTTTGAGCACTTCGACGCGATCAACCGTGGCGTTCATGCCACGGCCCTGCACGATCGGCATGCCGTCGCGCATGATCGAGCCGTTGCGGTTGTCACCGAAACCGCGGGTCATCACCGAATCCTGCGTGCTGCCCAAGGTGTTGCCTTGGGTAATGCCGCTGACATTGGCCAGCGCGTCATCCAGATTGCGCGGCGCCTGATCGCGGATCACTTGCGCCGGGATGACGTTGATGGTCTGCGGGACTTCCTGCAACGACGCTGAGGAACGCATCACCGAACTGGTTTCCGGTGGTTGGTAACTCATCGACTCGTCGCGGGTCGAGGTGATGGTGGTGGCGCCGAGGTTCAACGCGCCTTCGGTGGGTTTGGGTTCCAGTGCCAGCGTGTGACTATCGGTGCGACGGAAGTTGAGGCCGGAACCGCTGAGCAGACGTTGCAGGGCCTGTTCGGCACTCATCTGGCCATTGACGGCCGGTGCGGTGAGGCCGTACGGCGCTTCGTCGGTGTAGACCACGCTCTGCCCGGTGACGCGGCTGAAGTCGCTCAAGGCTTGCGGCAGCGGTTTGGCGGCCAGGGAAAAATTGAACTGCTTTTGCGCCTGGCTGCTGACGGTTTCAGCGGCCAGAGACACGCTTATCGGCAGCAATGCCAATGCCGAAAAACTCAATGCCGACACGCCCAACCACTGTTTGACCGAACCCGATTTTGCCCTGGACTTCATGACTCAATGACCTGTGTAGAACCGCTACGGATGCGAATGAATCGCAGTTTCAGTCACTACACGGATTGGGCTCGGGTTTACCTCACCACAAATCTGAAAATATTTTTGCAGATCAAAAGATCGCAGCCTTCGGCAGCTCCTACATTGGAATGCGATCCCTGTAGGAGCTGCCGAAGGCTGCGATCTTTTGACTTTGCCTCAACGCAAAATAATCAGATGCCCCAACACCTGATGCTGCTCAAACCCCATCACCCCTTGCAGCGAACTCAACACAGCCTGCGGATCCTTGCTCGGAAAACTGCCACTGACCTTGCGCGCCGCCAGCTCATCGTTGAGCAACACAATCCGCCCTGGGTAATAGCGCCGCAGATCCTCCACCACATCGCCCAGCGTCGACTTGTAGTAAGTCAGCCAGCCCTGACGCCACGCCAATTGCCCTTCGCTGTCCACGGCATGCAGTTTTTCCGCCGCACCGTCACCGTAAGCAACCTGCTGGCCGGCTGTGAGAATCTGTTGTTCACCACCACGCTCCGCCGTCACCCCGACGCGCCCGGACAACACCGTCACCTGCGCGCCTTGCGGTTGCAGTCGCACTTCGAATTGCGTCCCGAGCACCCGCGCCTGACCTTTCTCGGCCTCGACCACAAACGGCTCGCCGGTGTGCGTAACCGTGAAAAATCCGGCACCGCGACGCAACTGGACATGCCGCTCGCCACGGCTGAAATCCACGGCAATCGCACTGTCAGCATCCAGCGTTACTTGCGATTGATCAGCCAGGGTCACGGTGCGAATTTCCCCCGGTGCTGAAACGTAATCCGCGCCCAGATCATCGATCCAGCGCTGCGGTTGCCAGCCGGTGCCAAGGCTGACCATCAGCAACAGACACGCGGCCATCGCCAGCGCCCCCGACCAACGCAAAAGCTGCGGACGGCGCGGGCGATCCATCGCATCGAGAAAGCCCTGCAACGCCAAAGCCTCTTCATCGGCCAGCGTGCGCGCCGGGCTTTCGCTCAGTTCCCAGACCACCTGCGCCTGCGCATAGGCCTCGGCATGCGCCGGATCCGCCCGCAGCCATTGGCTGAAGGTCAATTGATCGCCCGCACTCGGCCGATCATGCAACAGGCTCAGCCACGCAAACGCGGCCTGCTCTTGCGCGGGCGTCGGGATGATCGAATCGGATCGGTTCACGGTGCTTTCCCTGGCAGGCGTGGCGCGGGTTCGCGCAGGCTGGCCTTGCAGGCCTCGAGGGCGCGCATCATATGTTTTTCCACGGCACTTTGGGACAGGCCCATGGCTTTGGCGATTTCCGCGTACTTGCGGCCGTGGATGCGATTGAGCAAAAAGATCTGCCGGGTACGCTCGGGCAACGCACGCAACGCCGCTTCGACATGGCGCAGATCATTGCCCGCTTCCAGCGCCGCTTGCGGTTCGCTGCCGTGGCTGTGCGGCGCGTCCGGTTGCCAGCCTTCGTTGACGCGCGTGCGCGTGCCTTCGCTGCGCAAATGGTCGATGGCAATGTTGCCGGCGCAGCGTAAAAGATAGGTGCTGAGTTCTTCGACCTGCACCAGCGGCCGCCGCCAGAAACGCAGAAACAGGTCCTGCACCAGATCCGCCGCCGTCGCCCGGCAACCGACGCGGCGGTTCACCAGCGCCTCCATCTGCGAACGCTGGGACAAAAACACCTGAAGAAAATGCGCACGCGCCCCGCGCGGCTCGTCGTCGCGGGATTCCGGCGGATGATCGATCAGCACTTCAGCACTGCGCCCATGCGGCGACCGGGCTGGCCAGCAGACTGACACCGGCCAGTGCCAATGCGAAACGCGGGCGATACGGCAGCAGCAATACCAACGCCAGGGCGCTGAGCATCAGCACGGCGAACCAGTCGACCAGACCGAAACTCCAGCCATTGGCAGAAACGGCGGCCCACAGCGACAAGCCCAACAAAAACCACCCGGCCAGTTTCAGGCCCTGACGGCGACGCGTGGAAGGCTTGCGGCTGAGCAATTCATCGTGGTGCCGAGGCATCGACAGGCACAACGCGGTGAATCCGGCGTAGGTGAGCAACAGGGCCAGCAGCATCAGTTAACCCCTTGCTCAAGAGTGATCGTCCGTGGCGTTTCGCGACGTGGCTTTTTAACGCTGACGGTGCTGCCGGCGCGCTGCATTTTCCATGCGGCCCACGCCAGAAACAGACCTGTGGCGAGGCAGGTCAGATCAAAACCGGCCAACGCCCAATCGCGCTGCAGCAAAGCCACGCCGAGGTTCCAAGGAGTGGTCAGCGCATTGATCAGCGGCACCGCGACAAACAGCGCGGCACCGAGCACAAGCTGTTCAATCCAGGCCTTGCGCCCCGGCCGTAACAGCGCGTGCAGCACGCTCAGGCCCCAGGCCATGAAGAAAGCGTTCACTTCCCAATCGGCACGCCCGGCAAGGCTCACCGGCAACAGACGATTGGCCAGGAAGAACACCGCCACCGCCGACACCAGCCCGGCCATGCTGGCGATGTTCAGTACTTCCACCAGCCGCAGTTCGAACGGCATCACGCCGCTCTTGGCATGTTTGAGTTGCCGCTTGCCGAGCCAGATAACCAGCCCGGTGCCGATCATCGCGGTGCCGGCCAGCCCACAGATGAAATACAGCCAGCGCAACACCGACCCGGCGAAGTGGCCCATGTGCAAACCATAGAACGCACCGCCCACCGCCATCGCCAGCGGCTGTTCCGGTGTGCTGCCGAGCATCTGCCCGGTCACACCGTTGAAGGTCACGGCGCGGCCGAAATCATGCACCACGCGATCCCCCGCACGGGACAGCACCACCGTCGCATTGGCATCCCCCGGATTGCTCACCGACAGACGCGCCGTATGGCCGCCCGACCATTGCTCGCTGGCCTTGCTCAACAGCGGCGCCATGGACGTCAAAGGCGCAGCGATATCGGCGCGTTCCGGGGTCTTCGAAGCGGGGAAAACTTCGTCATAAAACGTGCGCACGTCACTGCCGTAAGACGCGACGATGCTCGCCGGCATGACCATCGACATGAAAATCACCAGGCTGCTGTAGGTGATCATCAAGTGAAACGGCAACACCAATACGCCGACCGCGTTATGCCCGTCGAGCCAGGAGCGCTGACCCTTGCGCGGGCGGAAGGTGAAGAAGTCCTTGAAGATTTTCTTGTGGGTGATGATTCCGGTGATCAACGCGACAAACATCACCATCGCAGCAATGGTCGACAGCCAACGGCCCCACGGGTAAGGCATTTGTAGCTGAAAGTGGAAGCGATAAAAGAACTCGCCGCCCATGCTGTCGCGGCCCTGCACTTCGGCGCCGGTTTGCGCATCCAGAGTTTTGGCTTCGAAACGTCCGCGCTCACCCGGTTTTGCCGGTGCTTGCTGCCAACGCACGGTCAGGCCGGGATCACGGGCATCGGGCAAATCGATGAGCCAGCGTGAAGCGCCCGCCGCGTGTTGTTGCAGATAATCCTGGGCCAGCGTCAGGCTGGTCTCGGCACTCACCGAACGAGCAGGGATTTCCGGCTGCATCCAGTGGCTGATTTCATCCTTGAAATAGGCCAGCGTCCCGGTCAGAAAAATCGCGAACAGCAACCAGCCGAACAGCAGTCCGGCCCAGGTGTGCAGCCAGGCCATCGCCTGACGAAAACCCTCTTTCATGCCAGGCCCAATCCGCGTGCTGCGCCGGAGATGGTTGCCAGAATCACGCTCGGCACCAGCAAACCGACCCAGGCTGACCACGCCGTACGGCAGGCAAAGCACCAGAGCACCGCCACCAGATAGACCAGAAAGGAAATGGTCATGCCGGTCACCACCGCTTCGGCGCGGCTCAACGGCAGCCACAGCGTCAGGGTGACACTGGCCAGCGCCGCAACGAGATAGCCGCCAAACACCGCCGCCAACACCCGTGAGGTGACGGCCAGACGATAGGACATGGGAAGTGTGGCGAGTTTGCCTTTCATGTTTCGACCCTGAAACGAAAAACGTCCGGCCGATCAGCCGAACCTACAGGCAACCAATATTAATGATAAATATTCTCATACGCAAAAGCATCTGATTGCCGGTTTAGCGTTTCGCCCCTTACAATGCGAACAGTTCTTGTTCTCTAACGCATACTCTCTACCGCGCCATCAAGCGCCCGGAGTAATACCGTTGTCGTCCGCCCATCTCGTCGAATCGCTCTATCAGGCTCATCACAGTTGGCTGACTGGCTGGCTGCGGCGCAAACTCGGCTGCCCGGACAGCGCGGCGGATCTTGCCCAGGACACGTTTATCAAGGTGCTGACCGCCCGCGAACCGCCGGTGATCATCGAGCCGCGCGCCTTTCTGACGACGTTGGCCAAGCGCGTTCTGTTCAATCATTACCGCCGTCAGGATGTCGAACGCGCTTACCTCGACACCTTGGCGCAGATGCCGGACATGGTCGCGCCGTCGGAAGAACACAAGGCGATCATCCTGCAAACCCTGATGGAGCTGGATCAGTTGCTCGACGGTTTGCCGCGCCAGGTCAAACGTGCCTTTTTGCTGGCGCAGGTCGATGGCCTGACTTATCCACAGATCGCCGCTGAACTCGACATCTCTGTGGCCACGGTCAAACGTCATTTGAACAAAGCGGCGATGCGCTGCTACTTCGCCCTATGAACCGCGCGCCGGATTTCTCCTCCCAAGTGGCTGAACAGGCCGTGTATTGGTTGATGGAAATGCAGCAAGGCACGCTCTCCCCGCACCAGCAACACGCCTGGCAACAATGGCTGGACGCGCACAGCGAACACCGGCGGGCGTGGGAACACATTCAACGGGTCAACCAGCGCTTGCGCGGTGTGTCTTCGCCGCTGGCACACGCGACGTTGAACGGACCAAAGTCCGGCAGCCGTCGTCAGGCGCTGAAACTGCTGCTGATTCTCGGTGCCGGTTCGGCGGTGACCTGGGGCATGCGCGAACACACCCCGCTGCCGTCGCTGTTCGCCGATTACCGCAGCCCGATCGGGCAACGGCGCAAGGTGGCACTCGGTGCCGGCGATCAGTTGCAACTCAACACCGCCAGTGCTGCGGATGTCGACACCTCGGCGCGACTGATCCGCTTGCTCGAAGGCGAAATCCTCCTGACTGCCGCGCAACCGTTCGAAGTGCGCACGGCCCAAGGCACTCTGAAAACTCACGGCGCACGCCTCAATGTGCGGCAATTTGCCGATCACACCCAGGTTGCGCTGTTTGAAGGCCGCGTCGAACTGAGCAGCAATGGACGCGCGCCGATGCTGCTGCCGCTCGCGCGTCAGTTGAGTTTTACCTCTGCTTCAGTCGCCGAAGCCAAGCCTTTGGACGCCAACAGCGGCGCCTGGGCCGACGGCATGATAGTGGCGGCACATATGCGTCTGGGCGACTTCCTCGATGAACTGGCTCGCTACCGTCGCGGCCAGCTCAATTGCGCCAAGAACGTCGCCGACCTGCTGATCTCCGGGACTTACCCGCTGGACGACAGCGAGCGGATTCTCGACCTGCTGGAAATCAGTTTGCCGGTGAAGGTGAGGCGCTTTACCCGTTACTGGGTGAGCGTCGAAGCACGGGTTTAAAAAACATCAAAAATAAATGAGCCGTTTTTCAGATCTGGCGTGACAGAGAAGGAAAGCCCCCTTGATTCAACCTTCTCAGGATCAACCACCATGCACCCAACCCGCCTCACGCCACTGGCCCGCAGCCTGCGCAATCTTGTCCTCGGCGCCAGCCTGAGTTTCAGTGCCCTGCCCGCCGCGCTGGCCGCTGATGCCAAGGCTTATCACATCGCGCCGTCGTCACTGGAAAACGCCCTCAACCAGTTTGGTCGTGAAGCGGGCGTGCTGATTTCGTTTGGTTCGCAAGTCACCAGCGGTGTGCAAAGCCGTGGCCTGGAAGGCAGTTACACACCTGAGCAGGGTTTGAATGCATTGCTTGAAGGCACCGGTCTGCAAGCGCGCGCCGAAGGCAACAATGCGTTCAGTCTGCAACCGGTGGCGGATGCCGCGCTGGAACTGGACACGTCGAAAGTCGTCGGCGACTGGCTCGGCGATGCTGCGCAAATCAACGTCTTCGAACATCCCGGTGCCCGTGATGTGATCCGTCGCGAAGAGTTCGAACGTCAGGGCGCAACGCAGGCCCGTGATGTGCTCAACCGTATCCCCGGCGTCAACGCCCCGGAAAACAACGGCACCGGCAGCCATGACATGGCGCTGAATTTCGGTATCCGTGGCTTGAACCCGCGCCTGGCCGCGCGCTCGACGGTGTTGATGGACGGCATTCCGGTGCCGTTCGCGCCTTACGGTCAACCACAGTTGTCGTTCGCGCCGATCAGCATGGGCAACATGGATGCCGTGGACGTGGTGCGTGGCGGTGGCGCAGTGCGGTATGGCCCGCAGAACGTCGGCGGCGTGGTCAACTTCGTGACCCGGGCGATTCCTGACGAGCCAACGGTCAAGGGTGGCTTCCAGACGGAAACCAGCCCTTCATCGAGTCACGATGGCTTCAAGACCAGCGCCAACCTGCTGGCCGGCGGCACCAACGCCAATGGTCTCGGCGGCGCGTTGCTCTACTCCGGCACCCGTGGCGGTGACTGGCGTGAGCACAGCGACACCGAGATCGACGACCTGATCCTCAAGGGCAAATACCAGCTCGACGAGGCCAACAGTTTCAACGCCATGGCCCAGTATTACGAAGGCAAGGCTGACATGCCCGGCGGTTTGAATGTCGCCGACTACGACGCCGATCCGTACCAGTCGACGCGACCGAAAGACCAGTTCTGGGGCCGTCGCACGATGTTCAACTTCGGCTATCGCTACCAGGAAGATCGCCGCGAATTCACCGCCAACACCTTCTTCACCAAGACCCTGCGCAGCGGTTATCTGGATCAGGGCAGCTTCTTGTCGCTGTCGCCGCGCGAGTATTGGGTGCGCGGCCTGGAAACCCGTTTCGCCCAAGGCTTCGACCTCGGCCCGACCAGCCACGAAGTCGGCGTCGGCTACCGCTACATCAACGAGGCTGGCCACGAACTGCGCTATCGCACGCCGATCGCCAGCAACGAATACCCGACCACCAACAGTCGCAATGACCGCGACACCCGTGGCGGCACCGAAGCCAATGCGTTCTTCGTCGATGACCGCATCGACATCGGCAAATGGACAATCACCCCGGGCGTGCGCTACGAGATGATCGAATCGCAGCAGACCAACAACCTGACCAACGTCAAATACAAGGGCGATTACAACACCGCGTTGCCGGCGCTGAACGTGCTCTATCACCTGACCGACAGCTGGAACCTGTACGCCAACACCGAAGGCTC
Organism: Pseudomonas sp. Irchel s3f10; assembly: GCF_900187515.1. NCBI lineage: Bacteria > Pseudomonadati > Pseudomonadota > Gammaproteobacteria > Pseudomonadales > Pseudomonadaceae > Pseudomonas > Pseudomonas sp. Irchel s3f10. The sequence continues at coordinate 579,262 of NZ_FYDZ01000002.1, forward strand.
GTTCGGCAGCGTGCAATACAGCCAGATGCCCAACCGTGTGACCAGCGGCGAAGTGAAACCGGAAAAGGCGCGCACCTGGGAACTCGGCACGCGCTATGACAACGGTGCGTTGCGGGCCGAGATCGGCGCGTTCCTGATCAACTTCGACAACCAGTATGAAAGTAATCAGACCAACGATTCGGTGATTGCCCGTGGCGAAACTCGCCATCAAGGGATCGAGACCAGCGTCAATTACGCGCTGGATGACTTGAGCCCGGCGCTGGCTGGTTTCGACGTCTACGCCAGCTATGCCTATGTAGACGCGACCATCCGCGAAGACGGGCCGAACAAGGGCAATCGCGTGCCGTTCTCGTCGAAACACAAAGGCACGATTGGCGTGGGTTACACCGAAGGCCCTTGGAAGTTGAATCTGGATAGCAGCTTCCAGAGCGATCAGTTCGCCGACAACGCCAACACCTCGAAGGAAAGTGCCGATGGCAGCACCGGCAAGATCCCGGGTTACATGCTGTTCAGCAGCCGCGCCGGGTATGACTTCGGGCCGCAGTTGTCGGATTTGAATGTGGCGGTAGGCGTGAAGAACATCTTCAACACGCAGTACTTCACGCGCTCGTTTGATGACAACAACAAGGGTAAGTATGTGGGTGAGCCGCGGACAGTTTATGTGCAGACTTCTGTGGCGTTCTGAGGGTTGAAAAGCCCCTCACCCTAACCCTCTCCCAGAGGGAGAGGGGACTGACCGGGGGATGCTTGCGAGGTACGCCGACCTGATTCTGCTTTGCCGAATCCATAATCGACTCGACCTGAAACCACTTTGCCGAATCTATAATCGACTCGGTCTTTCAGGTCGATGTACCCCGCAAGACACCTCGGTCGGCCCCCTCTCCCTCCGGGAGAGGGCTGGGGTGAGGGTCAACAGGTCAACAGGTCAACAGGTCAACAGGTCATGGTCTACAGTAAAACTTCAAACCAACTTCACAAGGATCGTGAAGCATGCAAACCCGCCCCACCCTCGCCCAGTTCGCCCGCCATCTACGAGTCAACCAAACCGATTGCGAACAGCTGCTCTGGCAAAAACTCCGCTCCCGCCAAATCGCCAATCTGAAATTTCGCCGGCAGTTTCCGTGTCCGCCTTACGTGCTGGATTTTTACTGTGCGGAGCTGAAATTGGCGATTGAGCTGGACGGTGGGCAGCATTTTGAAACAGCGGGATTGATTCATGACCAGCGCCGGACACGCTATCTGAACCAAAAGGGCATTGAAGTCGTGCGTTTCAGTAATCTTGAGGTAGCTCAGCAGATGGATGACGTACTGGAGCAGATCATAAGAATTGCGGCGAATCGAAAAATGCCCTCACCCTAACCCTCTCCCAGAGGGAGAGGGGACTGACCGGGGGATGCTTGCGAGGTACGCCGACCTGAACGTGCTGTGCCGAATCCATAATCGACTCGGTCTGTCAGGTCGATGTAGCCCGCAAAACACCTCGGTCGGCTCCCTCTCCCTCCGGGAGAGGGCTGGGGTGAGGGGCTTTTCTGCTACAAACAAAAAACGGGCCTGCTTCCGCAGGCCCGTTTTCATTGGGTGGCTTATAAAGTCAGCGCATCAACTGTTGATCGCTGCCTGTTCGTTCTCAAGAAATTCTTCCTCCAGCAGTGCGTCATTCGCCTTGCTAAATGGCACCACAGCAGCACGTGGCTTACCTCGCAGTTTGCCGAAAAGGTGCTCCAGAGCGTGCTCGAGTTTTTCGGCTGCACCGTCGATCGCCTGTTCCAGCGAATCGGCCTTGTGGGTCACGGAAATCGGTTGATGGCCTTTTGGCCGCGCTTCCAGTTGGCAGCGCAAGTCATGGGGACCTGGTTTGTCACCGTTCTCGTCGGCCAGATGGACTTCGACGCGGGTCAGGTCTTCTTCATAACGTTCGAGCGTGCTCTCAATGGTTGTACGTACCCACTCCTCCAGTCGTTGACTACTTTGAATATGGTTATCGCTGTTGACTTGGATTTGCATAGTTCATCCCTTATTTCAGCTAGCTCGCGAGGGGCCTTGAATTGAATTTCCTGACCCCTTGGTTACAACAATCGGCCCGACCGGCGAACATTTCAACCCCTGAAAAAAGATAAATTTTCATTCGCAAAAAAAGCCGGACAACCGAGCAAAGCACTGGTAAGGTCGGGAGTTGGGTCGCCTCGCGACCCAGCAATTTTTGTTCACAATTGCCCGTCATTCAACGGGTGCAAGCTGCGAAAAATCCCCGCTTCCTCCACCAGCCAGTCATGCACCGCACGCACGCCCGGATGGCTCAATGCCCCCGGCGCATACAGCAGCACGTAGCGTTTGTGATTGGGTACCGCCAGGCCAAACGGCACAATCAACGTCCCCCGTTCCAGCTCATCGTTGAGCAATGTACGACGGGCAATCGCCACGCCCATGCCGGCAATCGCCGCTTCGATGGTCAGGTGATTGCGATTGAAGGTATGCCCACGCCGTACGTCGGCGCCTTCAAAACCGATCGCGTTTAAATAGAACTCCCACTCCGCGTATTCATAACTGCCACGCCAAGCGGTGATGTCGTGCAATAACGGAAAATGCACCAGATCCGCCGGCCCGTGCAGCGGCGGTCGCCCACGCAACAGGCTCGGTGCACACACGGGAAAAATCTGCTCGTCGAGCAAGGCTGTGGATAACAATCCCGGGTAACTGCCGTCGTTCAAATCGATCGCCAGATCAAAGTCGCCTTCGTGCAACGGCACGCTACTGTCCTCGGCGACCAGCCGAAGCTGAATGTCCGGATAGCGCTGTTGCAGCCGCGGCAAGCGTGGAGTCAGCCATTTGCTGAGAAACGACGGAATCGAACGTACGCGTAAAATCCCGCTGATCATTCCGGCATCCAGTCGACGCAATTCGGCATCAATGCTGCCGTAGGCCTCGTTGACGGTGATCGCCAACCGCTGCCCTTCTGCGCTCAACTCAACGCCCCGTGCGCGCCGGTGAAACAGGCGAAAACCCAGGCGCTCTTCCAACTGACGAATCTGCTGACTGACCGCCCCCGGGGTGATGTGCAGTTCTTCGGCACAACGGGTGAACGACAGGTGCCGCGCGGCACAGGAAAACACCTGCAGCCAGACGTAGGTCTGGGCATGCAATTGACGACTCATCGTTTAGTCCTGCTAAAGGCTTACTTAGGAAGTTTCGTTAGTCACGTCGAACCGAGGTAGGCAGTATCGCCGACATTGCGCTTGTCCTACAAAAAATGGCAGCGATTCGTACTCCATTGCTTGTAAGGGTTTAGCATGGCTATCAGTGTTTTCGATCTATTCAAAGTCGGTATCGGCCCGTCCAGCTCCCACACCGTCGGTCCGATGCGCGCGGCGGCGACCTTCGCTCAAGCGCTGATTGATCAGCATTTGTTGAACGATGTGCGTCGTGTTGAAATCCGTTTATACGGCTCGCTGTCAGCCACCGGCGTCGGTCATGCCACCGACCGTGCCACGGTGATGGGCCTGATGGGCGAATGGCCGGACAGCATCGATCCGGCGACCATCGATCCACGTATCCAGCAACTGCGCGAGACAGGCCAACTGACCCTCGCCGGCCAGAGAGAAATTGCCTTCGACTGGCAGCGTGATCTCCTGCTGCTCGACGAGAGCCTGCCCTACCACCCCAACGCCATGTCGCTGACAGCCTTTGGCGAAAGCGCCGAGTTGTTCGAGCAGACGTACTACTCGGTTGGCGGCGGTTTCATCATCGAAGCGGCGGAAGCCGAGTCCGGTGTGGCGCCGGCCGGTGACGTGGTGTTGCCGTACGATTTCTCCAGCGCCGCCGAACTGTTGTCACTGTGCAAACAGCACAACCTGCGCGTCTCCGAACTGATGATGGCCAACGAGCGCGCCTGGCGTAGCGACGTGGAAATCCGCCAAGGTCTGCTGCACATCTGGTCGGTGATGCGTGAGTGCGTCGAACAAGGCCTGCGTCATGAAGGCATCCTGCCCGGCGGTCTGAATGTGCCGCGCCGCGCGGCGAAACTGCATCGCAGCCTGTTGGAAATCGGCAAGCCCAACGTGATCAGTTCAACGCTGTCGGCAATGGAATGGGTCAACCTGTTCGCCCTCGCCGTCAACGAAGAGAATGCTGCTGGCGGGCGCATGGTCACCGCGCCGACCAACGGCGCAGCAGGGATCATCCCGGCGGTGCTGCACTACTACATGAAATTCAATCCGGACGCGTCTGACGATGATGTCGTCGCTTTCTTCCTCGGCGCGGCCGCTGTCGGCATTCTGTGTAAGAAAAATGCCTCGATCTCCGGCGCCGAAGTCGGCTGCCAGGGTGAAGTCGGTTCGGCTTGCGCGATGGCAGCAGCGGGCCTGGCCGACGTACTCGGCGCCACTCCGGAGCAACTGGAAAACGCCGCCGAAATCGGCCTGGAACACAACCTTGGCCTGACCTGCGACCCGGTCGGCGGTCTGGTGCAAGTGCCGTGCATCGAGCGCAACGCCATCGCTGCGGTGAAAGCCATCAACGCCACACAAATGGCCCTGCGCGGCGACGGCAACCATTTCATTTCCCTCGACCGGGTGATCCGCACCATGCGCGATACCGGCGCCGACATGCATGACAAATACAAAGAGACTTCACGGGGCGGCCTGGCTGTGAACTGGGTGGAGTGCTGACGCGCATTCCCTGACCGCCCCGGCAGGCCGCCCAGTGCGGCCTGCCAACCGTGAGCCCGAGCAAAAATAATAACGAGGCGATACCGATGACCGATGTACGTACACCTGCTGCCGAAAATCCCGCTGTAGACCGCACCCGCAATGCAGAAACGGCCCACAAGGGCTGGAACAAATTCGACACCACCTGGATGCTTGGTCTGTACGGCACCGCCATCGGTGCCGGTACGTTGTTCCTGCCGATCAATGCCGGTGTCGGTGGTTTCTGGCCGTTGCTGATTCTCGCCGTGCTGGCTTTCCCGATGACGTTTTTTGCCCACCGTGGCCTGACCCGATTCGTGCTGTCCGGGCGCTCCGGGGATATCACCGAAGTGGTCGAAGAACACTTCGGCATCGGTGCCGGCAAGCTGATCACACTGCTGTATTTTTTCGCTATCTTCCCGATCCTGCTGGTGTACAGCGTGGCGCTGACCAACACCCTGAGCAGCTTCCTCGAACACCAATTGCACATCGCCCCGCCACCACGGGCGATTCTCTCGCTGGTGCTGATCCTCGGATTGATGGCGATTGTTCGTTGTGGTCAGAGCGTGATCGTCAAAGCCATGAGCGTGCTGGTGTATCCATTCGTCGCCGCGTTGCTGCTGCTCGCGGTCAGCCTGATTCCGAACTGGAACGGCGCGTTTTTCGCCAGTGCTCAAGAAGCCATGCCGATGTCCGTATTTCTCAAGACGCTGTGGCTGGCAATCCCGGTGATGGTGTTCTCGTTCAACCATTCGCCGATCATTTCCGCGTTTGCCGTTGATCAAAAACAGCGCTACGGCGAACAGGCAGAACGCAAGAGCAGTGGCATCCTCGCCATGGCGCACGGCATGATGGTCATCACGGTGATGTTCTTCTGCTTCAGCTGTGTACTGGCGTTGTCGCCGGCGGATCTGGCAGCGGCCAAGGCGCAGAACATTTCGATCCTGTCGTACCTGGCCAACCACTTCCAGACGCCAGTGATCGCTTACGCCGCGCCGCTGATTGCGCTGGTGGCGATCACCAAATCCTTCCTCGGCCACTACATCGGTGCCAGCGAAGGCTTTCAGGGCATGATCGTGAAAAGCCTGCGCAGCCGTGGCCGAGTGATGTCGACGAGCTGGCTGAACCGCACAACCGCCGTGTTCATGATTCTCAGTTGCTGGGCCGTGGCAACGTTCAACCCGAGCATCCTCGGCATGATCGAGGCTTTCGGTGGGCCAGTGATTGCCTGCCTGCTGTTCTTGATGCCGATGTACGCCATCCGCCGCGTGCCAGCCTTGCGCCAGTATTCGGGGCAGGCGTCCAACGTATTTGTGGCGTTGATCGGTCTGATTGCACTGTCAGCGATCATCTACCTGGTTCTGCCCTGAAAACGGGCCATTAAAAAAGGCGAGCCGCGTAGCTCGCCTTTTTTATGCCCGTGTTCATTGTTCGACAATTTTCCCGGCACAGCCCTTGCTACATACCTGTAGGAGCTGCCGCAGGCTGCGATCTTTTGATCTTCGTGACCGAAATCAAAACATTGAAGAGCAAAAGATCGCAGCCTGCGGCAGTTCCTACACAAAGCAACAACACAGACCACGGAATAGCCGATGATCCGGTTTGGCGAACCAACCCGATCACGGCCGGTCAACAACTGCACGTTCAATCAGGCGGTGACGCATCATGGACAATCCTTTTCAGATCATTACCGATGCCTTCGCGCCGGACTATCAGATCAACCTGAGCATTCAGGGTCTGGACGGCAGCATCATGCTGACCCTGTCCAATAGCGGCCGGATCGTGGCCAAACGCATGATCAGCGCCGAGCAGCGCAACGACCCCGCGCGTCTCAAGCGCCTGGTGCAAAGCATTCAGTTCGGCATCGCCATCGAACAGGGCCACAGCGCCATGGCGATCCTCGAAGCCATGACCAGCGGCAGCGGGCTGACGCCGCCACCGCCACGCGTCATCGGTCAGCCACGACCGGCGGCCGGGCTTTAAAGCTCACCCTTCTCGACTTCAGGATGTTCGCTGGAACCCGTGCCCAGCGTGCGCTGTGGTTTTTCGATCTTCACCGACGGAAATTGCGACGAAGCGTAACGCACCACCAGAATCGCCAGCGCCAGCAGCAGAATCCCGCCGCACAGGTAAATGATGCCCATGTCCGGCGGGTTGTGGTGCGAGACATTGGAGATCAGCAGACGGGTCAGCGCGGTGATCGCCACATAGATCAGAAAGCGCACCGGCATGTGGTTGGTCTTGAAGTAAATCCCGACCATCGCTCCCAGCTCGAGATAGATGAACAGCAACAGAATGTCATCGATCTTGATGTGGCCTTCCTCGAGCATCCCGAGAAACTCCATCACCGCCGCCCACGCCGTTACCGCACCGATGGCGAACAACGCCAGATAGTGGAAGGTCTCGACGAACAGGTTGCCCAGGGACTCGGCCAGTTGATGCACGTTTTGCCGCAGTTTCTCGGCCCAGTTTATTTTCACGATGATGTTCCTTAGCTCGAATGCGAGCGGATGATGCGTGTTGGACGTGACGGTTTTCTGCACGTAACCGTTTTCATGCAGAAAAGAGGCCACGCCATCATGGCGAGACGCCGTCAAACCCGCGCCGTGGCGTTTGGTCGCACCGCTGTGCTTTTGTGGGCGAGCCTGCTCGCGAATGCAGCGACACGGTCTCCCTGACAAACCCGAAATCCGGTCTACATTGAAAAGCCACTACCCATGGCGCAGGGATTCGCTTATCCTTTTCGCTGTATATGGATACAGTAGTCGTCAAGACAACTTAATGTGAAGGCATGTGAGGTGGTGAATGGCCGTCGAAGTGGTATACCGCAGCAGCCGAGATCTGGAGCGCTTGTTCATGGATAAAGCCGAAGCTGACCGTCATGACAAAATGCTCGAACTGGCCGAATATCTGGCCGATGTCCTGCAAAAAGCCGTTCCGTCCCTGACTGAACAGCAAGTGGAAGAAGCCGGGATCTACATGGCGAAGAATCGCGATGTGTTCGCCCGGGCGTTCAAGAGCCAGCCGGATGCACTGTCCGAACTGCTCAACGCTCCGGCCGAGGCTGCTGAACAAGCTGAGGTGGTGGAGGCAGCTGAAGCGCCGGCCAAGCCTGCTAAAGCGGCAAAAGCGCCGAAGTAATCAGCGCCACATCAAAAGATCGCAGCCTTCGGCAGCTCCTACAGGGATAAATATTCCAAATGTAGGAGCTGCCGAAGGCTGCGATCTTTTGCGTTTCAGCGATACAAAACTTTCTCCGCCAACTCATCGGCCACCCGCGCCGGCGAACGTTTTTCCGCCTGCGCATGGCCGAACACCTCGGTCAACCGCGAACTGATCTTCGACAGATGCGCGGTAATGGTGGTCAATTCTTCGCCGCGATGCTTGAGCGAAACGTAGATCAAACCACCGGCATTGATCACATAATCCGGCGCATACAGAATCCCGCGCCGCTCCAGTTGATCGGCGACATCCAGATGCGTCAGTTGATTGTTCGCCGAACCCGCCACGGCCGAACACCGCAGTTGCGTGACGCTGTGGCTGTTCAGAACTCCGCCCAGACCACACGGTGCAAGAATGTCGCACGGGGTGCTGAGTAACGCGTCGTTGGCGATTGGATGCGCGTTGAGTTGCTCCATCGCCAGTTGCACCTTGCCGTGGTCAATATCGCTGACCAGCAGTTCAGCCCCGGCGGCGTGCAGCTGCTCGGCCAATGCATAACCGACATTGCCCAAGCCCTGAATCGCGATGCGCAAGCCTTCGAGGTTATCGCTGCCCAACCGTGCCATGGCCGTCGCGCGAATGCCGGTGAACACGCCCATCGCCGCGTGCGGTGCCGGATCGCCGGCAGACGTGGTGCTGGTGACATGCTGGGTCTGCTGGGCGATGCAATCCATGTCCGCCACCGAGGTACCGCTGTCGATCGCGGTGATATAGCGACCGTCGAGCTGATCGATGCAGCGGCCAAAGGCTTCGAACAGCGCGCCACGGTTTTCCACGTGCACCGGACGCACGATCACTGCAACACCACCGCCCTGCGGCAGCCCCGCCAACGCGGCCTTGTAACTCATGCCTTGGGCCAGGCGAATGGCGTCCTCGACGGCAGATTCGTCATTGGGATAGGCAAGATAACGACATCCGCCCAAGGCTGGGCCGAGGCGACTGTTATGGATGGCAATGACCGCCTTCAACCCGGTGACCGGGTCAACGCTAAGGTGCAGCGATTCCAGGCGAGTGCTTTGCATGAGCGCAAACATCGTTGGGCTCCCGAATCACTTCTTGTAGAACGCCAGTATAGGCCTGCGCCTGAAAATTGCTGGAGCGCACCGGAATAAGCACCTGCTGGGACAACGGCTTTGCGGCATAACCCCGAACCTGCGCTGCAGGGCACTGGACGAATCTCGCAGACGGGGCTAAAACGAGGCATTCCCCGGAGATTTCAATGAGTCCGCGCCAACGTTTTTTCGAATGCCTGCACCGTTCACCGCCTGCGCTGTTGGAAGCTGCGCTGTGGATGGCGGCTGAACACGAAAAAGACGTGGATCCAGCGGCACTCCTGCAAGACTTCAAGGAGCTGCAACAGCGGGTCAGTTACGGCTTGCCGATGCTGCCGGTGAGCGAGCTGGCACAGCCGCTGTTACGGCGCATGATTGAATTGGGCTTTGCCCAGGACGATTTTCTGCCGCTGCGTCCGCAGGCGGCGTTGTTGCATAAAGTCTTGCAAACCCATCGCGGCCAGCCTTTGGCGCTGGCGTTGATTGCGCTTGAGCTGGCGCGCGGCCTGGAGATTCCGCTGGTAGGCGTCAACTTCCCCGGGCACTTCCTGTTGAAGGTGCCCGGTGCCGATCATCTCCTTGATCCGTGCGGCGGGCGACGCTTGTACCCCAACGATTGTCGTGAGCTCTTGCAGCGCCAATATGGGCCAAACATGAAGCTCAACGCCGAGCACTTGGCTACGGCGACGCCCGTGCAGATGCTGCAGCGGCTGTCACGCAACCTGCGGCAGTTGCACCTGACGCATGATGACTTCATTGCCGCGCTGATCGACGCCGAACGTGTGCTCGAACTGGGCGACGCTGGCGCCGCCGATTATCTGGCCCGGGCCAGTCTGTATCAGCGGCTCGACTGCCCGAATGCCGAGCGCTTCGATCTGGAGCACGCCTTGCTGCTCAGCGACGATCCGATCCAGCGACTGCGCCTGACCGAACGACTCGGCCACCTGCCGCCCAACTCAGTCGTCCATTAAAAGCAAAAGATCGCAGCCTTCGGCAGCTCCTACATTGAATTATGTATTTCCCTGTAGGAGCTGCCGAAGGCTGCGATCTTTTACTCAGGATTTGACAGACATCCCCACTCCAACAGCCGAACTGCCTTCGGAGGGCGAACGCACCTGGATGATCAGCAGTGCGGCAATCACCGCCGGGATCGCACAGAAGAAGAAAATCTGTTCGACCGGAATGTGCATTGCCAACAACAGGCTGCCGAACAGCGGCCCGAGAATCGAACCGAAGCGCCCCACGCCCAATGCCCAACCGGTGCCCGTCGCGCGCACATGCGCCGGGTAGAAGTTACTGGCAAACGCATTCAGCGTCAGTTGCCCGCCGATGATGCAGAACCCGGCGGCGAAGACGCAGGCCACCAGATAACGCGGATTGTCGTGATTGAGCCCCAGCAGAATCGTGCACAGCGCTGCGCCCGCCAACACGCCGGACAACAACCGCACCTTGCGCTTCAAGCGGTCGGCGAACCACGCCATGCAGATCGCACCCAGGGTACCGGCGAACAGGAACATCGACGTCACCAGATTCGCCTCGTTGAGTTTCAGACCACTTTCCAGCAGCAGCGTGGGCAGCCAGCTGATCATGAAATACAGCAGAATCAGGCTGACGAAAAAAGTCGCCCAGATCAGCAAGGTCGGCCGCGCGTAGCCGTTGCGGAACAACTCGACCACGGTCAGTTTGCTGCCCTGCTCGCGCTCGTTCTGCTCGACACTGGCAACGGGCGGTTGCCAATCCGGCAGCATCCTTGCGGTAACTTTGCGCAGTCGTACATACGGCGGTGCATCACGCAACAGGCGTGGCAGCGACTCCGGCAGCATCCACCAGAGAAACGGAAACAGCAGCAACGGCGTGACGCCACCGGCGAGGAACACCGCTTGCCAACCGAATTGGTCGATGAACCCTGCGGCGACGAAACCACCGGCTGCCCCACCGAATGAAAAGCCACAGGCCGCCAGCGTCACCATCAAGGTGCGTAAACGCGGTGGCGAGTATTCCGACATCAACGCCATGGCACTGGGCATCGCGCCGCCCATGCCGATGCCGCAGATGAAGCGCGCGATCATCAGTGTGTTCAGCGAATCGGCGAAGACCATCAGCACGGTCAGCGTGGCGTAGATCAGTACGCAGGCGAGCAGGATCCGTCGCACGCCAAAGCGGTCAGCCAGCGGCGTGACCGCCAATGAACCAATGGTCAGGCCAAGCAAGTTGGCACTGAAAACCGGCCCGAACGCCGGCTTTTCCAGCCCCCAGTCCTGCGCCAGCGCGGGCACCACATAACCGAGCACCTGGGCGTCATAGCCGTCGGTGACCAGCAGCAAGGCGAGCAGGATCAAGAGCAACCACTGATAGCGGGACACAGGACGGGCGTCGAGTGCCGCGCGAAAGCTGGCAATCTGGTTGTGCATCGCAAGGTACCTGTTTTGTTTTTATGATTATGCGAATGGCGATATTCCCTTGTAGGAGTGAGCCTGCTCGCGATAGCGGTGGTTCAGTCAGAACATCAGTGACTGACACTCCCTCATCGCGAGCAGGCTCACTCCTACAGGGTTATGGGGTGTCTGGCTGGTTGGCAGGATGAGCCTTGATGAACGCTGGATGTTCAGCCGCCAATGCGGCGACCCGACGAATTTTCGCATACGCCTCAAGGCTGACGTTGAACCGCTCAGCCGCATACAACTGCGGAATCAGGTACACATCCGCCACGCACGGCCACTCACCAAAACAGAAACCCTCGTCGCCAATCAACTGCTCCACCGTCGCCAGCCCTTGGCTGATCCAGTGACTGATCCACTCGACCACCTGTGGCTCGTCCTGCCCCAATTGGCGCAGGCGATTAAGCACACTGACGTTGTGCAGCGGATGTACATCGCAACCGATCACCGCCGCCACACCGCGCACCTGCGCGCGGGCGAGCAGATCCTCAGGCAGCAACGGCACCTGTGGATAACGCTCCTCCAGATACTCGATGATCGCCGGCGACTGAATCAGCAAACCGCCTTCGTCAGTGCGCAGCGCCGGCACTCGCCCTTGCGGGTTGATCGCCAGGTACGCCGCTTGCCTATGCTCGCCACCCGGCGGTGCGATCAGGTTGACCGGCAGCGCCTGATAGTCGAGCCCCTTTAATGCCAGCGCGATCCGCACCCGGTACGACGAAGTGGAACGGTAATAGGTATAGAGGTCCATGAGCCGCTCCTGTCAGCGCGCCGCCAGCACTTTGCCACGGCACTCGCCGAATCCGATCGAAGCAAAACCATCACGGGCACAACGTGCGCGCAGAATGATTTCGTCACCGTCCTCGAGGAATTTACGCACCTCGCCAGTGGCCAGTTCGATCGGTTTTTTACCGCCCTCGGTGATTTCCAGCAGGCTGCCGAACTGACCGTTTTCAGGGCCGGACAAGGTGCCCGAACCGAACAGGTCACCGGCCTGCAACTGGCAACCGTTGACGCTGTGGTGCGCGACCATTTGCGCGACGGTCCAGTACATGTAGCGCGTGTTGCTCAGGGTCAGGCGATGGGCCGGCAGGTTCTGCTCGCGCATGGTTTCGGTCAGCAGCAACACTTCCAGTTCGATGTCGAAGGCACCGCCGTCCTGATCGCGTTTGTCGAACAGGTACGGTAGCGGCTGCGGATCACCTTCAGGACGCTTCGGTTGCGCGGTGCGGAACGGTTCCAAGGCTTCAGCAGTTACAACCCATGGCGAGACGCTGGTGATAAAGCTTTTCGACAGGAACGGCCCCAGCGGCTGGTATTCCCAAGCCTGGATATCGCGTGCCGACCAATCGTTGAGCAGGCAGAAACCGGCGATATGATCAGCGGCGTCACCGATGGCGATCGAATCGCCCATCTCGTTGCCCTGGCCGATCCAGATGCCCAGTTCCAGCTCATAGTCCAGGCGTGCGCACGGGCCAAACGTCGGCTCGGTCTGACCGGCTGGCAAGGTCTGGCCTTTCGGACGACGCACGTCGGTGCCGGAGGCGCGCACAGTGGAAGCGCGACCGTGATAACCGATCGGCACGTGCTTGTAGTTCGGCAGCAGCGGGTTATCCGGACGGAACAGTTTGCCGACGTTTTGTGCGTGTTCAATGCCGACATAGAAATCGGTGTAATCGCTGATGCGCGCCGGCAGATGCAACTGGCAATCGGCGGCCAGTGGCAGCAGTTTCGCGCCTTGGGCTTCGATGTTGCCACGGTGAGTGCTGCCTTCGCTGAACAGTTCCAGCAGGCGTGTGCGCAGCGCCACACGTGCTTCGCGACCGAGTTCGAAGAACGCGTTCAACTGGCCGCCGTCCATGGCTTCGACCGCACTGCGCGCGACACCGTCGAACAGCCCGGCTTCCAGCGCCACTTGCAGATCGAAGATGTGTTCGCCAATCGCCACGCCAGCGCGCGGCGCCGCATCGTTGCTGCTGAACACACCGAGCGGCAGGTTCTGCAGCGGGAAATCAGCGTGGCCATTGGCCGATACAACCCAGCTGCGGGTGATGGAATTCTGCGTCATGGGTTATCTCCGGGTCGGGTCGAACGTCGCGGGCAGAGTGGCCCAGCAAGCGTCGTAAGTGGATTGCAGTTGCGGGCAGTCGAGGGCGAAACGGCTTGGGCGCAGCACCTGACTGGTCTCGAACATGAAGGCCATGGTGTTATCGATTTTCGCCGGTTTGAGTTCGGCGTTGATCGCTTTGGTGCAGGTCTCGCCATCCGGGCCGTGGGCGCTCATGCAGCTGTGCAGCGAGGCACCGCCGGGCACAAAACCTTCAGCCTTGGCGTCATATTCGCCCTGGATCAGGCCCATGAATTCGTTCATCAGGTTGCGGTGGAACCATGGTGGCCTGAAGGTGTTTTCGGCGACCATCCAGCGCGGCGGGAAGATCACGAAATCGAGGTTGGCCAGACCGTGCACGCTGGTCGGCGAGGTCAATACGGTGAAAATCGACGGGTCCGGGTGATCGAAACTCACCGTACCGATGGTGTTGAAACGGCGCAGATCATATTTGTACGGCACGTTGTTGCCGTGCCAGGCGACTACGTTCAACGGCGAGTGATTGAGTTCGGTGGCCCACAATTGGCCGAGGAACTTCTGCACCAGCGTGGTCGGTTGCTGCAGGTTTTCGTAAGCGGCGACCGGCGTCAGGAAGTCGCGCGGATTGGCCAGACCGTTGCTGCCGATCGGCCCCAGATCCGGCAGGCGCAGCGGTGCGCCGTGGTTCTCGGCGACGTAACCGCGGGCTTGCGGGTCGAGCAATTCAACGCGGAATTTCAGGCCACGTGGCAGCACGACGATTTCCAGCGGCGCCACTTCCAGCACACCCAATTCGGTAGCAATGCGCAGACGCCCGAGTTGCGGCACCAGCAGCAGTTCACCGTCGGCGTTGAAGAATACGCGCTCCATCGAACGGTTGGCGGCATAGTTGTAAATGCTGATACCGGACGGCTTTTCGGCGCCAGCGTTGGCGACCATGCTCACCAGGCCGTCGATGAAATCGGTCGGCTCGGCCGGGATCTCCAGCGGATTCCAGCGCAGGCGATTGGGGGTCACTTCACCCAACGGACCGCCCGCCAGTTGCCGCTCCAGTTTGACGAAGGCCGGGTGGTTGGCCGACGGCTGAATCCGGTACATCCAGGTGCGCCGCGCTTCACTGCGGGTCATGGTGAACGCGGTACCGGAAAACAATTCGGTATAGAGGCCGTACGGAGCTTTTTGCGGCGAGTTCTGGCCGACCGGCAGCGCGCCGGGCAACGCTTCAGTGCTGAATTCGTTGCCGAAACCGGACTGATAAGCCAAGGCCTGCGCGGTTGAATCGAGGTTCATGGAGCCTCCTGAACAGGGAGTCGGCAGTGGCCCATCGCTCTGGCTCAGAGGTTTCGGCACGCCGGGGTTGTTATTATCGTAATTCGATTACGCATAACGTAATTTGCTCGCTATCCAGCGTCAAGCTATAAAGACGCCCATTCGTTTCGGAACCCGGCCGCACCATGGAAAAAACCAGCGACAGCAACGGCAAACAGAAAGTCCGCTCCGCCGAAGTCGGCACCGACATCCTCAAGGCTCTGGCCGAGTTGTCGCCGTCGACTTCGTTGTCGCGGCTGGCCGAACATGTGCAGATGCCGGCGAGCAAAGTGCATCGCTATCTACAGGCGTTGATTGCCTCGGGTTTTGCCGAGCAGAACGCCGCCACCAACCATTACGGTCTCGGCCGTGAAGCGTTGCGCGTGGGCTTGGCCGCCCTCAACAGTATGGACGTGCTGAAAGTCGCCGCCCTGCCGTTGGCCGAACTGCGCGACGAACTCAACGAAACCTGCTTTTTGGCGGTGTGGGGCAATCAGGGCGCGACTGTGGTGCACATCGAACCGGCGGTGCGTGCGGTGACGGTGGTGACGCAATTGGGTTCAGTGTTGCCGCTGCTCAGTTCATCGACGGGTCTGGTGTTCAGTGCCTATCTGCCGCATCGGGAAACCGGTGAGTTGCGCGAGCAGGAGATCGCCGCTGCCGATCATCCGCTGAAGGACGAGAAGACGTATGCAACGCTGTGCGAACAGATCCGCGAACGCGGTCTGCACCATGTGCATGGTTTGCTGATGCCGGGTGTGGATGCGTTGTCCGCCCCGGTGTTCAACGCCGTTGGCCAGGTCGCCGCCGTGTTGACCATCGTTGGCCCGACCTCACTGTTCCACGCCGACGAAAACGGCCCGGCGGCGCAGCGCTTGCTGGCGGCGACACGGGCCGTGAGTTGGCGCATGGGATTCGAAACGCCTGCGTCCTGAACGGGTAGCCGGCGCCTCGATTAATGGATCAACCGATCAGTCGCGTGGTGCTTTCCACCCTGTGAGGCGGGACGGCAACTGCACTGACATAACTGATACCAACAGGGACACCGGTTACCGCCGAGAGCAGGTCTGCGTAATCATTGACCCGAGACAACAGTCCGATCGCGCTGACAGAGTTGCCGACTCCGGCGATATTGCCGATATAAAACATGATGGCCGCCCTCCAGGCACTGGCAAAGTAAGCATTGGCTAATGCCTTATCGCCGTCCAGCGAGGCAGAAATGCCCTCAACGATCGTGTAGGCGATTCGCAGCACACTCACTACCGCCCCTACCGGAGGCACAAACAACGAGACAACATCCAAAGCGATACCGATCAGAATCTTGGCATCGACCCAGACCGCCTCCCAAGTGCTGGTGGTTTGATAATCCACGTCAGCCCTGAAACGCTTGATCATGGCCTCGTATTCGTCTTTGAACTCGTTGCCCACCTTGTAGGCGTTGTACAGCCTGGGTAGTGCTTCGGGCGCCCCCCCGAAATCGTACTTGGATGTGAGTTTCTTGACCGCCTTTTGATCCTCAAGACTGACCATTCGTAAAACATGGCTTTTAAAGGCGGAACTTTTAAGCCGCGCCGACAATTGTTCGACCGGGAAGAAATCATTCCCGTCATGGGTCCCCGGTACGTAGACAACAGACTGCAGACGCCCGTTAAATTGGCGACTAAGAACATAAGCACCGTGAATTCTTTTGCCTTCCAAGGTGAAATGATAAACGCCCACGTTTGGTACGCTTGTATACCCGCCCCAGCGGATGTTGCTATCAAGACCTTCAATAAGCGTTTTCAGCCAATTGAAATCCTCACTGGATATCGTGCGCCGGATTTTCTGGGCCAGGGCTGCGGTGAGCATTTCGTTCTGCTTCAACTCTCGGTAAAAAACTTCCTTCAGAACCCGACGTGGGTTCGAGATGAATTGTTTTTCAAGATACACCTCGTAATGTTCACCGGGTTTCAAATCGATAAGATCATTGATGACCTGTACATTTAATGCCCGTACTACACCGGCACCGCTGAATCTGGCAGTTCGAAGATAATCTCTCAACTCATTTATTGCTATGGAAACGCCTGGAACGACGGCACTCACGATTTTTTCAAAAACCGTGACATCACTACGCCAAATCTGCCACTGAATGAACAGATTAGTGAGCGTCATTTCTGGAACATTATGAATTTTGACCATTACATCATTCGGATCGAAGACAGGAACTTTAAGTCCCTTAAGCTCCCAATATCGGGTGAATGTCTTCATCACCAGATCACGAGAAAACTCCTTGAAAGGCACGATTTTCAGATCGTCTTTTGCAACGTTCTGAATAGCTTTGAACTCTGTATGCAATCGAACAGATAACCCTTGTTCCTCCAGCGAGGCTTTTCTGAACCATTGAGGAGTGTAGGCTTCTATCTGCTTGGTTTCCCAGCTGAGGATATTTTTTACCGCATTTTCCAGCGGATAGTCTTCAGTAGCAAAAGGGAACTCAAAGCTCAACTGGCCAATCCACCGTGGAGCCCAACTATCTCCTGTGACTTCAGCCACCATTCTGGTTACATCAGACATAACGGCCTGAGACTTCAAATACTCCCAACTTTCATCATCCTGAACCCATTCTAATAACTTATTCCTTAACTGTTTGGGAGTGAGAAACTCAAACCACTCTTGTCCGGATGGAAAACCCGGCGCATACAACACGATGAAACCTTCTCGATCAAGCTTTCTTGTAAAATACCTTAAATCCTTGAATGCTTGATACTGCTGACCGAGTTTGATCTCTCCGGACATAAAAGACAAATCACCAAGATTATAGCGATTGACCATGTCATTGGCAGGCGAAGTCAAATGTTTCTGCAGCACCGCGCTAAATATCGACAGCGCCGTCCTCTTGCCTTCCAGATCTCGAAGCGCTTCTAAAACTTCACGCCTGGAATAGACCGCTTGCCGCACGTCGTTATAACGGTTCCGTACATTCAGCGAAATGATCGAATTGATCAGATTCGAAGGCGTTAGTTTGGGATTGTAAGGCTGATTTTCCACAGCAATCTCATACTGACCTTCTTGATCATGTACGCCGTACATGAACGCCTGGGTGAGCGTTTTGCGCTCCCGTGTCTCAATCTGTTGGCCGTTTGTTACTTTCAATAAATGTCGAACATTGACGAAGACGCTATCGGGGTCAATCCGAACGTCCTTACCCGGCGAAATGAATTCTTCCACTTCATTTTTTGCAAAGTCCTTGAGCGATGCGAACCCCTTGGTCAGTTCATGGTATTGAACCTCACTTTCCAGCAGGCGCTGTTGCAATGCCTCATAAATCTCCTGATTCGTCGAACCGGCATTTTTCAACCAGGCCGGCCACCTGTTTTTTTGCGCTCTTCGCAGAAGTGCTACCTGGCGAGCCTTCGCCTGGCCAGGAATATCCGGTAGAGCCTGAGCAGAGGTCACCGACGCGACTACCGAAGCAAAATCCGAATCCGAATCCGGATCAGCGAACCGGGCCAGCTGTTTCACAACATCACCACAGGACTTCTCAATCCCGTTATCGCTGACGCGTGCAAACAGATCGGCCTCAACTTTCAAGTAACGGAACTCAGGTAGCGTCGGGAAATTTTCTCGCTCATTGATCGCAAGTGACTGCAAGAAAACCTCACGACTGTCACCTGACATCAAGCGTTGCTCCAGCGTCTGATGCAACTCAGCAGAGGAGGAGAACTTTTCGACTCCATGGGTCGGGGAATAGAGCACTATCGCTGTATCGGCCCGCGGAACGAGCTCATTCATGACTGGCGCTTCGAGTGGGATGGCGAACATTGAACGTTGCTCGCTATAAGCGTCTCCTCGACTGCCGATAAATACGCCATACCACTCCCCACGCGAACCCGGCTGAATCATAAAACGGATACGCTGAAGTTCGGCCCGGCTAATACCGCCCTCATTAGAAAGCACCTCAAGCTCATGCAGAAAGAGACTGGCTTGAAGCTCGCTCAGGGTCATTTTTCGCGAAAGGGAAAACCGTCCATAACTTTCGTCTTTTCCCGCCCAGTACTCTTGCAGCGCCGCAACATAGTAGTCCGGCAATTTTCGAAACAGATGCAGCAGCAACTTCTCCACAGCCGCCAGAGAGACCGCAGAATAGATATCTCGATAATCGGTAGAAAGCGGGCGATCATAAATCGCGTAATACTGTGCATCGTATGTTGGCGCCCTGCCGCGCTGAAGGCAGTCATTCAAAACTTGAAACAAGCCGCCTACCGGTTCCATTTGCTTCAGTTTGACATTGCTACGAACATTAATATTGACAAGACGGTCATCAACGCCTGGCGCGAATTCGTCAAGTGCACGCTTTAGACAAACACGCAAGATAAAATCAAATACAGGCATGCCCTTCAAGTGATCCGACAGTGCGGCCAGTGCCTCACCCAATCCCGTGAACCCGGTATCCTCAAGATTACGAACTTCCATTGCAAAAAACCTTTTCAGTCTGAACTTACAAATATCCAAATGACATTTGCTTCGCCAATTCAAACTAAACCAGGAAGTTCTCGAAAAGACACTCGGAATACTTTTCCAATCTTGTACTCGAGTAAAATTGAACATTCCGCACAAACAATACGAATTACTTATTTACCCATACCGACATCTCCAGAAACTTAAACGCGCCAACCACCAGACATTGACACTTACACTCAAGAAACTCATCACAAGAAGCGCAGCCACTTACTCCCTAAAGAACACAAATAAAAAAACACTAAAACACCATACCCATTGACTTGGCACTCGCCACGGCCTGAGTTCGTCGCGCAACACCTAACTTCCCGTGTATGCGTCTGGCGTGCGTCTTTACCGTATGCAGAGAAATAAACAGTTGATCCGCAATTTGTTGATTTGAGTATCCCTTGGCAATCAGACCTAAAACTTCCAACTCTCGTAGACTGAGCAGACCGCTGTCACTTATGGCCTTGTTACCAGACGATTCGACGACCTTGTTATTGAATGTACTCAACAAATCAGGTTGACGCAGTTTCAGTTCATTTAATGCCTGGTGCAAACCATGGTGACTGGACATTTCCAACCCCTTCTGCAAGTGACGACGTGCCGAAGTCAGATCGCCTTGAATGTAGGCAGATTCGGCCAACACCAGATGAAGGTCGGTTTCCAGCCACAACATTTTGCGTTGTTGCGCCGCCTCCAGCAAAAGCTGGAGGCGGCCGAGCGGATTGTGCGCTTTGCGCAAGCCAACTTGCGCAAGGATCAACAAGTATTCAATGCGTGGAATCAACTCAAGTGTCGCGGGTGGCGCTTGCAAAGCATTCGGTCCTTGGTAGTGTCGCAGCAGACGTGTCATGGCCTCGCATACCAGTTCGGGACGTCCCTGCTGTAACCAGAACAGGCTGCTGACTTGCAACAGCACGCCCCGGTACACTGTTTCCGGAATCAACCTTTGTTGCATCAGACGCTCCGCGTCACGCAGCCATACGAATGCCTTTTGATAATCCGCCTCATTGGCGGCCAGCTGCGCCAATCCCAGATAGCCATACAACACCCGCTTGTCTTGATTGCGCTTGCAATCGTCCAGCCCCGACTGAAAAAACACAGCCGCCGAGGCATCCTGACCCTGACTCAGTGCGATGCGCCCACGGCGCAAGGCTATTCGCCCCAGCAAAGGACTCAGGCGGTTCGACTGCCGGGCGAGCAAATCATGCACGCTCGCCAGCAGACTTTCAGCCCGAGGCGCCGCGCCGCGCTGCTCGAGTAGTTGCCCGTGATCGAGTTCAAGCAGAGCTTCGACAACCAGCGAACCTTGCGCCCGCGCCAGACACAGCGCCTGGCGATTCAGCGTGTGGGCCAAATCCAGTTCCCCGCGCAACAGAGCCTGTTGGGTCAACCCTGACAGACACATCACCCGAGCGATCCACTTATCGGGATCGAGTACTTCCAGCGCTTGCGAAAAGTGTTCATGAGCGGCCACCATTCGCCCTTCCAGATGCAGTAACCAGCCTTGCAACGTTTGCCAAC
Source organism: Pseudomonas sp. Irchel s3f10 (assembly GCF_900187515.1). Lineage (NCBI taxonomy): Bacteria > Pseudomonadati > Pseudomonadota > Gammaproteobacteria > Pseudomonadales > Pseudomonadaceae > Pseudomonas > Pseudomonas sp. Irchel s3f10. Next base: position 600,056 of record NZ_FYDZ01000002.1, read on the forward strand.
GCGAAATCAACTGCCGCTCAAGCGCTGGCGAAGGCTGGGGAATGAATACCCCCAGGTGCCCGATGCATTTCGCTGCCTGTTCAAAACGACCGGCAAAGAGCAACGCAGCGGTAATCAGCTCGACCAGTTGCGGAGTGCTCAGGGTCAACTCCCCACCTTGTTGCTCGTGCAATCGCACCAATAACACGACCGTTTGCTCTTCAAACAACTGCTCGAAACCAAAGTGCTGCAGCAGGCTGACTGCCGCTTCATATTCTTCTGCCAATAACGCCTGTTCAAATGCCGAGCGCCAATCCCGTGCGGCACTGAACCACTGACAGGCACGTCGATGCCATGTGCAGCGCGACGGTAATTGCTTCTCGCACACGACGCGGGACAGTGGCGGGAAGATGTGCAACCAGTCCCCGGAATCATTCCAAGGCTCAATAAAGCAGCCAAGCATTTGCAATGTACGCAGGTGTACAGCCCCCTCCCCGGCGCCGAACAAATGCTCGCATAGTTGCGCATTGAAGCGCGGCATTTGTGCAAGCACGCGCCAGACTTCGATGAGTTCCGGCGTGAGGCCACTGAAGAGTTCATGTTGCAGGTAATCGAGCAGCGTATCGACGCGTTGCTGTGGTTCAGTTGTCTGCGACCAATCGCATTTGCGCAATAGCGCCATGCGGACGCCGGCACACCAGCCAGCGGTTCGCTGGTAGATTCGCGCAGCCACGTCCCTCGCCTGCTCGGCGGGCAAGTGCTTCAGCGCATGGGCGATTTCTGTTTGGGTGAGCGCCAGCGTCGGGCTTTCGCACTCGTACAGTTCATCATCGAGCAGCAGACGGGGCCAGTTGCATTGCGGACGTCTACGCGCGCCGATCCACCAGACACACGCGGGACTGCTGACCGTCAATAACCGATCAAGCAGCGCGTCCAGCGACGGATCCGGCAAACGGCAGTAGTCATCGATAAACAGCCAGGTCGGCCTCGACCAGCGACTCAGCGCAGTGACCAGAGCGGACTCCGTTGCTTCGACCAGTCCCAACGCCTGCGCCAGGCGCAGACAAAAGTCACTGGTACTCAATGCCGCGCCCGCCAGCGGCAACCAACCTACTTCGCAGCGTGGCGGTGCCTGCAGCAGGCACTCGGCAAGCAGCGCACTCTTGCCACTGCCGGCAGGTGCGCAGATCAACCTGACCCGCGCCACCGACTCAAGCAGTGGCTCGCTCAAGCGAGGGCGAGGCTGATGATGAGAAGAAAGTCTGGGCAGAAATCCGGGGCGATCCAGACAGGCAGTCATGGCGGTCATCGGGTGAGCCTTTTTATCGTTGTGCCTTCACCCTAGCCCTCTCCCATGGACTTGTTGACGAGTATTCAGCGCGCTGATTGGCAGCCATAAAAAAGGCGACCGAGCGGTCGCCTTTTGTCCACTGATGTATCAGAACCGTTACCGCACACCCTCTGCACGCAAGGCCGCTGGGGTGTAGTCGGCAGCCTTGGCTTCGAAGTCGAATATATAACTGTGCTTCTCTTCGTTCTTCATCCCCAGGGCAATGTAGCGACCGGCGATGATGTCGTAGAGCGCTTCGAGTGTGTAAGCCTGTGCCTGATGCTCGTAGTGATATTCAGAGTGACCTTCGGCGACGCGCCACAGCTGTCCGCGACCGTCATAGTGGTCAGCCAGCGCCACCTGCCAACTGTCCTCGTCGATATACATGTGGCGCTTGGCGTAGATATGCCGCTCATTCGGTTTGACGGTGCCGATCACTTCCCAGACCCGGTGTAACTCATAGCGCGTCAGGTCCTGATTGATGTGCCCCGCCTTGACGATGTCGTCGTACTTGAGACTCGGCGAATCGAGTTTGTAGCTGTTGTACGGAATGTACATTTCCTTTTTGCCGACCAGTTTCCAGTCGTATCGATCCGGTGCGCCGGAGAACATGTCGAAGTTATCCGAGGTACGCAGGCCATCGGCGGCGGTGCCCGGACCGTCATAGGCTACTTGCGGCGCACGACGCACGCGGCGCTGACCGGCGTTGTAGATCCACGCCAGGCGCGGTTCCTTCACCTGATCGAGGGTCTCGTGTACCAGCAATACGTTACCGGCCAGACGCGCTGGCGCAGTCACCGACTGCTTGAAGAAGGTCAGCACGTTGGCGGCTTTTTCCGGGTCGATATCCTTGATCAGTTGCGGCACGGCGATCTCTTCTTCGAAGCGGATCGGCGTGTAGCTGCCGTTGGTCTGCGGGGTCACCTGGGTGATGATGCGCCTGACGTTGCCGCCGTGGTAACGGGTGATGTGGTTCCACAATACCTCGACGCCGTTCTTCGGAATCGGGAACGCGTAGTAGCGATTGCCGGTGAAATTGGCCAGGCCGTTCCCATCGTTGATGGTGGTCACGTTGAGCGCGCTACGCTTGGCTGATTCGTAGATTTCCGCCGGCACGGCCACCGTACGGTGGGTCGGGTAAACCGGGATCTTGTAAGTTTCCGGGTAACGTTTGAACATCGCCACCTGACCGTCGGAGAGCTTGTCCTTGTACTTGTCGACGTTGGCCGCAGTGATGGTGAACAACGGTTTTTCATTGGCGAACGGGTCAGCGAGAAAGCCTTTGCTGTCCACCGCTGCAGCATTTTTCGGGATGCCGCCGGTCCATGCCGGAATCGAACCGTCAGCGTTGCCAGCCTTCTCGGCCCCCAGCGGGGTCAGGCTGGTGCCGAGCTTGTTGGCCTCGTCCGGCGACACCGCCGCCATTACATTGGCCGCCAGCAGACTCAGGGCCAGCACGCCACATTGCAGAATTTTTTTGCGCATTGCAGTCATCCTTCTCGGGCAGATCAGAAGTTCACGCCGAAGCTCAAGGCCACGAAGTCACGGTCTTCGAGGACGTTGTAGTCGCCACCGAAAAAGTCGGTGTAACTGAGGCTCGCGGTGTAGGTGTTGCGGTAGTCGGCATCGACGCCGAGGCTGATCGCTTTCGCGCCTTCGTTGAACAGACCGTTGGGCCCGTAACCAGCGACGTCGTGCGACCACGACAGGTTGGGTTTGAGGTTGATCCCGCCGATCACGTTGGCGTAATCGAGGATCGCCCGGGCGCGGTAGCCCCAAGAGGTCGAGGTGACAAAACCGTCGGTGTCGCCGCCGAAACCGTACTGGCCGTACACCGAGTCACGGCCATAACGCAGCTTGTCGCGCGACTCCAGGCCGCCGACCCGCACCACCGCCGCTTCACCGACCAGGGTCAAACGCTGAGCGCCCCAGACCTGATCGAAGAAGTGCGTGAGGGTGCTCTGGATTTGCGTGACTTCCTTGCGCCGATAGCCCTTGTTGTCAGACCCCGCCGTGGTAGCCAGCGGTGAGGCAGTGCCACCGGCAATCGGATTGAGCAGCGCCAGCGTCAGGTCGTTGGTGTTGACCTGCACCGGGGCATTCGGCCGGTAGCTGATCTCGCCGGTCCACGCGGTACCGGTGGGCAATGTGGTGGAAAAACTCGCGCCGTACAGGCGAATGTCTTCCGGATACTCAAGGTAGTACTGGCCGCGTCCGAGCATCACGCTCTGCGCCAGACCGGAACCGCTGCCGGGTGCCAGGCCATTGGCGATACCGACCATGCCCGGCAACGCCGCCAATGTCGAAAGCCCGGCCGTGGTAGTGCCTACCGTCGGCGTACGACTGTGGTAGTTCATGAAGTAGAGACCGTACTCAGTGTCATCACCGAGCCAGCGCAACGCCGTGCCCCATTGCCCGGAATCCCGCGCATCGCGGTCGCCGCTACGCGGGATCACCACGCCTTCGCGAGTCACCTGAATGCCTTGTCCAAAGGCCTGAGTCAACGGGACAAACGGTGCGATCGCCGGGTTGCCGACGGTGTAGCCGTTGTTGCACCCGTCCGCCGCCACATCGACGCCGAAGAAGGTGCCGCAGTTGTCGAGAACGGTCTGATCCCATTCCAGTTGATAGAAACCTTCGACGGTCAGTTGATCGGTCAGACCTTGCGAGCCGAACAACATGTTGACCGGAATCAGACCTTCCTTGATCTCCGCACCAGGGCGACGAAACGCCGAGACGTCGATCGGGTTGATGCTGTTGATCGAGTTGCCGATGAAAGTACTTTCGCCCCAGCTCACCACCTGTTTGCCCGCACGCACAGTGCCCGGCAGATCGGCGATGGAGTAGTTGTGATAGACGAATGCATCGAGAATCTGCGCACCGGAGGACTTGGCACCTTCCTTGCGCCCGCTATCGCTGATCGGCTTGAACTCGCGGTCTTCGTCCTTGAGTTCAAAGTCGTACCAGTATTTGCCACGCACAAAGACACCGGTGTCGCCGTACTTGAGTTCGAGGTCGTGAATACCTTTGAAGATTTTCGAGAAGGTCTCGCCCTTCTTGAAATTCAATCGCCCGTCATCACCAGTCGAAGATTGCCCGGTACCACCATTGACCGTGCCGACCAGCGACTTGTCGGCATCGCGCATGCCCCAACTCGCACCGATCGACAACGACGAGTCGAAGGTGCCTTCAATCTCGCCAATGTTGAACGCAACCGCTTGCGCCTGGGCGCAGCAACCCAAAGCCACCGCGGCTGCCAGCGCCTGCGGTGTGAAGATGGCGCGCATTGTTTTTGTTGTCATGCGTCTTCCCCGGTGAGTGACAGAAGGCCCCACCCTACTGCCGGGCAACCGCGTCGATAAGCGCACCAAGGAGGTATTCGTGTTGTCGCTCGAAAGGATGAATGGCCTTGCGCGACGGGGCTTTGCGCCGTTCATGGATCGGCTGGATGGAGGATCATCAGTGCAGCGCATGGTGCACATCGGATCACGGGACTGTTGCATGCCCCGCAACAGTGCATGTCCGGAATCGGTATTTTTCCTACGCGATCAAGACCTTATTCTGAACGCGCTTTCACGGGACACGCCGCAAAGCACCAAGCACTGGCCCTTGAGAACTCAGGCCACTGCTGACAGATTTCAGATGAATCGAAGACTTCGGTTTATCGCCCCGGTGTTCACTGACGTTGATTTGTAGCTCCTTGATCCAACGTCTTACCTTGGCCGCTGCGTTTGCAGCGGCCTTTTTTATGGGCAATGAATTTTGTGCAGAAGAGGTTTTCAGAGGGATGACAGGATCCAGATGAATCCTGTCTATTGATGCGCAGGGATCAAAGCGAATACTTCTGCAAATTCGCCATCATTTCCTTCAGCGCCTCGATATTGTCCTTCGGATGCGCCGCCCCTTCGAAATCGCAAATCTGCTGCCAGTGCGCCGCCACGTCTTCCGGCGAGAAACCCACGCGTGGGTCGAAGCCGGCGCCGAGGCTGCGCTCCCAGCGCACCTTGCCCATCCAGCCGCCACCGACTTCGAACAGTCCGGAGGTTTCCTGGCATTGCTCGCTGGCCAGATACACCACCAGCGGACTGACCAGCTCCGGCTTCAATTGCTCGAACACTTGCGGAGGAATCAGCCCCTCGGTCATGCGCGTGCCGCCGGTTGGCGCGATGGCGTTGACGAGGATGTTGTTCTTGCGACCTTCGATGGCCAGCGTGCGGGTCAACCCGTAGAGACCCAGTTTGGCCATGCCGTAGTTGGACTGGCCGAAGTTGCCGTAGATGCCTGAGGTCGAGGCGGTGAAGATCACCCGGCCGTAGTTTTGCTCGCGCAGGTGCGGCCACGCGGCGCGGGTGACTTTGTAGGCGCCTTCGACGTGGACGCGGTAAACCAGATCCCAGTCGGCATCGTCCATTTTGTGGAAAGTCTTGTCGCGCAGGATCCCGGCGTTGTTGACCACGACGTCGACACGGCCGAAGACATCGAGGGCGTTCTGCACCAGTTTGTCGCCGTCGGTGACCGAGTCGTGGTTGGCTTCGGCGGTACCGCCCGCTTCGCGAATCTCTGCCACTACGCGGTCGGCGGCGGAGGCGTTGGCGCCTTCGCCCTGAGTCGAGCCGCCGAGGTCGTTGACCAGCACTTTGGCGCCCTGTTTGGCGAACAACAGCGCATGAGCCCGTCCGAGGCCACCACCCGCTCCGGTGACGATGACGACTTTTTCTTCGAAACGCACAGACTCATTCATCGCAGCAACTCCAGCAGACCAGTAGTGATCCCGAGTGTCAGGCACGGGGCTTTTGGTCACAATGAATACGGCTGAGGCTGAATGGTGCGCGATAAGGCTGGGGGATAGTGAAGATCAAAAGATCGCAGCCTGCGGCAGCTCCTACATTAGATTTGTGTAGGAGCTGCCAAAGGCTGCGATCTTTTGATTTTCAGGAGCAGGCGACTTTGCGCGGCGGCAGCACAAAACGCTCACGAAACGCTAGGTAGTGCTTGAGCACCTGCACTGGCGCCTCGGTCTGTGGATAGTGACCGATGCCCGGCAACAGCACCGTGTCTGCGTCGGGGATCAATTCGCAGTAACGCTCGACCATGTGCGCCCCGGAAATCGGATCGACGTCACCATCGATCACCCGCAACGGAATCTCGCCGCGCTGCATCGCCGTTACCCAGCGATCCCGCTGCACTCGGCGTTCGGGAATGTAGCTGATCAATTTGTGCATGATCCGTGGCCCGCGATTGCTGTCGACCAGGCTCCAGAAGTCGTCCAGTTCACTTTCGCTCGGCCGCGTTTGCGGGCCGAAGATCTGCCGGAAGCTTTTCACCAGAGCATCACGAGTAAACGCCCGACCAATCATCCAGCCCAACGGGCTGAGCAGCAGTTTCTGCATCAGTACCGGGCGATGGGTTTCCGGGAACAATCCACCGTTGAGAAACACACAACTGGCCACTTCGATCTTGTCTTCGTAGTGCCGGGCGAGTAGTTCCTGGGCAACGCTGTCACCGTAATCGTGCGCGAGCACATGCACCGGCTGGTCGATCTGCAGATGCGCGAGCAACGCCTGCTGCAAATCCGCCTGCTCAAGCAAACTGTAGGTGTGATTGATCGGTTTGGCCGAATCGCCAAAACCGAGCATATCGCAGGCAATCACCCGATAACGCTGGGCCAGCGGTTGCCACAGATAATGCCAATCCCAACTGGCGGTCGGGAAGCCATGGATCAGCAACAGCGGCTCACCCTGCCCCGCCGCCCAGTAACGGACCGGCTGGCCACGAAAGACAAACGTCTGGCTGCGTTTGCGCCAGACACACAGAGGAATCTCGGCAAGAGGCATTAGAGTTTATATCCGGGGTCTTGTTTATCGAGTTTGCGCAGCAACGCCGGCCAGGCCAGCGCACCACCCATGCCTTGAGCACTTTTGGTGACGCCGGCGATCATCGCTTTGGCGCCCGCCAGAATTTGCGGTTCGATGGCGATCAGTTCAGCCCCGCCGGTTTGCGCCATGACCTGAATGTCGCAGGCGCGCTGGAAGGTGAACATCATCAGAAAAGTATCGGCGATGGTGCCGCCACAGGTCAGCAGACCGTGGTTGTGCAGCATCAGGAAATTGTTCTCGCCGAGGTCGGCCTGCAGGCGCGCTTTCTCTTCGTGGTTCAGCGCCACCCCTTCATAGGCGTGATAAGCCAGGCTCGAGAGCACGAACAGCGACTGCTGACTGATCGGCAACACGCCCTGCTTTTGCGCCGACACCGCGACACCGGAAGCGGTGTGGGTATGCAGCACGCAAACCACATCGTGTCGCACTTCGTGCACGGCGCTGTGGATGGTGTAGCCGGCGGGGTTGATTTCGTAAGGGCTGTCCATGAGTTTGTTGCCGGCCTGATCGACTTTCACCAGGCTCGAGGCGGTGATCTCATGAAACATCAGACCGAACGGGTTGATCAGGAAATCTTCGGTGCCCGGCACCTTGGCCGAGATATGGGTGAAGATCAGATCGTCCCAGCCATGCAGCGCGACCAGACGATAACAAGCGGCGAGATCGACTCGGGTCTGCCATTCCGCAGCACTGACCAGGTCTTTGACATTAAGGGACGATTGGACGGGGGCTACGCTCACTGTATGCACCTCTGCGTTCTTATTGTTCTGCACGTACGAGCAGTCTAGTCAGGCGCAGAGCATCGCGTAGTTGCATTGGCAGCCAGCTTGATGACTGACCGAGTCAGCGATGCAAACAGTCTGGATCCATGTCAAAGCAACGACGCCAACAAAGGCGCGGCAAACAGATTGAGCAACCCGGTCAAGACCATCACCAGCCCGGCGACTGAGCCTTCTTCCCCGCCCACTTCATGGGCCCGGCTGACCCCGGCACCGTGCGCGCCAACCCCGAACAATGCACCGCGCGCCAAGGCACTGCGCAACGGCAGCCACTTCAACAGCACCCCGCCGAGCATCGCGCCGAACACACCGGTGAACATCACGAATACCGCCGTCAACTCCGGCACGCCGCCGAGGTTCTGCGCCAGTGGCATGGCGAACGGTGTGGTGATCGAGCGCGGCACCAGTGACATCGTCACCGAGCTGTCGAGCGCCAGCGCCCTGGCCAATCCGAATGAGGTGCCGATCGACGCCGCACTGCCGGCAACCATGCCCAATAGCAGCGCCGACCAGTACCGCATCAACAAACGGCGTTGCTGCCAGATCGGCACGGCGAAAGCCACGGTGACCGGGCCGAGCACCAGCATCAGCCAGTGGGTGTTGCTGGAATATTCGGCATAGGCGGTGTGCAGGGGCACGGCGAGCGCCAGCAGCAACGCCGGCACCAGAATCAGTGGTGACAAGACGTAGCGCCCGGTGCGCCGATACAACCAGCGGCTGAACAGATACGCCAACAGGGTGAAGGCCAGCCAGAACATCGGCATCCATTCAAGCTTCATGGGACCGCCTCATGCGCACGGCCAGTTCTACGGTGAAAGCCGTCACCAGCATCACCATCAAGGTGCTGGCAGCGATGACCAGCAGGATCCGCCAGCCGTCATTGCGCAGCAGCGCGCCGTAGTCGAGCAGACTCATCAGCGCCGGGATGAAGAACAACAACATCTCGGCCATCAGCAGTCCCGCGCCCAATTGCAGCGCTGCCGGTTTGACCCAGCCAAAGGCAAATGCCAGCAGCAACAGCGCCATACCGATGACGCCGCCGGGGATTGGCCACGCCAGCCAGGCAGCCAGTTGGCAGCCGAGCAGGTAGAGACCGAGCAATACGGCAAGTTCGGCGAGAAGACGAGAGAGATGCTTGAGGGTGACGGCGTTCATGATTTTGCTCCTGACAGGCGCTTATTTTACGAAGCGCCCTGCCATCGCCGAAGCGAATTGTTAGACTCAAAGCCATTCCAAAATGGAATCAGGCAATGGAATTCAAACAGCTGCGCAGTTTCGTCGAAGTCATGCATCAGGGCGGTTTCACCCAGGCCGCAAAAACCCTGCACATCAGCCAGTCAGCGGTGAGCAAACAGATCGCACAACTGGAGCAGAGTCTCGGCACGCCCTTGCTTGAACGGCTCGGTTCGCAATTGCGCCTGACCGCCGCTGGCAGCGTCGTGCTGCAACGGGCCGAGGGCATGCTGCGTTTGCGCAACGAACTGCTCGCGGAGCTGGACGACCTCAGTCATATGGCACGTGGAGAGCTGCGCCTCGGCCTGCCATTACTCGGCAGCGACGCGCTATTCGCCGAACTGTTTGCGGAATACCGGCGGCGCTATCCGAATATCAGCATCCAGTTGCTCGAGGGTGGTAGCCGCAATATCGAGCAGGCTGTGCTGAGCGGTGAATTGGAGTTGGGCGGCAGTCTGTTGCCAAAGGATCCGCAATTCGACTGGCAGCCGTTTTGCGATGAGCCACTCGACGCCCTGCTACCGGTGGATCATCCACTGGCCGAGCGGGGTGAGATCGGTCTGGAGGAATTGGCCGAGACGCCCTTTCTGCTCTATCAGCGCAGCTTCGTGCTCAACGACCGCTTGCTGCAGGCATGCCAGCAATTGGGCTTCACGCCGAAGGAAGGCGGACGCAGCGGTCAGGCCGATTTTCTTGCGGCGCTGGTCGCCGCCGGGCAAGGCGTGGTGTTGTTGCCCAGCGTGGTTGCACGCGGTCTGGTGCGGCCAGGCGTGGTGCGCCTGACCTTGCGCGCACCGGATTATCTGCGTTGGGATATCGCCTTCATCTGGCGTCGCGGCGCGTATCTGTCGAAAGCGGCGCAGGCATGGCTGGCGCTGTTGCGCGAGCGCGGAATCAGTCCTTGAGGGCTTCGATCAACTGCGCCAGCCAAGGCTCGGCGTCGGTTTCCGGGGTGACGCTTTCGCTGGCGTCGATGCGCAGCATCTCTTGCACTTCACGCACGCCTAGCTCGCCGAACAGTTCCCGCATTTGCTCGCCACCGCCGCAGAAAGTGTCGCCATAACTGGCGTCGCCCAAGGCAATCACTGCGCCCGGCAAACCGAGCAATGCCGCTGGCAATTGGTCGCGAATCGCCGAATACAGCGGTTGCAGGTTATCCGGCAACTCGCCCATGCCGGTGGTGGAAGTCACCGCGAGCAACGCTTCAGGAGCGAACGACTGAATGTCCGCCAGGCTGGCGCGCGAGTTGTAGAAGGTTTCAAAGCCCGCGGCTTTCAACAGGTTCTGGGCGTGACGGGCGACTTCTTCGGCGGTGCCGTAGACCGAACCGGAGAGGATGGCGACTTTCATCAATCTGATCCTGAAACTGAAAAAAAGAGCGGCGATAGTAACAGCCTCCAACGCAAAGCTGCGATTGAATCTCAACTGGCGATAATGGCCAGTAGACAGCGCCTACGGTTCTTCTAGAATGCGAGCCACTGACAACTCTGAAAGGATTCAAAGATGATCAACGCCAGCCTGCTGCAAATGGTAATCAACGCGTCGAACGACGGCATCGTGGTCGCCGAAAAGGAAGGTGAACAGAACGATATCCTGATCTATGTGAACCCGGCCTTTGAACGACTGACCGGCTACACCAGTGAGGAAATCCTCTATCAGGACTGCCGCTTTCTGCAGTCTGGTGACCGAGATCAGGACAGCCTGAAACTGATTCGCGAAACGCTGGATAACGGCGGCTCGTGCCGGGAAATCCTGCGCAACTATCGCAAGGACGGTACGCCGTTCTGGAATGAACTGTCGATTTCGACGGTGAAAAACGTCGAAGACGGGCAAACGTATTTCGTTGGCGTGCAGAAGGACGTCACCGTTCAGGTCAAGGCGCAACAGCGCGTTGTTCAACTGGAAGCTGAAGTCGCTGCCCTCAAAGCAGAATTGGCTGCACTGAAAGCGACAAACGGTCAAAACAAAATCGCGAACTAAGTGTCATTAACTACAATCACCAATGACTTTGTATCTATATCTTTCGAGTTAGCCATGCAGCGCGACGCCCTTCTCACTCAGGATGAGCTGGATTTCATCCAGACCATGCAGCACAACCCGCAACTGAACGTGCGGGATGCGACGTCGAGTCTGCTGGTTAATGGCGGTTCGCAGATCCGAGATTTGCTCACGCGCCTGGCCGCTCACGAGCAAGTGACCATTCAGGCCAACTTCGAAAACCAGCAAATGACCTTCCCGCTGCATTTGGTGGAGGACGAGTTTCACGCGCTGCATCTGCGCCTCGGCGTACCGAGCATTTATGAAGACGGCCCGATGGTGCGGCCATGGCGACTGACTCTCGAAGAGCCAGTCGCCCTGGAGAACGCCAAGGGTCAGCCGGGCACGTTGTGGGTCCACGAGGTTTCGCACAAAGGTGTGCTACTGGAAGTGCGCAACAAGACCAAACCACCCAAGCATTTCGCGTTGTGGTTCAGCCCTTCGGGTTACGAGCGGATTTCATTGCGTGGCAATTTCGAACGGGAAACCGAAAATGGTTTCTATGCCTACGAACTGAGCCAGACCGACACCGACGAAACCGAACGCCTGCGTCAGTTCATCCTGCAGCAACATCGCCTCACCCATCCTGCGCTTCACACCTGAGTTTCAGGTATCCAGCTTCCCGGCCAGAAACTGCAGCATGCGCTGACGCATGTTCGCCCCTTCATTGCCCAGACAGGCAACAGAGGATCCGGCCAGGCTGTCCTGCGCCAGATCTGAAGCATCGCCCGCCAGCATCAACTGACAATCGAGGCTCAACGCCAACCGGTTCAGACGCCGAGGCAACTCGGTGCTGGGCGCGTGATTGGAAAACAGCACGAGTGCATCAGGTTTGATCTTTTCGCACACCAACGTCAGCTCATCGAACGGCTGACCTGTCGTCAGCACGCGAACACCGGCATTGCTGTCGCTGAGAAACAGCGCCGCCACCAGCAACTCCAGCTCTCGACATTGCCCGGCCAGCGCGCTGACGATCACACGGCGCGGTTGGGTGCCGCGCAGCATGACGATCCGTTGCAACACCCGCGCCCGCAGGAAGCCATCGAAAAACAGCCACTCGCTGGTTTGCCCGAAAGCCTCCTGGCGCTGCAACAATTGCAGCCACAGCGGCATCAGGATGTCCTGAAACACCACCGGCAATGAGTAAGAAGAGAAAATCTGGCCATAGACACGGTCCAGTTGCTGATCATCGAATGCGCTGACCGCCTGCTGAATCTGTTCCTGCCACTGCAGGTAATCAGCCTGCACCAGATCATCGGGGATGATGTGCGCCAGCACTTTCATCGGTTCGGTCTTGGCGAGGATCTTGCCGACTTTGCTCACGGCGACACCGCGATCAATCCAGTCGACGATGCTGCGCACCCGCTCGATATCGGTCATCGAATAGAGCCGATGCCCGCTTTCGGTGCGTGTCGGCTGAATCAAACCATAGCGTCGCTCCCAGGCGCGCAAGGTCACCGGGTTTACACCGGTGAGGCGTGCGACCTCACGGATCGGGAACAGATCAGCGCGTTCGAGCGTAACAGAGGCCTGCGTAGCTGGGCTTGCGTCCGTTATGACAGGCATATGGCGTTCAACTTCCATGTCGGTTCAATTGGATCCCATTCTAACGCTTATGCCCCAATGGGATTCAAGTGATGAAATGCGACGAAAGTCGCTGGTTTAATCGTGAAAAACCGGAATAATCCTTGCTTGTTGAAAACGCAGGCCTCTACCCCGGCCCTGCGTCAGGCGAAATTCCTACCCGGAGTGACGCACTCGAAATACGGAGATACAAAATGTCTACTTCCCCCGTCACGCTGATGGTAGCGCGTCGCGTCGCCGATGGTCGCTATCAGGATCTGATCGCTTGGCTGCGCGAAGGCGAACAACTGGCCACAGATTTCCCCGGTTACCTGGGTTCTGGCGTGCTCGCTCCGCCACCCGGCGATAACGAATTCCAGATCATTTTTCGCTTTGTCGATGAGCAGACGTTGCATGCGTGGGAGCATTCGGCATCCCGTACCGCGTGGTTGAGCCGTGGCAGCGATCTCTTCGCCCACCCGAAAGAGCATCGGGTCAGTGGAATCGAAGGCTGGTTCGGCGCGGCCGGTCAGCGTCCACCGCGCTGGAAGCAGGCTGTCGCGATCTGGCTGGCGTTTTTTCCGGTGTCACTGTTGTTCAACTTTGTCCTCGGCCCGTTGCTCGCTGACATGGGTTTGTTGCCGCGCGTATTGATCAGCACGGCGTGCCTGACGCCGCTGATGGTTTACCTCTTTATACCGCTGTCGACGCGCCTGCTGGCGAACTGGCTGAACAGCACGCCGGTGCGCCTGCCTGTTTCGGCGACACCTCAAAAACATTAAAGATCGCAGCCTCGTTGCACTCGACAGCTCCTACAGGACTGAATACAGACCGGGGTAGGAGCTGCCGCAGGCTGCGATCTTTTCAGGCTCGTCGCTGTTATAGTTTTTGCTCCCACCGCGATGCGAGCCGTTCATGCCTGATTCCTCAGCCCCGATCCTCATCACCGGTGCCGGCCAGCGTGTCGGTCTGCATTGCGCGCAGCGGTTACTCGAAGAAGGCCATCGCGTCATCTTCACCTACCGCAGCGAACGCCCCGGCGTGCAGACACTGCGCGATCTGGGCGCCATCGGCCTGTTCGCCGATTTCTCCAGCGAAGCCGGGATTCTCGTCTTCATCGAAACACTGAAAACCCACACCGAGAGCCTGCGCGCCATCGTGCACAACGCTTCCGAGTGGCTGGCCGAAACCCCGGACAGCGAGGCCGAAGCCTTCACGCGCATGTTCAATCTGCACATGCTCGCGCCGTACCTGATCAACCTGCACTGCGGTGAATTGTTGAGGCGCTCGACGCCCGCCGACATCATCCATATCAGCGACGATGTCACCCGCAAAGGCAGCAGCAAGCACATCGGTTATTGCGCCACCAAGGCCGGGCTCGACAACCTGACGCTGTCCTTCGCCGCCCGCTATGCGCCGGCCATCAAGGTCAACGGCATCGCCCCGGCCCTGCTATTGTTCAATCCCGACGACGACGCGGCGTACCGCGCCAAGGCGCTGGCGAAATCCGCGCTGGGCATCGAACCCGGCAGCGAAGTGATCTATCAGAGCCTGCGTTATCTGCTCGACAACCCTTATGTCACCGGGACAACCCTGACCGTCAACGGCGGAAGGCACGTCAAATAACGCCTGCCTGCGAGGAAGTCCATGGCCCGCTCACTGCCCGAGAATTACCGCGAAATCCTCATCGGCCTCGGGGAAGATCCCGACCGTGAAGGATTGCTCGACACCCCGCTGCGCGCGGCCAAGGCCATGCAATACCTGTGTCATGGCTATGAGCAGAGCGTCGACGAGATCGTCAATGGCGCGCTGTTTGCCTCCGACAGCGACGAAATGATCATTGTCGCCGACATCGAGTTGTACTCTTTGTGCGAACATCACCTGCTGCCCTTCATCGGCAAGGCCCATGTGGCTTATATTCCGACAGGCAAGGTGCTGGGCCTGTCGAAAATCGCGCGCCTGGTGGACATGTTCGCCCGCCGCCTGCAGATTCAGGAAAACCTCACCCGGCAAATCGCCGATGCGGTGCAACAAGTCACCGATGCCGCCGGCGTCGCGGTGGTCATCGAGGCCAGACACATGTGCATGATGATGCGCGGTGTCGAAAAACAGAATTCGACCATGAACACCTCGGTCATGCTCGGCGCCTTTCGCGAGTCGAGCAACACCCGTCAGGAGTTCCTGCAATTGATTGGACGGAGCAAGTAAATGCCACAACTTCAACCGGGAATGGCGCGCATCCGAGTCAAGGATCTGCGCTTGCGCACCTTTATCGGGATCAACGAGGAGGAAATCCTCAACAAACAGGATGTGCTGATCAACCTGACCATTCTGTATGCCGCTCAGGAAGCGGTGCGTGACAACGACATCGACCACGCGCTGAATTACCGCACCATCACCAAAGCGATCATCGCGCACGTCGAGGGCAATCGCTTTGCGCTGCTCGAACGGCTGACGCAGGAATTGCTCGATCTGGTGATGAGTAACGGTTCGGTGCTGTACGCCGAAGTCGAAGTCGACAAGCCGCATGCGCTGCGTTTTGCCGAGTCGGTGTCGATCACGCTCGCGGCTAGCCGCTGAGCTTCAAGCTTCGAGCTGCAAGCGGTAAGCTAACGGCCGACCCCGATCCAATCTTGCAGCTTGAAGCTTGCCGCTCAAAGCTGTCTCGCAGAGACCCCCATGACTGATCAACAACGCCTCGAACTCGAAGCCGCCGCTTTCCGCCGGCTGGTCGCCCACCTGGACAGCCGCAAGGACGTGCAGAACATCGACCTGATGAACCTCGCCGGGTTCTGCCGCAACTGCCTGTCGAAGTGGTACAAGGCCGAAGCCGACGAGCGCCAGATCGAGGTCAGCCTCGACGATGCCCGCGAAGTGGTTTACGGCATGCCATACGCCGAGTGGAAAGCCCAATATCAGCAAGAAGCCAACGCCGACCAGCAAGCGGCGTTCGCCAAAGGAAAAACCCATGAGTGATCTGAACACCCTGCGCGCCAGCCTCAACAGCGGCGAACACGCTTTCGCCGACACCCTGGCGTTCATCGCCGCCGGTTACGACTACCAGCCGCAAGCCTTCAACAACGGTGGCGTGGAAAACGCCGCCGGACAGAACGAAGGCTCGTGCAAGACCCTGGGCTTGGCGCTGCTGGAAGGTCTGAGCGATGAAGAAGCGCTGTTGGCGTTCGGCGAGCATTACCGCTCGGTAGTGGCGACGCCTGAGGGCAGTGATCACGGCAATATTCGCGCGTTGATCAAACACGGTCTGATTGGCGTGAAGTTTACCGCCCCGCCCCTGACTCGCCGCTGATCCCAGCTGCAACGCCCCCCTGTAGGAGTGAGCCTGCTCGCGATAGCGGTGTATCAGTCGACTCATATGTTGACCGGTACACCGCTATCGCGAGCAGGCTCACTCCTACAATGAATTGCGTTGGAGCAGGAATAACGGGCACAAAAAAACCGGCCAATCTCTGGCCGGTTTTTTTATGCCTGCGATCTTAGAACGAAGCGTTCTGCAGACCGTCCAGGTAACGTTCGGTGTCCAGTGCCGCCATGCAGCCGGCGCCGGCCGAGGTGATGGCTTGACGGTAAACGTGGTCAGCCACGTCACCGGCGGCGAAGATACCTTCGACGCTGGTCGCAGTCGCGTTGCCGTCACGGCCGCCCTGCACCACCAGATAACCGTCTTTGAGGGTCAGCTGGCCTTCGAACAGCGATGTGTTCGGGGTGTGGCCGATGGCGATGAACACGCCGTCGACGGTGATTTCGTCGAAGCTGCCGTCGTTGTTCTTCAGACGCGCACCGGTCACGCCCATGTTGTCGCCCAGCACTTCGTCGAGGTTGGCGTTCAACTTGAGGATGATCTTGCCTTCAGCGGCGCGAGCGTTGAGCTTGTCGATCAGGATCTTTTCGGCGCGGAAGGTTTCGCGACGGTGGATCAGCGTCACAGTGCTGGCGATGTTGGCCAGGTACAGTGCCTCTTCAACCGCAGTGTTGCCACCACCGACCACAGCTACCGGCTTGTTGCGGTAGAAGAAACCGTCGCAGGTTGCGCAGGCGGAAACACCTTTACCCATGAACGCTTCTTCCGACGGCAGGCCCAAGTAACGAGCACTGGCGCCAGTAGCGATGATCAGGGCGTCGCAGGTGTAGGTCGCGCTATCGCCGGTCAAGGAGTACGGCTTGGAAGCGAAGTCCACAGCGTTGATGTGGTCGAAGACGATCTCGGTTTCAAAACGCTCGGCGTGTTCACGCATGCGCTCCATCAGCACCGGGCCAGTCAGGCCGTGAACGTCGCCCGGCCAGTTGTCGACTTCGGTGGTGGTGGTCAGTTGACCGCCAGCCTGCATGCCGGTGATCAGCAGTGGCTTGAGGTTGGCACGGGCCGCGTATACCGCTGCGCTGTAACCGGCAGGGCCGGAACCGAGAATAATCACTCGCGAATGACGGACTTCAGACATGACCTGCTCCTGTTGACCGGGCCGAAACACAGGCCCGGATCGCCGGACTGCCGGCGGGAATAAAAAAGGACCGTGGAAAACCTTGGGGAAGGCTTGAGCTCGACAGTCCTGTAAAAAGTTGGGTGCAGCGTATCGAGGGGGGCAAGATTAAGGAAATACGGTTTAACAATCCAGCTCATAGGTGGTCTCTATGCCGACACACTGACGAGATGGACGTCTTTGTTACAGTGAATGTCGATCGCTCTACCGCGCTTTCGCCGCCGTTGCAAAGTCGGTAAGGTCGGCGCGTTTTCCCTTGCTCGGAGCACCTTATGCCCGCCCCTGTTCTGTCCGGCCCGCAATACCTGCGCGAAGGCCTGAAACTGGTTCTCAGCCCTGGCTTGCGCCTGTTCGTGTTGTTGCCGCTGGCGATCAATCTGGTGCTGTTCGTCGGATTGATCTATCTGGCCGGCCACCAGTTCAGCCTGTGGGTCGATACGCTGATGCCATCGCTGCCCGAATGGCTGAGCTTTCTAAGCTACATCCTCTGGCCCTTGTTCGTGGTGCTGGTGGCGTTGATGGTGTTTTTCACCTTCACGATGCTGGCCAACGTGATCGCCGCACCGTTCAACGGCTTTCTTGCGGAAAAAGTCGAAGTGGTGGTGCGTGGCACCGATGATTTCCCGGCGTTCAGCTGGGGTGAACTGATTGCGATGGTCCCGCGCACCCTCGCCCGGGAAATGCGCAAACTCGGCTACTTCCTGCCCCGCGCCATCGGCCTGTTCATCCTCTCGTTCATCCCGGTGGTGAACATCATCGCCGCACCGCTGTGGCTGCTGTTCGGTGTGTGGATGATGGCGATCCAGTACATCGACTACCCGGCGGACAACCACAAACTCGGCTGGAACGAGATGCTCGCCTGGCTGCGCCAGAAGCGCTGGCAGAGCATGAGTTTTGGCGGGATCGTCTATCTGGTGCTGCTGATTCCGGTGGTCAACATCCTGATGATGCCGGCCGCAGTGGCCGGGGCAACGTTGTTCTGGGTGCGTGAGCGTGGCGCCGAGAATCTGGTGACTCAGCGCTAACGCGGTCATGATTGACTGTAAGAACACGTTTGCTGATCACACTTGAACTGCCCTTTCCCAGCCAACTGATACACAAGGCTGGTACACATGGCACTCATAGCACAACCATTCCGGCACCCCGACTCGGGCATCTACTACCTCCGACGCAGGGTGCCGGATGATCTAAGGGATATAATCGGCAAGACCGAGATTCGCCGTTCGCTGAACACGCGAAACCACCACCAAGCGAAGGCCGCGTTTGCCGTTGCGTACGCGGATTCCGAACGACTATTCAGTGATGCCCGCCAAGGGCTCTGCATTGAGCACCATACGCTAGAGGTGATAGCCAGGCCCCCAACTGCCTCTTATCTGCCTGCACGCATAGAAACCTCCATAAAGCTTTCAGAAGCGCTTGCCCGCTACGTCCAGTCCATCTCCATGTCGGGCAGGTCGGAGTACGTTTCTCGTCGTCATGCTGTCGACTACACCCGTGCTGTCAATCGCTACATCACTGACATGGGCGACATGACCATTGCGGCAATCCAGCCTTCGGATGTCCACAAGTTCGCTAGCAACCTGATCCAGCCTTCGGAGCCCGAGGTCAAGCCTCTGGCTACCTCATCTACGCGACTGTTATTGGCAAGGCTGTCATCGGTGCTGACGTTTTCGGTGGACTCCGGCTTGATTGAAACCAATCCCGTCAGTACATCTCGGATTCACAAGCGTTTAGGATCAGGTAAACCGAAGCGCCGCCTAGACGATAACCGAGGGTACAGCTGGAGCGAACTGGTCACACTTTTTAGTCACGCCGAGTTCCAGCGGCTTCGAACTGCCGAGGGCCGTCCGGGCAACGCAGTGTTCTGGATACCGTTGATAGCCGCTTACACCGGTGGCCGTCGCGAAGAGCTGGCTCAGCTGTATGTTGAAGACATTCACCAGCACGAAGGGGACTCATGGTTCATCCGCGTCATTGACGACCGCCCCGACAAGTCCGTCAAAACGGACAGCAGTCGAAGGGAAATTCCTGTCCATCCTGACCTGATCGCCCTTGGCCTGCTGTCCCTCGTACAGCAACGCGAGCCGGGAACGAGGGTTTTCCCTCAGTTGCTCAAAGTCTCCGATGGTTTTGCAGGAATCGTCTCCAAATCATGGCGTCCGATTACTCAGCTCTGCGGCGTGTATCAACTAGGTCGCCATCCCCTGCACGCGTTCCGACACAGCTTCAAGACACTGGCTAGAGAACACGGCATACCCAAAGAGGTCAGCGACTGGATCACCGGGCATGCTTCAGGGCACATGGGGGACAGCTATGGCACCAACCCGCTGTCGCGAATGGCCTCGGAGATAAAGAAGCTCCCCAGCCTCGCGAAAGCTGCTGGTCTGCTTCCAATGGAAAAGGAAGATTGCATGGGTGAACCGAGATTGACGGGGGGGCGGCCCGTAACCCTGGATAAGCAGACCGTATGAGGAACGCCCGTCCATCCCCATCGAAGCGAATTGCCGGACACGAAAACGGTTCGGTCACGTTCAGCATCTATGGCAGACGCAGCCCGCTGAAGGCGATGCCCGACGCTCAGGACAAAGTCACCTTATACAAAGATGTGTCGCTACGATAAACAAGCCGGCGTCATTTACTCTTCCTGGAAGTTGATGGCGCACTGATACCAAAGTTGCCAGAAGTTCAAATACCCCGAACTTGCGAAAAAGTTTACTTTGACAATCCGCACCACCCTGATAGTATTCAGACCAACAAAAAGCAACACGAAACAACAGCCCTGTCAAAGGTGCCTCCACCAAGTTACAAAAAATCGCGAATACCTGTTGACAGCGATGACCAACTCGCTAAGATTAGCAGCACGCCTCACCCAGATGTACAGGTCCATCGGACAAAGAAGCACCACAACTCTCTGCCGAGCTCGGGAATACCGAGAACTGCACAGGGTTTTTTGCGTGCCTGCGATTTGTCAACTCCATAACTTGTAGCCCTAGTTTCAATTATACGAGTAACTACCATGCCATAATTGCAAGATAAGACTGTGCCACCCCTCAATCAATGACGGAGAACATAAAATGACATAAGTGAATCGCCTTCGCATACTTGGCTGAGCATAGAGCCATAAAGCACTTTGATTCCAAAACCCCTAACAATACAACGGTACTCTAAGTTCCCGTGGCGTCCTTCTGCTGCCCCGAGAAATCCGAATAACACACTATAGGACACAGCTATGACCTAGCACCGCTCCACACACCTACTGAACTCGCCCAGTATTGCAACAATGTGCGAGACACGTTTACCTACTCCCGTATCAAACGCTACTAAGTTGTAGCGACGGGAAGCTACATCCTTAATTTATAAAGATACGAATAATATGAAAATGCAAAACACATACGCAAGCGCTTCACACAGCCCAACCGCAATTGCTGTCATCATGGCTAATGGGAGCCCTATCGCTCACCATATGCAGAGCGACGCGGTTGATTACATTGGTAATTCAGCCCCCCTCATCACCATGAGTACTAGAGAATTAGCAAAGCTAACAAAAAAGCGCCACGGAGATGTTATTCGCGACGTGAAGGTGATGCTTACGGACCTTGGTCTGGAGGATGACGCAGAACTGCGTCATGTAGAAATTCGCGAAGACTCTCGCGGATACACCTCGGAAATTATGCTTCCACGCCGAGAGGTAGAAATCCTGCTTACAGGCTATAGCGTATCCCTGCGGGCCAAGGTTATTGATCGATTGCATGAACTGGAGGGAGACATCTTGAAGCCATTCCGGGCATTGAGCGATATCCCCACCCTTCAGGCCCTAGTGTTCACCTGCACGAATCATCTACGGAAGCAGGATGAGAAGATTCAACAGGACGCCGTAAAGGTGAGTTTTTATGACAGTATGGCTGGTACAGAAGACCTATTAAACCCAATCACAGCCTCTAAACTTCTCGGTACAGGACGCACTAACTATTTACAGTATCTGCGTGACCATAAGATTCTGATGAGCCGTCCGAACCGTATTAATATGCCATACCAGAAGTACCTGGACGCCGGACTATTTGAGGTTAAGCTGGGTGACTACGAAAATCGTAAGACTGGCGAGATTGAAGCAAAGGCGCATCCGATGCTCACCGGAAAAGGTTTGATTTGGCTTAGCCGGTTCATTGAACAGAACGGTCGAGATGGTCTGTAATACGATTGGCTCGACGCTGCAAAGTTGGCAGTTTATGCGTATAACAACATCATCATTGCCAATTAAGTGACGTAGTCCAAACTGGGAAAATACTGAGCCGGGAGCGACCTTATGGACCGATCTTGGCGATGTATTTTTGAGCGGTGGTTGGTGACTACACACTGGCCATTCGCTATGTACACTTCATTGAAATGCCGAAACAATACCCGGCGACAGATGCTGGACCCGCAACACTTCGTCTAACCATGCCATAACTTTGTTTGCTCATGCCGCCAGGCCACTGAGCAAAGCGAATTCCTGTCGTCTGCGATATTGGTTTGCATGTTCCCGGTAATGAACAACCGTGGACCAACTGAAGACTCGCCTATGAAACGAGCTTAATGAACATAAAGAAACACTATGAAAACTAGCACTACCCCATCAACCTGCACTACAGAAACCTCAACAGAGACAACCGTTATCAAACTTCGTGAAGGCGGCATGTCAATCGCTAACATCATGAAGGAGACTGGACTACCAGAACGCCAAGTCAAACGATTGACCGCTCATATCGCGAAGCCACCAAACAAACAGAAGGCCGTCACGAAAATCCCAACGCCACTAGTCAGGGCTACGGAACTAGTCTTTACACTGGCTAGTCGCCCTTGTGGTATTCGTGACTACGAACTTCGGCACATAATGCATGAAGAGTACGGTAGTACTTGGGACACATCAACTGGACGATACAATAGCGACTATGACAGCGATAAGTTAAAACGCGTAAGAGCAAAAGTTAGGGAGCGAGCAATCACGGAAGAATGTGACATAATCTTCACCATGGACTGGATAAGCGAAGAAGACCCAAGGGCAAGTAGCCAATACCTACTTTCCGCCGCAGATGGATTAGTGAGTAGAATCAATGAACATGTTGCTGAGTACATGGCCCTACATGCAACCCGATGGAACGAGGACAGTGATGAAGCTCGGCTTGCACAGGTCAAGCAACGTTATGCAGTCGAAAGATACTTGCTGAAGCTAGCGGTAAAGAACTACGGCAAAGAGCCAATTGACAAACTACTGGAAAGAACCGCAACACTCGTGGACGAGCTAGAGAAAACTCCCGATGCCCCTCTATCCAAATCCGGCCAGAATTATGGCGGTAGCTATGCCAAAGAAGATAAACAGGACTACTACCCTGAACCCCCTCGACGGGACGCTTTCCTCGAATTTGTAGAGTCGCAGGGATGGATAAAGGAAGTGGCCAACAGGTTCATATAGTTGAGAATTACTCTCGCCTGTCCGAAAGCCATCATTCGCGCCTACCATACTTAGTGTATGGCGGGAGCCGGACACGCTACTGTATGAGATTAACTCTTTTATATATTTATCTTGTGGCGTCTACGCTACAGCATAATAACCTGTGCCCGAGGCACGGATTACAACTCTATACAACTAGGGGCGATAGGGGGCAGAAGCCCCTCCCCGCTTTTGCTTTTGCTCTGAACCTTGCAGATATACCTTGTGGCGTGAGCCACGATTAATCAATGCAGGAAGGTTAGCTGTGACTATGGTCACAGGGAATAAGTCTATGCCTATGGCACCATTGTCCCTTGCACAATAAAAAGCAAGATCAGGGGATGGGTTAATCCCCATCTTTCCCCTGTGCTATGTACAGTTGTTACTCGTGCCCTGAGGCACAGGTAGTAATCTTGGAGAGTACAAACCTAGAGGTCTGAGAATCCGTGACTTTCAGTCACCATATACCTGCACAGTTAAAGTCAAAAGCTTGTGGGGCTTCTTGCCCTTGCCCCACCGATTACATCTTATGCCAGTAGGGTGGAAGGAAGGTGCAGCCGCCCCCCTTCATCTTCATGTTAACCATGCCGAGCGGCATAGGGAGCCTGAATGAACTGATCACTAACGTGCAGGGTTGCCCCACGGGTAAGCCACATAAGTAGCTCGCCAGATGAGCTAGGGGTAGCTCAGTCAATGCACCTTAGCATACAGGTGGCGAAGCATCGGAATGCAGCGAGCACGATTTGAGATTCTTTAAGTAGCCCATCTAGGTGGGCTAGGGGTAGCCCTTCCCACGCACGTTAACGTCCAGATGTGATCATTAGCGTGCAGAGATGGGTTTGGGAGAGTTCTCCGCCTAGTGAACATCCACTGCCGTTAAGCGGGTGTTTACCACCCTCATCAGCGTATCGAAATCCGAGTGGATGAAGGCTGAGTGGACAACGCAATCGAGGACACGGTGCCGCATTGCATCTTCATCAACTGAATCTACCCAGCCCTTCTTAATGATGCTCGAGACTGCACGTTCCACCCGCTCATTACTGAGCGTAAGGAAATCAGGTAACAGAGACGTGTCGATCCTCACACCACGGTTACTGTCCATCCGCACCAGCAGTAGTAGCATCACTGCCACCTTGTCCTCGTCCAGCGCTGTACAAGCCGCCATGACTTCAAACGCATACCGTGGTGCATGTACTGCTTGGTCTTCAGGTACTTTTCTATCAGTCATCAGTCAGTTCTCTACCATGGAGCCGAGAGTTGGTTTACATCTGCTCGTCAGGCTTTTCAGTTCTGGCCAGGTCAGTGTTTACAAAGCACACCAGAGGACCTCCAGGCTCCGTGCTCGCATCTACGGAGATGATCCAACCGGCATCCGCAAGGTCAGCGATGGCCTTCTCGACCTGTTGCAGCGTGGAGTTGCAGTGTTTGGCCACTTTCGCCAGGGTAGTCTGTACAAGTCCGTCGCCACCCATGATCGACATCAGCGTAAGCATCACTGATACAGCGTGCGGATTCGTTCGATTCAACCGACTCAACTCCATAAAAGCTGATGGGTTGGCGTATAAGGCTTCACCTTCGCCATCAGCGACATATGGGGACGTACCTTTTTGTTCGTTCATCACGCAGCTCCCTGGGGGGTGTGTAGTCAATTTAACTAGCTCACACGATGGCTCTAGCCTGGCCCTCAGGCTGACCGAAATGCCAAAAGCGTTAAGGCGAATGGTGCCATGTAGAACGAAATATTCACAGTATATTGTGAAGACGTAGTAAGCCATGGGAACGACAGTTCACCCCTCACTCAGGGGGTTATGGCTTGGACGCAGGGTTGGCATTCGGTAGGGTTCTTCGCGAGCGACGAAAGCTTGCAGGGCTGACCCAAGAGCAGCTGGCACTGGAGGCCGATGTTCAGCGGAATTACGTAAGTCTCATCGAACGAGGCGTCAATCAACCGACCATCAACATCATCTTCAAGCTTGCCGTTGCGTTGAAGTGCAAGCCCTCTGCTCTCATCGCCGATGTGGAGGCCCTGGTTCTCAGCGAGTGAAAGATGTCGACCTCTCTTACCCCGATACAGCTGATCAATAACTAATCAGTATCTATCCGCTCCCAGGCGTTGGTCAGCTCCCCTACACCACCCTAGACTCGCCAAAGCCTCTGTTTCCGGGGAATACAAGCATTGGTATCAAGCAGATCGCCCCGTCTTCTTTAATTCCACATAATAACCATGGTTATTGGCTAGTGCCGTGATCTCGGCGGCAATGAAGGATCAACTCTGAACCAGCTAACCAGCCGGGGTCGTTCGTACTCTGGGCAGGAGTACGACCTGAATATCGGTGCTCGGGCTTTGTACTCTCCCATAGAGTACAAAGCGAACACCTCTGATAACGACTTTGTACGGAAAACCTCCGACCAACCATTTCATAGCCACAGCACGCACTGCCACCAGCGTCTCGACTAAGCCAGGGGCTGGGGTAGCAGCTGGAAACGGCCCTATCAATGAAGTAGACAAGTCTGGTAGTCAGATAAACGTCTATCGGATACATCATATAGCTAGAAAAAATAGCTAACTGATAGTATTTCAGCTGTATTATCATAGGTCTATCAAATATGAGTGCAAAGGATAGTAGGCCATGAACACACATCTGTACCTGCGTGCATCGACCAAGGATCAGGACGCCAACCGTGCCCGAGTTGCACTGGAAGCATTCGCCGCTGAGAAGGGTTTAACCATCACTGGCGTGTACGCCGAAAACATCTCTGGCACCAAGCTCAACCGGCCTGAGTTGATGCGCCTTCTGGACACTGCCGAGAAGGGTGAGGTGCTGCTAGTGGAGTCGGTAGACCGACTGAGCCGTCTTTCAACAGGCGACTGGGACACGCTCAAGGCAACCATCAAGGCTAAAGGGTTGCGTCTGGTTGTAGCCGACCTGCCCACTAGCCATATGCTGATTGAGGACAAGGGCATCACGGGCCAGATCATGGAAGTGATCAATGGAATGCTGATTGATTTGATGGCGACCATGAGCCGCCTCGATCAAGAGAAGCGGGTAGAACGCATTCGGCAAGGTCTGGTGAACAAGCGTGCGGCTGAACCTGGCTGGAAGCCAACAGGCAAAGGCAAGAATGCTGCTAAGTGGAATGGGGTGCAGACGGTAATGGCAAAGCATCCAACGATGTCTGCCCCTGATGTTGCCAAGTTAACTGGCGTTGGTGTGGCAACTGTCTACCGGATCAAGAAAGAGTTGACCAGCGCGTAACGTCCATCAGTCTTGCAGCCGCCTCCAGACGGCTCTTTCGTACTGCGATATTTTGAAATCATATTTCCGGCAGGCAGGTTGGTACGGCAATGGCTCTTAACACCGAGCCACATTGAACAGGTTTTGGTCATCGGTTCTGACGTCGCCTCCATCTGAAAGCTAAAGCTTAACGCTGGAGTGAGGTGGTTGAAGCGCTCGAAACGATTCACTCAGACGAGGGAGCGGGCAGCAGCCGCAAGCATATTCTTCGCCGTTTAACCTCGGACGTCAGGCCGATGGCGATGGCAATTCTCGTACGGATTGATCTTGACTGCCGCCGCTATGCCGTGCTCTCTGAGCATGTCGCTCGCCCGCCATTTCAGCTCAATCCCCTCCAACGCGCAGGTCACATCCCACAATGCCATTTCAGTCCAGTTCTACGGACCAAAGCTTTTGTCGTCCACTGCTCCCATTAAAGGGACAATGCCAGCAAACTGACGCAAATAAAAAACCGCCCCGAAGGGCGGTTTCTTGTCAGTAGAGTATCACTTGTCGGTCGAGCGGCGGCTCGGTAGGCCGGTGGCCCAGCGGAGCATGTCACCCAGCAGCGGGAACACGTCGTTATGCTTGACGCTGAAGCGAATGAATTCGCCCTGCTTCACACCTACGTCGCGGACGGTGCCTGGAGCATCCTCTGGCAGGTATTCAGCTAGATCAGCCAGACCGAACTCCAGACGCTCATCGGCGCTCAAGCCGTAGTAGTTCCACATCGGATTATCGTGGGAGAAGTCCACCGATGGCAGGCGCTCCAAGAACTGCTGAAACAGCACGTCTGCGTTCGCCGGGCGGCGGTTGCTGAAGTTCAGGTCGTAGACGATTTTCGCCATGGCCTTCAACACGACTGGCTGCGCGGCGATTGTCTTCTCTCTCGCCTGCTCGCTGCCGAAGTGAGGAATCTCGCTTATCTTGCCCCACAGCTCCTGTACTATAGCCTCGCGAGGCTCAATAACCGCCGGAGTCGCACCGCTCACGTTGCCCTTATTGAGGAACGCAATGGCGTTGATGCCTACCATGTCTTTCAGCAGCACCGCGCCAGTGTCTTGCGACCAGTCTTTAGCCTCAACGCTCGTCACTGCGACGCCCAGATCACCCGACAGCTTGTTTTTGATGAAGAGTGTGATCGGGTTCGAGCCGTCGAACTGGAAGGCCAGCGACGAATCAACCTTTTTGCCCAAACGGTTCAGGTCGTGGAACAACTGACGTTCTTGGTCAATGTTCAGGCCGAGATGCGCCTCAACGGTCAGCGTTGCGAAGCCACGGGCAGCGGTCGCCGCCTCGTTCCATACGAACATCTCATCTTCGGACACTGACTCACCCTTCTTCGAGGCTAGTACCAAGCCCTTACTTGGATACTTGCGTAGCGATCGCAGGTCATCCAAGAAGTTGAGGGCCAGTTTTGCGGCATGACGACGATGCTGGCCGTCGACAACCCACAGGATGTGGCGCTGAGACAGGAAGATCTGGTGCGATGCGTATTCATTGGCAGAGGAAATGACAGGGTAACCCCGAATCCCGTCGACACCATCAGACATCGGCAACGGCGCTACGTCCCGGATGTTGCACACAATGGGTTGCAGCGAGAAATATGGCTGCTCGCCGAGCGAGTTAAGCAGATTGTCGAATGCCGGTGGTACAGAGATTTTCTTTGCTATGCGGGCCATCTTGGCAGCCGATACCAGCCCCTTAAGCATGTAAATGCCCAGCTTTTTCGCATGGTTCTCATCAAGGGCGCGCTGGGCTACCTCACCGGAGGCGTCGTTAGCCACCTCTGAGAGTTCGACGAACTTACGGAAGGGGATCGACATCAGGAAGACACGGAACCCTAGATTGTGGCCAATGAAGACTTTAAGCGGAGTTTCGTTTGCGTCGCCCGCGCCGTGGCGGTTGTCATACTCTACAGCCATGTCCGAATCGACCATCGGGCTTGGCAGACTGCCGTTAGTTGGGTACATAATAGTGGTTCCTAATAGTCATTCATGATTATTGAAGCGTCGCTCCAAGGACTCGATTTCTCAGGTCTTTTCCCCTTGGAGTTTCGCTATTTTTCACCATGGGACATTATTAGTCAATCCCTAGGTGGATTGATTTTTAAGCACCATGTGTTTAGTGCCCCGTCTCATGGGTTTTGGGGTGTGGCGTAGCATAGACTGAGCGCTATTCTGATCACTCGGTGCCGGCGTCGATTACTCGAGTAAGATGCTCTCTCCCGGAATCATGGGTAACGAAACCAACCAGATGGTTCCGGGGCAAACCCACGGCAACGCCAGACAGTTTCATACGCGTCACTGGTAACCAAAGATACTCCGACAAAACCCAAGGTGCTGGCGCAGATTGAAGATGACCCAAGGCAGCTTGCCGATTTGTCATCAGCAATTTTGGATTAGCGTAGCAGTCCTGTCCGACCTCAAAAGATCGAAAGTCCCGCCACGTGCGTGCATCTGATAGGGCATCGTCCGATGGGATTAAAAAGGCTCTTCGACCTCAACTGCTTACGCTTTTGTTCACGTGTTTTGATCCTTGCCTGGTCAGCTAGGGTGCTCTGTTGCAGACAATAAGATTCATTACCCGTCTCAAAGATGTGGCCGTGTGCGTCAGTCAATCCAGCTGCGCGGTGGTCATTCTTGGCGTCGCCGAAAACACGCGAACATTTCGAGTGGCTGAGGTAGGCGAGATGATTACGCTGGTGTGCTCATAGAGCTTGGACAGGAGATGAAACAGCAGCGCGTCACCGTCCTAGCGTCAGTCTAGGCTCCGACATCATCTATCCCTCGTCAAAGCCCTTTTTCCGGGGGATAACCATTCGGCGTCCCACTGCACTTTCTTGCTACCATCTCTGATCGTGAAATTAGAGGGAGACTGGCGGATGGCCGTTAGCGATAAAACGATAGTCATCGAACGGATTTTCGATACGCTTTATGACGAAAAAACCCAGACGTTTTCGCGCACATTGGTTAACAACGTAGACGTTCAAGAGGCGAAACGTTACTGCGCAGAGCACTATGGAACCAAGCTGAAGCCTGACGGCAACGCGTATAATTTCATGAAGGATATAGTCAGAGGCAAAAGTGCATCGAAGATTTGGCCGCAACGCCTGAAGGATCTAAAGATCAGTGGATCCCAAAGGACGGGAGATGGAGCGATTTTCGAATTTGTTCACGGGGTGGACGGTGCACTAGATAGCCTCGATGAGGATTTTCTTCCATCTGTCTTAACGCCAAGCTTCCAAGTACAAAGCCTCAGCCTGCCGCTAGCGTCGAAGGCGCTAGGTCGTACAGATGAGTCATGGCTTCTTCAGGTAGCCGTGAATCTACGAATCATCGAGAGCCACTTTGCCATCGCTGCGAGCAGCCAGATTGAGGCATTGGAGCTCACGCACCTTCAAATGGATATCAAGCTGAGAAAGGTTCAGATCGATGCGCTGTTCCGAGCGCTTCGTGCCGCACCTGATGGCAAACAGTCTGAAGTACTCATCACTGTAGAAGCTAAGCAAGGTAATCAACGCATTTTAACTGAGCAAATTGGCCGCCAAGTGATAGCAGCTTTTGAATCGACCGATACTGATCTCGTCATACCTGTGGCCATTGCAGCAATCAGGAATAAAGGGATTTATGTGGTCGAGTTTGCAGCGGTGGCTAGGGATAACTTAGATCAGTTTAGCGTCCCGACTTTCCATCGAGACGCTATGTTCGTGCTTCAGCCAAAGGTAAAGGGCATTTAACTACGCGGGCTGAGTGGCTGACTGCCTAGGTTTCGGTGTCCCCTTGCGATCTCGCTGCTTGATAGGAACGTTGATTTCGAAATGGCGAGAGGCTTCGCCCATGTCCATCGAAAGTAATCTTTCATCCCCCATCAAAATGGCGCCGGTTGGACTGGTCGGTTCCCAGCCAATGGCGTCAATGATGCTTGCCGCTACTGCTCGGGCCAATGGAGGTGGGACAGCGTTCCCGACTTGTCTTGCGCCGTGCCATTTCGTAACGTGCGTACGAAACCAGTCAGGAAAACCGTGTAATCGAAGCATTTCACGCACAGTTATGCAGCGTGGATACTTGTAATGGATCGGTCTGGGACTGGTGAATGCACCGCGCGCAGAATCGGTGCCCGCACGAAGCGTATTAGATACCCCGTTCGCGTGCAGCTTAAAGAACCGAGAAGTTGGCTCTACCTGTCCCATTTCGGTAGACGCAAATCGAGCACGAGATATTTCAGAGTGGTTAGTGCGGAGGCTGCTCGTGAGTAACTCTTTGCTCCATTTTCTTTTGTAGCCGTAGTAGGTCGACTCGGCAACCATGTCGCGAAGAATTTTGGCATAGGCGCTTGGACGCCCCCAGTTTACGACTGTTGAATCACTTTCAATCAAAGCGTCGTAGTCTTCTGCATCAGGAATATCCCCCAGAGCATCTTGGCAAGATGGTCCATCTGGCAGCTCTGCATCTATTAGCGTAGATGATCTAGGTGACCTAGTTGTCGGCTCTGGATACTCAGGAAGCTTTAATCCACGCTTCGCCCCAATCAAAATTAAACGCTCTCGCTCCTGTGGCACGCCATAGTTCGCTGCATTGAGTACTCTCCAAGGCAAAACGTCATAGCCGTTGCTCTGAAACTCTTCAATGAGCTCTGCAAGAAACTGCTTGTGTCGGCCGACTGTAATACCTTTGACATTCTCAAAAACGAAATATGAAGACTCCAAGCCTACGACAATGCGTACAAAGTCTTTGACCAGCGAGTTACGCGGATCATCAAGGGCACGTTGCCCCATTAAGCTGAAGCCTTGGCACGGAGCTCCACCGAATACGATATCTACATTTCGGCGGCCAATATTAGCTGCGTCGCGAATATCCTCAGCAGTTAGCGAGGACACCGATTCAGGAATCACCACACAGTTTGGGAAATTGTAAGAGTGCACGGCAGCATGGATTGGGTCGATCTCAACGGCAGCGACTACATCAAACCCCGCCTGCTCGAATCCGAGGGACATCCCGCCTGCCCCCGCGAAGAGATCTATTCCAATTGGTCGTGTCATCTGCTTTCCTCCCACGGCGAGAAAAATCATCGCCTTCATACGAGGCGTGGAATTTACGCGATTTCGAGACAGATGTCGATCGGTTTTTTGCCGAATCCAAGAAGCGCCGACAGACGACAGCAGAGAGGGTCGTAGTGGAGGTGTAGGTGCGGTTCAAGGCTGCGGTGCGGTCGAATCGGCAACGCACTTCGCTGCTCTGATTAACAGCGTGGAGATTTCTCTAAGATTTTCGGTGCTGATAGACTTTTCCTGTGCTCGCCCGCCCCGAAATTCTGGGGACAGTCCAGAGGTGCAGGCGGGCCACATCTTATTTTTCCCGACCAGAACACTGATCGACCTCATCATATGCAAGATTGAAAACGGCGGGGGCCAGGTTCTGGAGATATTGTCCTTCCCGTCGTCAAACCTTCCCTCGGGAGCTGGACTATCCCCGGTCCCATGTTGCGTATTGCCTCTGTTCCATGTCAATTGCTGGAGGTGCGGAGGATAAATGGTTGGGAAAGGTCTTTGAATGGTGGCTACGGGTCACTCCCAAGAGCATAGATTAGGATTGGAACGCACTATTTGCAGACCGCGCCAATTTCGAAACGGCAACCGTGACCGGGTTCGGCCTCATGCAGGGCAACCTTGCTTGAGTATCTTGGAGCCCTGATCAGCTTCGCCGTGGGCTGCCTGATGCCTGGCTTATGGTTAGTCCTCTCAGCGATCCACCGTTACCTACAGACCATCCGTGACCTTGCTGTGAGACAAGCCAAGGGATGACTCTGGCAAACCTGAATGGCTATGAGCCATCCTTTATCTGGTAAAGTCATCGTTTTGCGTCTAGGGAGAGCAGCATGGCGTTGTGGAAATGGGCGGCAGGTGTTGGAGCTGCCACAGTGAGCATCATCGCCGCTCCTGTAGCTGATTCGTTGATAAAGGAAGGCAAGTTTCCTGATGGGCTTGGGGCGGTTTTTTCTAAACTGGGGAGCTGGCTTTTGCCTCTATGGAATTGGCTTAGCGGGCAAACAAGCATGCCGACATGGCTTGTACTTGTGCAGACCATTCTCCTGGTCGGTTTTCTCGTACCGCTCGTTTGGCTACTGCTACCAAATACTCGTATAAGCGAACGGCCCGAATCGACGCCACTGACTCCAGAGCAGCTTGCAGTGTTTATGTTCGTTGGACGATCTATCGATAACGGTACTGAACCGACCCACGATATCGTAATTCAAAGCGTGGGCCGATCAAGGAATGCTACAGAGCATGCTTTAGAGGCGCTTTCGGAGAGCGGTCTCATTAGCCGCAATGAAAACTTCTATGGCGCAGATTGGTATCTGCTCACCAATACTGGCAGGGAGCGCTATCTTGAGTTGGAACGTAGTAACTCTGGCAGTAGAGTACGAGCGTAAGACTTCGCACAGCCTCAAGCACGACAGGACAGACGCGGAGATTGAAACACTTCGTTCCAACCGTATACGTGCGAAATAGGCTACAGGCCACGACCTACGAGGAGGGGGGAGGTATATCGAAACTTGTAATGATTGGGCTATATCGACAGTTGTATTAGGGACGCAGGATATAAAAGCGAAGCGTTGCACGCCTACCAGTGCCTAGTTCTCTCACCATGGTGAGGGCACAAATCAGGCTGGAAGCCACGCTGTTCAAGACTTCCAGAGCTTTATAAGTATCCAACTACCCCGTCAATCGGAATCACGATTGCGACTGAGCTATTAGGTGCAAGGAAACAAGATCATGGGTGAAACGGATACACCAGACTTCAACAAGGCACGAGGCTACTTGATCGGTTTTTCAACTTTAGTTCTGCTGTTGTGGTACTTCGGTGCTGACCTTTCGACTTTCAAGCTGCTCGGGAATGAGATCAGCCTCAAGGAAAACGTTCAAAACGTCTGGATGGTTCTTGCTGGAATCAACGCCTATCTGTGGTTGAGGCTGTATCAACGCACTCCCGAAGGCAGCTTCCGCTTTGATCTTGCCATGCACGACTTGTATGACAAAACTCTCATCGAGGTAATGAAGCGTGTAGATAAGAAGAAGATGCTAAGTCATGTTTTGGAACAGGTTAACGACAGTCCCGAAACGATACCTGGCGAAGTCAAACTTCATTTATATACTGCCAAGGGGAAGATGACGCACTATGAAAGAACCCCGCCAAAAGGCACAGATACTCCAGACAAGCTTGCATTGGTGCGAAAGCTAGATAGAGCTACTAGAAACGAGATTCGCTATTGGTTTTACATCCACTACACGGTCAGAGGAAACGATCATCATCTGAATGCTGGTCAAACGCTCAAGACAACTCCCTCTCGCCTCGTTGCGAAGCTAGTCAAATGGTATGTGTTCGCCAGAGGCGCTATTGTGTCACCTTGGTTCTTCGATCAAGTCACCCCCTTCGTTTTGGGTGGCATGAGCATATGTGTTGCTCTGTTCAACTGGTGGCATATCAACTACCCGGCGTTATAAATGGGTTGCAAATTAGGGATTTTCTCCAGACCAAAATAAATCTGCCTTATGGAAGCCACCATTAGCAGACACGTACATCTAGGGGAGTATTTACAATGGCAAAGAAGCGCGACGGAGAGCCTGAAATCCCGCGTGACGACTGGGTATACGGCTACGCCTCCGAGAAGACCTCTCATCTCACCATCCACTTTGCGCCTTCTGGCAGCATCTCCATCCCTGAGCTTGACCCAGCAAGTATCCGTCGCCAGATCACGCACGCCAGAGTGAACAAGGACGACAAGGTATTGTTCTCAGCACCTGCTGATGATTTCGGTTTGACACTCAGTCCTACGGAACATCTGAAGACTAAGTTTGATTTCGTGCTTGCGGTGGATACCAACACGATCCGAGACGGTAGCGGACCAGTACGGTTCAATGGCTTCACCGCAAGTGCATGTACAGTCGTAGCGATCAACGAACCATTGCAGGAGTGGGGTACAGAACTCCAACTTCAGCCACTGGCTTCGTATTTAATTCTGGATGCTGGCGATGAAGCTAAGGCTGAGCCACTGGGTTGGCATCTAGCTTTAACCAGACACTGCGATACCCCATTCCTGCGGTCAAAGCGCCTAGGAATGATTGTAGATAGTGAGCTGGGGAAGCACATAGACATCAATGCTCGCGCCCTACCGTACTACGCGAACCATTTGCTCCCAAGCAACACTTTGCTGGTATACGCCTCAAGCGATAGAGCCGAAATGTTCGCAAACAAGATGCTTAAGTGTTGTGACAACTTCGCCGGGCAGTTGCTAAACACTTTCAAAAAATACGGTATTGATGCAGCTCTTAAGGCGACAACATTTCAAGTCGGAAGTGCGAAATGCTTTGCCGTCTGCCACATTCGGAAGCCCCCAGTACAAGCTTGAAATCTGGGAGGAGGCCTACGCGGTTTCATCTGTGGCAACCCACCAGCCACCTCCATAACTGCTACCTGAGTCGATTTAAATCACGGTGGCGATATAACGCTACTCGCCCTTGGGCAGACTGCCACCCGCTCACTTGCAAGCAACCGCGAAAAGCTCTTTGAGCAGGTGAGTCGTAATTCTCCCCCATCGGCCCGCATCAGCGGCGTTAGTGAGTGGCGCATTGAATCGAACACTGCCCCACGTGCGGGCTTTCAGGACATCCACCTAACTGATACATTTCCTTTTCACTCCCTTGGGAAAGGGCGGTGAATGAGGCGGCTTTCAGACAATGTATCTTGCTTTTCCAGTACATCGACTACCCGGCGGACAACCACAAACTGGGCTGGAACGAAATGCTCGCCTGGCTGCGGCAGAAGCGCTGGCAGAGCATGAGTTTTGGCGGGATCGTCTATCTGGTGCTGCTGATTCCGGTGGTCAATATTCTGATGATGCCGGCGGCGGTGGCCGGGGCGACGTTGTTCTGGGTGCGTGAGCGCGGCGCAGAGAATCTGGTGACTCAGCGCTAACGCGACGTCACAAATCCATCATCCGAACGTCACAAGCACGACATGGCCTCAGCCGACACTGAGGTCATGACGACAGCTCTAAACATCACTCTGATCAGCGAAACCTTCCCACCGGAAATCAACGGCGTGGCCAATACTCTTGGCCGCTTGTGCGATGGCCTGCGCGCGCGTGGTCACCAAGTGGAACTGGTACGCCCGCGTCAGGCGGGTGATCCGCAGCGCAGCGAAGATGATGCGCTTCTGCTGTGCCG
This sequence comes from Pseudomonas sp. Irchel s3f10, assembly GCF_900187515.1. Classification (NCBI taxonomy): domain Bacteria; kingdom Pseudomonadati; phylum Pseudomonadota; class Gammaproteobacteria; order Pseudomonadales; family Pseudomonadaceae; genus Pseudomonas; species Pseudomonas sp. Irchel s3f10. The sequence goes on from NZ_FYDZ01000002.1 coordinate 635,317, forward strand.
AGGCTGGCCGCTGCCGGGATATCCCGGGCTGCAATGGGGTCAGTCGTCGATGCACAAACTGCTGCGGCGCTGGAAGCGTCAGCGCCCGGATGTGCTGTACATCGCCACGGAAGGACCGCTCGGGTTATCGGCCCTGCGTGCGGCGCGGCGTCTGGGCATTTCGGTGGTCAGCGGGTTTCACACCAACTTTCAGCAATACACCAGTCAATATGGGCTCGGTCTGCTGACGCGGATGCTCACGCACTATCTGCGCTGGTTTCACAATCGCTCGGCGCTGACGTTGGTGCCGAGTGTCAGTCAGCGCCTGGAACTGGAGCGACGGCATTTCGAGCGTTTGGCATTGTTGTCTCGAGGGGTGGACAGCCAGCTGTTTCATCCAAGCAAACGGCTGAATGCCTTGCGTGAGCAATGGGGACTGAGCGAGCGCGACGTCGCCGTGATTCACGTAGGACGTTTGGCTCCGGAGAAAAACCTGGGCCTGCTCAAGCGCAGCTTTGCAACCCTGCGCGAGACTTATCCACAGCGTAATCTGAAACTGATCGTGGTCGGTGACGGGCCGCAGCGGCTCGCGCTGGAAAAGGAATTGCCCGAGGCAATCTTCTGCGGCGCACAGCGCGGTGAGGCGTTGGCGGCGCACTACGCGTCAGGCGATGTGTTTCTGTTTCCGAGCCTGACGGAAACCTTCGGCAATGTCGTGCTCGAAGCTTTGGCGTCGGGCCTCGGTGTGGTGGCTTACGATCAAGCGGCAGCGGCGCAGCATATTCGCCATGGCTACAACGGCGTGCTGGCGATGCCGGGAGATGAGCAGGCGTTTTGCGACGCCGCTGCATGGTTACTGGAAGAGGATGAGCGGTTGCGCTGCGTGCGCCTGAATGCGCGGCAGCATGCGAGTCGCCAAGGCTGGCCGGCGGTTATCGAGCAGTTTGAAAAGCATTTGCGCGGGGCTTGTGTGGGGGAGTTGGTTGTCCCGAATGCGCAAACATTGCCTTGAATCTTTGCTAACCTTAGAACCGCTTTCGCGAGCAGGCTCGCTCCCACAGGGGATCTTCAGTGAACACACATTTTGTGAACAGCAGAGAAACCTGTGGGAGCGAGCCTGCTCGCGAAGGGGTCGGTAAGAGCGGCGCTTAAACCAGCGTCATCAACGCCTCACGGCTGAACGGCAAAATATCCTGCTCACGCCCTTCGCGGACTTTCTGCGCCCAGTCCGGATCGACCAGCAGCGCACGCCCCACCGCGACCAGATCGAATTCCTCTTTGTTCAAACGCTCCAGCAGGTTTTCCAGACTGGCCGGTTGCGCGACCTTGTCGGTGTTGACCATGAACTGCAGGAACTCGCCATCGAGGCCAACGCTACCGACGGTGATGGTCGGCTTGCCGGTGAGCTTGCGGGTCCAGCCCGCGAGGTTCAGCTCGGAACCATCGAACTCCGGCTCCCAGAAACGCCGCGTCGAGCAGTGGAAAATATCCACGCCAGCGTCGGACAGCGGCTTGAGGAACTCACCCAACGCTTGCGGGGTTTGCACCAGACGCGCGGTGTAATCCTGCTGCTTCCATTGCGAGAAACGGAAGATGATCGGGAAGCCTTCGCCTACGGCCGCACGTACGGCTTGAATCAGTTCGATGGCGAAACGCGAACGGTTGGCCAGGCTGCCACCGTATTCGTCAGTTCGCTGGTTGCTGCCCTCCCAGAAGAACTGGTCGATCAGGTAACCGTGAGCGCCGTGGATTTCCACGCCGTCCATGCCGATGCTTTGCGCATCCTTGGCAGCCTGGGCGAACGCGGCGATTACGTCCTGAATGTCTTGTTTGGTCATGCCGTGCACCACGACCTGACCGTCCTTGAGTTTTTCCGACGGGCCGTAAGCCGGCACGCTGGCGTCCGGCTCGGTGCCGATGCGGCGTACGCTGCCCACGTGCCACAGTTGCGGAACGATCTTGCCGCCTTCGGCGTGAACCGCATCAACGACCTTCTTCCAGCCGGCCAATGGCGCTTCACCGAAGAACTGCGGCACGTTCGGGTAGCCGTTGGAGGCAATGTGGCCGACGGTGGTGCCTTCGGTGATGATCAGGCCAACGCCGGCTGCTGCGCGACGACGGTAGTACTCGATGACTTTCGAATTAGGCACGCCGCCCGGGGAAAACGAGCGGGTCATTGGTGCCATGACCACGCGGGTCGGCAGTTCGAGGGCACCGAGGTGGAACGGTTTGAACAAGGCTTGAACGGGCATCGAAGGGCTCCACAGAGATGGCTTTATGACGGCGATAATATGGAGACGCGAACCCTTTGAACAGCACTATTGATTTGGGTGATTAAGGATTAAAAGACGCAAAGCAAAAGATCGCAGCCTTCGGCAGCTCCTACATGGGGTTTTGAAGTCACCTGCAGGAGCTGCCGAAGGCTGCGATCTTTTGATCTTGCTGTTTCAGCTCAGCGCTTTTTCAATCGCATGCACAATGGTCGGGTCATCCGGTGCCGTGCGCGGTGAGAACCGAGCCAGCACCCGGCCGTCCTTGCCGAGCAGGAACTTCTCGAAATTCCAGGTGATGTCACCGGGAAACTCCGCGCCCTCGCCCGCCAGCAGACGGTAGAGCTGATGACGATCATGACCGTTGACTTCGAGCTTGCTCGACAACGGAAACGTCACGCCATAGTTGAGGCTACAGAAATCCTGAATTTCCTGTTCGCTGCCAGGTTCCTGACCGGCAAACTGGTTGCACGGCAGGCCCAGCACACTGAAGCCTTTGCCCTTGAATTGCTGATAGAGGTTTTCCAGCGCCGCGTACTGTGGGGTCAAGCCGCATTTGGAGGCGACGTTGACCACCAGCACGACTTGGCCCTTGAACGGCGCCAGCGGTAGCTCCTGACCATCCAGGGCTGTCAACTTAAGGTCGTGAAAAGCACTCATGACGAACTCCAAGATTCCCGTGTTCTACTCGAAACAGCCACTTGGCGAAGTCACCAAGGACAGCCGCGGACTAAAAAGGCGCCCGCAGGCGCCTCTCCAGTACTCGAAGCTTAGCGCAGAAAATCAGTGGTGATGGCCACCTTCGCCATGGACGTGGCCATGAGCGACTTCTTCCTGGCTGGCGTCACGGATGTCAACGATCTTCACTTTGAAGTTCAGGCGCTGACCGGCCAGTGGGTGGTTGCCGTCGACTGTTACGTCGTCGCCGTCGAGGTCACGAATGGTGACGATTTGCATCTGGCCGTCCGGCGCCGAAGCGTGGAACTGCATGCCGACTTCCAGCTCGTCAACGCCTTCGAACATGCTGCGGCTCAGGGTGCTGACCAGCTCAGCGGCGTATTCGCCGTAAGCGTCTTCCGGTTCAACGGAAACTTCCAGCTCGTCACCAACAGCTTTGCCTTCCAGAGCTTTTTCCAGGCCCGGGATGATGTTGCCTGCGCCTTGCAGGTAGACCAGCGGAGCGCCGCCGGCGGAGCTGTCGATGACCTCACCAGCGTCGTTGGTCAGGGTATAGTCGATGGAGACAGCCTTATTGGCGGCGATCAGCATGGGGCGAGACCTTTTGCAGAAGAATATAGAAAGGCCAAGTTTAGCGAAGCAAACGCGCGAAAGCGAACACAACCCGGACAAACGGGTTTCGACGATCGCAGGCTTCCATCAAGACGAGGAAGGCCATTGGGTGGCCGAGCTTTCCTGTGGCCACACCCAACACCTGCGCCATCAGCCGCCGTGGCAATCACGTGCCTGGGTGCTCGACCCGGCGCAACGTATTGAAAAAATAGGCCAACCCTTTGCCTGCGGTTGGTGCGCACAAGGCTCGGTTAGCGCTAACCTTGGCGACTGAATTTCGGTAGGTCGTCAGCTATAAGCGACCGCCATTGCCATGCAACTTTAGAGAATTCGCATGCAAACTTTTTTTATCGCCCCCACCGATTTTGGCGTGGGTCTGACCTCCATCAGCCTCGGGCTGGTACGCACGCTTGAGCGCGCCGGGCTGAAAGTCGGCTTCTTCAAGCCGATCGCGCAGCCGCATCCGGGCGACACCGGCCCTGAGCGTTCCACCGAACTGGTGTCGCGCACCCACGGGTTGAAACCGCCACAACCGTTGGGTCTGGCCCACGTCGAGCGGATGCTCGGCGACGGTCAGCTTGATGAGCTACTCGAAGAAATCATCGCCCTCTATCAGCAAGCCGCCATCGGCAAAGACGTGCTGGTCGTCGAAGGCATGGTGCCGACCCGCAGCGCCAGTTACGCCGCGCGGGTCAACCTGCACTTGGCCAAGAGCCTCGATGCCGAAGTGATTCTGGTCTCGGCGCCGGAAAACGAAGTGCTCGCCGAACTCTCCGGCCGCGTCGAATTGCAGGCGCAACTGTTCGGTGGCCCGAAAGACCCGAAAGTCCTCGGCGTGATCCTCAACAAGGTCAAGACCGACGAGAGCATGGACGCCTTCGCCGCGCGTCTGAAGGAGCATTCGCCGTTGCTGCGCAGCGGTGATTTCCGCCTGCTCGGCTGCATTCCCTATCAGCCGGAACTCAACGCGCCGCGTACCCGCGACGTCGCCGATCTGATGGGCGCGCAAGTGCTCAATGCCGGTGATTACGAAACCCGGCGCATGACCAAAATCATCATTTGCGCACGGACCATGCGCAACACCGTCGAACTGCTCAAGCCAGGTGTGCTGGTGGTGACCCCGGGCGATCGCGACGACATCATCCTCGCCGTCAGTCTCGCCGCGATCAACGGCGTGCCGCTGGCCGGCCTGCTGCTGACCAGCGACACCCTGCCCGACCCGCGCATCATGGATCTGTGCCGCGGCGCGTTGCAGGCCGGTTTGCCGGTGTTGTCGGTGAGCACTGGTTCCTACGACACCGCCAACCTGCTCAACGGCCTGAACAAGGAAATCCCGATCGACGACCGCGAGCGCGCGGAGATCATCACCGATTTCGTCGCCAGCCATCTCGACGCCAAATGGCTGCACCAGCGTTGCGGCACGCCACGGGAAATGCGCCTGTCGCCGGCGGTGTTCCGCTATCAATTGATTCAACGCGCGCAAGCGGCGAACAAACGCATCGTCCTGCCCGAAGGCAGCGAGCCGTTCACTGTGCAAGCGGCGGCGATCTGTCAGGAACGCGGGATCGCCCGTTGCGTGTTGCTGGCCAAACCGGAAGACGTCGAAGCCGTGGCCCGCGCACAAGGCATTACGTTGCCGCCGGGCCTGGAGATTCTCGATCCGGATCTGATCCGCGAGCGCTACGTCGAGCCGATGGTCGCGCTGCGCAAAACCAAAAGCCTCAATGCGCCAATGGCCGAGCAACAACTGGAAGATACCGTGGTGATCGGCACCATGATGCTCGCACTGGATGAAGTGGACGGCCTGGTATCGGGCGTGATCAACACCACCGCCAACACCATCCGCCCGGCGCTGCAGCTGATCAAGACTGCACCGGGCTGCACGCTAGTGTCGTCGGTGTTCTTCATGTTGTTCCCGGAAGAAGTGCTGGTGTATGGCGATTGCGTGATGAACCCGCATCCGAGTGCCACCGAACTGGCCGAGATTGCCCTGCAAAGCGCCGACTCGGCGGCCGCGTTCGGCATCACCCCGCGCGTGGCGATGATCAGTTACTCCAGCGGCGAATCGGCGACCGGAGAGGAAGTCGAGAAAGTGCGCGAAGCCACCCTGCTCGCCCACGAACAACAGCACTCGCTGCTGATCGACGGCCCGCTGCAATACGACGCTGCGGCCAACGCCGAAGTCGCCCGGCAACTGGCACCGAACAGTCAGGTCGCCGGGCGCGCCACGGTGTTTGTGTTCCCGGATCTGAACACCGGCAACACCACCCACAAAGCGGTGCAGCGCAGCGCCGATTGCGTCAGCCTCGGGCCGATGCTGCAAGGCCTGCGCAAACCAGTGAATGACTTGCCGCGCGGCGCGCAGGTCGATGACATCGTCTACACCATCGCCCTCACCGCGATTCAAGCCGCCAACCGACCTATGGATGTGTAAATGCTGGACTTTCTACCTGCACCATTGCGCGGCGTGATCGCCTCGCTGCTGTTGGCACTCAATACGATTCTGCTGTGCTCGTTTCTGTTCTGCGTGGCGCTGATCAAAGTGCTGCCGTTCGACCTCGCCCGACGCGCCTCGCTGTGGTTGATGAGCCACACCCACGAAGCGTGGATCAGCAACAACAAGGGCTGGATGAATCTGGTGCGGCGCTCGCGCTGGCACATCAGCGGCCTGCAAGGGCTCGACTATCAGCACTCGTACCTGATCACCAGTAACCATCAGAGCTGGGTCGATATTCTGGTGCTGCAATACGTGCTCAACCGCCGGATTCAGCCGCTGAAATTCTTCCTCAAGCAGGAGCTGATCTGGGTGCCGGTGATCGGTCTGGCGTGGTGGGCGCTGGGCTTTCCATTCATGAAGCGTTACTCCAAGGCCTACCTGGCCAAGCACCCGGAGAAGAAAGGCAAAGACCTCGAAACCACGCGCAAGACCTGCGCGAAGTTTCGCAATAATCCGGTGGGGATTTTCAACTTCGTCGAAGGCACGCGGTTCACTGAAGGCAAGCATGCGCAGCAGCAATCGCCGTTCAAATATCTGCTCAAGCCCAAGGCTGGTGGCATTGGCTTTGTACTGGATGCGATGGGTGAACAACTGGAGTCGATCGTCAACGTGACGATTCACTACCCGGCCGGGCGTCCGGGGTTCTGGGACTTGCTCTGCGGCAATGTGCGCGATGTGGTGGTGCACTTTGAAGAGCTGAAGATTCCGCAGCAGTTCATTGGCAAGAATTACGATCAGGACGGCGAGTATCGCCTGCAGTTTCAGGGCTGGATCAACCAACTGTGGCTGGACAAGGATGCGTTGCTCGAACAGATGCACCGCGAATACCCTTCCGTATGATCATTCCCACGCTCCGCGTGGGAATGCCTCACTGGACGCTCTGCGTCCGCTTTAGATGGGACGCGGAGCGTCCCGGGCTGCGTTTCCACGCAGAGCGTGGGAACGATCACGAAATATCCGGGCAAACACTAACCCCCTGTAGGAGTGAGCCTGCTCGCGATAGCGGTGTGTCATTCAACATTGTTGGTGGCTGATCCACCGCTATCGCGAGCAGGCTCACTCCTACAATTGACCGAGTTGGCCCGAATAAAAAAGCCCGCCGATGATCACTCATCGGCGGGCTTTTTCTTGCAGCTTGAAACTGGAAGCTTGTCGCTGCTTCAGTGCTTAGATCGCGCCACGCTTGCGCAGCAGATCCAGCACTTGCTTGACGCTGTCCTCCAGGCTCAGCGTCTGCGTGTCGATCACCAGATCGGCATTCAGCGGCACGTCGTACGGGAAGGATTCGCCCGGGATGTTGTCGCCAGCGGCGGCATACAGACCTTGCGGATCACGCTCGGCGCAAACAGCCGGCGAGGCCTGCACGTAGACCGTCAGCAGACGATCCTTGCCGATCAGTTCCCTGGCCTGCTCGCGCCCTTCGGCGCTAGGCGCAACGAACGCAGCCAGGGTCAGCAGACCGGCTTCGTTGAACTGACGCGCAACATGCGCGGCACGACGCCAGTTCTCGGTACGCCCGGCGCGATCCTGTGGCAGACCTTTGTTGAGGTCGTGACGCAGGTTCTGGCCATCCAGTACAAACACCGCACGGCCCATGTCGAACAGCTTGCGCTCAACCGCGTAAGCCAACGTGCTCTTGCCGGCGCCCGACAGGCCGCTGAACAACACAGTGGCCGGTTGCTGACCGAAGCGCTGAGCACGTTCCTCAGTGGCAACGTGCGCCAGTTTGCCGTGATGCGTGGTAGTGCCATGGGTCACTGGCTGGGCGACGATCATGCCGGCGCCAACGGTGCCGTTGGTCAAACGGTCAATGACGATGAACGCGCCGGTGGTGCGGTTGCTTTCGTAACCGTCGAGGGCGATCGGCGCGTCGAGCGCGATCTTCACCTTGCCGATTTCGTTGAGCTGCAACGCGCTCGCCGGGCCTTCTTCGAGGGTGTTGACGTCGACCTTGTTGACGATGCTGGCGATCGAGCCCGGCACGTAACTGGTGGCGCGTTTGATGTCGTATTTCTTGCCCGGCAGCATCGGCTCTTCAGCCATCCACACCAGCATCGCTTCGAAGCTGTCGGTAACCGGCGGCACGTTGTCGGCATGCACCAGCAGGTCGCCACGGGAGATGTCGATTTCGTCTTCCATGGTCAGCGTTACAGCCTGACCTGGACCGGCGTGTTCCAGCTCACCCTCAAAGGTGACGATGGATTTCACCCGGCTGCTCTTGCCCGACGGCAGCACCACGACTTCGTCACCCTTGTGCACGATGCCGCTGGCCAGCGTGCCGGCGAAACCACGGAAGTTCAGGTTCGGACGGTTGACGTACTGCACCGGGAAACGCAGATCGGTGAAGTTACGATCGCCCGCGACTTCCACGGTCTCGAGGATTTCCATCAGCGACTGGCCTGTGTACCAAGGCGAGCGCTCGGACTTGTTCACCACGTTGTCGCCCTTGAGGGCAGACATCGGCACGAAGTGCATGCTGGTCGGCTTCATCTTCAAGCCTTCGGCGAACTTCAGGTAGTCGGCCTTGATCGACTCGAACACGCCTTCATCGAAGTCTTTCAGGTCCATCTTGTTGATGGCGACGACAATGTGTTTGATCCCCAACAGCGAGGCGATGAAGCTGTGGCGACGGGTCTGGGTCTGCACGCCGTAACGCGCGTCGACAAGGATGATCGCCAGGTCACAGGTGGATGCACCGGTGGCCATGTTGCGGGTGTACTGCTCATGGCCAGGGGTGTCGGCAATGATGAATTTGCGCTTGGCGGTGGAGAAGTAGCGGTAGGCGACATCGATGGTGATGCCCTGCTCACGCTCGGCTTGCAGGCCGTCGACCAGCAATGCCAGGTCGATATCGTCACCGGTAGTGCCGACTTTCTTCGAATCGCGGGTGATCGCTTCGAGGTGATCTTCGTAGATCATCTTCGAGTCGTGCAGCAGGCGCCCGATCAGGGTGCTCTTGCCGTCGTCGACGTTACCGCAAGTCAAAAAGCGCAGCAGCTCTTTACGTTCGTGCTGGCCCAGGTAGGCGAGGATGTCCTCGCTGATCAAATCAGATACGTGGCTCATTGCATTCAAGCTCCGAGCTGTAAGCTTCAAGCGGCAAGCTTGTCGGCGTACAGCTAGTCAGAAATTTTGTTGATCAACCCGCCCAGCATTCTAGAAAGCTCACGGGTTTCCATAATCCAATTTTCAGCCAGCGGTTCTGCGATGTAAGCGATATCTCGGCCTATCAGGATCTGGGTTCGCAACTCTCCGCAAGAAGCCTTCGCGATCCAAAGAAAGTGCACCTTTTCTTTGCAACCCCGACGCTCCATGCCTTCAGCAATATTGGAAGGCACTGACATTGCAGAGCGGGTGATCTGATCCTTGAATCCAAAATCCCCGCATCGCGCAAACTCTCTAAAAATCCCCACCGCCAAGCATTTGCTTCGCTGCCAAACAACCAGTTTCTCGAAATCCATTACGAGTCATCCGATTCCGGCTCGCAGCAACCGGCCGCAAGCGCCAAACCGCAAAGTTACGCATACCGCCTTTAACTTGCAGCTTGCCGCTTGTAACTCGAAGCTTAAAAGTACCCCTGACGTTTTTTATCTTCCATCGAGCCTGCGCCATCGTGGTCGATGACTCGGCCCTGGCGCTCGGAAGTTCGCGTCAGGAGCATTTCCTGAATGATGTCCGTCAGGCTTTCGGCCTCGGACTCCACGGCGCCCGTCAACGGGTAGCAGCCAAGGGTGCGGAAACGCACTTTCTTTTTGACGATGCGCGCTTTGTCTTCATCGGACAGGTGCTCGAGGATGCGCTCGTCGTCGATCATGATCAGCGTGCCGTTCTTCTCGATCACTTCGCGTTCGGCGGCGAAGTACAGCGGCACAATCGGGATGCCTTCGAGGTAGATGTACTGCCAGATGTCCAGTTCGGTCCAGTTCGACAGAGGGAATACGCGGATGGATTCGCCCTTGTTGACCTTGCCGTTGTAGACGTTCCACAGCTCCGGGCGCTGGTTTTTCGGGTCCCAGCGGTGCTTGCTGTCGCGGAACGAGTACACGCGCTCTTTGGCACGGGATTTCTCTTCATCGCGACGGGCGCCGCCGAACGCTGCGTCGAAACCATGCTTGTCGAGTGCCTGTTTCAGGCCCTCGGTCTTCATGATGTCGGTGTGCTTGGCGCTGCCGTGGGTGAACGGGTTGATGTTCTGCGCCACGCCATCGGGGTTGATGTGGGTGATCAGGTCCAGGCCCAGTTCTTCGACCATCTTGTCGCGGAACTTGTACATCTCCTGGAATTTCCAGCGGGTGTCGACGTGCATCACCGGAAACGGCAGTTTGCCCGGGAAGAACGCCTTGCGTGCCAGGTGCAGCATCACGGCGGAGTCTTTACCGATGGAGTACAGCATCACCGGGTTATCGAACTCGGCGGCCACCTCGCGGATGATGTGGATGCTTTCCGCCTCCAGCTGTTTCAGATGCGTCAGTTTGTCGACCATGGCTACTCACGAAAACTTTCTTATGAACGGCCAGCGGGCCGTGTTCGAGCGGGAAATCCTAGCACAGCGGCCTCTTCTAATCAGGACGCCAACTAGATCGAAAGGGTATATGAATATGCCCACTCGTTTGGGCGACGATCCCCTGTAGGAGTGAGCCTGCTCGCGATAGCTCTGTCACATACAACATAGTGGTGACTGACACACCGCTATCGCGAGCAGGCTCACTCCTACAGGGGAAATGCGGTAGTTTTCAGATGGGGTTGGGGCAGTCGATGAAGATGTGTTCGACGGCGAAGCGTTTCGCCAAGTAGTCGCCCAGCGCCTGCACGCCGTAGCGTTCGGTGGCGTGGTGGCCGGCGGCAATAAAGCTGATGTCGTTCTCACGGGCGCTGTGGAAGGTCTGCTCGGACGCTTCACCGCTCAGGTACAGATCGACGCCCGCCGCGACGGCTTGATCGATATAGCCCTGACCGCCGCCGGTGCACCAGCCAACCCGACGAATCATCGGATTACCTTCAATCAGCAAGGGTTCGCGGCCCATGACTTCCTGCACCTTGCGGGCGAAATCGCGAGCGGTCAGCGGTTCTTTCAAAGACCCGACCAGACCAACGATTTTCAGATTGTCCGGGTCCAGCGGGCCTTCCACAGTGATGTCCAATTGCCGAGCAAACTGCACGTTATTGCCAACGTCCGGGTGCAGATCCAGCGGCAAGTGATAGGCCAGCAAGCTGATGTCATGCTTGAGCAAGGTCTTCAATCGACGCTGCTTCATGCCAGTGATGCAAGGGTTTTCGCCCTTCCAGAAATAACCGTGATGCACCAGCACCAGATCGGCCTCGGCCTCGACGGCTGCATCGAGCAACGCCTGGCTGGCCGTGACGCCGCTGACGATCCGCATCACCTGAGGACGGCCCTCAACCTGCAATCCATTCGGGCAATAATCGGCAATTTTCGCACTGCCAAGGTAACGGTCGGCTTCTTCGACGAGGGTGCTGAGGGCAACGGCCATGAAAGACTCCTAAATATCCCGTTCAGAGGCACGCGCGGCCTCGTATAATGCGCGACATTATGGGCGGTCTGACCCCGCCTGCAACTCTTCCAGGACGTGCTTAATGCTCAAGGCGCTGCGTTTTTTCGGCTGGCCGTTGTTGGCCGGTGTGCTTATCGCTCTGTTGATTATTCAGCGTTACCCGCAGTGGGTCGGGCTTCCGAGCCTCGACGTCAACCTGCAACAGGCCCCGCAAACCACCAGCGTGCAACAGGGGCCGGTGTCCTATGCCGACGCGGTGACCATCGCCGCACCTTCGGTGGTCAACCTCTACACCACCAAAGTCATCAACAAACCGGCGCATCCGCTGTTTGAGGATCCACAGTTCCGCCGTTTCTTTGGTGACAACTCGCCGAAGCAGAAACGCATGGAATCGAGCCTCGGCTCCGGCGTGATCATGAGCCCGGAAGGCTACATTCTGACCAACAACCACGTAACCAGCGGTGCTGATCAGATTGTCGTGGCGTTGAAGGATGGCCGCGAAACCCTCGCCCGCGTCATCGGCAGCGATCCGGAAACCGACCTCGCGGTGTTGAAAATCGATCTGAAAACCCTGCCGGCGATCACCGTCGGCCGCTCGGACAACATTCGCATCGGCGACGTCGCGCTGGCCATCGGCAACCCGTTTGGCGTCGGCCAGACCGTGACCATGGGCATCATCAGCGCCACCGGGCGTAATCAGTTGGGCCTGAACAACTACGAAGACTTTATCCAGACCGACGCGGCGATCAACCCGGGCAACTCCGGCGGCGCGCTGGTCGATGCCAACGGCAACCTGACCGGCATCAACACGGCGATCTTCTCCAAGTCCGGCGGCTCGCAAGGCATCGGCTTTGCGATCCCGGTGAAACTGGCGATGGAAGTGATGAAGTCGATCATCGAACACGGACAGGTGATTCGCGGCTGGCTGGGCATTGAAGTGCAGCCGCTGACCCAGGAACTGGCCGAGTCGTTTGGTCTGTCCGGGCGTCCGGGAATTGTCGTGGCGGGGATCTTCCGCGATGGCCCGGCACAGAAGGCTGGCCTGCAATTGGGCGATGTGATTCTGAGCATCGATGGTGAGCCGGCCGGCGATGGCCGTCGTTCGATGAACCAGGTTGCACGGATCAAACCGACCGACAAAGTGACGATTCAGGTGATGCGCAACGGCAAAGAGCTGAAGCTCACGGCTGAAATCGGCCTGCGTCCGCCACCGGCGCCGGTGAAAGAAAAAGAAGAGTAAAACTTTTCTCGCGCCAGACGCGCGAATAACAGACATTCTCAACGGGCATGTTATATTGTTTCAATTCTAAGAATTGGAACAACATAACATGTCGTCTCGAACAAAGGCCTCCCTGCTCGGCCTGAGCCTCGGTTTGCTGGTCGATCCAGCCTTCGCCGAAGAATCAAAACCCCTCGAACTGGACGCCATCAGCGTCGTCTCCAACTATGAATCGCCGACCGGCCCGGTCAAGGGCTATCGCGCTACACGTTCATCCAGCGCGACCAAGACCGACACGGCGATCCGTGATATCCCGCAAGCCATCAGCGTGGTGCCCGCCAGCGTGCTCAAGGATCTGGGCAGCAGCAGTGTCGAGCGCGCGCTGGATTTTGCCGGCGGCGTATCCAAGCAGAACAACTTCGGCGGCCTGACGCTGTACGAATACAGCGTGCGCGGCTTCACCACTTCAGAGTTCTACAAGGACGGCTTCAGCGCCAATCGCGGCTATCCGAGCACACCGGATGCAGCCAACATCGAGCGCATCGAAGTGCTCAAAGGCCCGGCCGCAAGCCTCTACGGTCGGGGCGATCCCGGCGGCACGGTTAACATCGTCACCAAGAAACCACAGCCCGAAGCTTTCACCACGTTGCAAACCAGCGCCGGCAGTTGGGATCGCTATCGCACTGCGCTGGACGTCAACACGCCGCTGGATGATCAGGGCAATGTGCTCTCGCGGATCAACCTCGCGGTCGAAGACAACAACAGTTTTCGCGATCACGTTGACAGCAAACGTGTATTCGTCGCGCCCTCGATCAGTTGGCAATTGAACCCGGACACGTCGCTATTGGTGGAAAGCGAAATCGTCCGTCACAGCTCAACCTTCGATCGCGGTATCGTCGCGCCGAACAACAAATGGAGCGGCGTCTCGCGCTCGACCTTCCTCGGCGAACCCAACGACGGCAACATCGACAACCACAACAATCTGCTGCAGGCCACGCTGGAACATCATCTCAACGACAACTGGAAGTTGCGCCTGGCCAGCCATTACAAGGAAGGCAAACTCTGGGGCGACGCCTCGGAACAACGAGCGCTGAACGCCGATGGTCACACCGTCAACCGCCGCTATCGCGAGCGCGACACGAACTGGCACGACAGCATTACCCAACTGGAGCTGCGCGGTCTGTTCGACCTCGGCCCTTGGCAGCACGAACTGCTGATCGGCACCGAGTATGAAAACTTCCGCAAGAACGAGCGCGTTACCACGATTGCCGGTGGCCCTTACGCCATCGACATCTATAAGCCGGTCTACGGCCAGCCAAAACCCAACGGCGCACGCTCGGGCAGCGACTTTTTCGAACAGGTCGAAAGTCATGCATTGAACCTGCAGGATCAAATCATCTTCACCGACAAACTGCGCGGGATGATCGGTGCGCGCTTCGAGCATTTCGATCAGCACATCGACGACCACAGCCGCAACGCCACAAGCAACCAACGCCACGACGCCCTGACCCAGCGTGTCGGCCTGCTCTATCAACTGACGCCAGACACCGGTCTGTTCGCCAACGCCTCAACCTCGTTCAAACCGAACAACGGCCTCGACGCCTCCGGCAAATCCTTCGATCCGGAAGAAGGCGTCGGCTATGAAGTCGGGATCAAGAACGAACTGTTCGATGAGCGCCTGAGCAGCACCCTCGCCTTCTTCCACATCGACAAGGAAAACGTCCTTGCCCTCGACCCGGCCACCGACACCAGCCGCGCCATGGGCAAGGCACGCAGTCGCGGTTTCGATTGGCAGGTCACCGGGCAAATCACCGATGCGGTGCGAATCATCGGCGCCTTCGCCTACATCGACGCCGAAGTGACCAAGGGCGACGCGGTGATTGCCACCGGCAGCCGCATCCTCGGCGTGGCCAAACGCAGCGGCAGCCTGCTCGGCGTTTATGAGTTTCAGGATGGACATTTGCGCGGCTCGGACGTCGGCGCAGCGTTCACCTATGTCGGTGATCGCTCAGGCGAATCCGGCAGCGACTTCGAATTACCGGCCTACCAGACCGTCGACCTGCTCGCGCATTACAAGGCCAGCGACAACGTCACTGTCGGCCTGAACCTCAATAACGTCTTCGACGAAAAGTATTACGAGCGCTCTTACAGCAATTACTGGGTCAACCCCGGTGAGCCGCGCAATTTCACCGTCAGCCTGACACTCAACCTGTAAAAGGACGTCACCATGCAATACGGCAAAACCTTTGTGCTCATCGCTGCGCTGTTCACAGGCCAGGTCTCGGCCCATGGCCTGTGGACGGAGCAACGGCGCGGCAATATCGAAGTGGTCTACGGTCACGGCGCTGAGGACAACGCGTTCAAAGCGCAGAAGGTCAGCGGTGCCTGGGCCTACGATGCGGCCGGCAGGATGATTCCGGTGAGCGTCGAGCGCCTGGCGGATCATGCTCGTTTGAAACCTTTGAAGGCGCCTGCGGTGATGGCCGTGGCATTGAACAATGGCATGTGGTCGCAGACGGCTGACAAGAAATGGATCAACCAAGGTCGCAGCAAAGTGCCGGGCGCCATTGAGGCAACCGAGACGTTCAAGTACAGCCTGGCGATTTATCAGCCGGGGGCGAAGTTGCCCAAGCTTGATCAGATCAAGTTGCTGATTTTGCCGGAGGTTGATCCGCTGACGGTTGGGCCGGGCAAGTCATTGCCGGTGCGGGTGTTGCTCGATGGCAAACCGGCGGCAGGGGTGAAGCTGATTGGCGACTATCGCAATGCGCCGAACACGTTGAGCACCGAGACTGACAAGGATGGTCGGGCGCAGGTATTGGTGAGGAATGAAGGGTTGAATGTGATTGCGGCGCAGGTAGAAGTGCCGGTGAAGGGCAGTGTGGATGTGGATAGTCGTGGGTTGTTTACCTCACTGACGTTCCTTGGCGAAGCGCATCACGAATAAGAGCAGACCCTCACCCCAGCCCTCTCCCTCCGGGAGAGGGAGCCGACCGAGTTGTAAGGCGTCATGCATCGACCTGAATTACCGAGTCGATTATGGATTCGGTAAAGCAAGTTCAGGTCGGTGCAACTCGGGAGCATCCCCCGATCAGTCCCCTCTCCCTCTGGGAGAGGGGGCCGACCGAGTTGTCTTGCGAAGTACGTCGACCTGAAAGACCGAGTCGATTATGGATTCGGTACAGCACTTTCACGTCGACGAAGCTCTGCAATATCCCCCAATCAGTCCCCTCTCCCTCTGGGAGAGGGTTAGGGTGAGGGGCTCTTGCTTTTAGAGGTCGCCAAGTCCATCGATAAGCGCCTGATTCTGCTCCGGCGTACCAATCGAAATCCGCAAAAATTGCGCAATCCGCTCCTGCTTGAAGTGCCGCACAATCACGCCCTGCTCACGCAGTTTGGCCGCCAGCCCCGCCGCATCATGCTGCGGGTGCCGGGCGAAGATGAAGTTCGCCGCCGACGGCAACACTTCAAAACCCTTGGCCTGCAACTGCGCAATCACCCACTCACGGCTCTCGATGACCAGACGGCAAGTCTTGTCGAAATACTCACGATCTTCGAACGCCGCTGCCGCACCGACAATCGCCAGACGATCGAGTGGATAAGAGTTGAAGCTGTTCTTGATCCGCTCCAGCGCCTCAATGAGATCGGGATGGCCGACCGCAAAACCAACGCGCAAACCCGCCAGCGAACGCGACTTGGACAAGGTCTGCGTCACCAGCAGGTTTGGATAACGGTTCACCAGACTGATCGCTGTTTCGCCGCCGAAGTCGATATACGCCTCGTCCACCACGACCACCGAATCCGGGCTGGACTTGAGGATTTGCTCGACCGCGTCCAGCGCCAGCAGGCAACCGGTTGGCGCATTCGGATTCGGGAAAATGATCCCGCCGTTCGGCTTGGCGTAGTCGGCCGGGTCGATCTGGAACTGCGCGTCCAGCGGCACCGCATCAAACTCGATGCCGTACAAACCGCAATACACCGGATAGAAGCTGTAACTGATGTCGGGGAACAGCAGCGGCTTATCGTGTTGCAGCAAGCCGTGAAAAATGTGCGCAAGCACTTCATCCGAACCGTTGCCGAGGAACACCTGATTGCTCTGCACGCCGTAGTATCTGGCGACCGCAGTTTTCAGCAGATCACTGTTCGGGTCCGGGTACAGGCGCAGGTTGTCATTCAGTTCGGTCTGCATCGCGGCCAAGGCTTTTGGCGACGGGCCGTACGGGTTTTCGTTGGTGTTGAGCTTGACCAGTTTGGTCAGCTTTGGCTGTTCGCCCGGCACGTACGGCACCAGATCCTTGACGAACGGGCTCCAGAATTTACTCATCGCTCAGTTCCCCTGCCCTTGTAGAAAGTCTTCGTCTTTGATGCGGTATTCGGCGCTACGCGCGTGCGCGCTCAGCGATTCGCCACGGGCCAGCACGGATGCAGTTTTACCCAGCTCGGAAGCACCGGCCTCGGAGCAGAAGATGATCGACGAACGCTTCTGGAAGTCGTACACGCCCAGCGGCGAGGAGAACCGCGCGGTGCCCGAGGTCGGCAGCACGTGGTTCGGGCCTGCGCAGTAATCGCCCAGCGCTTCGGAGGTGTGACGGCCCATGAAGATCGCGCCAGCGTGGCGGATCTGCGGCAGCCAGGCCTGTGGGTCAGCGACCGACAGCTCCAAGTGTTCCGGAGCGATGCGGTTGGCGACTTCGATGGCTTGGGCCATGTCCTTCACGTGAATCAGTGCACCGCGACCATTGATCGAGGTTTCGATGATGGTCGCGCGGTCCATGGTCGGCAGCAATTTGTCGATGCTCGCGGCGACCTTGTCGAGGAACTCTGCATCCGGGCTGACCAGAATCGCCTGCGCATCTTCGTCGTGCTCGGCTTGCGAGAACAGGTCCATGGCGATCCAGTCCGGATCGGTCTGGCCGTCGCACACCACGAGGATTTCCGAAGGGCCGGCGATCATGTCGATGCCGACCTGACCGAACACGTGACGCTTGGCGGTGGCGACATAGATGTTGCCCGGGCCAACCACCTTATCGACTTTCGGCACGCTTTCGGTGCCGTAAGCCAAGGCAGCGACAGCTTGTGCGCCACCGATGGTGAATACCCGGTCAACGCCAGCGATGCACGCAGCCGCCAGCACCAGCTCATTGATCTCACCGCGCGGGGTCGGCACGACCATGACCACTTCGGTCACGCCGGCGACCTTGGCCGGAATCGCGTTCATCAACACCGACGACGGGTACGACGCCTTGCCACCCGGCACGTACAGGCCGGCACGATCCAGCGGTGTGACCTTTTGGCCCAATACCGTGCCGTCAGCTTCGGTGTAGCTCCAGGAATCCTGCTTCTGTTTTTCGTGGTAGCTACGCACGCGAGCGGCGGCTTTTTCCAGTGCTTCGCGCTGTGGCACGGTGATGCGGGTCAGGGCCAGTTCCAGACGTTCACGCGGCAGGATCAGGTCAGCCATCGACGCGACTTCGAGGCCGTCGAACTTCTGGGTGAACTCGACCAACGCCGCGTCACCGCGTTCGCGCACAGCCTTGATGATGTCCAGCACGCGCTGATTGACCGAGTCGTCAGACACACTTTCCCAGCTCAGCAGATGATCCAGATGATGCGCGAAATCCGGGTCAGCAGCGTTGAGTCGGCGAATTGCAGTCGGTGCGGTCATAGCGAGAGCCTCATAGGAATGGCAAAAACTCAGGCGCCCTAACTTAGCAGTCGTTTCCGCTTGGGCACCTGAGATTCTGGCTATGAGGCGGATAGACGGGCGCGACTTAACGGCGCGCAGGTAAATCAGCCGCGGTGTCGCGATTCCACTGCGTTGCGCAGGGTATCGATCAACGCCTGGATTCGGGCGTGTTGCATTTTCATCGAAGCTTTATTGACGACCAGGCGCGAGCTGATCGTGGCGATCAGTTCCTGAGGTTCCAGGCCATTGGCGCGCAGGGTGTTACCGGTGTCGACCACGTCGATGATCTTGTCGGCCAGACCGATCAACGGTGCCAGCTCCATCGAGCCGTAGAGCTTAATGATATCGACCTGACGGCCCTGCTCGGCGTAGTAGCGCTTGGCGACGTTGACGAACTTGGTCGCCACACGCAGACGGCCCTTGGGCTCAGGCGCGCCGATCTTGCCGGCGGTCATCAGCTTGCACTGGGCGATCTGCAGATCCAGTGGCTCGTACAGGCCCTGGCCGGTGTATTCCATCAACACGTCTTTACCGGCAACGCCGAGGTCAGCCGCGCCATGCTCAACGTAAGTCGGCACATCGGTGGCACGCACGATCAGCAGACGAACGTCGTCCTGCGTCGTGGGGATGATCAGCTTGCGGCTCTTGTCCGGATTCTCGGTCGGCACAATGCCCGCTTCGGCGAGAAGCGGCAGGGTGTCGTCAAGGATGCGGCCCTTGGACAGTGCGATGGTCAACATGGGAAACGTCAGTCCTTATCAAGGTACTCATGTCCGGTCGCAATCGGCGCCGGACACACATCTAGCCGGAAACCGGCTCGACTCTTAAAATCAGTGGACACGTCCCTGTGTCCCAATGCAGCTATCAGCCCGGAACGCGACGGATCTTGGCGCCCAGCATCTGCAGTTTTTCTTCGATGCACTCGTAACCACGGTCGATGTGGTAGATGCGGTCGATCAGCGTGTCGCCTTCGGCAACCAGTGCCGAGATCACCAGACTGGCCGAAGCCCGCAGGTCGGTGGCCATCACTGGCGCGCCCTTGAGGACTTCAGTACCGGTAACGATGGCAGTGTTGCCTTCGACCTGGATCTTGGCGCCCATGCGGTGCAGTTCGTACACGTGCATGAAACGGTTTTCGAAGATCGTCTCGATTACCGCACCGGTGCCTTCGGCAATGGCGTTGAGCGAGATGAACTGCGCTTGCATGTCCGTCGGGAAAGCCGGGTACGGCGCGGTGCGCACGTTGACTGCTTTCGGACGCTTGCCGTGCATGTTCAGCTCGATCCAGTCTTCACCGCAGGTGATTTCTGCGCCGGCTTCACGGAGTTTTTCCAGAACGGCTTCGAGGATGGTCGGATCGGTGTCCTTGACCTTGACGCGACCACCGGTCACGGCAGCGGCAACGAGGTAGGTGCCGGTTTCGATACGGTCAGGCATGACCTTATAGAAAGCCGAACCCAGACGCTCGACGCCATCGATGGTGATGGTGTCGGTGCCAGCACCGGAAACCTTGGCGCCCATGGCGTTGAGGAAGTTCGCCAGGTCAACCACTTCAGGTTCGCGAGCGGCGTTCTGCAACACGCTGCGGCCCTTGGCCAGAGCGGCGGCCATCATGATGTTCTCGGTACCGGTCACGCTGACGGTATCGAAGAAGAAGTGTGCACCGCGCAGGCCGCCTTCAGGGGCCTTGGCCTTGATGTAGCCGCCTTCGACGTCGATGACCGCGCCCATGGCTTCGAGACCACGGATGTGCAGGTCAACCGGACGCGAACCGATGGCGCAACCGCCAGGCAGTGCCACTTCGGCTTCACCGAAACGGGCAACCATCGGGCCCAGTACCAGGATCGACGCACGCATGGTTTTCACCAGTTCGTACGGCGCGATCAGGGTCTTGATGGTGCGCGGGTCGATTTCGACGCTGAGTTTCTCGTCGATCACCGGCTCGATGCCCATGCGACCGAACAGCTCGATCATGGTGGTGATGTCGTGCAGGTGCGGCAGATTGCCAACGGTCACCGGGCCATCGCACAGCAGCGTGGCAGCCAGGATCGGCAGGGCGGAGTTTTTTGCGCCGGAAATGCGGATCTCGCCATCAAGACGAGCGCCACCGGTAATAATCAATTTATCCATAAGAATCTCGACGCCCTTAGGCTCAGGTGCGCTCGGCCCAGGCCGCGCTGCTGAAAAATTTCATAGTGACCGCATGGATGCTGCCATCGGTGATCCACGGGTTCAAATGGGCATAGATCTGCTGCTGACGCTTCACCGGGCTCAACGCCGCCAGTTCATCGCTAATCACGTTCAGCTGGAAATTGCAGCCTTCGCCCTCAACTTCTACCAACGTTCCGGGCAGCTTTCCTTCAAGGAAGCTCTTCACTTCTACGGCCTGCATGCTCAACCTCAATCGGCGCCCTGTGCGCACGGGTCGGACATCATACAAAAAAGCCCCGCGCCTGCGAACCCCGCATGGCAGGACTCTGACGGGGGGCTTCTTTATAGATGCTGTTTCAGGGGTGCGCCAACAGTTCGGTCAGTTCACTGACCTGAGCGATTTCGCGCATGTCTTCGGGCATCGAGCGGATGCTGACAGCCTTTCCGGCCGCATTCGCATCGCGCATGAAGCACAGCAGCAACGACAAGCCGACGCTGCTGGACTTCTTCACCGCCGAGCAGTCGATCACCAGCGAAGCAGCCTTGCTGGACTTGATCAGCGTCTGGCCTTGCTTGCGCAGGTCGGCGCCGGTGCGATAGTCCAGCACTCCGCTGAGCAGAAGCTCGTCGACATCACTCATACGAACTGCGGCCTCACTCATTGTGCTGGATTCTTTTCGGTGGCTTCCTTGGCCTTGGCCACTTCACCGGCCCAACCATTGATGGTCTTGTCCAGATCGTTGCCATTGCGCTGCATCGCGTCAGCGAACTGATCGCGGAACAGTTTGCCGATGTTGATGCCGTTGATGATCACGTTGCGCAGTTTCCACTCGCCGTTGATCTTCTCCAGCGTGTATTGCACAGGATAGATTGCGCCGCTGCTGCCCTTGACGGTCATGTTGACGCTGGTGCGGTCACCCGATTCGTCCTTGGCAGGGTCAACGGTAATGCCCTGATTGTTGTACTCGAGCAAGGCGTTACCGTAGAACTGGAACAGGCCTTTCTTGAAGTTTTCCTGGAAGGTCTGCATCTGCGCTGGCGTGGCCTTGCGCGAGTACTTGACCGTCATGATGCTCTTGGAAATGCCTTCGGCATCCACCACCGGCCCGACGATGTTGTTGAGCGCTGTGTAGAAGTCGGTCGGGTCCTGCTTGTATTTCTCTTTGTTGGCAGCCAGGTCGGCCAGCAACCGGCTGGTCGTGTCCTGCACCAGATCATGTGCCGAAGTTGCAGCAGCCACGGCGTTACCCATCAACGGCAGAGCCGCCAGTAACACCAACAGGCTACGTCGCAAGATAGAGATCATTCAAAAGCTCCTCATTTGGCGTCTTTGCTAACGGTATTGAGCAGGAATTTACCGATAAGGTCTTCCAGTACCAGTGACGACTGCGTGTCGTGAATGGTTCCACCATCCTTCAGCGGCTTGTCTTCCCCGCCTACGCTGATACCAATGTACTTCTCGCCCAGCAGACCAGCGGTCAGGATAGACGCTGTGGAGTCGGTCGGCAGGTTGTCGACCTTTTTATCCACTTGCAGGGTTACCCGACCGGTGAAGCTGTCGCGATCCAGATCGATTGCCGTGACCTTGCCGATAGTCACACCGGCCATGGTCACTTTGGCTCTGACCGTCAAACCGGCGATATTGTCGAAGTAGGCATACAGTTTATAGGTGTCGGTGGTCGACGTCGGAGACAGACCACTGACCCGCAAAGCAAGCAGCAACAAAGCCAGGATCCCTGCCAGCAGGAACAGGCCGACACCGATTTCCAGGGTGCGGTTTTGCATCAGAAATCTCCAAACATCAAAGCAGTCAGAATAAAGTCCAGGCCGAGCACTGCCAGCGAGGCAAACACTACAGTCTTGGTGGTGGCGCGACTGATGCCCTCGGAAGTGGGCTCACAGTCATAGCCTTGGAATACGGCGATCCAGGTCACTACAAAGGCGAAAACGATGCTTTTGATCACGCCATTGAGCACGTCACTGGTGAAGTTCACGCTGTTCTGCATGTTCGCCCAATAAGAGCCTTCATACACACCCAGCCAGTCGACGGCCACCCATGAACCACCCCAGATGCCCACGACGCTGAAAATCATTGCCAGCACCGGCAGGGAAATGAAGCCGGCCCACAGGCGCGGGGCAATAATGTATTTGAGCGGATCGACGCCGATCATTTCCAGGCTGGAAAGCTGTTCGGTGGACTTCATGTTGCCGATCTCTGCGGTCAGCGCCGACCCGGCACGACCGGCAAACAACAGTGCAGTCACCACCGGACCCAGCTCACGCAGCAAGGTCAGCGCAACCATCTGCCCCACCGCCTGCTCCGAACCGTAGCTCGACAGAATGCTGAAGCCCTGCAGCGCCAGCACCATGCCGATGAAAATCCCGGAAACGACGATGATCACCAGCGACATCACGCCGACCGAATGCAGTTGTTTGACCAACAGGCCGAAACCGCC
Source organism: Pseudomonas sp. Irchel s3f10 (assembly GCF_900187515.1). Taxonomy (NCBI): domain Bacteria; kingdom Pseudomonadati; phylum Pseudomonadota; class Gammaproteobacteria; order Pseudomonadales; family Pseudomonadaceae; genus Pseudomonas; species Pseudomonas sp. Irchel s3f10. The sequence continues at coordinate 658,378 of NZ_FYDZ01000002.1, forward strand.
GCTGATCCCGCCACGCCCCAGCAAGGCATGAAACAGGAACAGCGTCGCACGACCGAACACCGCGACGGCGTCGATCGCCGCCTCGCCGAACCGGCGCACGCGTTCTATTAATGAAATTCTGCGCATCAGCGCTTCCCCAGAAGATCTGCGCGGTAATCCGTCGCTGGAAAATGGTACGGCACCGGGCCATCGGGATCGCCGGTCATGAACTGACGGATACGCGGCTCGTCCGAGTTCATCAACTCGTCCGGCGTACCCTGCCCCAGCACCTGACCATCACCGACGACATAGATGTAGTCGGCGATGCTAGCGGTTTCCGCCAGATCGTGGGACACCACGATACTGGTGATCCCCAGCGCGTCGTTGAGCAGGCGAATCAGACGGACCAGCACGCCCATGGCGATCGGGTCCTGCCCGACGAACGGTTCGTCGTACATGAGGATCTGCGGATCGAGCGCAATCGCTCGCGCCAGTGCGACGCGGCGCTTCATGCCACCGGACAGCTCATCCGGCATCAACTCGATGGCACCGCGCAGACCAACCGCCTGCAACTTGAGCAGGACGATGTCGCGGATCATTTCTTCCGGCAAATCGGTATGAACACGCAGGGGGAAAGCCACGTTCTCGAACACATCGAGATCGGTGAACAGCGCGCCGCTTTGAAACAGCACACCCATGTGCTTTCGCGCATCGAACAGATCGCTGCGCGAAAGCGCAGGCAGGTTCTGGCCGTTGACCCAGACTTCGCCGCTGGCAGGACGCAATTGTGCGCCCATCAATCGCAGCAGCGTGGTCTTGCCACACCCGGAAGGCCCCATGATGCCGGTGACCTTGCCGCGCGGTATGCGAATATCGACGTTATTGAAAATGCTGCGCGCACCGCGCTTGAAGGAGACTCCCTTCAGCTCGACCGCGTAGGCGTTATCGGCACTCATCTAAACTCCTTGCGATGCAGCCTCTCACTCGGACGCCTGTCTTTACTTAAAAAGTACGTACATCCCGGGCAGGCCGAACTGGCGGCGAACTATATCACTGCAAAGGCTACGCGCCCAAGGCTTGTACCAGCCTGAGTTCGGCGATATGACAGGTGCGCAGGCTCTTTTACCGGGTTTTGGTAACGAGTAATGACAAAGCACGACGAACTTGCGTGAGGCTTTGCCACATAACCGCTATAATCGCCGCCTTTTCATCGGGCTATACGATTTCTGACATGAGCCAATCCAGCGACCTGATTCAATCGGCACAACGCACCATCCAACTCGAAGTGGAAGCCGTACAAGGCTTGTTGCCCCATATCGACGCCGATTTCGTACGCGCTTGCGAGATGATTCTGGCCAGCAAGGGCCGTGTAGTTGTGGTCGGCATGGGCAAATCCGGGCACATCGGCAACAAGATTGCCGCGACTCTGGCCAGCACCGGTACCCCGGCTTTTTTCGTGCACCCGGCCGAGGCCAGCCATGGCGACATGGGCATGATCACTCGTGATGACGTGATTCTGGCCCTGTCGAATTCCGGCTCGACCAACGAAATCGTCACCCTGCTGCCGCTGATCAAACGTCTGGGCATCCAGTTGATCAGCCTCACCGGCAACCCGCTATCGCCGCTGGCCAAGGCGGCCGAGGTCAATCTCAACGTTCACGTCGAGCATGAAGCCTGTCCGCTGAACCTGGCGCCGACCTCCTCGACCACCGCAGCTTTGGTCATGGGTGATGCGCTGGCCGTAGCGTTGCTGGAAGCGCGCGGTTTCACTGCCGAAGACTTCGCCTTTTCTCATCCGGGTGGCGCCCTTGGCCGTCGCCTGCTGTTGAAAGTGGAGAACGTCATGCACGCCGGGCAGGAGTTGCCGCAAGTACAACGCGGTACGCTGCTCAAGGACGCGCTGATGGAAATGACCCGCAAGGGTCTGGGCATGACCGTCATCCTCGAAACTGACGGCAAACTCGCCGGGATCTTCACCGACGGCGATTTGCGCCGAACCCTGGATCGCAGCATTGATATCCGCAGCGCCACCATCGACCAGGTAATGACGGCCCACGGCAAGACTGCCCGGCCCGAAATGCTCGCCGCCGAAGCCCTGAAAATCATGGAAGACCACCGAATCAACGCACTGGTCGTTGTGGACGAAGAAGATCGCCCGGTCGGCGCCTTCAACCTCTCCGATCTGCTGCGCGCAGGAGTGATGTAATGAGCAACGATCTGCTGCAACGCGGCAAAGCGATCAAACTGGCGGTTTTCGACGTCGACGGCGTTCTCACCGACGGTCGCCTGTACTTCCTTGAAGACGGCAGCGAATTCAAGACCTTCAACACTCTCGACGGTCAGGGCATCAAGATGCTGATGAACGCCGGCGTGCAGACCGCCATCATCAGTGGTCGCAAGACTCCAGTGGTCGAACGCCGGGCGAAAAACCTCGGCATCCCCCACCTGTTTCAGGGACGCGAAGACAAATTGGTCGTTCTCGACGGCCTGCTTGAGCAACTGGGCCTAAGCTATGAACAGGTCGCCTATCTCGGTGACGACCTGCCCGACCTGCCAGTGATCCGCCGGGTTGGTCTGGGCATGGCAGTGGCCAACGCTGCTGATTTTGTCCGCGAACACGCCCATGGCGTTACCCGGGCTCGCGGCGGCGAAGGTGCTGCCCGCGAATTCTGTGAATTGATCCTGCGCGCCCAGGGCCGCCTCGATGCGGCCAACGCCGCGTACCTGTGAGCCAAACCATGTTCAGCAAAAAATTTCGTAACTTCCTGCTGTTCGGCTGCATCGCTGCGATTTTCGCAGCGGTCGGCTACTGGAATATCAGCCCGGAACGCTTTCTCGACAAACCACCGGTCACCTCGGTGGAAACGCCTATCGACTGGTATGCAACCAACACCCATACCCTGCAATACCTGCCGGATGGCAAGGTGCAGTATGAAATGACGTCCGAGAAAGCCGAGCACGTGAAGGCAACTGACGTCACGCTCGTGACCAAACCCGACCTGAACATGTATCGCGGAACGGAATTTCCGTGGCACGTGACCAGTGAGCGCGGTGAAGTGAACTCAGGCGGCACCGAAGTCGAACTGATCGATTCGGTACGCGTTGCGCGCACCGATGAAAAGAAGCGTGACATCCTGATCACTTCCACTCGCATGACCGTGTTCCCGCAGCAGGAATATGCGCAGACCGAGCAACCCGTTAGAATCGACGGCGCTGGCGGTGTATCGACTGGCGTTGGAATGAAAGCGTACCTGAAGGAAAGCAGGATACACCTGCTATCGAACGTAAGAGGACAGTATGAGGCTCGTTAAAACCCTCCCTATTTTGCTCAGTCTGGGCGCAGCACTGGGAAGCGTGAGCGCCTGGGCTCTGCCGAACGATCAGCAGCAACCTATCCGTATTCAGGCCGACGACGCCCAACTGGATGACAAGAACGGCATCGCTACCTATAAAGGTGATGTGATCATCACCCAGGGCTCGATGATCGTTAAAGGCAACACCGTCACCATGACTCGCGCGCCGAATGGCGATATCGACGTAGTGACCTCCGTGGGCAACCTGGCTTACTTCGAGCAGTTGCAAACCCAGGGCGACGCCAAACCGGTTCAGGGCTACGGCGTGACGATTCAATACCACGCCCAGCAAAACCGCGTCGTGCTGATCGACAAGGCCAAGGTCGTCGACAAAGACGGCAACGTCACTCAGGGCGAGAAAATCGTCTATGACACCGTGAAGAAACTGGCCAGCGCCGGTCGCGCTACCGGAAGCAAGGTCACCGAGGCGCGTCCGCGCATCGACATGGTGATCCAGCCGAAGAAGAAAACCGACGAGAAAACCCAGTAATGGCAACTCTGAAAGCTCAGCACCTGGCCAAGGCCTATAAAAGCCGCCAGGTCGTGCGTGACGTCAGCCTGTCGATCGACAGCGGCCAGATCGTCGGTCTGCTCGGCCCGAACGGTGCCGGCAAGACCACGTGCTTCTACATGATCGTCGGCCTGGTACAGGCCGATCAGGGCCGCGTACTGATCGACGATCTGGACGTCAGCCACCAGCCGATGCACGGTCGTGCAAAGGCCGGCATTGGCTATCTGCCGCAAGAAGCGTCGATCTTCCGCAAACTGTCGGTGGCTGACAACATCATGGCCATCCTCGAGACCCGTCAGGAACTCGACAAGGCCGGTCGCCGCAAAGAGCTGGAAAGCCTGCTGCAGGAATTCCACATCAGCCACATCCGCGACAACCTTGGCATGAGCCTGTCCGGTGGTGAACGCCGCCGGGTGGAGATCGCTCGCGCGCTGGCAACGGCACCGAAATTCATCCTGCTCGACGAACCGTTTGCCGGTGTCGATCCGATTTCGGTCGGCGACATCAAGCAGATCATCCACCACCTCAAGGCCAAGGGCATCGGTGTATTGATCACCGACCACAACGTCCGTGAGACGCTGGACATCTGCGAAACCGCTTACATCGTCAACGATGGCCAACTCATTGCTGAAGGCGATGCAGAAACCATCCTGGCCAACGATCTGGTCAAGGAAGTGTATCTGGGTCACGAGTTCCGCTTGTAAGCGTAACAGTGCCCGGTGCGCCGCCCGGGCGCTGTATCGATTCAAGCAGGAATTAATACGCTTTAATTGTTACAGCGCTCTAGGCAAACACTTCAGTTTCAGGCATATAATTTGCTTAAGTTTGGCGCCCCGGCGCCCTGTAGTGGATGGCGCATAGCGCCGGCGAATAAGGTGTTAAGCCCCTGCCATGAAACCATCGCTAGTCTTGAGAATGGGCCAGCAGCTGACGATGACACCGCAGCTGCAACAGGCCATCCGCCTGCTCCAATTGTCGACCCTGGATCTGCAACAGGAAATCCAGGAGGCTCTGGAATCCAATCCGATGCTCGAACGCCAGGAAGAAGGCGACGACTTCGACAATTCCGACCCCATGGCCGACAACGCCGAACAGAAACCCACCGAAATCCAGGAACCCTCCTATCAGGAAACCGCCCCGACGGTGGACAACCTCGAGGACGGCGAATGGAACGAGCGCATTCCCAACGAGCTTCCGGTCGACACCGCCTGGGAAGACGTTTACCAGACCAGCGCCAGCAGCCTGCCCAGCAGCGATGATGACGAGTGGGACTTCACCACCCGCACCTCCGCTGGCGAGAGCCTGCAAAGCCACCTGCTGTGGCAACTGAACCTCGCGCCGATGTCCGACACCGATCGCCTGATCGCCGTGACCCTGATCGACTGCATCAACAATCAGGGCTACCTGGACGAAACCCTCGAAGAGATCCTTGAGGCGTTCGATCCGGAACTGGACATCGAACTGGACGAAATCGAAGCCGTCCTGCACCGCATCCAGCAGTTTGAGCCGGCCGGCATCGGCGCCCGCAACCTTGGCGAGTGCCTGCTGCTGCAATTGCGCCAGCTGCCAGCCAAGACGCCTTGGCTGGCTGAAGCCAAGCGTCTGGTCAGCGATTACATCGACCTGCTCGGCGGCCGCGACTACAGCCAGTTGATGCGGCGCATGAAGCTCAAGGAAGACGAGTTGCGCCAGGTCATCGAGCTGGTGCAAAGCCTCAATCCGCGTCCGGGCTCACAGATCGAGTCCACTGAAGCGGAATACGTCGTCCCTGATGTCATCGTGCGCAAGGACAACGAGCGCTGGCTGGTCGAGCTGAATCAGGAATCGGTACCACGTCTGCGCGTCAACGCCCAGTACGCCGGTTTTGTCCGTCGCGCCGACACCAGCGCCGACAACACGTTCATGCGCAATCAGTTGCAGGAAGCTCGCTGGTTCATCAAGAGCCTGCAGAGCCGCAACGAAACCCTGATGAAAGTTGCTACCCAGATCGTCGAACATCAACGCGGCTTCCTGGAGTACGGCGACGAAGCCATGAAGCCACTGGTGCTGCATGACATCGCCGAAGCCGTGGGCATGCACGAATCGACGATTTCGCGGGTGACCACGCAGAAGTTCATGCATACCCCGCGCGGTATTTATGAACTGAAATACTTTTTCTCCAGCCACGTCAGCACCTCCGAAGGCGGCGAATGCTCGTCCACGGCGATCCGCGCGATCATCAAAAAACTGGTTGCTGCGGAAAATCAGAAAAAGCCGTTGAGTGACAGCAAGATCGCTGGTTTACTGGAGGCACAAGGCATTCAGGTGGCTCGCCGCACCGTCGCCAAGTACCGCGAATCCTTAGGGATCGCGCCTTCGAGCGAACGCAAGCGGTTGATGTAAGCCACGTTACAGCGTTCCAGTGGCAGGCTATCCAGCCTGCCGCTTTATGCACTGGCAACGAAGGAGAAGCTGTATGCAAGTCAACATCAGTGGACACCAACTGGAAGTGACCGAACCTCTGCGCACCTACATCAACGAAAAACTCGACCGATTAGAGCGCCATTTCGACAAGATCACCAACGTGCAAGTCACGATGTGCGTCGAAAAGCTGAAGCAGAAAATCGAAGCCACCTTGCATATTCCCGGCGGAGAAGTGGTTGCCAATGCCGAGCATGACGACATGTATGCCGCCATTGACCTACTGACCGACAAGCTGGATCGCCAACTCAAAAAGCATAAGGAAAAGACCCAAAGCCTCCTCCAGGGCGCGACAGGTCGATAACCCCCCATTCCATGATCCGACTTGAAAGTATCCTGACCCCCGGCCGTTCCCTCGTGAACGTGCCGGGTGGCAGTAAAAAGAAAGCCCTCGAACAAATTGCCAACCTGATCGCCCGCGAAGTGCCGGATCTGGCCATGCAGGATGTCTTCGAGGCGTTGATTGCCCGTGAAAAACTCGGTTCCACCGGTTTTGGTAACGGCATCGCCATCCCCCATTGCCGCCTCAAGGGTTGCCAGGCGCCGATCAGCGCGCTGATGCACCTTGACGCTCCGATCGATTTCGACGCCATTGACGGCGCTCCGGTTGACCTGCTGTTTGTTTTGCTGGTCCCGGAAGCCGCCACCGATGCGCATCTGGAGTTGCTACGTCAGATCGCCAGCATGCTGGATCGTAAGGAAGTGCGCGAAAAGCTGCGTAGCGCACCGAGTAGCGAAGCCTTGTATCAGGTCGTCCTGAGCGAGCAGAACGGGCATTAATCATGCGTTTGATCATCGTCAGCGGCCGTTCCGGCTCGGGTAAAAGTACGGCTCTGGATGTCCTTGAGGACAACGGCTATTACTGCATCGACAACCTGCCCGCAGGCTTGCTGCCGGAACTGGCCGAACGCGCACTGATTCACACTGAGCTGGCGCAACCGCTGGTGGCCGTGTCGATCGATGCGCGTAACTTGCCGAGCCATCTGACGCGCTTTCCCGAGTTGCTTGAAGATGTCCGGGCCAAGCACATTCAGTGTGATGTCCTGTATCTGGACGCCGACGAAGAAACCCTGCTCAAGCGTTTCTCCGAAACCCGCCGTCGCCATCCACTGAGCAACGCCAATCGCTCGCTGGCCGAAGCGATCCAGGATGAAACCGCCCTGCTCGGCCCGATCGCCGACCTCGCCGATCTGAAAATCAACACCACCAACCTCAACCTGTACCAGTTGCGCGACTCCATCAAGCTGCGCCTGCTGAATCAGCCGGAGCCGGGCACCGCGTTTCTGGTCGAGTCATTTGGCTTCAAGCGCGGCATGCCGGTGGATGCGGATCTGGTGTTCGATGTGCGCTGCCTGCCCAATCCGTACTGGAAGCCGGAACTGCGTGCGCAATCGGGTCTCGATGCGCCGGTGGCTGAATACCTGGCGGCACAGCCGGAGGTCGAAGAGATGTTTCAGGACATCTTCACCTACCTGCACAAATGGCTGCCGCGCTTCGCCGCCAGCAACCGTGCCTACGTCACCATTGCCATTGGCTGCACCGGCGGGCATCACCGCTCCGTCTACCTGACCGAACGTCTGGGTCAGGCCCTGCAGAAAACCCTGAAGAACGTCCAGGTTCGCCACCGCGACCTCACTTAAAGGATTCACACCGCGATGCCTGCTCTGGAAATCGAAATCATCAACAAGCTGGGCCTGCATGCCCGCGCATCGGCCAAGTTTGTCGGGGTGGCCGGGCAGTATCCGGATTGCACTATCAGAGTGGGTCGTACACCAGAGACCACGGTTGACGGTAAAAGCATCATGGCGATGATGATGCTGGCGGCAGGCAAGGGCACCAAGATCTATCTGAGTACTGAAGGGCATCAGGAACAGGAAGCGCTGGATGCGCTGGTGGCGTTGATCAACAACTATTTCGACGAAGGCGGCTGATAGCCAAAAACAAAAGATCGCAGCCTTCGGCAGCTCCTGCATTGGAATGCGTTCCCTGTAGGAACTGCCGAAGGCTGCGATCTTTTGATCTGCTTCAGCCCAACGCCGTATCCATCACCATCATCAGACAAAACCCGATCAACAGGCCAAGACTGGCCAGTTTGTCATGACCATTGCGTCGCGACTCGGGAATCACTTCGTGGGTCACCACCAGCAGCATCGCCCCCGCCGCCAGTGCCAGACCTAACGGCAACAACACCTGCGCCAGACTGACCAGCCACGCGCACAACAGCGCAAACACCGGCTCGACCAGACCTGACGCCGCGCCGATCAGAAACGCCTTGACCCGCGACATCCCCGCCCCGGCCAACACCAGCGCAATCACCAGACCTTCCGGCACATCCTGCAAAGCGATGCCCATGGCCAGACTGTCCGCGTCCGGCATGCCGCCGCCGGCAGAAACGCCAACGGCCATACCTTCAGGAATGTTATGGGCAATGATGGCGAACACGAACAGCCAGATCCGCGGCGGTATCACCGGATGCTCGACGGTGCCGACGAGCATTTCCGGGGAAGCGCCGGAAATCTTGCGATCGACCAGGTACAGCCCGAACGCACCAAGCATGATGCCGAAACAGATCAGGCCGCTGGCACCCCACGGAGTCAGACCCAGGCTTTCGGCGGCGGCAATTCCCGGTACGATCAGCGAAAACGCCGTCGCCGCTAGCATCACGCCGGCGCCAAACCCCAGCAAAGTATCGCTGAGCGCCTGCGGCATACGCCGAATCACCAGCACCGGCACAGCGCCAAGCGCCGTGCCCAGGGCGCAGATCGCACCACCCTGCAACGCCCGCGACAGCCTCGGTTCGAGATTCAGCCATTCCAGCCCGTGGGCGACCAGCAAGGTCATGCCCGCCAACAGCAACAGCGATCCCACTGCGTAACGAAACATACGCCCACTTCCGATCGCCAGTGTTTCAGTGCCCATAGTCAGCCTTGGATTGTTTTTATAGAAGACTTAAACCAGTGCGGCCTGATAGCGCGCAGCCACTTCAGGCCAATTGATCACGTTGTAGAACGCATTGATGTATTCCGGGCGACGGTTCTGATAGCGCAGGTAATAGGCGTGCTCCCAGACGTCGAGACCGAGGATCGGCGTATTGCCATTCATCAACGGGCTGTCCTGATTGCCGCTGCTTTCCACCACCAGTTTCTTTTCCGGGGTGACGCTGAGCCAGGCCCAGCCGCTGCCGAAACGGGTCAACGCGGCTTTGGTGAAGGCTTCCTTGAAACTGTCGAGACCACCCAGTTGCTCATCAATCGCCTTGGCCAGTACGCCGTCCGGCTTACCGCCACCGCTCGGCACCATGACTTCCCAGAACAGCGAGTGGTTGGCGTGACCGCCGCCCTGATTGATCACCGCCGCACGGAGCTTTTCCGGCAATTGCTGAACGCTGGCGACGAGTTTTTCCACTGGCCATTCGGCGTATTCAGTGCCTTCTACCGCCGCGTTGAGGTTGTTGATGTAGGTCTGGTGATGCTTGGTGTAGTGAATTTCCATGGTCTGCGCATCGATATGCGGCTCGAGGGCGTCGTAGGCGTAAGGCAAGGCAGGCAAGGTAAAAGCCATTTCAATGGACTCCATGGTGATGTGGGGCAGGCGCACGGCGCGCATTGCCGGTATCCGGGTGCAGCAGGCGCTGGGTGCGCGGGTATTCGCCGTGTTCGCTGATGAAATTCAGCAGCTCGACGTAGGTCTTGCTGCTCTGGCGCAGCGCCGCTTCACGCAACGCCAGGCGCTGACGTTCGTCCTGCATGGTCTGCAACAGTCGTTGATGGATCGCGCAGAGGTATTCGGCGCTCTCCTCCGGCTGGTTCAGACGCAAGTGCAAATCCGCGAGGTTGTGGTGCGAGATGACGCAGGCCGCCACCGCTTCGTCGGCGTCCGCCCAGCGTTCAAACAACACTTGCGCCAGGGCCAGGGCTTGCAGGTAAGCCTCACGGGCGTCGATCAATTCGCCGAGCATGAAGCAGCGATTGGCCCGTTCGATCGTGCGTTTCCAGTGCTCCATGGTGAGCCTCCAAAGCGGTTGCAGGTTTTACACGCCGCCGGCGGTGAGTTTCTCGGGATTGAGCAACTCTTCCAGCTGGCTGCGCGACAGGTCGGTATGTTCGAGGGCGACGTCGATCACCGCGCGGCCTTCCTTGTAGGCCTGCTTGGCGATCTCAGCGGCTTTCTGGTAACCGATAATCGGGTTGAGCGCGGTGACCAGAATCGGGTTGCGCGAAAGCGCTTCTTTCAAGCGCGACTCGTTGACCTTGAAGCTGGCGATGGCTTTGTCGCCGAGCAGGCGGCTGGAGTTGGCCAGCAGTTCGATGCTGCTCAACAGGTTTTGCGCGATGATCGGCAGCATCACGTTGAGTTCGAAGTTGCCCGACTGGCCGGCGATGGTGATCACCGAATCGTTGCCGATGACTTGCGCGGCGACCATGGCGGTGGCTTCCGGGATCACCGGATTGACCTTGCCCGGCATGATCGACGAGCCCGGTTGCAGGGCTTCCAGTTCGATTTCACCAAGGCCGGCGAGCGGGCCGGAGTTCATCCAGCGCAGGTCGTTGGCGATTTTCATCAGCGACACGGCGGTGGCTTTAAGCTGGCCAGAAACGGCGACGGCGGTGTCTTGCGAACCGATCAGCGCGAACAGATCCTTGCCCGGGGTGAACTGCACGTCGGTCAGTTGGCTCAACTGACGGCTGAAACGCGCGGCGAATTCAGGATGCGCGTTGATCCCGGTGCCGACCGCCGTGCCGCCCTGCGCCAGCGATTGCAGGCTCGGCAGCAAATCCTGCAGGTGGCCGATGTTGGCCTTGAGCTGCTGCGCCCAGCCATTGAGCACTTGGCTCATGCGCACCGGCATCGCGTCCATCAAATGCGTGCGGCCGGTTTTGACGTGGTGATGCACTTGCCCGGCCTTTTGTTCGATCACTTGCACCAGGTGCAGCAGCGCCGGCAGCAGTTGTTCGTGCAGGGCCAGCGCAGCGCTGACGTGGATGGTGGTCGGGATGATGTCGTTGCTGCTTTGGCCACAGTTGACGTGATCGTTGGCGTTGACCGGCTCGCCGAGCAAACGGCTGGCCAGGGTGGCAATCACTTCATTGGCGTTCATGTTGGAGCTGGTGCCGGAGCCGGTCTGGAAGATGTCCACCGGGAAATGCTGCATGAAATCGCCTTCGAGCAAACCTTGCGCGGCGTCGCTGATGGCTTTGCCCTGAGCGGCAGTGATCTGGTTGAGTTCGACGTTGGCGCGGGCTGCGGCGGCTTTGGCGAAGATCAGTGCGCGGATGAATTGCGTCGGCATCGGCTTGCCGCTGATCGGGAAGTTATCCACTGCGCGCTGGGTTTGCGCGCCGTAGAGAGCGTCCACCGGCACCTGCAGTTCGCCCATGCTGTCGCGCTCAATACGTGTCTTGGTCATCGGTAAATCCTTGGACTAATTCAATGAGAGGAATCGAGGGAAGCAGTTCGCAAGTGGCGAGCTGCCAGGTGTAGCGTTGCCAGCGGTTGAGCCGGCATTTGCACAGGGACAGGCGCTCCATTTCACGCAGCGGGCGCCAGGCTTGATCGAGACAGAGGCTGCGCCAGTGCCACGGCAAGGCGATGTCGGTGGCCGTGTCGAGCAGCAAACGGAAGGAAGTTTCAGCGATGGTCCAGGGAGAAGTTGCCGTACAACAGGCCAGATACCGGCCTTCGGCCAGATAGTGTTCGATCAGGCGCGGCTCGTCGGGATCCATCGCGCAACGGATCTGGCGACTCATCCAGCGCCAGCTTTCGAGGTACGGCTGCTCGTGCAAGGCAGAACTCATGATCCGGGCTCATCCGATAATGAGATTTATTATTAGATGATAATGAGAACCAAAACAAGAGTGCCTAGTTACACAGACTCCATTGTGGGAGCGAGCCTGCTCGCGAAGGCGTCCTGTCAATCTCCCGGGCGGTCGGCAGTAAAATCACTTTCGCGAGCGGGCTCGCTCCCACATTGGTTTTGTGTGGAGCCAATAAAAAAGGCGCGCCACCCGATGAGGTGGCGCGCCTTTTGTGTATGACGGCTGCGGTTTAGCTGCCCGCGACAGTCATCCGCTCGATCAACACCGAACCGGTGCGAATGTTGCTGCGTAGCTCAAGATCATTACCAACGGCCACGATCTGCTTGAACATGTCGCGCATGTTGCCGGCGATGGTAACTTCCTGCACCGCGAACTGGATTTCACCGTTCTCGACCCAGAAACCCGCCGCCCCGCGCGAATAGTCGCCGGTGACCATGTTCAAGCCATGGCCCATCAGCTCGGTGACCAACAAGCCACGGCCCATGCGCTTCAACAGCGCCGCCTGATCCTCATCGCCATGAGTGACGAACAGGTTGTGCACGCCACCCGCGTTAGCGGTGCTCGGCATGCCTAGTTTGCGTCCGGAGTACGTGCCGAGAATGTACGAGACCAATTCGCCCTTTTCGACGAACGGTTTGGCGTACGTCGCCAGCCCATCACCGTCGTACGAAGCACTGCCCATTGCGCGCATCAGGTGCGGACGCTCATCGATGGTCAGCCATTCCGGGAACAATTTTTGCCCCAGAGTGCCTTCAAGGAACGACGATTTGCGATACAGACTGCCGCCGGACACTGCGGAAAGAAAACTGCCGAACAGGCCACCGGCCAGCTCAGCGGAAAACAGTACCGGCACTTCACAGGTCGGCACCGGCCGCGCGCCCAGGCGACTCGCGGCTCGTTGCGCAGCACGCTTACCGATGCTGACCGGATCGTCGAGCAATTCGCCCTGACGGCTCACGTCGTACCAGTAATCGCGCTGCATCTGGCCGTCGGCCTCGGCGATCATCACGCAGCTCAAGCTGTGTCGGGTCGATGCGTAGCCACCGATGAAACCGTGACTGTTGCCGTACACACGGCAGCCCTGATGAGTGCTGAGGGTGGTGCCGTCAGCGTTCTTGATCCGCGCATCGGCGTCGAATGCCGCTGCTTCACAGAGCAAGGCCTTCTCGATGGCCTGCTCCGGCGTGATGTCCCACTCGTGGAACAGATCGAAATCGTGCTGTTCCTTGGCCATCAACGCCGCATCGGCCAGGCCCGAGGCTTCGTCTTCGGAAGTGTGTTTGGCGATAGCCAGTGCCGCCGCGACGGTTTCGCGAATGGCGTCCGGCCCGGTGGCGGAGGTGCTGGCCGAGCCTTTGCGCTGGCCCACATACAGCGTGATGCCAAAGCCCTGATCACGGTTGAATTCAACCGTTTCGACTTCGCGCTGACGCACCGAGGTCGACAGGCCCTGCTCCAGCGACACGGCTACTTCGCAGGCGCTGGCGCCCTGACGCTTGGCTTCGGCGATGATCTGCTCGACCTGCTCCTGCAGTGCCGGCAATGCCTGCGGGCCGACGCTTTGAACTGCACTCATGCTCATCTCCACTCAAATTCTGCTTTCGGCTGGGGTCATCGAGCGACCGGGCCGGACAAGCGGCCCCCGACTGGTTATCATGGCGGCGTTTCTTTGCGGACTGCCACCATGGTTGATTCTTACGACGACTCCCTCGATACGGGAGAAAAAAGCAAATCTCAGGTCAAACGCGAGCTGCATGCTCTGGTTGACCTCGGCGAGCGCCTGACAACACTCAAGCCTGACTTGATTGCAAAACTGCCACTGACCGACGCCATGCGCCGGGCTTTGGCCGATGCGCCCAAGCACACCGCGAACATCGCGCGTAAACGGCACCTGCAGTTCATCGGCAAACTGATGCGCGATCAGGACACTGACGCGATTCTGACCTTGCTCGATCAACTCGATGCCTCGACTCGTCAGTACAACGAGCGTTTCCACAATCTCGAACGCTGGCGTGATCGCCTGATCGCGGGCGACGATGCCGTGCTGGAAAAATTCGTCGTCGAGTACCCGGACGCCGATCGCCAGCAATTGCGTTCCCTGATCCGTCAGGCTCAGCACGAGGTTGCGCAAAACAAACCTCCTGCTTCCAGCCGCAAGATCTTCAAGTACATCCGTGAGCTGGACGAGACTCAACGCGGCCTGCGTTGATATCTCGCCCCTGTAGGAGCTGCCGCAGGCTGCGATCTTTTGATCTTAAGAGCAAAGATCGCAGCCTGCGGCAGCTCCTAAACACGTTTATTTATGCGCCCGTGCCACCCACGGTGATCGCATCGATTTTCAACGTCGGCTGACCGACGCCTACCGGCACCGATTGCCCATCCTTGCCGCACGTGCCCACACCGCTGTCCAGCGCCAGATCGTTACCGACCATCGACACCCGGCTCATCGCCTCGGGGCCGTTGCCGATCAACGTCGCGCCTTTGACCGGCGCAGTGATCTTGCCGTCTTCGATCAGGTACGCCTCGCTGGTGGAGAACACGAACTTGCCGCTGGTGATATCGACCTGACCGCCGCCGAGGTTGGCGCAGTAGATGCCCTTCTTCACCGACGCGATGATTTCTGCCGGATCGCTTTCGCCACCGAGCATGTAGGTGTTGGTCATGCGTGGCATCGGCAGGTGCGCGTAGGATTCACGACGACCGTTACCGGTGCGGGCCACGCCCATCAACCGCGCGTTGAGCTTGTCTTGCATATAGCCCTTGAGTACGCCGTTTTCGATCAGCGTGGTGCACTCGGTCGGCGTGCCTTCGTCGTCGACGCTGAGCGAACCGCGACGACCGCTCAAGGTGCCGTCATCGACAATGGTGCAGAGTTTCGACGCAACCATTTCACCCATACGACCGCTGTACGCCGAACTGCCCTTACGGTTGAAATCACCTTCCAGACCGTGGCCGACCGCTTCGTGCAACAGCACGCCAGACCAGCCCGAACCCAACACCACCGGCAGAGTACCGGCCGGTGCCGGAATCGCTTCCAGATTCACCAGCGCCTGACGCAGCGCCTCGCGGGCATAGCCCATGGCGCGGTCTTCAGCGAGGAAATAACGGTAGTCGGTACGCCCGCCGCCGCCATGTCCGCCGCGCTCGCGACGGCCATTCTGCTCCACGATCACACTGACGTTGAAGCGCACCAGTGGCCGCACATCCGCCGCCAGCCCGCCGTCGGTGGATGCCACCAGAATGCGCTCCCAAACCCCGGCCATGCTCACGCTGACCTGCTGGATACGAGGGTCGAGCGCGCGGGTAGCCACATCAATGCGCTTGAGCAGCTCGACTTTCTCGGCCCGGCTCAATACTTCAAGCGGATTATCCGGCGCGTACAGTTGCGCGACATCCTGCGTGGTGAACGCCTGCACCGTGCCATTCTGCCCGGCGCGGGAGATCGAACGCGCAGCACGAGCCGCTGCGCCGAGCGCTTCGAGGGTGATCGCGTTGCTGTAGGCAAAACCGGTTTTCTCACCGGACTGCGCGCGCACGCCGACACCCTGGTCGAGATTGAAGCTGCCTTCCTTGACGATGCCGTCTTCCAGCGCCCACGACTCGGAGATCTGGCCCTGGAAATACAGGTCGGCCGCATCGATGCCAGGACCGGCCAGATCACCGAGCACGCCTTGCAGGCTCTCGATCGTCACGCCGCCGGGCGCCAACAGGTGATCACTGACTGAGGACAACAACTCGCTCATAGGTTTACGCCTTAAATTCGTGTTCTGAAGCAGGCCGCTGTGCGCCCTGCGAGAAAAACCGCCGATGACTCACCACCGGCATTCGCGCCCTGATGGACGCTTGTTCAATACTGTCGCGTTCGGCCAACAACACCGCTTCGCCTTGATCCTGACTCGCCAGCACACGGCCCCACGGGTCGATGATCGCCGCATGGCCGAAGGTTTCCCGCGGTCCCGGATGGGTTCCGCCTTGCGCTGCGGCCAGTACATAACACTGTGTCTCGATGGCCCGCGCACGGATCAAGACATCCCAGTGCGCTGCGCCTGTCACCGCAGTAAAGGCCGACGGTGCGGTAATCAACTCGGCACCGGCGGCACGCAATTCGCTGTACAACTCGGGAAAGCGCAAGTCATAACACACAGTCAGACCGAGCTTGCCCACCGGCGTGTCGGCAACCACGACGCCACTGCCATAAGCATAGTCATCGGATTCGCGATAACGGCCGCGATTGTCCGCCACATCGACATCGAACAGGTGCAACTTGTCATAGCGGGCAACGGTTTCGCCCTGATCATCGACCAGCAACGAGCAGGCATTGGCCTTGGCCGTCGGTTGATCAACCGGCGGCAACGGCAAGGTGCCAGCCACTATCCATAACTTGAGGTCGCGGGCGGTCTGTTTCAACCATGGCAGGATCGGTCCTTCGCCCAATGCTTCGGCACGGCCGATGTCAGCGACGTCGCGACGGCCCATGGCGGCGAAGTTTTCCGGCAGCACCGCGAGCTTCGCACCGCCGGCTGCAGCCTGTTCGAGCAGGCGTCGGGCCTGAGCCAGATTGGCCAGCACGTCGCTCTGGCTGACCATTTGAATCACCGCTAAAGACATGGCCACTCCTCGGGATCTGCACATAACCGTGTAGGAGCTGCCGCAGGCTGCGATCTTTTGATCTGGCTCTTAGAAAGCAAAATCAAAAGATCGCAGCCTGCGGCAGCTCCTACATCGGCAATAGAGTCATGCTACTCAAAAAGGCTTGTCAAAGGTGATTTTCGGCTCTTTCCATGGGCCTTTGACGGTGTATTTCACACTGGCAAAGCGCGCCACCCGGTCGCCGATCAGCTTGTCGATGAGGAACAACGCGCCGCCAACCGCCGGTGCGCCGACGATCAGCGCCGCAATCGGCAGGTTGTTGGTCACCGGCAACGTCACCAGCAACTTGGCGTCGACCTTGTCGCCGACCAGATCCAGCGTGCCGTCGAGTTCAAGATTGCTCGACGGGCCGGTCAGGCGGATCGGTTCGCGGGTCACGTAGACACCGTTGGTGGCGACCAGCAAACCTTTGACCCGGTCATAGCTCAAGCCTTTGCCGAACAGATCGGAGAAGTCCAGACGTAAACGGCGGCCGATGGAGTTGAAGTTGAGCAGACCGAACACTCGCAACGCCTGCGCGCCGCCCTCCACTTCAACAAACTGGCCTTTGTTCAGCGATGCGTCGAGGGTGCCGGAGAAGCGCTTGGTCGCCAGCCATGCCGGAGAGCCCGGCCAGCGGCCATCGACGTCCATGTGAAACTCTTCGCTGGTCACGCTCGGGGCAAAGCCCCAGCCCTTGAGGACGTCCGCGAGGTTCTTGCCACCAATGCGCCCCTTATACCAACTGGTGGTCGCGCCCGGCGGCCCTTCCCAGCCACCGTTACCCTGCAACAGGATGCCTTTGAGGCCCATGTCGAGGTTGTTCAGGGCAATGCCTTTGGCAGTCGGCCGAACCTTCAACGACCAGCCGCCGACCAGATCCGGCCCCAGAAACAGCTGATTGACGGTGATATCCAGTGCCGGAATTTTCGTCGGGTCGACCGATACCAACGGGTCTGGCGAATTTTCGTCAGCCTGTACCGTCGGGTCCGGCGCCGGCAGTTTCACGTATTGCAGATTGACGGCAATCGGCACGCCCTTGGCGTCAGGAAGACTTGCCGATCCTTTCGCCTGCTGGCTGTCGAGGGCCAGGTTCCACGCGCCTGGCTTGCGATTGACCTGAACCGACGCCTGATCCAGCGTGGTCCCGAATGCCGTGAGTTTGCCAACCTTGAAATCAGCACTGTTGAGCAACTGTTTGGCGCTGCCGCCCGGATCCTGCCCGGCGTATTTGTTGGCCAGGTCCTGCCACGGTGCGACGTCGAGCTCCGACAGTACTCCACGAATCCGCAGGCCTTTGGCACCCGGCAGCACGGCTTCGCCGGCTCCGAGGAACAGCTCGCCTCGGCCATCGGCGAAGTTCGTCGGTGGTGCCGCAAAAGTGAAATTGGCCAGTTGGTCGTAGTTGACCCAGTAACGCCGCTCCGGCCCCTGCAAGGTCATGCGGAACACCGTATCGCGCCCGACGTCCGCCGCCATGCCGAACGGCGCGGGTAAGTCCACCGCCACACCTTTCATGCTGGAGCTGACCAGCAACTGGCTGTCGGCGCCGTCCAGATTCAATTGCAATTGATAAGGAATGGTTCCGGAAACCGGCAATGGTTGTGTCACGCCCAGCCAGTCGGTGAGTTTTTTCACTTCGACCTGCCCGGATGCCGCCACCCGAGTCCTGAGTTTGCCAGGGCTGCCATCGGCGAAGATCTGCGCGGTCACCGGTTTGTCGAACGCGCGCGCCGCAATGCTCTGCCCGCTGAGTCCTTTGGCGCTGTCAAAGCGGAAATCGCCTTTGAGCTGAGTCAGCTCCAGTTTCGGCTCAGCCAGTTTCAGCCGCGCATTGGCGGTTTTGAAGTCGACGAGGATTTTCGGCTGGTCGCCGCCCTTGTCCAGCGGGATATCGAGCTTGAGCTTGCCCTGCAGATCGCCCGCGCCTTCCCAACCGGCAAAGGTCTCACCGGTACCGATCGGTGCGTCCTGAAGGATTTTCAGGCCATCACCGAGGCCACCGGCAAACGCGCCATCGAGATACATGTGCGTGTGTTGCCCGGCCGGTACGTGGGGAATATTGACGAAGACATCGCTGACCTGAGTGTCGAGCAACTGACCTTTATTGGCCCAGATCCGTACGCCACTGTCTTCGATGAACACGTCACCACTGACCTTGCTGACGTGCGGCCAGCCCGGCTGGAACGCCAGTTCGGCATCGTGCACTTTGAAGAACAGGCTGATGCTGCGGTCGGCCTCACCGGCATTCTTGCTCAGCGAACCCTGATACTGGAAGAAGCCCTGGTCGACCGCACCTTTGAGGATGGCCGTACGCAGCCACTCGTCGAGCGCCGGGCTCAAGACTTCGGGCAGGTATTTGGCGGTGTAGCGACCGTCGCCCTCGACCAGACCGACACGCAGGTCCATGTAGTCTTCCTGGCTATGGTCGAAATGCAGGCGAATCAGGAAGTCACCGGCAATCTTGCCCTCCTCGCCGAGCACCTTCAGATACGGGGCGATCAGGGTGAAGCCGTCTTTATCGAGCTTCCAGGTCAGGCGTGCGTTGGCCTGAATGTACTGCCATGGCTTGGCGAAAATAGGGTCGAGGTGCAGGACAAAATCCTTGCTGTCCATGCGCAACTCGCCACCGTTGAGGTTGCCGCTGAGGCTGCCGCTGACGTTCCGAGCCGCCGGCGCGCCGTGGTAGGCATCGAAACCGACGTTTTCCAGATTGGTGGCGAAACTGAATTTGTTGCCGTCGGTGGCATTGGGGCGGAAATCCAGCAGCACGTTACGCAGGCCACCGGTGACTTTCAGATGATCAATGGCCGTGGCGAAACCTTGCGGTAACGGCCCCAAGGCATTGAGCAGTGGAGTGATCGGGGTCAGATCGAGGCGATCCGCCTGCAAGTGCCAGAGTTCTTCGACCTTGTCGGTCGCGCGCGTCTGCTTCACCTGTACATGTGACTCCCAGCGGTTTTCGCCGAAATTCATCGCCAGTGAATCGAGGGTAACGGTCGCGCCCTCATCACTGTTCTCGTAGTAGGCGTTAAGCGCCAGATTATTGATCTGGATCGGCTTGCGATCGGCGTAGGCGCCGGTCAGTTGTGGTGCATTCAAGCGTAACGCGGCACTTTGCAGCGTGCCCTTGGCCCAATTGACCCAGAGCTCGCCGCCAGCCTTGATCTCGGAGAAATTCCACTGTTGGGTAAGACGCTCCGGCAGCCACTTCGACCAGTCGCTTTGCGGCAGGCTGGCGTAACCGTCCACCACACTGTCCTGCCATTGCTCGGGGCGAATCCGCGTGCGCAGGCTCAGTGCAACGGGTTGGCCATCCGGCAACGTCAAACGGGCATCGAGGCGCTGACGGCTGGCGCCGGTTTTCAGATTGAGGCCGACATAGGTGAGCGTCAGTGGCGCGTGATCGAGGGGCTGCAAGGTCACCTGACTGTCGAGTACCGACAGTTGCTGAATCATTTGCGAGCGATTGAACAATTGCTGCGGATCGAGCGGCTGATCATTCTGCACCGGCAGACCTTCCAACGCCCAAGTGCCGTCCCCGGCTTCCTTGAGGCTGATTTTCAGGCCGTTGAGTTCCAAGTGGGCAATGCGCACTTCGCGCGCCAACAGGCTGGCCCACAAATCCGGTACCGCGCGCACCCGATCCAGACGCAAGGCATTGGCGCCACTGCCGACCATCACGTCGTGGGCCAGCACGATCGGGGCAAAACCGCTCCAGTTGCCTTCCAGTTCGCCGATCTGCAACGGCATGCCGAGGGCGGCACTGGCTTTGTCTTCAATGTCGGCGCGGTACTCAGCCACCAGCGGGGTCAGTTCGCGGCCGAGACTGACATACAACGCCATCAACACCAGAACCAACGCGCACAGGCCCAGCCCCCAGCGGGTGAGTGCGGCCAAAATGCGTGTCAGACGCTCCATGTCAGTCGGCTCCCATGGCAAAAATACTGCGAAAAGCTGAGGCCAGCCGCGGTGGAATAAAAGTGACGCAGGGGATCAGAGCAACACCACGTCATATTGTTCCTGGGAATACATGGTTTCCACCTGGAAGCGTATGGTGCGACCAATGAAACCTTCAAGCTCGGCGACGTTACCCGACTCTTCATCGAGCAAGCGGTCGACCACTTTCTGGTTCGCCAGCACCCGATAACCCTCGGCCTGATAAGCCCGGGCTTCACGGAGGATCTCGCGGAAAATCTCGTAACAGATGGTTTCCGCGGTTTTCAGTTTGCCGCGGCCCTGGCAACTGCTGCACGGTTCGCACAGCACTTGCTCGAGACTTTCGCGGGTACGCTTGCGGGTCATCTGCACCAGGCCCAACTCAGTGATGCCGATGATGTTGGTCTTGGCGTGATCGCGCTCCAGCTGTTTTTCCAGGGTGCGCAGCACTTGGCGCTGATGCTCTTCGTCTTCCATGTCGATGAAGTCGATGATGATGATCCCGCCAAGGTTGCGCAGGCGCATCTGCCGGGCAATCGCGGTGGCCGCTTCGAGATTGGTCTTGAAGATGGTTTCTTCGAGGTTGCGATGGCCGACGAACGCGCCCGTATTCACATCGATGGTGGTCATGGCTTCCGCCGGATCCACCACCAGATAACCGCCGGATTTCAGCGGTACCTTGCGCTCGAGGGCTTTCTGGATTTCGTCTTCGACGCCGTACAGGTCAAAAATCGGCCGCTCACCTGGATAGTGTTCCAGACGATCGGCGATTTCCGGCATCAGTTCGGCGACGAACTGCGTGGTTTTCTGAAAGGTTTCCCGGGAATCGATGCGGATCTTCTCGATCTTCGGGTTGACCAGATCACGCAGCGTACGCAACGCCAGACCGAGGTCTTCGTAAATCACGCTAGGCGCGGAGATGGTTTTGATCTGCTCGTTGATCTGATCCCACAGGCGTCGCAGGTAACGGATGTCCATGAGGATTTCATCGGCGCCAGCGCCTTCGGCGGCGGTGCGCAGAATGAAACCGCCGGCCTCCTTGATGCCTTCTTTGGCCACGCAATCGCTGACCACCTGTTTGAGGCGTTCGCGCTCGGCTTCGTCTTCAATTTTCAAGGAGATGCCGACGTGGGCGGTGCGCGGCATGTACACCAGATAGCGCGACGGAATCGACAACTGCGTGGTCAACCGCGCGCCTTTGGAGCCGATCGGGTCCTTGGTGACTTGCACCACCAGGCTTTGGCCTTCGTGCACCAGCGCGCTGATGCTTTCCACTGCCGGGCCTTCGCGCAGGGAGATTTCGGCAGCGTGAATGAACGCCGCGCGATCCAGGCCGATGTCGACGAATGCTGCCTGCATACCCGGCAGCACGCGGACGATCTTGCCTTTATAGATGTTGCCGACAATCCCGCGCTTTTGCGTGCGCTCAACATGGACTTCTTGCAGCACACCGTTTTCGACCACCGCCACGCGCGACTCCATCGGCGTGATGTTGATCAGAATCTCTTCACTCATGGCAGGATCTCGTTCAGGCGTGTTCACGATAATGGCCGCATCTGGATTCGTACGACGCTTATTGCGCGTTCAGGTTTTGCCAACAGGGTATGCCGAAATGGCCTAACAGTTCTGCGGTTTCGCAAACTGGCAGCCCGACCACCGCCGAGTAACTGCCATTGAGCCCGGCGACGAATACCGCGCCGAGCCCCTGAATGCCATAGCCGCCGGCCTTGTCATGCGGTTCACCGCTAGCCCAATAGGCGGCAGCTTCATCCCCGCTGATCGGCCGGAACCGCACCAGACTGCGCACCACCCGCGATTCGCAACGATCGCCTTCGAGCACGGCGATGGCGGTCAGCACTTCATGCTCCTTGCCGGACAACATCATCAGCATGGCGCATGCATCGGCTTCGTCCACCGGTTTGCCAAGAATTTTGCCATCAAGCACCACGGCGGTGTCGGCACCCAGCACGCAGCATGGCTGAGCGGACACGACGCTGCGACGCCCGGCTTCGGCCTTGCCGCGCGCCAGACGCTCGACATAGGTCGACGGCGATTCTTCGGGTAACGGGGTTTCGTCGATATCCGCACTGATGGCGGAGAACGGAATGCCGATCTGCGTGAGCAATTCACGGCGACGCGGCGATCCGGAGGCGAGGTAAAGCGGCTTCATCAAAACATCTCCCTGTTCAGTGCCCTGCTTCACCGGCTCAATTGATTTTGTAGCGGCGGCGCAATCCACGCAGGGCGAAGCTGACCCAGGGCCAGAGCAATGCGCTGACCAGCGCCGGCAGTACCAGCGCCAGGGTCGGCTGGCGGTTGCCAGTCAGGGCGCTGAGCCACAATTGCACCAGTTGCGCGAGGCCAAAGATCACCAGGATCACCAGACACTGCTGCCACATCGGGAACATCCGCAAGCGCTGCTGCAATGACAGCACCAGGAACGTAATCAGCGAGAGGATGAGCGCGTTTTGCCCAAACAGATCGCCTTGCAATACGTCTTCGGCCAACCCCAGACAGAACGCTGTGACCATGCCGACCGTCTGCGGCATGTACAGCGCCCAGAACGTCAGTAGCAAGGCCAGCCACAGCGGGCGAAGGATTTCCATGAAGATCGGCAACGGTGACACGCTGAGCAACAGGCCGATCAAAAATGTCAGCCAGACCATCCAGCCATTTCGAGAAGCTTTCACACCGACCATTATTCTCGTCCCCTGGTGGTGACTGGCGCCGTGACCGGTGGTTTGGCGGTCGGTTTGCCGGCGGCTGGCGAAGAGGCCGGCGGCTTCGACGCAGCCGGTACAGTCGCTGGCGGTTTGCTTGCACCCGGTTTGACCGCCGTCGCGGCGGGCGCTGTGGTTGCCGGCGCCTGTTCGGGAGTCGAAGGGGCGGCAGGCACCGGCATGACCAGAGGTTTCGAAACGTTGGCAGGCATCATCGGACCGCCGCCATGGGCATCCAGAATTTCCTGAGCCTGCGCAGCGTCGTTGGCGCGTTCCTCAGCCGTACGCGAGTCACTGAACACCAGCAGCAAGTAGCGACTGCGGTTCAGCGCAGCGGTCGGTACCGCGCGAACGATCGCAAATGGCTGGCCAGAGTCATGGATCACTTCCTTGACCGTCGCCACCGGATAACCCGCCGGGAAACGCTGTCCGAGCCCGGAGCTGACCAGCAGATCGCCTTCCTTGATATCCGCCGTGTCAGCGACATGCCGCAATTCCAGGCGCTCCGGGTTGCCGGTACCGCTGGCAATCGCCCGTAGTCCGTTACGGTTCACCTGCACAGGAATGCTGTGGGTGGTGTCGGTCAACAGCAATACACGCGAGGTGTACGGCATCAACTCGACCACTTGCCCCATCAGACCGCGAGCATCGAGCACCGGCTGACCGAGCACCACGCCGTCGCGCTCACCTTTATTGATGATGATTCGATGGGTGAAGGGATTGGGATCCATGCCGATCAGCTCGGCCACTTCGACCTTCTCATTGACCAGTGCGGAAGAGTTGAGCAACTCGCGCAATCGAACGTTCTGCTCCGTCAGGGCGGCCAATTTCTGCATACGCCCTTGATAAAGCAGGTTTTCGGTCTTGAGCTTTTCGTTTTCGGCGATGAGCTCGGTGCGACTGCCGAACTGGCTGGCAATCCCTTCCCACAGCCGTCCGGGCAGGTCAGTGATCCAGTAGGCATCCATCAGCACTAGCGACGCTTGTTTGCGTGCAGGCTTGAGCAGATCAAAGCGGGCATCGACCACCATCAGCGCGACCGATAGCACGGCCAGCACCAACAGGCGCACACCCAACGAAGGGCCTTTGGCGAAAAGCGGTTTAATAAGCCGCTCCTCCCAGGCAAATGTTCTGTTTATTCATACGGCATCAAACCGGCCTGGATGAAGACTGACAGAAGATAAACGCCAACAGGCAGCACTGCAAAGTGCTGCCTGCGCGCTCACCCACGTATTGCACTCGGCGAATTATTCGCTCGAGAGCAGGTCCATGGTGTGCTTATCCATCATTTCCAATGCACGGCCACCGCCGCGAGCAACACAGGTCAGCGGATCTTCGGCAACGATCACTGGCAGACCGGTTTCCTGGGCCAGCAACTTGTCGAGGTCACGCAGCAATGCGCCACCACCGGTCAGCACCAGGCCACGCTCGGCGATGTCGGAAGCCAGTTCCGGCGGCGATTGCTCCAGCGCGCTTTTCACAGCCTGAACGATAGTGGCCAGGGACTCTTGCAGAGCTTCCAGCACTTCATTGGAGTTCAGGGTGAATGCGCGTGGAACGCCTTCGGCCAGGTTGCGACCGCGAACGTCGACTTCGCGAACTTCGCCGCCCGGGTAGGCCGTACCGATTTCCTGTTTGATGCGCTCAGCGGTGGACTCACCGATCAGGCTGCCGTAGTTACGGCGCACGTAGGTGATGATCGCTTCGTCGAAGCGGTCGCCGCCAACGCGGACGGATTCGGCATAGACCACACCGTTCAGGGAGATCAATGCGATTTCAGTGGTACCACCACCGATATCCACGACCATCGAACCGCGCGCTTCTTCGACCGGCAGACCGGCACCGATCGCAGCAGCCATTGGCTCTTCGATCAGGAACACTTCACGAGCACCGGCGCCGAGGGCCGATTCACGGATGGCACGACGCTCAACCTGGGTGGATTTGCATGGAACGCAGATCAGCACACGAGGGCTAGGCTGCAGAAAGCTGTTTTCGTGAACCTTGTTAATAAAGTATTGCAGCATCTTTTCGCAGACGCTGAAGTCGGCGATCACGCCGTCCTTCATCGGACGAATGGCAGCAATGTTGCCCGGCGTACGGCCGAGCATGCGCTTGGCCTCGGTGCCGACAGCAACGACACTTTTCTGGTTACCGTGTGTCCGAATGGCCACAACCGATGGCTCATTCAGGACGATACCGCGCTCGCGCACGTAAATAAGGGTGTTGGCAGTGCCCAGGTCAATGGAAAGATCGCTGGAAAACATGCCACGCAGTTTCTTGAACATGGGAAAGGGACCCTAGGCAACGCGTGGGTAAAAAAGTGCGGCAAACTCTAACAACGACAGGGATTTTGGGCAAGGCGCCAATATGTTAAATTGGCCGCTTTTCTGTGCACCAAGCCCCACAATCGCGGCCTTATGACCGTAGAAGTGCGGTAGTGTTCCGACAATCTAACACACGGACGCCGTCCGTTCTGTTTTCCACAGGAGAATCCCGATGGCGCTAGAACGCTCCGACGTGGAAAAAATCGCTCATCTGGCCTGCCTTGGCCTCAATGATGCCGATCTTCCACACATTACTTCCGCTCTCAACAGCATTCTCGGTCTGGTCGACGAAATGCAGGCTGTTAATACCGACGGAATCGAGCCTCTGGCCCACCCGCTGGAAGCCAGTCAGCGCCTGCGCGCCGACGTTGTGACCGAGACCAATCACCGCGAGGCCTACCAGTCCATCGCACCAGCGGTCGAAAACGGCCTGTATCTGGTTCCGAAAGTCATCGACTAAAGGGAAAGAGCCTGCAATGCATCAAATGACTCTGGCCGAGATCGCCCGCGGTCTCGCCGATAAAAAGTTTTCCTCCGAAGAGCTGACCAAAGTCCTGCTGGCGCGCATTACCCAGCTTGATCCGCAGCTCAACAGTTTCATCAGCCTCACCGAAGAGCTGGCCATCGAGCAGGCGAAAGCCGCCGATGCCCGCCGCGCCAACGGTGAGAGCGGCGCCCTGCTCGGCGCGCCGATCGCTCACAAAGACCTGTTCTGCACCCAGGGCATTCGCACCAGCTGCGGCTCGAAGATGCTCGACAACTTCAAAGCCCCGTACGACGCCACCGTGGTCGCGAAACTGGCGGCTGCCGGCGCGGTGACCCTGGGCAAGACCAACATGGACGAATTCGCCATGGGTTCGGCCAACGAGTCGAGCTGGTACGGCGCGGTGAAAAACCCGTGGAACCTGGAACACGTACCAGGCGGTTCGTCCGGTGGTTCGGCGGCGGCAGTTGCCGCGCGTCTGTTGCCAGCAGCCACGGCCACTGACACCGGTGGTTCGATTCGTCAGCCGGCAGCGTTCACCAACCTCACTGGCCTGAAACCGACCTACGGTCGCGTTTCGCGCTGGGGCATGATCGCTTACGCCTCCAGCCTCGATCAGGGCGGCCCGTTGGCGCGCACGGCCGAAGACTGCGCAATTTTGTTGCAAGGTATGGCTGGCTTCGATCAGAACGACTCCACCAGCATCGATGAGCCGGTTCCGGATTACTCCGCAAGCCTGGGCGATTCGCTGCAAGGCCTGCGCATTGGCGTGCCGAAGGAATACTTCAGCGCCGGTCTCGACCCGCGCATCGCCGAGCTGATCCAGAACAGCATCAAAGAGCTGCAGAAGCTCGGTGCCGTGATCAAGGAAATCAGCCTGCCGAACATGCAGCACGCGATCCCTGCGTACTACGTGATCGCCCCGGCAGAAGCGTCTTCCAACCTGTCGCGCTTCGACGGCGTGCGTTTCGGCCATCGCTGCGAGCAACCGAAAGACCTGATCGACCTGTACAAACGCTCGCGTGGCGAAGGCTTCGGCCCGGAAGTGCAGCGCCGGATCATGGTCGGTGCCTACGCGCTGTCCGCCGGTTACTACGACGCCTACTACCTGAAAGCGCAGAAGATCCGTCGTCTGGTGAAGAACGACTTCATGGCTGCCTTTAATGAAGTCGACATCATCCTCGGCCCGACCACGCCGAACCCGGCCTGGAAGCTTGGCGCGAAGAACAGCGACCCGGTCGCTGCCTATCTGGAAGACGTCTACACCATCACCGCCAACCTCGCGGGCCTGCCGGGCCTGTCGATGCCGGCCGGGTTTGTCGACGGCTTGCCGGTTGGCGTGCAGTTGCTCGCGCCGTATTTCCAGGAAGGTCGCCTGTTGAACGTTGCCCACCAGTATCAGCTCAACACTGACTGGCACACCCGCACCCCAACCGGCTTCTGAGGAGACACACATGCAATGGGAAGTCGTGATCGGGCTGGAGATTCATACTCAGCTCACTACCCGGTCGAAAATCTTTTCCGGTAGTTCCACCACATTCGGTTCCGAGCCGAACACCCAGGCCAGCCTGATCGACCTGGGCATGCCGGGCGTATTGCCGGTGCTGAACCAGGAAGCGGTGCGCATGGCAGTGATGTTCGGTCTGGCGATTGACGCCGAGATCGGTCAGCACAACGTGTTCGCCCGTAAAAACTACTTCTACCCGGACCTGCCGAAGGGCTACCAGATCAGCCAGATGGAATTGCCGATCGTCGGCAAGGGCCACCTGGACATCGCCCTGGAAGACGGCACCGTCAAACGTGTCGGCATTACCCGCGCGCACCTGGAAGAAGACGCCGGCAAGAGCCTGCACGAAGAATTCAACGGTGCCACCGGCATCGACCTGAACCGTGCCGGCACGCCGCTGCTGGAAATCGTTTCCGAGCCGGACATGCGCAGCGCCAAGGAAGCCGTGGCTTACGTCAAGGCGATCCACGCGTTGGTACGTTATCTGGGCATCTGCGACGGCAACATGGCCGAAGGCTCGCTGCGTTGCGACTGCAACGTGTCGATCCGTCCGAAAGGCCAGGTTGAGTTCGGTACGCGCTGCGAGATCAAGAACGTCAACTCGTTCCGTTTCATCGAGAAGGCGATCAACTCCGAGATCCAGCGTCAGATCGAGCTGATCGAAGACGGCGGCAAAGTGATCCAGCAGACCCGTCTGTACGATCCGAACAAGGACGAAACCCGTCCGATGCGTTCGAAAGAGGAAGCCAACGACTACCGTTACTTCCCCGATCCGGACCTGCTGCCGGTGGTCATCGAAGAGTCGTTCCTCGGCGAGGTGCGCGCCACCCTGCCGGAACTGCCACCGCAAAAGCGCGAGCGCTTCCAGAGCCAGTTCGGTCTGTCGGCGTACGACGCCAACGTGCTGGCCACCAGCCGCGAGCAAGCCGATTACTTCGAGAAAGTCGCAAGCATCGGCGGCGACGCCAAACTGGCGGCGAACTGGGTGATGGTCGAGTTGGGCAGCCTGCTCAACAAGCAAGGCCTAGACATCGACGAGTCGCCGGTTTCGGCTGAACTGTTGGGCGGCATGCTGCAGCGCATCAAGGACAACACCATCTCCGGCAAGATTGCCAAAGTGGTGTTCGAAGCGATGGCCAACGGTGAAGGCAGCGCGGACGAGATCATCGAAAAACGTGGCCTGAAGCAGGTTACCGACAGCGGTGCGATCTCGGCGGTACTGGACGAAATGCTCGCGGCTAACGCCGAGCAGGTTGAACAGTATCGTGCGGCGGATGAAGCCAAGCGCGGCAAGATGTTCGGCTTCTTCGTCGGTCAGGCGATGAAAGCGTCGAAAGGCAAAGCCAACCCGCAGCAAGTGAACGAACTGCTGAAAAGCAAGCTCGAAGGCTGATGAAAATGGAGCCAGCCCCCCAGCCTGGCTCCATACCCTGTAGGAGTGAGCCTGCTCGCGATAGCGCAATGTCAGACACTGAAAAGTTGACTGTCTTACCGCTATCGCGAGCAGGCTCACTCCCAGATTTGATTCAGGAAACCTTTGAATGAAGCGTTTGTTCATCAGTTGCGCCCTGCTCTCTTTACTGGCCGGTTGCGCCAGTACCGACACCATCGACCCGCACGGTTACGACCAGACCGGTGTCGCCTCTTATTACGGTGCCAGGCACCACGGAAAACGCACCGCCAGTGGCGAGCCGTTCAACCAGAATTCCCTGACCGCCGCCCATCGCCAGTTACCATTCGGCACACGGGTGAAGGTCACCAATCTGAAAAACGATGAATCTGTCGTGGTCCGTATCAATGATCGTGGCCCGCATACCCGTGGACGCCTGATCGACGTGTCCCGCGAGGCCGCCGAACAGCTCGGCATGCTGCGCAGCGGCACCGCACGGGTTCGCGTGCAGGCCCTCGACTGATGGAGCGCTGACCATTTTCGGATTAGCCGACTTACCCCTGATCAGCGTGATCGAACTGCTGGCCGGTCTGTGCCTGCTGATCTTTGGCGCCGAATTGATGGTGCGCGCGGCAGTGCGTCTGGCGGCGCGTCTGCATGTACGGCCGCTGATCATCGGCCTGACCATCGTCGCCCTCGGCAGCAGCGCACCGCAAATGGCCGTCAGCGTACAAGCGGCGCTGGCGCACAACCCGGACATCGCCGTTGGCAGCGTGGTCGGCAGCAGCATCTTCAATATCCTCGTCACCCTCGGCCTGTCGGCGCTGATCATTCCGCTGCGCGTCTCGCGGCAATTGGTGCGGCTGGATATTCCGCTGATGATCGGCGCCAGCCTGCTGGTGTTCATATTGGCGTGGAACGAGGAGATCGGACGCTTCGACGGCATTTTGTTGTTGGGCGCACTGGCGCTGTATCTCGGCTTGTTGTTGCGCCAGTCACGGCATTCGACGCGGCCGCACACGGATCGAGTTGAAACAACTCAGGCGTCATGGATCGGCAGTTCCCTGATGATCATTGTCGGTTTGGCGATGCTGGTTTTCGCCGGGCATCTTCTGCTCGGAGCTGCCGTCGTGGTGGCCACCGATCTTGGTTTCTCCGAGCGGGTAATCGGCCTGACCGTGGTCGCCGTCGGCACTTCGCTGCCGGAACTGGCGACCTCACTGATCGCCGCACTGCGTGGGCAACGTGATATCGCCGTGGGCAACGTGATCGGTGCCAACCTGTTCAACCTGCTCGGCGTGCTGGGCCTCACCGCGCTGATCGCACCGACGCCGCTGTCGGTATCGCCGAACGCGCTGGATTTCGACCTGCCGGTGATGCTCGGTGTCGCCGCGCTGTGCCTGCCGGTGTTCTATTCCGGCTACCGCGTGACGCGGGCCGAAGGTTTGTTGCTGCTCGGTTTGTATCTGGCCTATGGGCTGCACGTGGTGTCGTTCACCACCGGCATGCCCCTGGCCGGCAAGCTTGAGCGAATGATGTTGTTTTATGTCCTGCCAACGCTGCTGACGTTCTTGTTGTTCACGTCGATCCGCGCCTGGCGCCGCCAACACCACAAGAGTGATAAACCATGACCGAATCTAAGAAGTCCGGGGTTGAAGTCCGCCGCCAGGTAATGGGCGATGCGTTTGTTGATCGCGCCTTGGGCAACGCCACCGAGTTCACCCAGCCGCTGCAGGATTTCGTCAATGAGCATGCCTGGGGTGGCGTGTGGAACCGCGAGGGTCTGCCGCTGAAAACCCGCAGCCTGATCACCCTCGCCGCGCTGACGGCGTTGAAGTGTCCGCAAGAGCTGAAGGGCCATGTGCGCGGTGCGTTGAACAATGGCTGCACGGTCGACGAGATTCGTGAGGCGCTGCTGCATTGCGCGGTGTATGCCGGCGTGCCCGCGGCGATTGATGCGTTCCGGGCGGCGCAGGAAGTGATCGATACCTACCAAACGCCTGAATAATTTGGCGTCTGTTAAATAGCTATCGCGAGCAGGCTCACTCCTACATTTGGAATGCGTTCCCCTTGTAGGAGTGAGCCTGCTCGCGATGGCGCCGGTCCATACCCTACAAATCCCCAGTCAGATCCACCCACCCCACTGCAAAACAAAAATCCCGATATTAGTGGTCACCGCCGCCATCAACGTGGTCATCACGATAATCGCCGCCGCCAATTCATGATTGCCCTGCGCCGCGCGGGCCATGACAAAACTCGCCGCCGCCGTCGGGCTGCCGAAATACAGAAACAGTATCCCCAACTCCGCCCCACGAAATCCCCACAACCAAGCCCCCAACGTTGCCAGCACCGGCAAGCCGACCATCTTCACCAGGCTCGAACTCAGCGCCATATTGCCGCTCTTGCGCAATGCCGCCAGTGACAGCGTGCCGCCGATGCAGATCAACGCCAGCGGCAAGGTGGTCTGCGCCAGATACTGACCGGACGTCTCCAGCCATCCCGGCAAACCGATCTTGAAATAGGCAAACGGTGCCGCCGCAATCACGCTGATGATCAGCGGATTGCTGAACACGCTTTTGCAGATGCTCCACGGATCGGACTTGATCACCGGGCTGTAAACTGCGAGCACGATGGTCGACAGCGTGTTGTAGAACAGGATCACCAGCGCCGCGAGAATTGCGCCGAGGGAAATGCCGTAATCGCCGTACATGCTTGCCGCCAGCGCGAGACCGATGACGCCGTTATTGCCGCGAAACGCGCCCTGGGTATAGATGCCGCGATCTTCACGCGGGCAGCGAAAAATCGCCCAGCCCCAGGCCAGGGCAAAGCTCACCAGCGTGGCGAGGGAAAAGTAGATCAGCAGGGACGGTTGCAACGCAGCGTGCAAGTCGGCATGCAGAATGCCGAGGAACAGCAGCGCCGGCATGGTGACGTTGAACACCAGCGACGAGGCGGTGTGGATGAAGTTGTCGTTGATCCAGTCAATGCGCTTGAGCAGCACACCGAGAAACAGCATGGCAAACACCGGCGCGGTGATGTTCAGGGTTTCGAGGAAGATTGCCAGCATGCCGGGAAGCCTTGGGTGAGCGTCGTTAGGCGCCAATGATAAAGCAAAAGCCCCTCACCCTAGCCCTCTCCCCGAGGGAGAGGGGACCGATCGGGGGATATTGCATAAATCCATCGACCTGAAATGACTTCGCTGAATCCAGAACTGCTTGTCGAGTCCATCATCAACTCGGTGCTTCAGGTCGATGTATTGCGCAAGACAACTCGGTCGGCCCCCTCTCCCTCCGGGAGAGGGCTGGGGTGAGGGTAGCTTTTGACCTACCCCCAAAACCATCAGGTAATCGGCGCCGGGTTGAACAACGTAATGTCGTTATGCAGCTTGTGCTTCTCCGCCCACGTCTGCTGCTTGCCGCTCGCAACATCCAGGTAATAGTGAAACAACTCCCAACCCAATTCCTCGATCGTCGCGCGCCCGGTAGCGATCCGCCCGGCGTCGATATCGATCAGATCCGGCCAGCGCTGCGCCAGCTCCGTACGCGTCGACACCTTCACCACCGGCGCCATCGCCAAACCGTAAGGCGTGCCCCGCCCGGTGGTAAACACATGCAGGTTCATCCCCGCCGCCAACTGCAACGTCCCGCAAACAAAATCACTCGCCGGCGTCGCACAGAAAATCAAACCTTTCTGCTTGAAGCGCTCACCCGGGCCGAGCACGCCATTGATCGCGCTGCTGCCGGATTTGACGATCGAACCCAGCGACTTCTCGACAATGTTCGACAACCCGCCCTTCTTGTTGCCGGGCGTGGTGTTGGCGCTGCGATCCGCTTCACCCTTGGCCAGGTAACGGTCGTACCAATCCATCTCACGCACCAGTTCCTCGGCGACGGTTTTGCTTTCGGCGCGTGAAGTCAGCAGATAAATCGCATCGCGCACTTCGGTGACTTCGGAAAACATCACCGTCGCCCCCGCGCGCAACAACAAGTCCGAGGCGTAGCCCAGCGCCGGGTTGGCGGTGATCCCGGAAAACGCATCGCTGCCACCACACTGCATGCCGAGAATCAACTCGGACGCCGGCACGGTTTCGCGGCGGCGCTGGTCGAGCTTCTTCAAACGGACTTCAGCCAGTTCCATGATCTGCTCGATCATCTCGGTGAAACCGTGACTGGAATCCTGCAAGCGATACAGCCACGGATCGCTGAGATCCACCGACGCATCGTCCTCATGCATCACCTGCCCGGCCTGCAATTTCTCGCAGCCCAGGCTGATCACCAACGCCTCGCCACCGAGGTTCGGGTTGCGCGCCAGATTGCGCACAGTACGAATCGGGATGTAGGCGTCGGTGGCGGTAATCGCCACGCCGCAGCCATAGCTATGAGTCAGCGCGACCACGTCATCGACGTGCGGATACTTCGGCAGCAGCTCTTCCTTGATGCGTTTTACCGCGTGATCGAGCACGCCGGTGACGCACTGCACCGTGGTAGTGATGCCGAGAATATTGCGCGTGCCGACGGTGCCGTCAGCGTTTCGATAACCCTCGAAGGTGAAGCCTTCCAGCGGAGCCTGTGCGTCTGGCACGTCGGTGGACAGCGGCAAGCTGTCCAGCGGCGGCGCGGTCGGCATGCGCAGTTGATCTTCCTTGACCCAACTGCCACGGCGAATCGGCTGCAATGCATAGCCAATCACCTGACCGTAGCGAATCACCTGGCCGCCCTCGGGAATGTCTTCGAGGGTGACCTTGTGGCTCTGCGGCACAAATTCCAGCGTCACCAGGCCATCGGCAAACTCAGTGCCGGCCGGTGCGCCCTGGTCGTTGACCACGACCACCACATTGTCCCGCTCGTGCAGGCGGATGTGGCGCGGCGAGTCGGAATGTTCAATCAACTGCATGACGCCGCTCCTCAGGAATGCGCTTGGGACAATTTACCGCTGGCTTCAACACCGCCGTTGGTTGGCGGCTCTTTGAGGACCACACGTTTGATCGGGCCAACAATGACCAGATAGCTGAACACCGCGACCAGTGCGTTGGCACCGACGAACACCAGCGCCCATTTGAACGAACCGGTGGAGCTGATGATGTAGCCAATCACGATCGGCGTGGTAATCGAAGCGATGTTGCCGAAAGTGTTGAACAGGCCACCGCTCAGACCGGCGATCTGTTTTGGCGAGGTGTCGGAAACCACCGCCCAACCCAGTGCGCCAACGCCTTTGCCGAAGAAGGCCAGGGCCATGAAGCCAACGACCATCCATTCCACTTCAACATAGTTGCAGGCAACGATGCTGCTGGAAACCAGCAGACCGGCGATGATCGGCGCTTTGCGGGCGAAGGTCAGCGAGTGGCCCTTGCGCAGCAGGTAATCGGAAATCACCCCGCCAAGCACACCACCAATAAAGCCGCAGATTGCCGGCAACGAGGCGATGAAACCAGCCTTGAGAATGGTCATGCCACGCTCTTGCACCAGATACACCGGGAACCAGGTCAGGAAGAAATAGGTGATGCCGTTGATGCAGTACTGGCCCAGATACACGCCGAGCATCATGCGGTTGGTCAGCAGTTGACGGATGTAATCCCACTTCGGACCGTCGGACTTTTTGCCCTTCTGATCCATGTCGACCATGCCGCCGTTTTCAGCGATGTGTTTGAACTCGGCTTCGTTGATACGCGGGTGCTCACGCGGGCTGTAGATCACTTTCAGCCAGACCAGCGAGAAGATGATCCCGAGAATCCCCATGACGATGAACACGTGCTCCCAGCCAAAGGAGTAAACGATCCAGCCCATCAGCGGTGCAAACAACACGGTGGCAAAGTATTGCGCCGAGTTGAAGATCGCCGAAGCAGTGCCGCGTTCAGCGGTCGGGAACCACGCGGCGACGATGCGCGCGTTGCCGGGGAACGAAGGCGCTTCAGCCAGACCGACCAGGAAGCGCAGCATGAACAGCGCAACGATCGCCGTGGACATGCCGAATTCACCGACAAAGCCTTGCAGCACGGTGAACAGCGACCAGGTGAAGATGCTCAGGGCATAGACTTTTTTCGAGCCGAAGCGATCGAGCAGCCAGCCACCGGGAATTTGCCCGGCCACGTAGGCCCAACCGAATGCGGAGAAGATGTAGCCGAGGGTGACTGCGTCGATGCCCAGATCTTTTTGCAGGCTGGAGCCGGCAATGGCGATCGTGGCACGGTCGGCGTAGTTGATCGTGGTCACCAGAAACAGCATGAGCAAGATCAAATAGCGGACGTGAGTCGGCTTGGACGATTGCATGTAGATGTACTCCCACTGATTATTTTTATGCGCGGGTGAATCTTCTTTGGTATTCCCTGTAGGAGCTGCCGAAGGCTGCGATCTTTAAGATCGAGATCAAAAGATCGCAGCCTTCGGCATCTCCTGCAGGGGTATTGCGTGTATCAGGAACCGATGTAACTGGTCTTCACGACCGTGTAAAACTCTTGCGCATAGCGGCCTTGCTCACGTGATCCATAGGATGAACCTTTACGGCCACCGAACGGAACGTGGTAATCCACGCCAGCGGTCGGCAGATTGACCATGACCATCCCGGCTTGCGAATGACGCTTGAAGTGGTTGGCGTACTTCAGCGAGGTGGTCGCAATGCCCGCCGACAGACCGAATTCGGTGTCGTTGGCCATCGCCAGCGCTGCGTCGTAGTCAGCCACGCGAACGATGTTGGCCACCGGGCCGAAGATCTCTTCGCGGCTGATGCGCATCGACGCTTCACTGTCGGCAAACAGCGTTGGCGCGAGGAAGTAACCCTCGGTGTCGCAGGTCACCAATCCACCGCCGCTGACCAGACGCGCACCTTCGGACTGGCCGATGTCGATGTACTTCATGTCCTGCTCAAGCTGAGCCTGGGAAACCACTGGACCAATATCGGTGCCGGATTTCAGCGCGTGGCCGACCTTGATCGACTTCATGCGCTCGGCCATGGCTTCAACGAACTTGTCGTGAATCCCGGCGGTGACGATCAAACGGCTCGACGCGGTGCAACGCTGACCGGTGGAGTAGAACGCGCTCTGCACCGACAGCTCGACCGCTTGCTTGAGGTCGGCGTCGTCGAGAATGATCTGCGGGTTCTTGCCGCCCATTTCCAGTTGAACCTTGGCCTGACGCGAAACGCAGTTGACCGCGATCTGCCGACCCACACCCACCGAACCGGTGAAGCTGATGCCGTCGACTTTCGGGCTCTGCACCAGCGCATCGCCAACCACGCGACCGCTACCCATTACCAGGTTGAACACGCCGGCCGGAAAGCCTGCGCGGGAGATGATTTCCGCCAGTGCCCAGGCGCAACCCGGTACCAGATCGGCGGGTTTCAGCACCACGCAGTTACCGTAGGCCAGCGCTGGAGCGATTTTCCATGCCGGAATGGCGATCGGGAAATTCCACGGGGTGATCAGACCGACCACGCCCAGTGCTTCGCGGGTCACTTCAACATTGACGCCCGGACGCACTGACGGCACGTAGTCGCCAGACAGGCGCAGGCATTCACCGGCGAAGAACTTGAAGATGTTACCGGCGCGGGTCACTTCGCCGATGGCTTCAGGCAGGGTCTTGCCCTCTTCCCGGGCCAGCAGGGTGCCGAGTTCTTCGCGGCGGGCGAGAATTTCCGTACCGACTTTATCCAGCGAATCGTGACGGGCCTGGATACCCGAAGTCGAATACGCCGGGAATGCCGCGCGGGCGGCGTCGATGGCAGCGTGAACCTGAGTCAGGTCAGCCTTGGCGTAATCGCCGATGGTGTCGCTCAGTTCCGACGGGTTGATGTTGGCCGAGTAGTCGGCACCGGCAACCCATTCGCCGTTGATGTAGTTGTCGTAGCGTTTTGCATTTGTCACAGGGGCAGCCCTCAAAACTAAAAGCCTTTACGCAAAAAGCCGCTGATTACTCAGCGGCCGCGTTTTTGTCGGGTGTTACTGCGCACCTTGCTTGTCGATCAGCGCGGCGAGCATTTCGTACTCTTCGCCAGTCAGGTCGGTCAGCGGTGCCCGCACCGGGCCTGCGTCATAGCCAGCGATTTTCGCGCCTGCCTTGACGATGCTCACGGCGTAACCAGCCTTGCGGTTGCGGATGTCGAGGTACGGCAGGAAGAAGTCGTCGATGATCTTGCCGACGGTGGTGTGATCTTCACGGGCGATCGCGTGGTAGAAGTCCATCGCGGTTTTCGGAATGAAGTTGAACACCGCCGACGAGTAAACCGGTACGCCCAGCGCCTTGTAGGCAGCGGCGTAGACTTCGGCGGTCGGCAAGCCACCCAAGTAGCTGAAGCGATCACCGAGGCGGCGACGGATCGACACCATCAACTCGATATCGCCCAGACCATCCTTGTAACCGATCAGGTTCGGGCAGCGCTCGGCCAGACGTTCCAGCAGCGGCGCGGTCAGGCGGCAAACGTTGCGGTTGTAAACGACTACGCCGATGTTGACCGATTTACACACGGCTTCAACGTGAGCGGCAACACCGTCCTGGCTCGCTTCGGTCAGGTAGTGCGGCAGCAGCAATAGGCCTTTGGCGCCCAGACGCTCGGCTTCCTGAGCGTATTCGATGGCCTGACGGGTCGAACCACCGACACCGGCGAGGATCGGCACGCTGGTTTCACAGGTGTCGACGGCAGTCTTGATGATTTCCGAGTATTCGCTGGCAGCCAGGGAGAAAAACTCACCGGTGCCACCGGCGGCGAACAAGGCCGAAGCGCCATACGGAGCCAGCCATTCCAGACGTTTGATGTAGCCCGCGCGGTTGAAATCGCCCTGCGCGTTGAAATCGGTCACCGGGAAAGACAGCAGGCCGGCAGAGAGGATGGACTTCAGTTCTTGTGGATTCATTATTCGAACACCCTGGTAGCAACGTTTTTTGTGATTGGTCCGTTCAGCCTTCGCTGAAGTTGTAGGTCATCGTACAACTTAAATAATAACCGTCAACTGCATTTCATCGTTGTGGGTGTTTTTTTGTCGGACAAAACTGTTTAAGGCTTGCCAGGACGCGTCGCAAAAGCCCGTATTTAAAGGGTTATGGCGCGGAAATGTCTGGTCAAGATTCGTTTACTGAGCGTTGGAGAAACGCCCGGTAAGGTGCGACAACTGCCACGAAGGATCGTGGCGGACCTTCGAAGGAAACCGAAATGTTCGTGAATTATGCTGCACCGACCCTCGCGCAAATCGCGTCCTCTGCCTCTGACACCCTCACCCTTCAGCTATCCGCGCTACCCGATGTATTGATCATGCAAGTCCCGGATTCCAGCGATTTTCC
Organism: Pseudomonas sp. Irchel s3f10; assembly: GCF_900187515.1. NCBI lineage: Bacteria > Pseudomonadati > Pseudomonadota > Gammaproteobacteria > Pseudomonadales > Pseudomonadaceae > Pseudomonas > Pseudomonas sp. Irchel s3f10. The sequence goes on from NZ_FYDZ01000002.1 coordinate 696,756, forward strand.
AGCGAACTGGAGCGTTTACCCGATTCTCGGCGGCGACCCGGAAGAACCGGAATGGGCAGGCGAAGAAGTGGACACTGGCACCTGGGACGATGCTGAAGACGAGATGGAAAAACTGACGGGGATCGAGTTGCAGATCCCCAAAGAAGCGCTGCGTCCGTACCTGAACAGGGAGGTCGAATTGCGCTACAAGTTTTGTGATGAGTCGAGCATGGAGCCGTTTTCGGAGGTGTTGAGGTTGCGGATCGAGGGCTGAATCGCGTCGTGCGGTAGAGGTTACCGTTCGTCGAAACTGGTATTTCTTACAGGTGCCAGCTACTCCCGGTCACTCGCCTAATGACTGAGGAGTAAAGAACCGGCTCCGACAGCGCATGCAATCGCTTGCGCTCGCTCAACGGTTTAAAGAGATAGCGAAAAGGAATATGGTCATGACTCAACAAACGAAAAATTTAGCTCAACCATTTCTACGCGAAACCGATAATGGTGTTCTTTATGTTGGGAGGATAGTTGGAAACGTTCAATGCCATTTGCCGGAATCCGAATTCCTCGACGAAAGTTGCATGGTTACGCTGTTCATACAAACTTCTACCTACGAAAAAATCGAATTGACTCTGAAGGCTACAGGGGCTCCCCTCAGCTTCGCCATTCCCAAAGATGTTTTTGAGAAAATCCTCGTTTCGTACGAACACGCCTCAATTTATTACACCACTACCCGCGACGGTACTAATTTGGTGTCGCCAGCGCTGGAAGTTCTAATCCAGCCTTAATTACCCATCATCCCTGCGCCTGCGCCTCTTCATGGGCCTGGCGCAGTCTTTCACGGCTGTTGGTCAAATGCAGACGCATCGCCGCACGCGCAGCATCGGAATCCTGCCGGGCAATCGCATCGTAGATTTCTTCGTGTTCGCGACTCAGGCGGCTCATGTAATGCTGCTGATCATCATGGGCCAGTCGCGCCGAGTTCAGCCGCGTACGCGGAATGATGCTGGTGCCCAGGTGGGTCATGATGTCGGTGAAGTAGCGATTGCCGGTGGACAGGGCAATTTCCAGGTGGAAGGCGAAGTCCGAAGCCACAGCATCGCTGGCGTGGGCGGCGCTTTCGTTGAGCGCATCGAGGGCGGCGCGCATGGTCGCCAGTTGCTCGGCGCTGCGACGTTGCGCGGCAAGGCCGGCAGATTCCACTTCAAGGCTGATGCGTAACTCGAGAATGGCCAGCACATCGCGCAGGGTGACGACGGTGGCCGGGTCGATGCGGAAACCGCTCGGGCTTGGCGTGTCGAGTACGAAGGTGCCGATGCCGTGGCGGGTTTCAACCTGACCGGCAGCCTGCAAACGGGAAATTGCCTCGCGCACCACGGTGCGGCTGACGCCATGGGCTTCCATGATCGCCGACTCGGTAGGCAGTTTGTCACCGCGCTTGAGCAGGCCATCGCGGATCTGCTCGCTCAGCACCGTCACCAGTTCCTGGGCCAGGCTGCGGCGCTTGCGCGGGAGACGCGGGGTTTCGATCAGGTTTTCCATGGTGTGCATCTAGTCTCGAAAATTCGGCTTGAAGGCATGATAGCTCAAGCGGGTTGTACGATCACTTTCCGGTTTACATCGCTTTATGTAGGAGTGAGCCTGCTCGCGATGACGTCCGCACATTCAGCATCAATGTGACTGACCCTACGCTATCGCGAGCAGGCTCACTCCTACAGGGGTTTAGCGGTGATCAGGCAGTCACGGTCTGTTCAACCAAATGGCCGCTGTCGATCCGCACATGCCGTGGGTGGAAGCGTTTCAAGCTGCTGCGATGGCCGACACTGACAATGCTCAACCCCGGTATCTGATCAATCAACGCCTGATACAGCGTCGCTTCGTCTTCCTCATCCATCGCCGAAGTGGCTTCGTCCATGTACAGCCACTGCGGTGCGTACAGCAACGCGCGAGCGAAGGCCAGTCGTTGCTGTTCGCCCGGCGACAGCATGCGTTGCCAGTGATTGGCCTCGTCCAGCCGCGCGACCAGATGCGGCAAGCGGCAGGTTTCCAGCACTTGTGCATAACGTTCCGACGCGTAGGTGTCGCCCGGTTGTGGATAACTCAAGGCTTCACGCAGGGTGCCGATCGGCAGATACGGTTTCTGTGGCAGGAACAGATAACGCGCCGCCGGCAAACGGATGTTGCCGTGCCCCGCTGGCCACAAATGCCCCATCGCCCGTAGCAGCGTCGACTTGCCGCTGCCGGAACGCCCACTGAGCATCACTCGCTCACCTGGTTCCACAGTCATATCGGCACTGGTCAGCAGATGACGACCGTCGGCCAGATCCAGACCGAGGTTGTGCACCTGCAATTCGTTGCCCTGATTCTGCACGTCGATTGCTGGCGTGCGTTCTTCGTTGTCGGTCATGGCCTGACGGAAACTCAGCAGACGATCACAGGTGGCGCGCCAGGACGCGAGGCTCTGGTACGCACTGATGAACCAGCTGAAACTCTCCTGGACGTTGCCGAATGCCGAACTGATCTGCATCAGTTCACCCAGTTCGATCTTGCCGGAAAGGTAACGCGGCGAAGCCACAATGAACGGAAAGATAATGGCCGCCTGGCTGTAACCGGCGGTGAAGAAGGTCAGGCGCTTGGACACTTTCATGATGTCCCAGAAGTTGTGCCAGACATTCCCGAAGCGAGCGCTCAATCGGCGGTTCTCATTCGGTTCGCCGTTGTACAACGCGATGCTTTCGGCATTCTCGCGAATCCGCACCATGGAAAAACGCAGGTCAGCTTCAAAGCGTTGTTGTTGGTTGTTCAGACCAATCAAGCGACGACCAATCAAATGCGTCAGCCAACTGCCCACCACCGCATAAACCAGCACACACCAGAACATGTAGCCGGGAATGGTGATGCCATAGACTTCGATACTGCCCGACACGCCCCACAAAATGATCGAGAACGACACCAGACTGACGATATTACGCAGCAGCCCGATACCCAATTCGAGGGTGTTGGAAGTGAAGTTGTTAAGGTCTTCGGAAATCCGCTGGTCCGGGTTATCGGTGTAACCGCCCTGCTCCAGCTGGTAGTAATTCTTGTCGGCAAGCCAACGCGAGAAATGCTTTTCAGTGAGCCAGGCACGCCAGCGGATGGTCAGCATCTGCGTCAGGTAGAGCCGATACACCGCACCGACAATGGCCACCGCCGCAATGCCGCAGAAATACAGAATCAAGCGCCAGAACGCCGCTTCATCCTTCTTTTGCAGGGCGTTGTAAAAATCCTTGTACCAGGTGTTGAACCACACCGAGATGCCCACACTGAGCAACGACAGGGCGATCACCGCAATCAATAGCGTCCAGGCCTTGCCCTTCTCTTCACTGCGCCAATAAGGCGTGATGATCGCCCACACTTTGCGGAAAAACTGCCCGCGCACAGCATCGTTGACCGCGGAATATTCAGCGTTCTGATTCATGGATAAGGCTCAATATAGAAAAGAACAGACACGCACCGATCATAGATGATCGGTGCGTTTTATCGCGAGGGCTGGCGATAGTCGTTCAGCGCAGGTTCAGCGACGAACCGGGCGCTTCTGCAGTTTGCGCTGCAGGGTGCGGCGGTGCATGCCCAAGGCACGGGCAGTGGCGGAGATGTTGCCTTCGTGCTCGGTCAGCACACGCTGAATGTGCTCCCACTGCAGGCGGTCGACCGACATCGGGTTTTCCGGCACCAGACTGTCGAGGTCAGCGTGCTCCGAAAGCAACGCCGCCAGCACATCGTCGGCGTCGGCCGGTTTGCACAGGTAGTTGCAGGCGCCGCGTTTGATCGCTTCGACCGCGGTAGCAATGCTCGAATAACCGGTGAGAATCACCACGCGCATTTCCGGGTCCAGTTCCAGCAACTTGGGCAGCAACACCAGACCGGAATCGCCGTCCATTTTCAGGTCGAGCGCAGCGTAGTCAGGCAGATCGGCCTGGGCGATGGTCAGGCCTTCTTCGGCGGAGCCGGCGGTGCTGACGCGAAAGCCACGGCGAGCCATGGCGCGGGCCATCACTCGGGTAAACGTTGCGTCGTCGTCGACCAGCAGCAAATGCGGCAGTTCTTCGCCTTCGACTTGGATTTCGTCACTCATGTTGGTCTCCTCGGGCGCCGTGGGGCAGGCGCAGCTCGGTGAGCGTGCCGCCTTCCTCATGACTATAGAGTTTCACTGAGCCGCCGGCGCGTGTCACGCTGGCCTTGCTCAAAAACAGGCCCAGGCCGAAACCTTTGCCCTTGGTGGTAAAAAACGGTTTGCCGATCTGCTCGGCGATGGCCAGCGGCACACCGGCGCCGTGGTCACGAATGCTGATGGTCACGGTTTCCGCGTCCCAGTCCAGGGTCACTTTGAGATTTTCCGGACAGGCATCGGCGGCGTTGTTGAGCAGATTCAACAGCGCCTGAGTCAGATCCGGCGGCGGCGCCATGCGCGGCACGGTGCCTTGGCCGAGACGGTGGAAGCGATAACTGGCCTCCGGACGCATCAGGTGCCAGCGGTTCAGCGCTTCGTCGAGCCAGTCGGTGACGTCCTGCATCTCGACGGCCAGTCGACGATTGGCTTCGGCGGCACGCACCAGTTGCTGCAAGGTTTCTTTGCAGAGTTTGACCTGATCTTGCAGGACCTTCAGATCATCCTGCAGCATCGGGTCGGGGTGATCCTGCTGCATTTCCTTGAGCAATACGCTCATGGTCGCCAGCGGTGTGCCCAGTTCATGGGCGGCACCAGCAGCTTGAGTGGCGACGGCCAATAACTGCTGATCGCGCAGACCTTCTTCACGACGGATCGCGCGCAATTCTTCCTGACGGCGCAGCTCTTCAGCCATGCGTGCCGCGAAGAAGGTGATCACCGCAGCGGCCAGCGCGAAGCTCAGCCACATGCCGTAGATCTGCAGGTTTTCGCGGGCGACCGGCAGGGTTTCCAGCGGATAGAAACGCGTCAGCATCACCGTGTACAGCGCCAGCGCGATGCCGGACAGAATCACCGAATAGCGCCACGGCAACGTCACCGCAGCGATGGTCAGCGGCACCAGGTAATAGGAAACAAACGGGTTGGTCGAACCGCCGGAGAAGTACAGCAGCGCACTGTGGATCACCAGATCACAGGCCAGTTGCAGGGCATATTCGAGCTCGGTCACTGGCCACGAGGTACGCAAACGCACCGCGGTAAACACGCAGAGCAGCGTCGAGCAGCCGAGGGTCATCGCCAGTTGCACCCACGGCAACGGCAACAATTGCAGCCAGTAGGCCAGACCAACGGAGCCGGCCTGCGCGGCGAGCACCAGGGTGCGGATGAAAGTCAGCCGCCAGAGGTTCTGGCGAGTGGCGGAAGTCAGTTGTACGGGGGCGAGCATGAGCTCTCCTGATGAGCGCTCCAGGCGGATCGCACGGAGTATAACCAAGCCGCGGCCCTGAGAGGCGAAAGTGCGGCAAACGACCACACCGCACAAGCTGCAAGTTTCGAGCTGCAAGCTACAAGTAAAAGCTTTTAGCTTGCAGCTCGACGCTTGCAACTTGAAGCTGCTTTATAGAGTCTGATGGTTTCACGCAGGCCCCCGAACCATCACCTGCGCCCTCATCAAGGAGCTTTCATGCACACATTTCGCCGCAGCGCCGCCCTTCTCGCCCTGACCGTCGGCAGCGTCGCCAGCCTTCCGGCCCTGGCCGCCGACGAGCTGCACTACAACCAGATTTCCCTGCGCGCCGAAGTCAGCACGGAAGTGGCCCGCGACCTGATGATCGTCACCCTCTACACCGAAGAGCAAAACACCGACCCGGCGAAACTCGCCGCCGACGTCAGCACCACCATGAACAAGGCGCTGGCCCAGGCCAAGCAAGTCAAAGACATCACCCTGCGCCAGGGCAGCCGCAACAGTTACCCGATCTACGACACCAAAGGCCAGAAGATCACCGGCTGGCGTGAACGCGCCGAACTGCGCCTGGAAAGCGCTGACTTCGCCGCCCTGTCCAAACTCACCGGCGAACTGTTGGGCGACCTGAAAATGGGCGGCATGGACTTCGCCATCGCCGACCCGACCCGCAAATCCAGTGAAGACCAGTTGCTCAAAGAAGCCGTGACCGCCTTCAAGGCCCGCGCCCAACTGGCCACCGATGCACTGGGCGGCAAGGGCTACAAAATCGTCAACCTGAACCTCAACAGCAACGGTTATCCACAACCGTACCTGCGCGCACCGATGATGATGAAAGCGGCGGCGATGGATTCCGCGCCGGTTACGCCGGAAGTTGAAGCGGGTACGAGCCAGGTCAGCATGACCGCTGATGGTTCGATTGAAGTGTTGATGCAGTGATTTGATGTGGGCTGAATAAAAAGCCGCCGATCGGTGAATGATTGGCGGTTTTTTTGTGCCCGGGATTTGCTGTGGATGAACCACCGTCTTCGCGAGCAGGCTCGCTCCCACAGTTTGAAATGCATTCCACCTGTGGGAGCGAGCCTGCTCGCGAAGAACGATAACGCGGTCTCAGGTCTGCGGATCAACCCGATCCAGCGCCCGATTCACCGCCAGCTCGGCCAGCATGATGATCTGCTGAATCGCCAACGCCGTATTACGCTCGGGCCGGCCCAACTGATCGGCAAAGTTACCGGTTAACGTGTTCGCCGACGCCAGTGATTCACAGGCATGCGCCAGCAGGCTTTCGGTGTCGATGTTCGGCTGGATCAGGAACATTGTGCTCGGTTGCCTAGGTTTGACGGGCTCGGGGCTGAGGTAGAAATCCAGGGCGCGTTTGATGGCTTCACGGGTTTTGATTTGGTCGTCGGCGCGGATGGCGTCTTCGAGTGGGGATGTGGGATCGATAGGTGGATCGGGGACAATTTTATCTTTCATGAAAATCTGCTCGTCATTCGAGCCGCCCTTGGCCATTTCTCACGTGGCAAAGGGTGGCAGCTATGTGCGGAGTGAGAAACCGGTGAGCAGAAAACCGGCCAGACCGAAGTCTGCCCGCACACAGCCGCCATAAGGCATTGCGACAGCTAATAAGCCGGCCGCAATTATGGTCTTACTGGTGCTAGTTTCAAGCTCGGCGGGTTCTCACACCCGGTCACTGAACATTCAGCGACACCCAGAGCCTAGAGAGCCGACGTCCGACGGACAACCTGAAAACCTTGTGGGAAGGTTCTGGTTTTCTGACACAGATTTAAACAGTCAAAAGCAAACCCTCACCCTAGCCCTCTCCCGGAGGGAGAGGGGACTGACCGTGGTGTTTGGAAGAGATACGCCGACTTGCAATACCGAGTCGAACTCAGATTCTGAAACAGATCAAAAGCCCCTCACCCTAGCCTCTCCCGGAGGGAGAGGGGACTGACCGAGGTGTTTGGGCGAGCTACGCCGACGTGAAATACCGAGCCGAACTCAGGTTTTGAAACGCCCGAAAATCGGCTCCCTCTCCCTCGGGAGAGGGCTGGGGTGAGGGGCAGCAACAACGCAAATCAAAAGCCGAACACCCGCGCTCTTCACCACTCAATAGGCCGAGTGTCAGCTCGCCTGCTCTTGATCTTGATCCACGGGCGACGTCGGAAGGCTGAGTGGAGGGATTGATCCGGGCGTGGGAGCGCAGCGACCGTTTGGCGCAGCCAAACACAGCGGGGGTAGGTGCAGCGAAGCAAACCGGAGACGCTGCGCCCGGATCGATCCCGCAGCGAAGGAACCCCGAGCCCCAGCGAGCGGGCCGCACGTAGGAGCAAGCGTTTTTTGCTTACTTTTTTTGGCGTTTGAAAAAAAGTGAGTCGCCGTAAGGGCGAAACCCTAAGCCGCCGTTACCGCAGCAACGGATATACCCACAAGCGCTAGATATGCCGAGATAGACGCTTCAACAGGAAAAACGATATTTCCGCCAACACCCCCGCCCCAGCTACTCTTCCACGATTACCACCGCCGACTCCCCGGGGACCCCATGCCAAGATCCACCCTAAAACCGCTCTTGATCTCCCTCGCACTAACCGCCATAGCCCCGATCGCCAACGCCGCCACCACCCTGGTCTACTGCTCCGAAGCCAGCCCCGCCGGCTTCGACCCCAGCCAATACACCAGCGGCACCGACTTCGACGCCTCCGCCGAAACCGTCTTCAACCGCCTCACCCAATTCAAACGCGGCGGCACCGACATCGAACCCGGCCTGGCAACAAAATGGGACATCTCCAACGACGGCCTGCAATATACCTTCCACCTGCGCCAAAACGTAAAATTCCACACCACCGACTACTTCAAACCCACCCGAGACTTCAACGCCGATGACGTGCTCTTCACCTTCCAGCGCCTGCTCGACCCGGACAACACCTTCCGCAAGGCCTACCCCGCCGAATCCCCCTACTTCACTGACATGGGCCTCAACACCACAATCAAATCGGTAGAAAAACTCGACGAGCAAACCGTGCGCTTCAACCTCAACAACGTTGACGCCGCGTTCGTGCAAAACCTCGCCATGAGCTTCGCCTCGGTGCAATCAGCCGAATACGCCGCGCAACTGTTGAAGGAAGGCAAAGCCGCCGACCTCAACCAGAAGCCGATCGGCACCGGACCGTTCGTGTTCAAGCGCTACCAGAAGGATTCACAAATCCGCTATACCGCCAACAAGACCTACTGGAAACCCGAAGACGTCAAAATCGATAACCTGATTTTCTCGATCACTCCCGACGCCGCCGTGCGCCTGCAGAAGCTCAAGGCCGGCGAATGCCAGGTCAGCGGCTACCCGCGTCCGGCCGACATCGAAGTGATGGAAAAAGACCCGAACCTGCGCGTGCTCAAACAGGCCGGATTCAACCTCGGCTTCCTCGCTTACAACACCACCCACGCGCCTCTCGATCAGCTCAAAGTGCGGCAGGCGCTGGACATGGCCATCGACAAACCGGCAATCATCAAAGCCGTCTACCAAAGCGCCGGCCAGTTGGCGCAAAACGCTTTACCGCCGGCGCAATGGTCGTATGACCCGACCATCAAGGATGCCCCTTACGACCCGGTCAAAGCCCGGGTGCTACTGAAAGAAGCAGGGGTTGCGCCAGGTACAACCATCAACCTCTGGGCGATGACAGTGCAACGCGCATCGAACCCGAATGCGCGGATGTCGGCACAGATGATCCAGCAGGATTGGGAGAAAATCGGCATCAAGGCCAACATCGTCAGTTACGAATGGGGCGAGTACATCAAACGTGCGAAAAATGGCGAGCACGACGCCATGATCTATGGCTGGACAGGTGACAACGGCGACCCGGACAACTGGCTTGGCGTGCTCTACAGCTGCGCGGCGGTAAAAGGCAGCAACTACGCCAAATGGTGCGATCCGGCCTACGACAAACTAGTGCAACAGGCCAAGTTATCCACCGACAAAGGACAGCGGGTAAAACTGTATCAACAGGCGCAACTGATCCTTAAACAGCAAGTACCGATCACACCGATTGCCAACTCCACAGTGTTCCAGCCGCTGCGCAAGGAAGTCACCGACTTCCGGATCAGCCCGTTCGGTCTAACCCCCTTCTATGGCGTAGGTATAAATAAGTAACACCGAGCCCCAAGGCGGCGCGCACAAGGTGACCAGCGCACCGTTTTGGGGCTCCATTTGCACCGTTAAAACCACTCGCAAACGGTCAAATGCGTCAAAAGTTATACAGATGCGACATTAAGGTACGTTCGTGCCACCGTTTGAGGCCGCCGACCGCTCTGGATCTTGCATTGGGTATGGCCCCTGCATAAGTATCCGCAGGCACGACTCACGAGGTCGTACCTCACAACTAAAAAATGACAACAAATCATGAGGCCAACATGCTTAAACACGCGGTCATTCCGTTTTTAGTCGGCGCAGGCTTGTTAGCCTCCGCACCTTTCGCATCCGCTGCGACTAACCTGGTGTTCTGCTCCGAAGGCAGCCCGGCCGGTTTCGACCCAGGCCAGTACACCACCGGAACCGACTTCGACGCCTCAGCCGAAACCATGTTCAACCGTCTGACCCAGTTCGAGCGCGGCGGCACCGCCGTGATTCCTGGTCTGGCGACCAAGTGGGACATTTCCGATGATGGCCTGACGTACACCTTCCACCTGCGTGAAGGCGTCAAGTTTCACACCACCCCGTATTTCAAGCCGACTCGTGAGTTCAACGCCGACGACGTGCTGTTCACCTTCAATCGCATGATTAACAAGGATGACCCGTTCCGTAAGGCGTACCCGACCGAATTCCCGTACTTCACCGACATGGGGATGGACACCAACATCACCAAGATCGATAAAGTCGACGACCACACCGTCAAGTTCACTCTGAAAGAAGTCGACGCTGCGTTCATCCAGAACATGGCCATGAGCTTCGCCTCGGTGCAGTCCGCCGAATACGCAGCGCAACTGTTGAAAGAAGGCAAGCCTGCCGACATCAACCAGAAGCCGGTCGGCACTGGTCCGTTCGTGTTCAAGAGCTACCAGAAAGACTCCAACATCCGCTTCACCGGGAACAAAGAGTACTGGAAGCCTGATGACGTGAAGATCGACAACCTGATCTTCGCCATCACCACCGACCCGTCGGTCCGTATTCAGAAGCTGAAAAAGAACGAGTGCCAGGTCACCCTGTTCCCGCGTCCAGCCGACCTGAAAGCGCTGAAAGAAGACAAGTCGCTGAAGATGCCTGATCAGGCTGGCTTCAACCTCGGCTACATCGCCTACAACGTGATGGACAAGGTCAAAGGCAGCAACGAAGCCAACCCGCTGGCTGACCTGCGCGTCCGTCAGGCGCTGGACATGGCAGTGAACAAGCCGCAGATCATCGACTCGGTTTATCAGGGCGCCGGCCAACTGGCCGTCAACGCCATGCCGCCGACCCAGTGGTCTTACGACACCACCATCAAGGACGCCAAGTACGATCCTGAGAAAGCCAAACAGCTGCTCAAGGAAGCCGGCGTCAAGGAAGGTACCGAGATCGTTCTGTGGGCGATGCCGGTGCAGCGTCCATACAACCCGAACGCTAAACTGATGGCTGAAATGCTCCAGTCCGACTGGGCCAAGATCGGCTTGAAAGTGAAGATCACCAGCTACGAGTGGGGCGAGTACATCAAGCGTTCCAAAGGTGGCGAGAACCAGGCCATGATCATTGGCTGGAGCGGTGACAATGGGGATCCGGACAACTGGCTGAACGTGCTGTTCGGCTGCGACTCGCTCAACGGCAACAACTTCTCCAAGTGGTGCGACAAGAAGTACGACGGTCTCGTCAAGGATGCCAAGCGCACCCCCGATCAGGCCAAGCGCACCGAACTGTACAAACAGGCGCAACACGTCCTTAAAGATGCTGTTCCCTACACACCTATCGCTCACTCGACGGTGTTCCAACCCATGCGCGCCAACGTGCAGGATTTCAAGATCAGCCCATTTGGCTTGAACTCCTTCTACGGCGTCAGCGTCAGCAAATAAGGCACTGCAGCGGCGACGTTTTTTAACGTCGCCGCTATTTTACCTGCCGGGAATTTAGGAAATTGCCTACAGCCAATTCCACTGTGGATTACCGCAGCGGTATAGGACGTGTCGCCTTTTCCTACGAGCTTTAAGGCATTTACGCATTTACTGCCAGGACCGCGGCCCCTACCGTCGGGTACTGACCAGTTTCTGCGTGGGCCACCGGTTTGCCGTACGTACTGGATTGAGCTCGATGTAGCCAAACGTCTCCGGATGAGACGACGGCGCATTGAACAACACTAAAAAAGAGGGAGCGTCATGCGCCATACCTTGATTTGTTCCGCATTGCTGGGCGCCGGCCTGTTGGCCGCCTCGTCCGCCAGTTTCGCCGCCAGCAAAAGCCTGGTGTTCTGCTCTGAAGGCAGCCCGGCGGGTTTTGATACCGCGCAATACACGACAGCGACCGATAACGACGCCGCCGAGCCGCTGTACAACCGTTTGGTCGAGTTCGAAAAAGGCGCGACCAATGTCGTACCTGGCCTGGCGACCACGTGGGATATTTCCGAGGATGGTCTCAAGTACACCTTTCACCTGCGTGAAGGTGTGAAGTTTCATACAACGCCGTACTTCAAACCGACCCGCGACTTCAACGCCGACGATGTGTTGTTCACGTTTAATCGCATGCTGGATGCCCAGCAACCTTTCCGTAAGGCTTATCCGACCGAGTTCCCGTATTTCAACGGCATGAGCCTGAACAAGAACATCGCCAAGGTCGAGAAGACCGGGCCGCTGACCGTGGAGTTCACGCTCAACAGCGTCGACGCCGCGTTCATTCAGAACATCGCCATGAGCTTCGCCTCCATTCTGTCCGCCGAATACGCCGACAAATTGCTGGCCGAAAGCAAGCCGAGCGACATCAACCAGAAACCGATCGGCACCGGGCCGTTCGTGTTCAAGAGTTATCAGAAAGACTCGAACATCCGTTACACCGGTAATAAACATTACTGGGATCCGAGCCGGGTCAAGCTCGACAACCTGATCTTTGCAATCAACACCGACGCCTCGGTGCGCGTGCAGAAGCTCAAGGCCGGCGAATGCCAGATCACCCTGCATCCGCGCCCTGCGGATGTTGAAGCGCTGAAGGCCGACCCGAAACTGCAACTGATCTCCAAGCCGGGTTTCAACCTCGGCTACATCGCCTACAACGTCCGCCACAAGCCATTCGACCAGCTCGAAGTGCGTCAGGCGCTGGACATGGCGGTGAATAAACAAGGGATTCTCAACGCTGTTTATCAAGGCGCCGGCCAACTGGCCGTCAACGCCATGCCGCCGACCCAATGGTCCTACGACGACACCATCAAAGACGCCGCCTACAACCCGGAAAAAGCCAAAGAGCTGCTCAAGGCTGCCGGCGTCAAAGAAGGCACCGAGATCACCCTGTGGGCGATGCCGGTGCAGCGCCCGTACAACCCGAACGCCAAACTGATGGCCGAAATGCTCCAGGCTGACTGGGCCAAGATCGGCCTGAAAGTGAAAATCGTCAGCTACGAATGGGGCGAGTACATCAAGCGCACCAAAAATGGCGAGCACGACATCAGCCTGATCGGCTGGACCGGTGACAACGGGGATCCGGACAACTGGCTCGGCACGCTGTACAGCTGCGATGCCATCGGCGGCAACAACTATTCCATGTGGTGCGACCCGGCTTACGACAAGCTGATCAAACAAGCCAAGGTCGTCACTGACCGCGACCAGCGCACCATGCTCTACAAACAGGCTCAGCAATTGCTTAAACAACAAGTGCCGATCACGCCTGTCGCCCACTCGACGGTCAACCAACCGTTAAGCGCGAGGATCGAAGGGTTCAAAGTCAGCCCGTTCGGTCGCAACGTGTTCTCGGGTGTCGGTATCGATTAAACCAGACGATTAGCCGCAACGCTGGGGGGCGCTGTCTAGCCCCTCACGCAAGCGCTTTGCCGAAATTCGCCAATCCGGCCTTTTGCAAACGTTTGCGATGTGTGAATGAGTTCTAAACCAATAACCGGCATACCAAAAAAAGCCGGCATAAAAAGAAAGTAAAGGAGCTTCACCCATGAAACTGAGCAGCACCGCGATACTGGCCTTGGCCATCAGCAGCGTCACCGCCACGGCGTACGCAGAAACCCAAAGTCAGGCGTTCACTCCAGTGACCGTCAACGAGAAGAGCGCCCAGGCCGAAGCCACCGGTTTCCTCGAAGGTCAATCGATCAGCGGTTCGACCCGCAACTGGTACGCCAACGAGCAACTCAAGCGCGGCGGCAAGTTCGCCTATCGCAAGAACGGCCAATCGACCGAAACTGACCGCCGCATCAACTGGGTGCAAGGTACGATCATCAAGTACAACTCGGGTTTCACCGAAGGTACTGTCGGTTTCAGCACCGAAGTGGCGGCCTACAACGCCATCGCTCTTGAGCGTGACCGCGAAAACCTCGCCTCCAACAACGGCGGTGCACCGGGCACCCGTCCAGGCGCGGGCAACAACCGTACGCTGACCCGTGAAGGCGGCGATGCCGTCGGTCAGTGGAGCAAACTGGGCCTGGCGAACATCAAGGCACGTATCTCCAATACCACCCTGACCGCCGGCCGCATGAACTTCAGCAGCCCGCAGGTCGACGTGATCGGCAACCGTCCGCTGCCGTCGAGTTTCGAAGGTATCGCGATCCACAGCGAAGAGCTGAACAACCTCTCGTTCGACCTGGCAACGTTCGACCGCGTCTCGCCTCGTACCGAAGAGAGCCTCAGCAAGTTCCGCTCCGAATACGGCAACATCGACGCCGAAGCTGACCACGTGAACACCGCCGGTATCTCGTACCAGCCGTTCGCCAGCCTGACCACCAGCCTGTGGGGCACCCAGGCTGAAGACCTGTGGAACCAGTACTACTTCGGCGCCACCCACGTGCTGGGTGACAGCTCGATCCTCAGCCTGACCACCGGCCTGAACTACTACAAGACTGTCGACGAAGGCAAAAAACTGCTGGGCGACATCGACAACGACACCTACTCGCTGTCGTTCGGCCTGACTCACCTGGCACACACCCTGACCTTCTCGTATCAGGAAGTGAACGGTAACGAGTACTTCGACTACCTGCACGAAACCAACGGTATCTACCTGGCCAACTCCCTGCTCTCGGACTTCAACGGCCCGAACGAGAAGTCCTTCCAGGTTTCCTACGGCATCAACATGGCCGAATACGGTGTACCGGGCCTGAAGTTCAACATCTACCAGGCGCGCGGCTGGGGCATCGACGGCACTCACTACAAGGGTGGCGGCTACGACGGTGTGCAATCGATGGACGGCGAGCACCACTATGAATACGGCATCGGTGCAACCTATGCCGTACAGAGCGGGCCACTCAAAGCCACCACGATTCGCGGCACCTACACCGCTCACCGCGCCAGCGAAAACCAGGCTGACGGCAGCATCAACGAGTTCCGTCTCGTGACCACGATTCCATTCAACATCCTGTAAAAAACGCCAGCCGACGGCTGACTCATGATGAGTCGGCCGTTCGGTTTTTGTCTTCAACCGATTGCAGAGGGTTATCGATGAAAATGCTTCCCCTACGTGCGGCCATCGCGGCTGCGTTGTTGAGCGCCGCCATCGGCGTCTCGGCCAAACCCTTGGTGGTCTGCACCGAAGCCAGTCCGGAAGGCTTCGATATGGTCCAGTACACAACTGCAGTCACGGCGGACGCTGTGGCCGAAACCATCTTCAACCGCCTGGTGGACTTCAAGCCCGGCACCACGGAAATCGTTCCGGCCCTGGCAGACACCTGGGAAATCAGTGAAGACGGCCTGACCTACACGTTCCACCTGCGTAAAGGCGTCAAGTTTCACACCACCGAATACTTCAAGCCGACCCGTGACATGAACGCCGACGACGTGGTCTGGAGCTTCCAGCGTCAGCTGGACCCGAATCACCCGTGGCACAAGCTGTCGAGCGTGGGCTTCCCGTACTTTGAAAGCATGGGCTTCAAAGAACTGCTCAAAAGCGTCGAAAAAATCGACGACCACACGGTCAAGTTCACCCTGACCCGCCGCGAAGCGCCATTCCTGGCCGACGTCGCGATGCCGTTCACCGCCATCTACTCCGCCGAATACGCTGATCAGTTGCTCAAGGCCAACAAGACTGGCGATCTGAACAACAAGCCGGTCGGCACCGGCCCGTTCATCTTCCAGCGTTATGCCAAGGATGCGCAGGTGCGCTTCAAGGCCAACCCGGATTACTTCCGTGGCAAGCCGCCGGCCGACGCGTTGATTCTGGCGATCGCCACCGACAACAACGTGCGCCTGCAGAAGCTCAAGGCCAACGAGTGCCAGATCGCGCTGTATCCGAAACCGGACGACATCCCGAGCATCAAGAAAGACGACAAGCTCAAGGTCGAAGAGCTGAACGCGATGACCGTCTCGTACATCGCCATGAACACTCAGCACAAATACATGAGCGACGTGCGCGTGCGTAAGGCGATCGATATCGCCTTCGACAAAGCGGCTTACGTCAACGCGCTGTTCGGCCCGGGCAATGCGACCGTTGCGGTCAACCCGTACCCGGACACGCTGCTGGGCTACAACCACGACCTGAAGAACCCGCCACGCGACCTCGACAAGGCCCGCGCCCTGCTCAAGGAAGCCGGAGTTCCGGAAGGCACCGTGTTTACCCTGTTTACCCGCAACGGTGGCGGCCCGACCAACCCCAACCCGATGCTCGGCGCACAAATGATGCAGGCTGACCTGGCGAAAGTCGGGATCAAGATCGACATCCGCGTGATGGAATGGGGTGAAATGCTCAAGCGCGCCAAGGCTGGCGAACACGATATGGTCTCGGCCGGATGGGCGGGCGACAACGGCGACCCGGATAACTTCCTGACGCCTATGCTCAGTTGCGAGGCGGCAAAAAACGGCGAGAACTACGCGCGCTGGTGCAACGAGAAATTCCAGACGCTGCTGGATGAAGCACGGGCTAAAGTAGATCCGGCCGAACGCGCCGCGCTCTACGAACAGGCGCAAGTATTGTTTAATCAGGATCAGCCATGGATCAGCATGGCCCACACCAGGATGTTTACTGCAATGCGCAACAACGTAGAGGGCTATCACATCAGCCCTCTCACCACTAATAACTTCGCCACCACCCAGGTGAAGTAGATAAGAAACTCCCGGTGTCCCTGACCCCAGGGACACCGGGCACGCCTAACCGGCTGATGAGGTACCACACACGATGTTTAGTTTTATTGCCCGCCGACTGGGGTTGTTGATCCCCACGTTTTTCGGCATCACCTTGCTGACTTTCGCGTTGATTCGCATGATTCCGGGCGACCCCGTGGAAGTGATGATGGGCGAACGTCGGGTCGACCCCGAAATGCACGCTCAGGCAATGGAACGCCTAGGTCTGAACAAGCCTCTGTATGCCCAATATCTGGACTACATCGGCAAACTGGCCCACGGCGATCTCGGCGAATCCCTGCGTACCCGTGAAAGCGTGTGGACCGAGTTCACCTCCCTCTTCCCGGCGACCCTGGAACTGTCCATGGCCGCCCTGCTGTTCGCCGGCATTCTCGGGCTTCTGGCCGGGGTGATTGCGGCACTCAAGCGAGGATCGCTGTTCGACCACGGGGTGATGGGCATCTCCCTCGCGGGGTATTCGATGCCGATCTTCTGGTGGGGCCTGATCCTGATCATGTTCTTCTCGGTGAGCCTGGGCTGGACGCCGGTATCCGGGCGGATCGACCTGCTCTACGACATCGAGCCGCGCACCGGTTTCATGCTGATCGACACGCTGCTGGCCGATGACATGGGCGCGTTCCTCGATGCTCTGCATCACCTGATCCTGCCAGCCATCGTACTCGGCACCATTCCGCTAGCGGTGATCGCGCGGATGACCCGTTCGTCGATGCTCGAAGTGCTGCGCGAAGACTACATCCGCACCGCCAAGGCCAAAGGCCTGTCGCCGTCGCGCGTGGTATTCGTCCACGGTCTGCGTAACGCGCTGATTCCGGTACTCACCGTGGTCGGTCTGCAAGTCGGCACGCTGCTGGCCGGTGCAGTCCTGACCGAAACCATTTTCTCCTGGCCCGGTATCGGTAAATGGCTGATCGAAGCCATCGGCGCCCGGGACTACCCGGTTGTGCAAAACGGCATCCTGTTAATCGCCTGCCTGGTGATTCTGGTCAACTTCGTAGTGGACATCCTCTACGGCTTTGCCAACCCACGCATCCGTCATCAGCGCTGAGGTCCATACCATGAGCACTCCAACATCCTCAGTAGCCACGTCCGCCGCAAACGCGGATCAAAGCCTGCTGTACCCGTCTCCGTACAAAGAATTCTGGCAAGCCTTCTCCAAAAACAAAGGCGCGGTTGCCGGCCTGCTGTTCATGCTGCTGATCATCTTCTGCGCGATTTTCGCGCCGTGGGTCGCACCGCATAACCCTAGCGAGCAATACCGCGACTTCCTGCTGACGCCGCCGGCGTGGCTCGAAGGCGGGCAGATGCAGTTCCTGCTCGGCACCGATGAACTGGGGCGTGACCTGCTGTCGCGTCTGATCCAGGGCTCGCGCCTGTCGCTGCTGATCGGTTTGTCGTCGGTGGTGATGTCGCTGATTCCGGGGATCCTCCTCGGTCTGTTCGCCGGTTTCTTCCCGAAGATGATCGGCCCGACCATCATGCGTCTGATGGACATCATGCTGGCCCTGCCGTCGCTGCTGCTGGCGGTGGCGATCGTCGCCATCCTCGGCCCTGGCCTGATCAACACCGTGATTGCGATTGCTGTGGTGTCCTTGCCGTCCTACGTGCGTCTGACCCGAGCCGCCGTGATGGGCGAACTGAACCGCGACTACGTGACCGCCGCGCGCCTGGCCGGTGCCGGTCTGCCACGTCTGATGTTCATCACCGTGCTGCCGAACTGCATGGCGCCGCTGATTGTTCAAGCGACCTTGAGCTTCTCCTCGGCGATTCTCGATGCCGCCGCACTGGGCTTCCTCGGCCTTGGCGTACAACCGCCAACCCCTGAGTGGGGCACCATGCTGGCCTCGGCCCGCGACTACATCGAACGCGCCTGGTGGGTAGTCAGTCTGCCTGGTTTGACCATTTTGCTCAGCGTGCTGGCAATCAACTTGATGGGCGACGGCCTGCGCGATGCGCTGGACCCGAAACTCAAGAACGCCGCCTGAGGAGATTCCCATGTCACTGCTAGAAATCAAGAATCTCAACGTTCGCTTCGGCGACAAGACCGCGACCCCGGTGGTCGATGGCCTCGACCTGAAAGTCGACAAAGGCGAAGTACTGGCCATCGTTGGCGAGTCGGGTTCGGGTAAATCCGTGACCATGATGGCGCTGATGGGCCTGATCGAGCACCCCGGCATCGTCACCGCCGACGCGCTCAGCTTTGACGGCAAAGACATGCTCAAACTGAGCAACCGTCAGCGTCGGCAGATCGTCGGCAAAGATCTGTCGATGGTCTTTCAGGATCCGATGACCGCGCTGAACCCGAGCTACACCGTCGGTTTCCAGATTGAAGAAGTGCTGCGCCTGCACCTGAAAATGTCCGGCAAGCAAGCGCGCAAACGTGCGATCGAACTGCTGGAAAAAGTTGAAATTCCGGGCGCCGCCAGCCGCATGGACGCCTACCCGCACCAACTGTCCGGCGGTATGAGCCAGCGTGTTGCGATCGCCATGGCGATTGCCGGCGAGCCGAAACTGCTGATCGCCGACGAACCGACCACTGCGCTGGACGTGACGATTCAGGCACAGATCATGGATCTGCTGCTGGCGTTGCAGAAAGAACAGAACATGGGCCTGGTGCTGATCACCCACGACCTCGCGGTCGTGGCGGAAACCGCCCAGCGCGTCTGCGTGATGTACGCCGGTCAAGCCGTTGAAGTCGGCCAAGTGCCGCAACTGTTCGACGTCCCGGCGCACCCGTACAGCGAAGCGCTGCTCAAGGCGATTCCCGAGCACAGCCTCGGCGCCTCACGCCTGTCGACCCTGCCGGGCATCGTCCCGGGCCGCTACGACCGTCCGCAGGGTTGCCTGCTGTCGCCGCGCTGCCCGTACGTGCAGGACAGCTGCCGTGTGCAGCGTCCAGGTCTTGATCCGAAAAGCCACAGCCTCGCCCGCTGCTTCTTCCCGCTGAACCAGGAGGTGGCGTAATGGCCGTCGTACTTACCGCCCGCGACCTGACCCGTCACTACGAAGTCTCCCGTGGCCTGTTCAAAGGCCATGCGACCGTACGCGCACTGAACGGCGTGTCGTTCGAACTGGAAGCCGGCAAGACCCTCGCTGTTGTCGGCGAATCGGGCTGCGGTAAATCCACCCTCGCCCGCGCGTTGACGCTGATTGAAGACCCGTCGTCCGGATCCTTGAAAATCGCCGGCCAGGAAGTCGCCGGTGCCGACAAGGCCCAGCGCAAGCAACTGCGCAAAGACGTGCAGATGGTCTTCCAAAGCCCGTACGCGTCGTTGAACCCACGGCAGAAAGTCGGCGATCAGCTCGGCGAACCGCTGCTGATCAACACCAACCTCTCCGCTGCCGAACGTCGCGAGAAAGTCCAGGCGATGATGAAGCAGGTCGGCTTGCGTCCTGAGCATTACCAGCGCTATCCGCACATGTTCTCCGGCGGTCAGCGCCAGCGTATCGCTCTGGCTCGGGCGATGATGTTGCAACCGAAAGTGCTGGTGGCGGACGAACCGACCTCGGCACTGGACGTGTCGATTCAGGCGCAGGTGCTGAACCTGTTCATGGATTTGCAGCAGGAGTTCAACACCGCGTACGTGTTCATCTCGCACAACCTCGCGGTGGTGCAACACGTGGCCGATGACGTGATGGTGATGTACCTCGGTCGCCCGGTGGAACTGGGTCCGAAAAACGACATTTACGAGCGTCCGTTGCACCCTTACACCCAGGCGCTGCTGTCGGCGACTCCGACCATTCACCCGGACCCGAACAAGCCGAAAATCAAGATCGTCGGCGAACTGCCTAACCCGCTGAACCCGCCACCGGGCTGTGCTTTCCACAAGCGCTGCCCGTATGCGACCGAGCGTTGCAGCACGGAAGAGCCGGCGTTGCGCCAGCTCGACAGCCGGCAGGTGGCTTGCCACTACGCCGAGCAATTCCTCGACGGCGCGGCGTAAGCAAATCTGGAGAGCGACACGAAACCTGTAGGAGCTGTCGAGTGAAAGGAGGCTGCGATCTTTTGATTGTCAGAATCAGAATCAAAAGATCGCAGCGTGCCGCAGCTCCTACAGGGATCGTGTTTATTCAGGGATAAAGTGTTGAGCAAACCCCTCCCACCTCGATTGCGCATCAGTCGAGGCAGAAGGGGTTTTCTTTTGTCTGCGATTTACGTCTGGCTATCGCCTTCGTCGTCCGGATCATCAGAGTCCGGCTCATCGGTAGTCGAGTTGTCATCATCGGCGCTGCCACCCTGCCCCTGATCGCCCGGCTCGGATTCGGATTTGGCCAGCATCAAGCCGCTGTGCCCGACCTGGCCGTTGAACGCCTGAGAATCGTGATCCTCGCACTCGGCCCAGGCCGTCGCGGTACCGACGGACAGCATGACCATCACTTTCAACAGCAATAAAACCCGTAGCAACCTGCTTTTCATAGCCGACTCCATCCATTTTCAGGTGAGACATTTGTGCCTGACTGGCGCTGTGTGAAATCTAGTTCCGATCCATCGGGTTCACCAGATAGGACGCTAACGAGCACGCAGAAATGCCCTCGACAGACAGATTGCTTTCGAATAACCCCAATCGCCGGATCAGCTAAGCGACCGGGCGCAGGCGCGTGGCCTGCCAAGTCAGCGGGATGGAAATCAACACCATCAGCGCACTCGCCAGCCACACACTGTGGCCACCGAATTGACCGTACAACTGGCCACTGAGTACCGGTGACAACAGCGCACTCGCGCTCCAGCTCATAAAGAACAGGCCGAAGTACTGACCGCTTTTGCCGCCCTGGGCAAAGTGCATGGCCAGCACATTCAGCGGCGGCATGAAAAAGGCCTCGCCCAAGGTCCAGATCAGCGTCGACAGGCAGACGTAAAACAGCCCGGAACCGAACGGCAACATGCCGAGCCCGCAGGCCAGCAACACACTGCCGAGCAGCATTTGTCGACGCATGCCCCAGCGCTCGGCCCAATGCGACAGCGGAATCTGCAGGGCGATCACCAACAACGCATTGAGGCCGAACTGCCAACCGATGGCCTCGGTGCTCAGGTGGTAGTAATCACGCAGATAATTGCCCAGCGTGCTGTAGACCGTGTCGAACGCGATGCCAAGCACGGCCGTCGCCGCCAGCAACCAGAGGAACGGTTTGTCGCGATGCGGCACCCCGGAACCTGCGTCGTCCGTGGACTTTTCGTCATTGATCAGCACCGGTCGACGCCACGTAGTGCGGACAAACCACATCAAGGCCAGCAACGTCATTGCCGCACTGCCGAAAAATACCCAGCGAAAATCAGCCTGCGCCAAAACCCCGCCCGCCACACCGGCGGCGGCCATCCCAAGGTTGCGCGCAACCCGACTCAACGCCTGCGCACGCGAGCGCTGCGCCACCTCGCAATATTCCATGATCAGCCGCTGATGCAGCGTGCGAATAGCCCCGTCGATGCCCCCGCTGAGCAACAGCAATGCCGCCAGCAACGACACCTGCGTCACCAGCCCCAGCAGAATCAGCACCCACACCGAAACAAAGAACAACGCCGCCGTCAGCCGTGCCGTGCGCACATGATCACTGAGCCAGCCACCGAGCATCGACCCGACCAGCAACCCCGCGCCGTACGCCGACAACAACCAGCCAACCGTCTCGATCGCCAGGCCCAGCTCCTGACGCAGATACAGCGCCATGAACAGCTTGACCATGCTGCTCAGGCGATTGATGAACAACAGCGCCGCGAGCACCCAGGCCATCACGCTGAAATAGCCGTTCAGTCGTAGCAAATGAGTCAGTCGACTCGTCATTCCATTGACCTCTCAAAGCGACGTGCGGGGAGCTGGAACACTAACGGTCAGCAGGCAGGTTGTCGCGTTCAAGAACATCGAAACCACAAAAAGCCGAGTCGTCCTACAGCCATTGCGCGGACTAAACCAGAAACCGACTTGAGATCAAAAGCCCCTCACCCTAGCCCTCTCCCAAAGGGAGAGGGGACTGACCGAGGTGTTTGGGAGAGCTACGCCGACGTGAAATACCGAGCCGAACTCAGATTCTGAAACAGATCAAAAGCCCCTCACCCTAGCCCTCTCCCGGAGGGAGAGGGGACTGACCGAGGTGTTTGGGAGAGCTACGCCGACGTGAAATACCGAGTCGAACTCAGATTCTGAAACAGGTCAAAGGCCCCTCACCCTAGCCCTCTCCCGGAGGAGAGGGGACTGACCGAGGTGTTTGGGAGAGCTACGCCGACGTGAAATACCGAACCAAACTCAGGTTTTGAAAGGCCCACAAATCGGCTCCCTCTCCCTCGGGAGAGGGCTGGGGTGAGGGGCAGCCCCAACACAAATCAAGAGCCGAACACCGCTTGGCCCTTAACCACTCAATAGGCCGAGTGTCAGCTCGCCTGCTTTTGATCTTGGAGCCCGTCGGCAGGCTGAGTGGAGGGATTGATCCGGGGGTAGGCGCGCAGCGCCGTTCGACGAAGTCGAACACATCGAAAGGAGGTGCAGCGAAGCAAACCGGAAGCGATGCCCCCGGATCGATCCCGGAGCGAAGGAACCCCGAGCCCCAGCGAGTGGGCCGAACGTCAGGGCGCAGACCTTTGGTTCCTTTGGGGCGTTTGCCAAAGGGACTCGCTGTAAGAGCGAAACCGCCAGCAGCAACCCCCGTAGCAACGGATATTCACCCAAAACCCCAAGAACCTGGTCGACCCACAGGCCGCCAAGACCAAAACAAAAAGCCCCCGATGCTTTCACATCGAGGGCTTTGGACAAAACAGCTCAGCGCTTAGTGATGCTCACGCGTCGCGCGGAATTTCACATCCGGCCAACGCTCTTCCATCAACGCCAGATTAACCCGCGTCGGCGCAAGATAGGTCAGGTGACCACCGCCATCGACCGCCAGGTTCTCCACAGCCTTGTTGGAAAACTCCTCAAGCTTCTTCTTGTCGCCGCATTCAATCCAGCGCGCGGAGTACACAGTAATCGGCTCGTACGAGCACTCAACCTTGTATTCCTCCTTCAAACGGCTGGCGACCACATCGAACTGCAGCACACCGACGGCGCCAAGAATGATGTCGTTGCTGCGCTCCGGGAAGAACACCTGCGTTGCACCCTCTTCGGCCAACTGCTGCAGACCCTGACGCAGTTGCTTGGACTTCAGCGGATCACGCAGACGCACACGACGGAATAGCTCCGGCGCAAAGTGCGGGATACCGGTAAACCCGAGGGTTTCACCTTCACTGAAGGTGTCGCCAATCTGGATGGTGCCGTGGTTGTGCAGACCGATGATGTCGCCGGCAAATGCTTCTTCAAGCTGCTCACGCTCGGAGGAGAAGAACGTCAGGGCATCGCCGATGCGCACGTCCTTGCCGGTGCGCACGTGGCGCATCTTCATGCCTTTCTCGTACTTGCCGGAGCAAATGCGCATGAAGGCGATGCGGTCGCGGTGTTTCGGGTCCATGTTCGCCTGGATCTTGAAGATGAAGCCGGAGAACTTCTCTTCGACCGGCTCGACGGTACGCTCGTTGGCCACACGGGCCAGCGGACGCGGCGCCCAATCAACGACGGCGTCGAGTACATGGTCAACACCGAAGTTGCCCAATGCCGTACCGAAGAACACCGGGGTCAGCTGACCGTCGAGGAACTCCTGCTGATTGAATTCGTGGCAGGCGCCCTGAACCAGTTCCAGCTGCTCGATGAAACGCTCGTACTCGTCGCCCAGATGCGCGCGGGCTTCGTCGGAGTCGAGCTTCTCGATGATCTTGGTTTCGGTGCGTTCGTGACCGTGACCGGCGGTGTAGACAATGATGTAGTCGTCAGCCAGGTGGTACACGCCCTTGAAGTCGCGGTAGCAACCGATCGGCCAGGTGATCGGCGCCGCCTTGATCTTCAGCACGGCTTCGATCTCGTCGAGCAGTTCGATCGGGTCGCGGATGTCACGGTCGAGTTTGTTGATGAAGCTGACGATCGGCGTGTCACGCAGACGGCAGACATCCATCAGCGCAATGGTCCGTGGCTCTACACCTTTACCGCCGTCGAGGACCATCAATGCCGAGTCCACCGCCGTCAGGGTGCGGTAGGTATCTTCGGAGAAGTCTTCGTGGCCCGGGGTGTCGAGCAGGTTGATCATGTGTTCGCGATACGGGAACTGCATGACCGACGTGGTAATGGAAATACCCCGCTGCTTCTCCATCTCCATCCAGTCGGATGTCGCATGGCGATCGGATTTACGGGATTTCACCGTACCGGCCACTGCAATCGCCTTGCCCATCAACAGGAGCTTTTCGGTGATCGTGGTTTTACCGGCATCGGGGTGGGAAATAATGGCGAAAGTGCGGCGTTTCGCGACTTCGGCGGCCTGGTTGGTCATGGGAAATCGCCTGGCGGTGATTCAAAAAAGGGCCGCGATTATAGCCCAACTCGATGCAATAACCGAACCGTTGAGCACATTAAGGGTGGCCAAATGCTGCCGCAGATGGGAACCTTTTAAAGCACGGAGACGTCCATCCCCTGTTACGAATTTTCGTCAGGGGCTGAAAAATCAGCAAGTTAGCCTGACGAGGCTGCGCTCATGGCTCGCTTTCAGACCGCTTTTTGCCGGTGCTGAGGGAGCTGCTTCTCGCGAACGTTTATTCCCGGCAGCCATGTATGGCATGCCACACGGGAGGGCGTTCGCCGACTACAAAAAAAGGAGTCCGCCTGTGGCTATCCGCTATGGCAAAGGGCTGATGGGAGGTGCGGTGGTGATCGCGCTCCTGGCCCTGCTGGTCCACTGGATCGGCATCAACACGATCGAACACTACCGGGACGATTTGTTGTTTTACCTGCAAGCTCATCTGATTCTCGTCCTCGCTTCAATGCTGGCCGCCCTTGTCGTGGGCATCCCCGCCGGCATCTTCCTCAGTCGCCCGACCATGGTCGGCCGTGCTGAACGCTTCATGCAGATCTTCAATATCGGTAACACCGTGCCCCCGCTGGCCGTGCTTGCGATCGCCTTGGGCGTCCTCGGCATCGGCAGTGGCCCGGCGATCTTCGCTTTGTTCCTCGCCTCCTTATTGCCGATTGTGCGCAACACCTACGAAGGCCTGAAAAACGTGCAGGGCTCGCTGAAAGAAGCGGCCGTCGGCATCGGCATGACCCCGCGCCAAGTGCTGTGGAAAGTCGAATTGCCCAACGCTGTGCCGATCATTGTCGGTGGTGTGCGCGTGGCGTTGGCAATCAACGTCGGCACCGCGCCGCTGGCGTTCCTGATCGGCGCCAACAGCCTCGGCAGCCTGATCTTCCCTGGCATCGCCCTGAACAATCAGCCGCAACTGCTGCTCGGCGCCGCGTGCACCGCGCTGCTGGCCTTGCTGCTCGATGGCGTCGTCACCCTCGCCAGCCGTCTCTGGCTGGAACGCGGTTTGCGCCCGTCTTAAGGCTTTTGCGAAGGAATACCTATGAAACGATTTAGTTTGATTCTGGGCTGCATCCTGCTGTTCGCAGGCGTCGCCCAAGCCGTTGAAAAACCGGTTATCCGTCTCGGCGCGCGGGTGTTCACCGAGCAAACCCTGCTCGCGGAAATCACCGCGCAATACCTGCGCAGCAAAGGCTACGACGCGCAGATCACCGGTGGTCTGGGCAGCAACCTCGCCCGCAGTGCCCACGAAAGCGGGCAGTTGGACATGCTCTGGGAATACACCGGCGTATCGCTGGTGGCCTACAACCATGTCACCGAAAAACTCGACAGCGCACAGTCCTACGCTCGGGTAAAAGAACTCGACGCGAAAAAAGGCCTGGTCTGGCTGACCCCGTCGAAATTCAGCAACACCTACGCCCTCGCCCTGCCGAAAAAGGTCGCCGAGGAATATCCGCAGATCAACAACATCAGCCAGTTGAACGAAGTGCTGCGCGCCGAAGCCAAGACCAATCATCTGGTGGCGCTGGATACCGAGTTCGCCAACCGCTCCGATGGTCTGATCGGCATGGTCGATCTCTACGGCATGAACCTGAGCCGCAAGAACATCCGCCAGATGGATGCCGGGCTGGTTTATACGGCGCTGCGCAACGGTCAGGTGTTCGCCGGTCTGGTCTACACCACCGACGGTCGCCTCAACGCCTTCGGCCTGAAGCTGCTGGAAGACGACAAGCACTACTTCCCCGACTACACCGCCGCGCCAGTGGTGCGTCAGGCCTACCTCGACGCGCACCCGCAATTGGCCGAGCAACTCAAACCACTGGCCGAACTGTTCGATGACGAAACCATGCGCCAGCTCAACGCGCGGGTCGACGTCGATCACGAAAGCCCTTCGAAAGTGGCCGCCGATTTCCTGCGCCAGCACCCATTTAACTAAGGAGGAAAAGTCATGGAATTTCTGAACGCCTTTTCCCACCTCGACTGGCAGCAGGTGATGCACCTGACCTGGCAGCACATCACCCTGGTCGGCATCGCCGTGACCCTGGCGATTGTCGTTGGCGTGCCGCTGGGCATTCTGATGACACGCTTTCCGACCCTCGCCGGCCCTTTGCAGGCCAGCGCCACGGTGCTGCTGACGGTGCCGTCGATTGCCCTGTTCGGCCTGCTGCTGCCGTTCTACTCCAAGTTCGGCCAAGGCCTCGGCCCGATGCCGGCGATCACCGCGGTGTTCCTTTATTCACTGTTGCCGATCATGCGCAACACCTACCTCGCCCTCACCGGCGTGGAACCGGGCATCCGTGAAGCCGCACGCGGCATCGGCATGACCTTCGGCCAGCGCCTGCGCATGGTCGAGTTGCCGATCGCCGTGCCGGTGATCCTCGCCGGCGTACGCACTGCCGTGGTGATGAACATCGGCGTGATGACCATCGCCGCGACCATCGGCGCCGGCGGCCTCGGTGTGTTGATCCTCGCTTCCATCAGCCGCAGTGACATGTCGATGCTGATCGTCGGCGCACTGCTGGTCAGTCTTCTGGCCATTTTCGCTGACCTGTTTCTCCAATGGCTGCAACGCTCGTTGACTCCAAAAGGACTGCTCAAATGATCGAACTTCAAAACCTCAGCAAAACTTTCCAAAGCAACGGCAAAGACGTCAAAGCCGTGGACTCGGTAAGCCTGACCGTCAATGAAGGCGAAATCTGCGTGTTCCTCGGGCCATCGGGTTGCGGCAAAAGCACCACGCTGAAGATGATCAATCGCCTGATCAAACCGACCTCGGGCAAGATCCTCATCAACGGCGAAGACACCACCGATCTCGACGAGGTGACCCTGCGCCGTAACATCGGTTACGTGATCCAGCAGATCGGCCTGTTCCCGAACATGACCATCGAAGAGAACATCGTCGTCGTGCCGAAACTGCTCGGCTGGGACAAACAGAGATGCCACGACCGCGCCCGCGAATTGATGAGCATGATCAAGCTGGAGCCCAAGCAGTATCTGCATCGCTATCCGCGTGAATTGTCCGGTGGTCAGCAACAGCGCATCGGCGTGATTCGCGCACTGGCGGCCGATGCGCCGCTGCTGTTGATGGATGAGCCGTTCGGTGCGGTCGACCCGATCAACCGCGAGATGATCCAGAACGAATTCTTCGAAATGCAACGGGCGCTGAACAAAACCGTGATCATGGTCAGCCACGACATCGACGAAGCGATCAAACTCGGCGACAAGATCGCGATTTTCCGCGCCGGCAAACTGCTGCAGATCGATCATCCGGACACGCTGCTCGCGCACCCGGCGGACGACTTTGTCAGCAACTTCGTCGGCCAGGACAGCACGCTCAAGCGTCTGTTGTTGGTGAAGGCAGAAGATGCGGCGGACAACGCGCCGTCAGTAAGCCCGGAAACCCCGGTGGCCGATGCGCTGGAGTTGATGGACGAACATGACCGTCGCTACGTGGTGGTCACCTGTGCCGAGAACAAGGCGCTGGGCTATGTGCGTCGTCGCGATCTGCACCGTCAGACTGGCACTTGCGCGCAGTTCCTGCGTGAGTTCAATGCCACGGCGGCTTACGACGAGCATTTGCGCATCCTGCTGTCGCGCATGTACGAGTTCAACCGCTCGTGGTTGCCGGTGATGGATGCCGAGCGGGTGTTCCTTGGCGAGGTGACGCAGGAGTCGATTGCGGCTTATCTGAGTTCGGGGCGTTCGCGCGGGATGAAGACCAATATCGTCTCGCCAGCTGAAGCGGTAGTCGCCTAAAAAATACCCAACCTGTGGGAGCGAGCCTGCTCGCGAAGGCGAAATGTCAGTCGATGATGATGTCGACTGTGAAAAAGTCTTCGCGAGCAGGCTCGCTCCCACAGGATTTGCGTGATTGTTTATTCATTCATCAGGCGGAAAAGAATCTCAACACCCAAGATCCGGACAGCACGTCTGGAACAGCTTGCGAAACCGCCAAAATCCCCCTCAACCCCTCCTCTCGCGGCCAACGTCGCCGATGTTGCAGCCATCACACTTACCCACGACTTCGCCGACATAATCCGCGAACGTGCAGGTATTTTTAACACTGGAAAATTCTCGGGGAACATCTGCCCGTCATCTCGGTCGGCTACAAAGAGTGATGAACGCGACGCACGTCAGAAGCGTGCAAAAACGCGACATTTTTAGTTGATCTCACGCCCCTCACGCCCTAAAGTTCGCGCCGAACGTCCATGCTGGAAACGATCCATCCGGCTCAAGTACTGACGACGAGACAGCAAGGCCAAGGGAAAGCTGCACCTCCCATGGCCTTTTTGCTTTCGGCGACATGCCTTGGGAAGTAGGCGAACCAAAGTGGGGATACGGAGGACGTTCATTTGCACCCATTGTTTTTACTTGTTTGCCCATAGGAGCTCCCAGCATGTCGATCCAGGTCGAAGACTATTTCGCGCGCGCTACATTCGACAAAATGAAGGCGTTCGCCGACAAACAGGAAACCCCGTTCGTGGTGATCGACACCGCGATGATCAGCCAGGCCTACGATGACCTGCGCGCCGGTTTCGAATTCGCCAAGGTCTACTACGCGGTCAAGGCCAACCCGGCCGTCGAAATCATCGACCTGCTCAAAGAGAAAGGTTCGAGCTTCGACATCGCCTCGATCTACGAGCTGGACAAGGTGATGGATCGCGGCGTCAGCGCCGACCGTATCAGCTACGGCAACACCATCAAGAAATCCAAGGACATCCGCTACTTCTACGAGAAGGGCGTGCGTCTGTTCTCCACCGACTCCGAAGCCGACCTGCGCAACATCGCCAAGGCTGCACCGGGCTCGAAAGTCTACGTGCGGATTCTTACCGAAGGCTCGACCACGGCTGACTGGCCACTGTCGCGCAAATTCGGCTGCCAGACCGACATGGCCATGGACCTGCTGATCCTTGCTCGCGACCTCGGCCTGGTGCCTTACGGCATCTCCTTCCACGTCGGTTCGCAGCAACGCGACATCAGCGTCTGGGACGCAGCGATCGCCAAGGTCAAAGTAATCTTCGAGCGCCTGAAAGAAGAAGACGGCATCCATCTGAAGCTGATCAACATGGGCGGTGGCTTCCCGGCCAACTACATCACCCGCACCAACAGCCTGGAAACCTACGCTGAAGAAATCATCCGCTTCCTGAAGGAAGACTTCGGTGATGATCTGCCGGAAATCATTCTTGAGCCGGGCCGTTCGCTGATCGCCAACGCCGGTATTCTGGTCAGCGAAGTGGTGCTGGTTGCACGCAAATCGCGCACTGCGGTCGAGCGTTGGGTGTATACCGATGTGGGCAAGTTCTCCGGCCTGATCGAAACCATGGACGAAGCGATCAAGTTCCCGATCTGGACCGAGAAAAAAGGCGAGATGGAAGAAGTGGTCATCGCCGGCCCGACTTGCGACAGCGCCGACATCATGTACGAGAACTACAAGTACGGTCTGCCGTTGAACCTGGCGATCGGTGATCGTCTGTACTGGCTGTCGACCGGTGCGTACACCACCAGTTACAGCGCGGTTGAGTTCAATGGTTTTCCGCCGTTGAAGTCGTTTTACGTGTAAGAGCAGCTGCTAGCTGCAAGTGAAAAGCCCATGACGTGTCATGGGCTTTTTTGTGTCTGGCTTTGAGATTTGTGGTGTGCTTTCGATCTATCCCCCTCACCCCAGCCCTCTCCCCCAAGGGGGCGAGGGGGAAAGGGAGCAGATCGGGGGCTTTTCAAAACCTGAGGTCGACTGGATATCTCAGGTCGGTGTACCTGGAACATCCAACTCGGTCAGTCCCCTCTCCCTCTGGGAGTGTATGTACCGGAGACATGGTGGACAGGTGTTCGGAGACATGGTGGACACATTTTAATAGACACATTGCTCATCGCGAAGGAGATGGCCTGTGTCCTGGGAAGAGGTGTCCACCGTGCAGCTTCGTTCAGAATTCGTGCTTTTGGCTCGGCAAGAAGGGGCCAATGTTCGACAGCTTTGCCGTCGATTCAATATCAGCCCAAGCACTGCCTACAAATGGCTCAACAGGTTTGAAACCTCAGGTGCAGAGGGATTGATCGATCAGTCTCGACGACCAAAGACGTCACCCAAACGCTGCGCTGAAGAGGTTGAGCAGCAGATTCTGACCGTGAGTCAGGAGTACGCCGCTTGGGGCGCTCGCAAGCTCAAGCGTGTGTTGGAAGACGACGGCAAAGTGATGCCCTCTGTCAGCACCGTGCATGCGGTTTTACAGCGTCATTCGCGCGTTGATCCAAAGGCTGCCGAGGTCAAACCGTTTATCCGGTTCGAGCACGAGGCGCCCAACGATCTTTGGCAGATCGACTTCAAGGGACATATCAGCCTGGCTCAGGGGCGTTGCCATCCGTTGACGATATTGGACGATCATTCACGGTTTTCGCTGTGCATCGCGGCATGCATCAATGAGCAGCGCCAAACCGTTCAGGAGCATCTAATCCGGACCTTTCGGCGCTTCGGCCTGCCTTTACGCATGACGATGGACAACGGTTCGCCATGGGGTGACCAGACCGGCGTTTATACCGCGCTGGAGGTCTGGCTGATGAGCCAGGGCATCAAGGTCGGCCACTCCCGACCTTATCACCCGCAAACCCAGGGAAAGCTGGAGCGCTTCCACCGCAGCCTGAAAAATGAAGTCCTGCGAGACCAGCTCTTCATCGATCTGGACGATGCACAGCGTGCGTTTGATATCTGGCGTGAGATTTACAACCAGAAGCGCCCGCATCAAGCGCTGGACATGCAGGTTCCTGCTACTCGTTACAGCAGCAGCCCGCGGGAATATCAGGAGCAACCGGCGGCGCCTGAGTACGACGATGGGGATGTGGTCAGGAAGGTTCAGGTGAAGGGCGAGATCTACTGGGGCAACCGTGAATACACTGTCGGAAAAGCATTTTACGGGAGGTCAGTGGCTATCCGGGAAACGACGGAGGACGGCATCCACGATGTCTACTGGAGTAGACATCGTATCGCCCGAATCGACTTGAACTTGCAGATCGTGACGGCAGGTAAGAAGATCTAAAACCGTCCACCATGTCTCCGAACATGTGTCCACCATGTCTCCGGTACATACAGGGAGAGGGTTAGGGTGAGGGCTATTGGCACCGAAGCGCATACCGCCCAGCCAACGCCTGAATCTTCGGATCTACAGCACTCGCCAACGTCTGACTCGCCACCCGCAGAAAATTCAGATTGCCGCCGACCAAAGCTTTCTCAAGCCAATCGACCGCCTCATCAATCCGCCCTTCATCCGCCAACACCGCCGCGAAACTGAACTGCCCACGAAAATCCCCACCCTCGGCCGAACGCCGATACCAATCGCGCGCCGCAACCGGATCCGCCGGGCACACCTGCCCTTCTTCCAGGTACCGCCCAAGCAGGTTCATCGACTTCGCATGAGCCAACTCAGCCGCACGCCGATACAGCGCCAACGCCTGTTGATGATCCACCGCCACACCCCGCCCGGTCGCCAGCAGATTGGCGAGGTTGTACATCGCCCAATCCAGCCCGGCATTCGCTGCGATCCGGTAATG
Source organism: Pseudomonas sp. Irchel s3f10 (assembly GCF_900187515.1). NCBI lineage: Bacteria > Pseudomonadati > Pseudomonadota > Gammaproteobacteria > Pseudomonadales > Pseudomonadaceae > Pseudomonas > Pseudomonas sp. Irchel s3f10. The sequence continues at coordinate 729,248 of NZ_FYDZ01000002.1, forward strand.
CTGCGCAGCAACCAACGCATCCGCAGCCACGCCCCAGCCATGCTCATGACAACGCCCGAGCATGTTGCGCGCCATCAGATGCCCGCGCCCGGCGGCGATGCCGAACCAGCGCAGCGCCAGCGCTTGATCCTGGGCGATGCCTTGGCCGTCGAGCAGGATCTGTCCAAGCAACGCCTGCGCCTCAACCTCGCCCTCACCCGCCGCCAGCAGAATTGCCTGCGCCGCGCGTGCCGGGCTTTCGCCGAGCATGGCGCTGAGTTGTTCGCCGTCGAGGACTTCCGCGCGGCGCAGTTGAAAACTCATACCTCGACCCAGCGCCGCAGCAGGTTGTGATAGGTGCCGGTGAGGCGGATCAGCGAAGGGTGATCTGGCATGTCCTGCGTGAGCTGTTGAATCGCCCCGTCCATCTCGAACAGCAACGCACGCTGGCTGTCTTCGCGCACCAGGCTTTGGGTCCAGAAGAACGACGCATAACGCGCACCACGAGTGACCGCGTTGACCTTGTGCAGGCTGGTGCCCGGGTACAACACCATATCGCCGGCCGGCAACTTCACCCGTTGCGTGCCGTAGGTGTCCTGGATTTCCAGTTCGCCGCCGTCGTAATCCTCAGGCTCGCTGAAGAACAGCGTCGCCGACAGATCGGTACGCACCCGTTCGATACTGCCCTTGGGCTGGCGCACCGCGTTGTCGATGTGGAAATCGAAGCTGCCACCGGCCGTGTAACAGTTCACTAACGGCGGGAAGACTTTGTGCGGCAGCGCGGCGGACATGAACAGCGGGTTTTTCCACAGCCGTTCAAGCATCGCCGCGCCGATTTCCTTGGCCAGCGGATGGCCTTCTGGCAGTTGCAGATTGTGCTTGGCCTTGGCCGATTGAAAGCCGGCGGTGATCTTGCCATCGGCCCAATCGGCCTGCTCCAGCGCCTCACGAATGCGCTGCACTTCGTCTTTCGCGAACAGTCCGGGGATGTGCAGCAGCATGGCGATGTCACCTGATGGCAAAGAGGCGGCAATGGTATTGATTCTTATTGACTGTGTAAAACCCGAGAGACGAATGAACTGGCAAAAACCGTAAGGTTAAATTGTAAAGAATGTAAATTCAGTGCGAATAACAATGTTTCGCAATTGATACGAATACCTGTTTACCCTATATTCCGCCGCCTCAAATCCTTGGGGAGGGGAATAAAAATGGCACGTCAACACGCACAATTACCGGTCAGTTCACCACGTCTGCTCGCCTCTGCAATTGGTGTGGCAATCACCGCCGGCTCCGCTGGCCAGATGGTGTTCGCCGCGGAAAAAACCGACAGCAAAGCCGCCGGCAATGCCATCGCCCTGGACGCCACCGCCATCACCGGCGAAGCGCAGGACTCGACGTCCTACCAGGTCGAAAAAGCCTCCTCGCCCAAGTACACCGCGCCGCTGGTCGACACGCCGCGCTCGGTCACCGTTATTCCGCAACAGGTTCTGAAAGACACCGGCGCCCTGAACATGCAGGACGCGCTGCGCACCGTGCCGGGCATCACCTTCGGCGCCGGTGAAGGCGGCAACCCCCAGGGCGACCGTCCGTTCATTCGTGGTTTCGACGCCCAGGGCGACACCTACCTCGACGGCGTGCGCGACACCGGTTCGCAGAGCCGCGAGATCTTCGCCGTGGAAAACATTGAAGTCAGCAAGGGCCCGAACTCCGCCATCGGCGGTCGTGGCGCGGCCGGCGGCAGCATCAACCTGGTGAGCAAGAAAGCGCACTTGGGCAACTCGTTCGACGGCGGCTTCACCTACGGCTCCGACCAGACCCAGCGCTACACCCTCGACGGCAACTACCAGTTCAGCGACACCGCTGCTGGCCGTCTGAACCTGATGAGCCACGAGAGCAATGTCGCCGGTCGCGACAAGGTCGACTACGACCGTTGGGGGATCGCCCCGTCCCTGGCGTTTGGTCTGGGCACCGACACCCGCGTCAACCTCGACTACTACCATCTCGAGAGCAACGACACCCCGGATTCGGGCGTGCCGTACACCATTCCGGCCGGTGGCTCCGCTGCACGCACCAAGTCCAATCCGGACAAGCCATACGCCGGCGGTGATCACAGCAACTTCTACGGTCTGGATCGCGACTTCCGCAAGGGCCGCACCGACACCGCGACCTTCGCCATCGAGCATGACCTGAGCGACTCGCTGACGATCAAGAACACCCTGCGCCACGGCACCAGCATGCAGGATTACATCCTCACCCAGCCGGACGACAGCAAGGGCAACGTCAACAACGGCACGGTCTGGCGTCGGGCGAATACGCGGGTGAGCAACACCGAGACCACCACCAACCAGACTGATCTGTTCGGCAATTTCTACGTCGCTGGCTTCAAAAACAGCTTCTCCACTGGCGTTGAATACACCCGTGAGGAAAGCCAAAAGTCTTCGTACAACGTCAATACCGACACCACGCCGCGCACCAGCGCAGCGACCACTAACTGCAACCCGGGTCTGATCGGCGCAGCCAGCGGCTACAACTGCACCTCGCTGTCGAACCCGAACCCGAACGATCCGTGGAACGGCGCCATTTCGCGCAACTACGCCGGCACCGACACCCAGGCCAACACCTACGCACTGTATGTGTTCGACACCCTGGAGCTGAACGAGCAGTGGCTGGTGAACATGGGTCTGCGTTACGACCACTTCGACACCGACTACAAGACCTACAACGCCGCTGGCACCACCACCTCCAAGGGTGATGACACCAGCGAGTTCGTCACCGGTCAGTTCGGCGTTGTCTACAAGCCTGCAGAAAACGGCAGCATCTACGCCTCCTACGCCACCTCGGCCACGCCGCCGGGCAACACCTTGGGCGAAGGTCAGGAAGGCAACCCGTTGGGCGGCACGCCGGATCGCAGCGGCAACCTGCTGAGCAGCGACATGGAGCCGGAAACCACCAAGAACTATGAAATCGGCACCAAGTGGGATCTGCTCAACGATCGCCTGTCGCTGACCGCTGATATCTTCCGCACCGAGAAAGAAAACGCTCGTGTGCAAGTCGACACCACCTCGTACGAAAACGCCGGCAAGACCCGCGTGCAAGGTGTCGAACTGTCGGCCAGCGGCAAGATCACCGACAAGTGGCAAGTGTTCGCCGGTTACGCCTTCATGGACAGCGAACAAGTCGACGGCGGCCCGATGGGCAAGGCCAACGACGGCAACGAACTGCCTAACACGCCGAAAAACAGCGCCAGCCTGTGGACCACTTACCAGGTCACGCCGAAGCTGACCATCGGTGGCGGTGCGTTCTACGTCGACGACGTGTACGGCAGCGTGGCCAACACCACCATGGTTGACTCGTATGTCCGCTACGACGCGATGGCGGCTTACAAGCTGACCAAGAACGTCGACCTGCAACTCAACGTGCAGAACCTGACCAACGAAACCTACTACGACAAAGCCTTCTCGACCCACTTCGCCAATCAGGCGGCGGGCCGTACGGCACTGTTGAGCACCAACTTCCACTTCTGATCCTGTAGGAGCTGCGGCACGCTGCGATCTGTTGATCTTGCTTTTGATTCTGAAAAAAAATCAAAAGATCGCAGCCTTCGGCAACTCCTACAAAAAACAGTGGGCCCCGTTCATTCAATTGAACGGGGCTTTTGTGCGTAAGAAAGAACGCTTCTCGATAACCCACGGCATAATGCGCGCCGTGAAGACAATTTCCGAATGGACGGCGAGTGACGTGTTGAAGAAAACCCTGTTCCAGTTGCACTGGTTTTTTGGCATCACCGCAGGCCTGGTGCTGGCCCTGATGGGCATCACCGGCGCGGCCTATTCGTTTCAGGACGAAATCCTGCGGGCGCTGAATCCGTCCGTCCTGCAAGTAGAAAAACAGGTCGCCGGTGTCTTGCCACCGGTGGAGCTGGTCGAGCGCATCGAAGCCACGTCGGGCAAGAAGGTTTCGATGCTCTGGGTCGAAACCGATAGCGGCAACGCGGCTCGCGTCTTCTTCACGCCGCCCAAAGGCGAGCGTCGCGGTGAGATGCGCTATTTCGATCCCTACACCGGCGAATTCATGGGCAACGCCGTCGGCCAGGACTTCTTCGGCCTGATGCTGCAACTGCACCGCTTCCTCGCCATGGGCGACACCGGGCGCAATATCACCGGCGCCTGCACATTGATCCTGCTGTTTTTCTGCCTCTCCGGTCTGTACCTGCGCTGGCCGCGTCAGTGGAACAGCTGGCGCGTCTGGCTGACGCTCGACTGGAAGAAAAAAGGCCGCGCCTTCAACTGGGATCTGCACTCGGTGGCCGGCACCTGGTGCCTGCTGGTCTATCTGCTGCTGGCGTTGACCGGGTTGTCGTGGTCGTACGAGTGGTACAACAAAGGCCTGACCCGACTGCTTTCCGACTCGCCACAAAACGAGCGCGTGCGCGGTGGTCGCGGCCCGGCGCCGGAAGGCCCGGCACCGATCGCCGATTACGCAGCGATGTGGAGCAGCATTTACAGCGCTGCCGGCCCGGGTCTGGCGGCGTACAACATCCGTATGCCGGCCGTCGCTGGCCAACCGGCGACCGTGTTCTACCTGCTCGACAGCTCGCCGCATGACCGGGCGCTGAACCAGATCACCCTCGACCCGGCCACCGGCATCGTCAAACGCGTCGATCGTTACGCCGACAAAAGCTTCAAGGCGCAACTGCTGACCAGCATTTATGCGCTGCACGTCGGTAGTTACTTCGGCCTGGTCGGGCGAATCATCATCACCCTCGCGGCAGTGTGCATGCCGCTGTTTTTCATCACTGGCTGGCTGCTGTACCTCGATCGTCGGCGCAAGAAAAAGCAGATCAAGGATGCACGCAAAGGCCTCGCTCAACCGGCCGGCGATGCTTCGGCGTGGCTGATCGGTTTCGCCAGCCAGAGCGGTTTTGCCGAGCAACTGGCGTGGCAGACCGCCGGGCAATTGCAGGCCGCCGGATTGCCGGTGAAGGTGCAACCACTGGCGAATGTCAGCGAACAGGATCTGCGTGAATCGAACAACGCGCTGTTTGTGGTGAGCACGTTTGGCGACGGCGAAGCACCGGACAGCGCACGCGGATTTGAGCGCAAGGTGTTGAGCACGGCGGCAACGCTCGACAGCCTGAATTACTCGGTGCTTGGCCTCGGCGATCGTCAGTATCAGCACTTCTGCGGTTTCGCCAAACGCCTGCATCAATGGCTAAGCGAGCACGGCGGCAAGACCCTGTTCGCCCCGGTGGAAGTCGACAGCGGCGATCCGTACGCGCTGCGCCACTGGCAGACTCAATTGGGCCTGCTCACCGGGCAAGCCCCCATCGATACTTGGCAGGCGCCGAGTTACGACAACTGGACGCTTCTGCGCCGTGAGCTGATGAACCCGGACAGCAGCGGTGCGCCGGTTTACCTGCTGGGTTTGAGCGCACCGAACACCAGCAGTTGGCTGGCCGGCGACCTGGTCGAAGTACTGCCACGCAACTGCCCGTGGGCCATCGAACACTTCCTCGACGGCCTCGGCATTCGTGGCGAGACCACAGTAAAAATCAACGACCTCGACGAACCTCTGGAAGTCGCGCTGGCCTCGCGGCAATTGCCCGAGCACCGCGCCCATCTGGTCGGTTTGCATGCGCAATCGCTGGTCGATGCGATGGTGCCGCTGGCCATGCGCGAATACTCGATCGCCTCGATTGCCGCCGATGGCGTGCTGGAGCTGATCGTGCGCCAGGAACAGCATGCCGACGGCACCCTCGGCATTGGTTCTGGCTGGTTGACCGAGCATGCGCCGGTCGGTGGCAGCATCAGTCTGCGGGTGCGCCGCAACAGTGGCTTCCATCTGCCGAACGAACCAGTGCCGATGATTCTGCTGGGCAACGGTACGGGTCTGGCCGGGCTGCGCAGTTTGCTCAAGGCGCGGATTGCCGATGGTCAACAGCGCCAGTGGTTGCTGTTTGGCGAGCGCAATCGTGAACACGATTTCCTCTGCCGCGCCGAGCTGGAAGAGTGGCTGATCAATGGTGATCTGGAACGGCTGGATCTGGCGTTTTCGCGGGATCAGGCGGAGAAGGTTTATGTGCAGGATCGCTTGCGTGAATCGGCTGACGAGTTGAAGAAGTGGCTGGCGGACGGGGCGGTGATTTACATTTGTGGCAGTTTGCAGGGGATGGCTTCGGGGGTTGATCAGGTGCTTAACGACATTCTCGGGGCAGCCGAAGTGGAGCGGTTGATTGAGCAGGGTCGATATCGGCGTGATGTCTATTAAAAGCCCCTCACCCTAGCCCTCTCCCGGAGGGAGAGGGGACTGACCTTGCGAGATTCACGCAATACGCCGACCTGAACGTACCTCACCGAATCCATAATCGAGAAAGGCTTTGTGCTGATCTCATAATCGACTCGATCTCTCAGGTCGATGTATGACGCAAGACAACTCGGTCAGCCCCCTCTCCCTCCGGGAGAGGGCTGGGGTGAGGGTCAGCCTTTGATCTTCAAGCGGGCTGCAACTTCTTCTCAAAAACCGCCACCCCATTCAAATCCCGCAACACCACACTCATCTCCCCACTCCCCCCTTCAATATTCACCTCGCCAAAAAACTGAAACCCGGCAAACGGCGAAGTGTTCTGCGCCGGTGGCGCTTTCTCGAAAACCACTTCAGGGCCAAAGGTTTTATCCAGCGGATTAGGCCCGAAACTCCCGGCATTCAGCGGCCCCGCGACAAACTCCCAGAACGGCTCGAAATCCTGAAACGCCGCCCTATCCGGGTGATAGTGATGCGCCGCGCAGTAGTGCACGTCGGCCGTGAGGAAAACAAAATTGCGCACCTGCTGCGCGCGCAGATAACCGAGCAACTCGGCGATTTCCACCTCGCGCCCCTGCGCCGGTCCCGGATCACCGTTAGCCACCGCCTCCCAACGCGCGACACCCGGGCTGACCTCGCCATCCGGGACGCCAAGACCGATTGGCATGTCGGCGGCGATGACCTTCCATTGCGCTTTCGACTTCTTCAAACCGCGCTTGAGCCAGTCCAGTTGCTCACGCCCGAGAAACGGTTTCGCCGCGCCGAGGTTGTCGTCATTGGCGCCGCGATAACTGCGCATGTCGAGCACGAACACATCGAGCATCGGCCCATAACTGAGCTTGCGATAAATCCGCCCGCCGCCGTCGGCAGCCTGCAAACGCATCGGTGAATATTCCAGCCACGCCTTGCGTGCGCGCCCGACCAGGGTGTGGATATCTTTCTCCTGATAACGCTCGTCGAGTTGCTTGCCCGGCGACCAGTTGTTGACCACCTCATGGTCGTCCCACTGCCAGATCTGCGGCACTTCGGCGTTGAAGCGGCGAATGTTTTCGTCCATCAGGTTGTAGCGGTAGTTGCCGCGATAGTCGTCGAGAGTCTGCGCGACTTTGCTCTTGGCTTCGGTGGTGAGGTTGCGCCAGATGCGACCGTTTTCGGTGGTGAGCTGCGCGGGCACCGGGCCGTCGGCGTAGATGGTGTCGCCGCTGTGGATAAAGAAGTCCGGCAGACGCAGGCGCATCGCTTCGTAGATGCGCATGCCGCCGATGTCCGGGTTGATGCCAAAGCCCTGGCCGACGGTGTCGCCGCTCCAGACGAAACGAATATTGCGCCGCGCCGTCGGAGCGCTGCGCAGGTGACCCAACCACGGTTCGCTGGCGACGCCGGTGCGGGCGTCCTTGAAATACACGCGATAGAAAATCGCCTGATCGGCCGGCAGCCCGGTGAGCTCGACCCGGGCGGTGAAGTCGCTGCGGGCATCGGCGAGCGGCGAGACCACCCGGCGCGGGTGGCGAAACTGGCTGCGGGTGTCCCACTCGACCACCATATGCGCGGGGCGATCGCTGCGGCTCCAGATCATCGCGCGGTCGCCTTGCAGATCGCCGGACTGCACGCCATCGGTCAGTTGCGGCCGATCCTTGACCGACGCAATCACCGCCGGCGCCAGGCTTGGCATCAGCAGACCGGCACCAACGACTTGCATGACAAGCCGGCGACCGGGGTTGAAATCGCTCATGGTGTTCTCCCTGAAAAAAGGAAAACTTAAGCACGCGATCATGAAACAGACATGACACCAGACACACCACAGAACCAATTGTAGGAGTGAGCCTGCTCGCGATATCGGTATATCTGCCAACATTCATGTCACTGACAGACCGCTATCGCGAGCAGGCTCACTCCTACAAGGGTTTTGTGTTGTCGGTCAGGCCTTCGCCGGTTCCAGCGCCAGCTCAACGGCCTCCGGGCGTTTGACCGTCGCATAGACAACGGCGGTCAAGAGGCTCCCCGCGACAATCGCCAGCAAATACAGCAACGCATGGTTGATCGCATTCGGAATCGCCAGCACAAACAAGCCACCGTGCGGCGCCATCAACTTGCAGCCGAAATACATCGACAGCGCACCGGTCAGCGCACCACCGGCAATGCTCGCCGGGATCACCCGCAACGGATCTTTCGCGGCAAACGGAATCGCCCCCTCGGAGATAAAGCACAACCCCAGCACCAGCGCCGCTTTGCCGGCCTCGCGCTCAGTCTGGGCGAACTTTCTCCGCGCAATAAACGTAGCGATACCCAAGCCAATCGGCGGCACCATGCCCGCCGCCATGGTCGCGGCCATCGGCGCATAACTCTGCGACGCCAGCAGCCCCACCGAGAACGCGTAAGCGGCTTTGTTGATCGGCCCGCCGAGGTCGACGCACATCATGCTGCCGAGCAACACGCCGAGCAGAATCGCGTTGGTGGTGCCCATGCTGTCGAGGAAATGCGTCAGCGCCCCAAGCATGCCGGCGACCGGTTTGCCGACCACGTAAATCATCACCAGCCCGGTAAACAGACTGGCGAACAACGGGATGATCAGAATCGGTTTCAGCGCCTCAAGACTTTGCGGTAACGCTACATAACGACTGATCGCCTTGGCCGCATAACCGGCGATGAAACCGGCGACGATGCCGCCGATAAACCCGGCGCCCAGCGTGCTCGCCAGCAAACCACCGATCATCCCCGGCGCCAGGCCCGGGCGGTCGGCGATTGAATAAGCGATGTAACCAGCCAGCAACGGCACCATCAATTTGAACGCGGTCTCGCCGCCGATCTGCATCAGCGCGGCCGCCAGCGTGCCCTCTTCCTTGAACGCGGTGATGCCGAACACGAACGATAGCGCGATCATCAAACCGCCGGCCACGACCATCGGCAGCATGAATGACACGCCGGTCAGCAGGTGTTTATAGATGCCGGTTTTCTCTTGCTTGGGCGGTGCCTTGCCGTCACTCGCGGCGCTTTCCACTGCACCTTCGGCCAAGGCTTTTTTAAGCGTGGCTTCGGACTGCTTCAAGGCGATCCCGGTGCCGCAACGATAGATCTTCTTCCCGGCGAAACGCTCGGTGGCGACTTCGATATCCGCCGCCAGCAACACCACGTCAGCTTCAGCAATCGCCGCTGCGCTCAATGGGGTTTTCGCGCCCACCGAGCCTTGGGTTTCGACCTGCAATTCATAGCCCAGACGCTTGGCAGTTTGCTGCAAAGCTTCGGCGGCCATGAAGGTGTGGGCGACACCGGTCGGGCACGCGGTGATGGCGACGAGGCGTGGCGCGCGCGGCGCATCAGCAACCGGTTCAACAGCGCCGGCGACGTAAACTTCAGCCTCTTCAGCACCACGACGCAGCACCGCTTCAACATCCTGCAACGCCTGCGCCGGGGCAATCTGGAAAACACGTTTACCGACAAAACGCGTCATGTCGACCGCGCCGGTGGCGACCAGCAAAACCCACTCGGCCGCGGCAATGGTCGCCGCCGACAATTCGCGTTCGGGGTGCGCCGCATCGACCACTTCAACGCTGGTGCTCCAGCCCTGACGCTGCGCCGCCGCATCGAGCAAACGCGCGCACAGCACACTGGTGACCATGCCGTTCGGGCAAGCCGTAACAATGGCTAATTTCATGACAAACCCTCTTATTGTTCTGTCAGGGGACGCACGCGCACGCCCTGTTCGAGCTGCGCCAGTTGCGCAGCGTCGTTGATGCCGAAACCGATCTGGGTCACCGCCATCGCCGCAATCGCGGTAGCCGTGCGCAGGGTTTGTTCAGGCGTGTCGGCGCTGAGCAAACCGTGGAGCATGCCGGCCAACAGCGAATCACCGGCACCCACCGTGCTGGCAACGCTGACCTTTGGTGGCGTGGCGTGCAGCGCCGAGCCGACGCTGAACCAGTTCACGCCATCAGCACCGTGAGAAATCACCACGTGCTCGATGCCTTGCGCATGCAAACGCGCCGCTGCTTGCGCTTCCGCCGTGTGAGAAACCACGTCGCAACCGAGGGCGTCGGCGAGTTCTTCGGTGTTCGGTTTGATCAACCATGGACTGGCTTTCAAAGCTTCGCGCAACGCTTCGCCGCTGGAGTCGAGAGCGACTTTCAGACCGAGCTGGTTGAGCCGCTCGATCAGTTCACGCAACCACTGCGCGGTTACGCCACGCGGCAAACTGCCGGCGACCACCACCGCATCGTGACCCGGTGCAATCTGCACCAGACGATCCAGCAACGCCTGCTGCGCGGCGGCATCGACCACCGGCCCCGGGCCGTTGATGTCAGTGATGCGTCCACTCTGTTCAGCTACTTTGATGTTGCTGCGCGTCTCACCGGGCACACGGATAAACGCGTCAACAAAACCACGCTTGGCGAACAGCGTTTCGAACGCTTGCAGGTTGTCTTCACCGAGAAACCCGCTGACCGTCAGTTGATGGCCGAGGTCGGCGAGCACCTGGGCGACGTTCACGCCTTTGCCGGCGGCGTGAGTGTGCATCTCGTCGCTGCGATTGACCTGACCGGCCTCCAGCTGTGGCAACTCAACGGTGAGATCGAGTGCCGGGTTGAGGGTCAGGGTAAGAATCTTGGCCATTACAGGGCCTCCACTAATGCGCGCACTTCATTGGCGCTGCCCACGGCCAGGGCCTGTTGAGCAAGGGTTTGCGCCTGGGTCAGGCTGAGTTCGCGGATGCGCGCTTTCACTTCAGCAATGCTGCGCCCGGAGACACTGAGTTCATCGACACCGAGGCCGACCAGCACCGGTACCGCCAGCGGATCCGCCGCCAGCTCACCGCAGACGCCGACCCATTTGCCGTGGGCATGGGCCGCGCGCACGGTGATGTCGATCAGTTGCAGCACCGCCGGGTGCAAGCCGTCCGCCTGCGCCGACAGGGTCGGATGGCCACGATCGATGGCCAGGGTGTATTGCGTGAGGTCGTTGGTGCCGACGCTGAAGAAGTCGACTTCCTTGGCCAGCACCGGCGCGAGCAAAGCGGCGGACGGCACTTCGATCATGATCCCCAGCTGCAGATCGGCGACCGGGATTTCCAGGCGCAGACGCTCGGTCATGTCGCGGGCCTGACGCCACTCTTCGACGCTGCCGACCATCGGGAACATGATTCGCAGCGGACGGTTGTCCGCCGAACGCAGCAAGGCGCGCAATTGCGCTTCCATGATCTGCGGGCGCTGCAAGGTCAGGCGAATACCGCGTACGCCGAGGAACGGGTTTTCTTCCTTGGCGATCGGCCAATACGGCAGCGGTTTGTCGCCGCCGACATCCAGCGTGCGCACCACCAACGGGCGACCGGCGAGACCGTCAAGCACGCGGCGATATTCAGCTTCTTGCGTGGCCTCATCCGGTGCTTGCGGATGGGCCATGAAAATCAGTTCGGTGCGCAGCAGACCGATGCCTTCGGCGCCCTGCTCCACCGCACTGATCACGCCAGCGCTTTCACCGATGTTGGCGAACACTTCGACTGCGTGGCCGTCAGTGGTGTGTGCCGGTTGATGACGTTGTTCGGCGGCAATCTTCAGGCGTTGCTCGCGGGTGTCGCGTTCTTCGGTGGCGCGTTGCAGAGTCGCAGCATCGGCGTCGACATGCAGGCGACCGCGTTGACCGTCGAGCAGCAACGGCGTGCCCGGCGCCAGCAACAACACCGCTGCGCCAGCACCGACCAGCGCCGGAATCCCGAGGGCACGCGCAACAATTGCACTGTGCGCGGTGGCGCCGCCGCGTGCGGTGAGAATCCCCGCTACGCGTGCCGGATCCAGCCGGGCGACGTCGGACGGGCCGACCTCGTCCATCACCAGAATGTACGGTTGCTCAGGCTCGCTCGCGGTTTGCACGCCACACAGTTGCGCCAGGACGCGACGGCCGATATCACGCAGATCCGCCGCGCGTTCGGCGAGCAACGCATCTTGAAGCGATTCCTGTTGTTTGGCCGCCGCTTCGATCACCGCCATCCACGCCGCTTCGGCGCTTTCGCCCTGCTTGAGGCGCGTGTCGACTTCGTCGGTCAGTTCCGGGTCGTCGAGCATTTCCTGGTGGGTGATGAAGATTTCGCGGATGGCTTTGGCTTTGCTGCGTTCGATCAGGCCCTGAATGTCACTGCGCACATCACTGAGCGCTTGCTTGAGACGTTCGCGCTCAACGGCGGCGGACTCGCCGCGCAGCGGGTAATCGATGGTTTGCTGAACCTGAATATGCGCAGGCCCGATGGCGATGCCGGGTGCTGCCGGGATCGCCTGCAACTGAGCGCCGGACGCCGGAGCGATCAGCACTTCGGCGATGTCGGCAATGACCTCGCGCTGTTGACTCACCGCTGGCAGCGGCTCGACTTCTTCGCCGAGGCCTTCTTCGATGGCAGCCAAGAGTGCCGGCAAAGCGTCGGCGGCAATGCTCGGCTCGGCGATCAACTCCAGCACCTGACCACGACGGGCGCCAAGGCTGAGCAGTTTGCTCAAACTCTTCACCGACACGGCGCTGTCCTGACCGTCGACGATGCGCACGCGAATTTCGCCATCAAAACTCTTCGCCAGTTGCGCGAGGATCTTCGCCGGCCGCGCGTGCAGACCGTGGGCGTTGGCCAGGGCAATACGCGCGCTCGGCCAGTCGGCGGGCAATTCACCGCCGAGCACTTCGAGAACTTTGCGACTGCTGGTAGCGCGGCCCAGTTCATGGCCGCGACCTTCGATCAGCAACGCACACAGGCGTTCAAGCAACGCTTGATGTGCCTCGCCGAGGCTGGCCAGGCAGAACAGACCGCTGAGCGGCTGACCGAGGTAGCGCATCGGTTTGTCCGGCGTCACGAACGCCAGCCCCGGACGCTTCACGGTCTGCTCGCTGTGCAGCCACCACAAACCATCGCCCAGCGGCAGCGCTTCGACCTGCTGCAACACGCCGGCAAAACCGTTGCTCACACAATCGGCCTGCCGCAACAGACGCGCGCCACGCCAGACCAGCTCTTCAAAATCGTCGGCCGAGACACCGAGGCCAATCATCTGCGCGTCCAGCGCCAGTTCCTGCGGTGCGCCTTGCAGCAGTTTCAGCAGCGCCTCAGGTGAACTGGCGCGACGCAGGGCCTGGCCCAGATCGGTCTCGCCGAGGGCACGGGTCAGCAGTTGCAGCAGGCGCAGGTGTTCGTCGGATTTGGCAGCGATACCAATCGCCAGATAAACGATCTGGCCATCGCCCCAATCCACGCCTTCCGGGAACTGCATCAGGCGCACGCCAGTGGCGAACACCTGATCGCGGGTTTCCGGAGTGCCGTGGGGAATGGCAATACCTTGACCGAGAAAGGTCGAGCCCTGGGCTTCCCGTGCCTGCAATCCAGCGAGGTAACCGTCGGCAACCAGACCATCGGCCACCAGGTGATTGGCGAGCAGTTGCAAGGCAGCGGGTTTATCCACAGCCGATTGGCCCATGGATATCTGCTCTATAGTGAGCTCGAGCATGCGATCTCCTTTTTGGCGCTTCATGAGTGCCAGGTATTGTTTTGGATGGTTTGCAGCTTAGGCGCTTTACCGCTTTGCTTTTCAGCGGCAGTTTTGGCGGTTTCACGGCAGAACCGGCCAAAGACGTCTAAAACGTAGAAAATACGCTTGCTGAAACGTTTAATCTAGATTGATCGGCACGTTACTCGATAATGTCCCATCCTTGAAGTCCAACTTGTCGGATGCGCTGCGACAATAGTCGCCTGCCCTAATCGGGTAGGATTGGCGAAAATGTCGCGGCAAGCTCGAAAAAACAAGGAAATCCCGGGTTGAAACTCAGTGATATCGCGCGGTTGGCCGGAGTGTCCGTGACCACCGCCAGCTACGTCATCAACGGCAAGGCCGAACAGCAACGCATCAGCACCGCGACCGTCGAGCGGGTGCGGGCGGTGGTCGATCTGCACGGCTTCACGCCAAACCCTCAAGCGGCCGGGCTGCGTAGTCGGCACACGCGCACGTTGGGCTTTATTCTGCCGGATCTGGAAAACCCCAGTTACGCGCGGATCGCCAAGCTGCTCGAGCAAGGTGCGCGGGCGCGCGGCTATCAATTGCTGATCGCCAGTTCCGACGATGCGCCGGACAGCGAGCGCCAGTTGCTGCAACTGTTCCGTGCGCGCCGTTGCGATGCGCTGATCGTCGCCAGTTGCCTGCCGGCCGGCGATGACAGCTATCGGCAGTTGCAGGCCAAAGGTCTGCCGATCATCGCCATCGACCGGGTAATGGAGCCGGAGCACTTCTGCTCGGTGATCAGTGACGACCGCGAAGCCAGCCTGCACTTGACCCAGAGCCTGCTCGATCCGCAACCGAAGCAGATCGTACTGCTCGGCGCCCGTCCGGAACTGAGCATCAGCCAGGAACGTGCCGCCGGTTTCAAAGAGGCGCTGGTCGACTTCAAAGGCGAAGTGCTGGTCGAACATGCTGAATCTTTCAGCCGTGAGTGCGGCAAGCAATTGATGGAAGAACTCCTGCAGCGTCTGGGGCATTTGCCGGATGCGTTGGTGACGACTTCCTACGTGCTGCTACAGGGTGTGTTCGATGCGCTGCATGACTTCCCGTTGAAATCGCGGCCACTGCGCCTCGGCACCTTCGGCGATACGCAGTTGCTGGATTTCCTGCCGCTGCCGGTCAACGCTATGGCCCAGCAGCACCAGTTGATCGCCGACAAGGCGCTGGAACTGGCGCTGGCCGCCGTCGAGCAGTCGGAGTACAAGCCCGGTGTGCAGGCCATCGCGCGGACCTTCAAGCAGCGTATCCACCAGGACTGAGCCGTGGAGCTGATCGACAGCCACACCCACCTCGACTTCCCCGACTTCGACGCCGACCGCTCGGCGTTGCTCGCCGAATGCCGCGCCCTCGGGGTGCGGCGAATGGTGGTGTTGGGGGTTTATGAGGGCAATTGGCAACGGGTCTGGGATCTGGTGCAGAGCGATGCGGATTTATACGCGGCATTCGGTCTGCACCCGGTGTATCTCGATCAGCATCGTCCCGAAGATTTGTCGGCACTCGGTGATTGGCTGACCCGGCTGCAGGGTCATCGACAGTTATGTGCGGTGGGCGAGATCGGTCTGGATTACTTCATCGAAACCCTCGACCGCGAGAGGCAACAGGCGCTGTTCGAGGCGCAGCTGCAATTGGCCGCGGATTTCCAATTACCGGCATTAATCCACGTTCGCCGTAGTCATGCGGCGATCATCGCTACGCTCAAACGCTTCAAGCTCAAACGTGCGGGGATTATCCACGCCTTTGCCGGCAGCCGTGAAGAAGCGCGGGAGTACATCAAACTCGGTTTCAAGCTGGGACTGGGCGGCGCGCCGACCTGGCCGCAGGCGTTGCGCATGCATCGGGTACTGGCGGAACTGCCGCTGGGGTCGATCGTGCTGGAAACCGATTCACCGGACATGGCGCCTGCGATGTTTCCCGGTCAGCGCAACAGCCCGGCGCACTTGCCGGCGATCTGCGAGGCGCTGGCCGAGCTGATGAAGATCAGCCCAGAACAACTGGCCGCCACCAGCACCGCCAACAGCTGCGAAGTATTCGGCTGGTAATACATCTCCCCCTGTAGGAGCTGTCGAGTGAAACGAGGCTGCGATCTTTTGATCTTTGAAATCAAGATCAAAAGATCGCAGCGTGCCGCAGCTCCTACAGGGGATTTGTGTACAGCTCAGACGCGGAAGGCGCTGATCAGTTGTTTAAGCTCAACAACTTGGGCTGACAGCGCCCGGCTGGCATCTTCGGTCTGGTGCGCCCCCTGCGCCGTGCGCTCGCCGGCGCGGTTGATCTCGACGATGTTCTGGTCGATATCGTGGGCCACCGCCGTTTGCTGCTCAACCGCGGCGGCGATCTGCTGGTTCTGATCGACGATCATGCCCACAGCCCCGAGGATGTTTTCCAGCGCCTGCTGAACCTTCTCCGACTGCCCGACCGTGCCATTGGCCATCTGATGGCTGACGCCCATGGCTTTCACCGCCGCGCCGACACCGCCGTGCAGTTTGGCGATCATCTGTTCGATTTCTTCGGTCGATTGCTGAGTGCGTTTGGCCAAGGTGCGCACTTCGTCGGCGACCACAGCAAAGCCACGTCCCTGCTCGCCGGCACGTGCCGCTTCGATCGCCGCGTTAAGCGCCAGCAAGTTGGTCTGCTCGGCGATGCTTTTGATCACTTCCAGTACGCGGCTGATCGATTGGCTGTCGCTCGCCAATTGGTTGATCACCAGCACCGACTGATCGATTTCGCTGGCCAGCGCGGCAATGCTGCCCTGCTGTGATTCGACCAGGCCACGACCATTGATGGTCTCGTCATTCACGCTGTGGGCACTGCTCACCGCTGCGGCGGCACTGCGCGCCACCTCCAGTGAGGTCGCCGACATCTGGTTCATCGCCGTCGCCACTTGCTCGATCTGCGTGCGTTGCCCGGCGACCGCCTGATTACTCTGCGCGGAGACGTTTTCAACCTGCCCGGCCTGACGTTCGACCTCGGCGACGGTCTGCCCCACCCGCTCGATCAAGTCGTGAATCTTCCTCACCGTGCCGTTGAACACCTCGCCCAGCTCACCCAGTTCATCGCGACTGTTGGCCTTGAAGTTGACCGTCATGTCACCGGCCGCGACCTTGTCCATCATCGCGCCCAAGCGTTTCAGCGTGGTGCGGGTCGAGGCGTAGAAACCACCGTAGAGATAGAAAATCAGCACAAACACCACCGACAGCGCCACCGCCTGCAAGACCATGTGCGTGCGGTTCTGCGCCAGACGCTGCTGCAATTGAGTATCGAGGAATTTCAGCGTGGCTTCGTTGAGCTGGTAAGTCCGCTCGATCAGCCCGGTGACCTGATCGTAAAACGCCTGCCACGGTGCATCGAGCGTGTCAGCCATCACCACTTGTTCTTCGAACAGTTCACTGGCCTGTTTCAGCGAGGCCTTGCTGCTGTCGGCCGCCGCGCTGAGGTTGTCCCGCGCGGCTTTGCTGGAGCCGAGGGAGTCCTGCAGTTTCAAACCGTATTCGGCCTGGAGTTTTTCGATCTGCACCATCAACTCGTCGAAACGTGTGCTTGAAGAGCTGTTGAGAAAACCCTGACCCAATGAATACGAACCCATGGCCCGGCCTTCGCCGAGAGTTTGCGTGACGGTCGGCGTGATCAGGGTGACCAGTTCGCTGAGCTGACGGATGTCGCTCTGGTTGTCGCGGCTCAGCCCGGCCTGACTGGTGATGATTTGGCTGAAAATCTGCGCACTGGCCAGCAGTTTGCCAATCAACGCGCTTTTACTCTGCAGCGAATTTTCCACTTGCTGGGCCTTGAACGCGGCGATCATTTCATCACGCTTGTCGTCGAATACTTTGATCTGCTC
The DNA here is from genome assembly GCF_900187515.1 of Pseudomonas sp. Irchel s3f10. Taxonomy (NCBI): domain Bacteria; kingdom Pseudomonadati; phylum Pseudomonadota; class Gammaproteobacteria; order Pseudomonadales; family Pseudomonadaceae; genus Pseudomonas; species Pseudomonas sp. Irchel s3f10. The sequence continues at coordinate 746,873 of NZ_FYDZ01000002.1, forward strand.
GGGATCGTCGGTCATCGCCGTCAGTCCTTGCAGGCGTGCCAGAACCGCTTGTTCGAGCGTGGTGATCTGCGCCTCGACATTTCCGGCCTTGCCGGACTGGCCGAGGGTGACGTTGATCTGCACCAGATTGTTGAGGGTTTCCAGATCCCGGCGCAGGGCCAGGCTGCTGCCCAGCAGATCAAGGCTTTGCAGCTCGACGCGGGTGCCCTGGAATTCGCGATAGGAATCGCGCACCAGATAGAAATTGGTCACCAGCATCGGCACCAGGAACAGCACGCTGATCAGGCTGAACTTCATGCCGAAGCTCAGACGGTTCATCAGCGAGACAGCGGGATAGAGCAAGCTCTTCACTGGAAGTCTCCCTTGGTTTTTCTTGTTTTTATTGGCAGGCGCGGGGCGACAGCAGATAGCCACTATCGGGCGCCATCTCTGTATAGCTCAAATCGAAGGGAGGTTTTGTAACTTAAGGTTAACGACAAAAAGATCGCAGCCTGCGGCAGCTTCCACAGGAAACACACAATCCCTGTGTAGGAGCTGCCGCAGGCTGCGATCTTTCTTTAAATCAGTGAAATCAGTGAACCAGAACCGTCCACAAGGCAAAACCGGCATACCACAGCACCGCCGCGCGCAGCAGCAGTTCCCACAGGCAATCGAGGGTATTGATGCCTTCCGGCCCGACCACGGGAGGTGGAATCTCCCCCGCCGCCAAACCGACCCGGTTGATCAAGTGCGCAGCACTGATGTTCCAGTTGAGCAACTCATGCAGCATCACCCGACTGACCGCGACAAAGTTGCCGACCAGCGCCAGACTCGCCGCCAGCAGACGCACTGGCACCCAATCAAAGGCATGACGCATATGCGCGGCGCGCTCGACCAGTGCCGGGGTCTTGCCATGCTCTTCGGCCAGCGCCAGCAATCGATAAGCCAGCGCCGCGACCGGACCGAGCAGGAAATACCAGAAAATCACCGCGAAGAAGCTTTGATACGCCTCCCACAACAAATGCCCCTGCACGCGATCGAGCAATTGCTCGCCACTGTCGGCGCAGATATTCAGATCACGCTTGGCCACGTGCGCCGCGGCTTGCAGATCCTCACGGCGCCAGGCATCGCGAAACGGCCCGAGACCGCCGAGCAAGTCGCCGCGTCCCAGACTGTAAATCACCCCCAGCAAATGCACCGGCAGCGCCAGCAAGCCATAGGCCACCGGTTCCAGCACCACCAGCAACAGCGCCAGCAAGGCCAGCGGAAACACCACCAGAATCGTCAACACCAGCCAGGGTTGCTTAGCCAGCCGCTCGCTGGCTTCGAGTTTGTTCAGTTCGCGGATCCATCCGCCATCGCGTTGAACCCGATGACGCAGGGCCGAAAACTTCTCGATCCACAGCGCCAGCAGTAACACCAGAAAACTCATTGTCCTTCCTCTTGTGCCAGGGCTGCGCGGTAACGCGCCCAGTCGAATGCCGGGCCAGGATCGGTCTTACGCCCGGGTGCTATGTCGCTGTGCCCACAAATGCGGGCGCCGGTGATGGCCGGAAATGCTGTCTGCAACTGGCGAGTCAACGCCGTCAACGCCTGATACTGCGCGTCGGTGAACGGCAGATCATCGGTGCCTTCGAGCTCGATGCCCACGGAAAAATCGTTACAGGTTTCCCGTCCATCGAAGACCGACACGCCGGCATGCCACGCACGCTCAAGACAGGAGACAAACTGGGTGATCTTGCCGTCACGTTCAATCAGAAAATGCGCCGAGACGCGTAGGTCAGCGATCCCTGAAAAGTAGGGATGTTCGGTGACATCCAGACGATTCTGGAAAAACTCCTGCACCTTGCCCGTGGCAAACTGCGCCGGCGGCAGGCTGATGTTGTGGATGACCAACAGGGAAATTTCGCCCGCAGGGCGCTCATTGAAGTTGGGCGATGGGCACACCTGCACCCCGTGACACCACCCGCTAGCGGGATCCAACTGCATACCGATTCCTTCAACGCCGACTGTGTTGGCGCCCAGTATGCCGTGATCGGCCCCCGGCGCGCGATCACTTGGCGCGATTGAGTCGCCGCAGGTTGCCCAGCACCGACTCCAGCGCACGGTCGAACAGTAAGGTGTCGTCCAGAGCACGCACCGCACCGCGCTCGAATTCCAAGGCCAGCGTAACGCGACTGCGCTCCAGCACCTTCATCCCGGTGCGATCGACAAACACATATTTGCCGGTGGCTTCGATGATGGCCGCGAGCTTGCAGCGCAGACTGTGTTCATCGTCTTCCTGAAACGCCACCCAACTGCCCAGGCGCAGTTGCTCGACCTGGCGCAGACCGACCGCATCGTGGGGCAAGTGTACCGACGTCAACGCCGCGCTGCCCTCATCAGCGGTTTGCAGGATGATCTGTTGCGACACCTCGACCATTGGCGAAGCCTGATCAGCCGGATCGGAACGTTCCAGTACCCGCACATGCAGGCCTTCCAGCTCACTGAAAAATTCACTGGTGGCAAAGGGATCAAACGCCGAACTGCTCAGGCCATCCCGCAGCGACTTGAGCAATCCCGGCACCAGTGCCAGCAAGCGCAGGCTGGACTCAGCGTCGTCATGACGCTGCACACTCCAGATCAGTTGCTCCATGGTCTGCACGTCGGCCTGCCATTCGGCCGACTGATCGCCATGCTTGAGACAAGTCAGTAGCAGCACTTTGCTCCAAGCGTCCTGGATAAAGGTGACCACGGACGGCGGCAGGGTTTTACCCAGCAGCGCTTGATTCAGCGCCCGCTCGACCCGACGCCGTGCCAGTTCGGTCTTCGCTCGCCCCTCTTCGGCGTCACGCAGGCGCTGTTCTAGCAGCTCGCTGCGGCGGCGCTGATCGCTGGTGAACGCGAGAAAATCAGCCAGCAACTCGGAGAAAATCGCCGGATCATCGACAAAGTCAGTCAACAGCCGCTGCACCACTTGCTCGATACGCAGGTACAAACTGTCGCGCGCCTCACCGTCGCAGTCGCCCCAGCCCATCGCCGCCTCGGCGATTTCGTTGAGCAGGCGCCGCGCCGGATGGGTGCTGCGGCTGAAGAAACTCTTGTCGAGCACCGCGACCTTGAGCATCGGGATCTGCAATCGAGCGATCAAGGCCTTGAGCGAATCGGGCACATTGCGGTCTTCAAGAATGCAGTCGAAGACCATGGCGATCAGGTTGATCACGTCTTCGTCCGCATCGCCGACGATCCGCGATTTGCCGCTTCTGACGCTGACCCGGGTCAGCAGTTGTTCGAGCTGATTGCGCAGATCGAAGTCATCCTGAGCCGCCAGCGCCGGCACGTACTGCTGCAGGTGCGAGAGCAGGCGCAACAGATCGCGAGTGGAAATCGGCTGCGCCGCAGCGCTGGACTCCAGCGTCGGTGCGACACTGCCGCGCACGTGTGCGAGCAATTGCTGCAGCGCGGCGAAAACTTCCTGCACGCTTTCGTCGACTGGCGGCGTGTCGTCGCTTTCCTCGCTGCTCACGTTGGCGATCGCACGATCAATCGCACGGCGGGCCGGGGCTGGCTTCAACTCCGGCAGCACACCGGTGGCGAGCAGCAATTGATTGGCTTCGGCGTAAAGTTGTTCGGTGTCGGCCAAGACATAACGCTCGAAGAGTTTGAGCAGGATCAGCTTGACCTTGATCTCCACACCCAGATTACGCCCGGCCTGCAGGAAAAACTCACAGAGCATGGCCGGACCGAGCGGGTTGTGCTGATCGTCGAGCGGGTTGCCGAGCAGCGCATTAAGCCGCGCTGTCAATTGATCGAGGGCGAAGCCGTCACGTTTGAGTACGCGACCAACCATGGTCTCGACCGCGACACTGCGTTCCATGTCGTCGCTACGCGGAGCGAACTCGTCGTACATGAGGGCGTGCGGTAGTGCGTTGTGCGTGGGATCGTATTGAGTCAGGCCGACGAAGGCGTCGAAAAACTGCTCGAGAAAGCCGCGCTCGATGTTTTTGCGCTTCAGACGCAGGTCGCGCATGGCTTCGAAGAAGATGTTCTGCTCGACGTCGTTACGCGCCCGGTCGGCCATTTCGAACAACGTGTCGTCGGCGTTATCGAACAGCTCCTGCAAGCCGTGGCGCAGTTGCTGGGCAGCCTTGTCGCGAACCTGAAGCAGAATCACAGGCAGGCGGGCGAGCGGCGAGTGATTCGCCTGATCGGTAGCAGCCTTGTGCAAAGGCACTACTTTCCCGTCGTTGTGCATCCAAGCCTCCTGAAACGGTGATTCGTTCGGTCAAGCCAACCCGGATCCCTGTGGGAGCGAGCCTGCTCGCGATAGCGGTGTGTCAGCCGCAGCAATGTCACTGAAAGAATGCATTCGCGAGCAGGCTCGCTCCCACAAGTCCAATCAGGACGTCAAAGCTATGACGTCAAATGCAAGGCGAATTATCTTTCATAACTTGCACCCGGCGCCATAGCCGTCAGGGTTTCCCCTATACCGCCCCTTTCAGTGACCACGTCTGGCCGGGTTTGCTCAAAGAAAATCGACCGGATGCAGGCAAGCACGCAAGTTCTCGCCTTGGGTTGGCTCGCGCCATGCCCCTATAATCGAACCACTTTGTTTGTGGAGCCCGTTATGCCGAATCTACGTCTCGCCGATTTGACCGCCGAAATCGAAGCCAACGTGCGCCGTGCGTTGCTCGAAGACATCGGCAGCGGCGACATTACCGCGCAACTGATCCCGGCCGAACGTCTGGCCAAAGCCACCATCATCACTCGCGACGCCGCCGTCATCTGTGGCACGGCGTGGGTCGATGCCGTGTTTCGTCAGCTCGATCCGCGAGTGGCAGTGCATTGGCAAGTGGTCGATGGCGAACGGGTAAAGCCCAATCAACCGTTATTTCATCTGGAAGGCCCGGCCCGTTCGCTGCTGACCGGTGAGCGCAGTGCGCTGAATTTTCTGCAATTGCTTTCCGGCGTGGCGACGCGCGCGCAGTACCTGGCCGATTTTGTCGGCACCACTCAGGTCAAACTGCTCGACACCCGCAAGACTCTGCCGGGTCTGCGTCTGGCACAGAAATACGCGGTGACCTGCGGTGGCTGCCACAACCATCGCATCGGTTTGTACGACGCGTTCCTGATCAAGGAAAACCACATCGCCGCCAGCGGTGGCATTCCACAAGCCATTGCCGCCGCACACAAGATTGCGCCGGGTAAACCGGTGGAAATCGAAGTGGAAAGTCTGGATGAACTGAAAGAAGCACTGGCTGCCGGCGCCGACATCATCATGCTCGACGAGCTGAGCCTGGATGACATGCGCGAAGCCGTGCGCCTGAACGGCGGCAAGGCGAAACTGGAAGCCAGCGGCGGCATCAACGAAAGCACGCTGCTACCGATCGCCGAAACCGGCGTGGATTACATCTCGATTGGTGCGATGACCAAGGATGTCAAAGCGGTCGACCTGTCGATGCGCCTCAGCCTTTAAACATCAGCGACAAGATGCGAGCTACAAGCTGCAAGCCAAAGCGCTTTTGCGTTGACTTGCAGCTTGCCGTTTAAAGCTTGTAGCTGCTCTTATACGACGAGATTGTTCATCTCGCAGTACTCGTCCCACTCGACACCCAGCACTTCGGCCGCCTCTTTGTGCAGCACAAGGCGCTGCGCCTCGAACTCCTCCGGCGTGCTTGTGTACTTGAGCGTCAGTTCCCACGGCTGCAAGCCCTGGGCTTCGGCTTCGTCTTCGAAGGCCCACTGGATCTGGTCCTTCTGATCATCAGGACTCAGGTCCTTGATCTCTTCTTTCAGGTCCGGTACGTCCAGAATGTACTTTTCCAGCGCTTGTTCGTGACGTTGCTCTTGAGTTAATTCGGTCATGGCGTTCTCGCTGATCTTAGGAATGGAGGATGGATCTGGATCATCAAGGATCTCTCTGACGCGGATTTGTCCGGCCTTCGGAACCATTCGGGATCATCTGAAAACTGCTGGGCGATGCTCATGCAGGCACCGAATATAGGACGTTTGCATGACGAATTACACGGCTCTTTACATCTCTCTCACAAAAAGCTGACCTGCGGAACATAAATACGATTTTCGAGTCATAGCGATGTGCCACTTCGGCACTTCTTCGCTGTTCACAAGGAAACCCAGTGATGCGCAGCTTTTCGAAAATTTCTTCTGTTGTGTCTGCCACCGCTCTGATCGCCACTTTGGTTCTGCCGGCCAGTGCAATGGCTGTTGAATTGAGTAACAGCAGCGCTTCCTACGGCGACAAGGTTTCGCTGATTCACAACGACTACGGCAAAGACGTGGTGATCAGAAGCGATGTCAGCATCGATGACCTGAGAAAAATGCGCGATACCATCAGCGAGCAATCGCGCCAGATCGAAGAACTGAAACGCAGCAGCGGTTCGAGTTCAAGCTCCAGCGGCAAGGAAATCGATGATCTGAGAAACAAGGTCAAAGATCAGGACCGTGAACTGGACACGCTCGGTCGTCAGGTCGAAGACCTCAAGCGCAACAGTGGCTCCAGTTCCAACTCGAACAGCAGCGAGATTTCGAATCTGAAACAGAAGATCAACGATCAGGATCGGGCGATGGATCAGCTCAAACGTACCGTCGAGGATCTGAGCCGCAAGGTGAAATAAGCGAGGATGGTGCCCGAGACAGGAATCGAACCTGCGACCTTCGCGTTACGAGTGCGCTGCTCTACCGGCTGAGCTACACGGGCGGTGGGCTAAACCTAGCACCGGTTCTGAAGTCCGGCAACTTCGCAGAATGTCTCGATATTTCGCAGACAAAAAAATGCCCCGCCGTTTTCACGGCGGGGCATTTTTATTGCGCTAACGCTTTGGGGTGATTAAACGCCCGAAGCCTTGGCAGCAGCCACGTCTTTGATGGACAGCTTGATACGGCCGCGGTTGTCCACGTCCAGTACCAGTACTTCAACTTCCTGGCCTTCTTTCAGGATGTCAGTCACTTTCTCTACGCGAGCGTCGCTCAGCATCGAGATGTGCACCAGACCGTCCTTGCCCGGCAGGATGTTGACGAATGCGCCGAAGTCGACGATGCGCTCAACCTTGCCGACGTAGATCTTGCCGATCTCGGCTTCAGCGGTGATGCCCAGAACGCGCTGACGTGCAGCTTCAGCGGCTTCCTTGGTTTCGCCGAAGATCTTGATCGAACCGTCGTCTTCGATGTCGATCGAAGCCTTGGTTTCTTCGCAGATCGCACGGATGGTCGCGCCACCTTTACCGATAACGTCACGGATCTTGTCGGTGTCGATTTTCATCGCGATCATGGTCGGAGCGTTGGCCGACAGTTCGGTACGCGACTGGCCGATGATCTGATTCATCTGACCGAGGATGTTCAGGCGCGCTTCCAGGGCTTGGCCCAGAGCGATTTCCATGATTTCTTCGGTGATGCCCTTGATCTTGATGTCCATCTGCAGCGCAGTAACGCCTTTGGCGGTACCGGCTACTTTGAAGTCCATGTCGCCCAGGTGATCTTCGTCACCGAGGATGTCGGTCAGAACTGCGAACTTCTCGCCTTCCTTGACCAGACCCATGGCGATACCGGCAACCGGCGCCTTCATCGGCACACCAGCGTCCATCAGGGCCAGGGAAGCGCCGCAAACGGAAGCCATCGAGCTCGAACCGTTGGATTCGGTGATTTCCGAAACCACACGGATGGTGTACGGGAACACGTCAGCGGCTGGCAGCATGGCCGAAACCGAACGACGGGCCAGACGGCCGTGACCGATTTCACGACGACCAGCGCCACCCATGCGACCACACTCGCCTACCGAGAACGGAGGGAAGTTGTAGTGCAGCATGAACGGGTCTTTTTTCTCGCCTTCCAGGGTGTCCAGCAGTTGTGCGTCACGGGCAGTACCCAGTGTTGCAACGACCAGAGCCTGGGTTTCACCACGGGTGAACAGCGCCGAACCGTGAGTCTTCGGCAGAACGCCGACTTCGATGTTCAGCGGACGTACGGTTTTGGTGTCGCGACCGTCGATACGTGGCTTGCCGTTTACGATGTTTTCGCGAACGGTGCGGTATTCGATTTCGCCGAAAGCGGCTTTGACTTCGCTGGACGAAGGCTGGCCTTCTTCACCGGACAGCTTGGCAACAACCTGATCCTTCAGCTCGCCCAGACGCGCATAACGGTCGGCCTTGACGGTGATGGTGTAAGCCTGGGAGATCGCTTCGCCGAACTCGGCACGGATAGCGCCCAGCAGTTCGGTGGCTTCTGGCGCCGGAGCCCAGGTCCAGGTTGGCTTGGCAGCTTCAGCGGCCAGTTCTTTAACTGCGTTGATCACAACCTGGAATTCGTCGTGAGCAAACAGTACCGCGCCCAGCATCTGGTCTTCGGTCAGCTCTTTGGCTTCCGATTCAACCATCAGTACGGCGTCGGAAGTACCGGCAACAACCATGTCCAGGCTCGAAGCCGCTTGCTGCTCGTAAGTCGGGTTCAGCAGGTAGCCGGTGCTTTCGTGGAAAGCAACGCGAGCGGCGCCGATCGGGCCGTCAAACGGGATACCCGAGATGGCCAGGGCAGCCGAGGTACCGATCATCGCAGCGATGTCCGGATCGGTCTTCTTGCTGGTGGAAACGACGGTGCAGACTACCTGCACTTCGTTCATGAAGCCTTCTGGGAACAGCGGACGGATCGGACGGTCGATCAGTCGGGAAGTCAGGGTTTCTTTTTCGGAAGGACGGCCTTCACGCTTGAAGAAACCGCCAGGGATCTTACCGGCAGCGTAAGTCTTTTCCTGGTAGTGAACGGACAGAGGGAAGAAGCCCTTGCCCGGATCGGCTTGTTTTGCACCGACTACAGTCACCAATACGCTGACGTCGTCGTCAACGGTGACCAATACTGCGCCGGAGGCCTGACGGGCGATACGGCCAGTCTCGAGGGTAACGGTCGATTGACCGAACTGGAATTTTTTGATTACCGGGTTCACGGTGTCCTACCTTCTTTGTGGCTCTTGGGGGAACTGGTTTCTTGCGAATTCTTGGGCAATGTCGGGAATCGGCCCAACCGTTGTCCGGGGTAAAACGTGTATCCAGATAAAACTTGAGGCTGGGAGCCTGCAAGACGCCGGCGGTAAACCGCTGACGTCCGACAGACCACCAACCTCATAGCGCAATCGCTGATTAGCGACGCAGACCCAGGCGAGCGATCAGAGCGCTGTAACGGCTCACGTCCTTGCCTTTCAGGTAGTCCAGCAGCTTGCGACGCTGGTTTACCATGCGGATCAGACCACGACGGGAGTGGTGATCTTTACCGTTGGCCTTGAAGTGACCTTGCAGTTTGTTGATGTTGTGGGTCAGCAGTGCAACTTGCACTTCTGGCGAACCAGTGTCACCAACAGCTTGCTGGTAGTCAGCAACGATTTGAGCTTTTTCTTGAACGTCGAGAGCCATGAGGCAATCCTTTTATCAGGAAACTGTTTCAGGTAAACAGCTTCAACAGGCCAGGGACAAATCCCTGTATCTATAAATGAGTCGTGACCGTGCCTGTTAACAGCCACACTCGCCGACCTGCTGTTACACAGGCCGGTTCCGGTCATTCTGACCGAATCAAACGACGTGGCGCGATACGCCCGTCTTCGCTCACTTCACCGATACCGATGAAGCGACCATTGTGATCCTGTACCCGTACCATGCCGAACTTCGGAGCATCCGGGGCACGTACCGGCTGGCCATTGAGCCAGTAGAACGCACTCGCTTCGGAGAAGTGCAGCAACGGCCAATCCAGCAGGCCGCTGTCCGATGGCATCAGGAAGCGATCGACCGCTTCGTTGCCGCCTTCGGCATGTACCGCTTCCAGCTCTTCGAGGGTAACCGTCTGCGCCAGGGTGAAAGGCCCGGCCTGGGTACGGCGCAATTCAGCGACGTATGCACCACAACCGAGTTGCTCACCGATATCCTCCACCAGGGTGCGAATATAAGTGCCTTTGCTGCAGTCCACCGCAAGACGCGCAGTATCGCCTTCGAAGGCCAGTAATTCCAAGCGCGCAATAGTAACAGAACGCGGTTCGCGCTCCACTACTTCGCCTGCACGAGCCAACTTGTACAGCGGCTGGCCATCACGCTTGAGCGCCGAGTACATCGGCGGTATCTGACTGATTTGCCCACGAAATTTCGGCAGAGCCGCTTCGACATCGGCGCGACCAACGGTCACCGGGCGCTCCTGCAAAACCTCACCTTCGGCATCTGCCGTGGTGGTGGTCTTGCCCAACTGCGCCAGGGTTTCGTAACCCTTGTCAGAATCGAGCAGGTATTGCGAGAACTTGGTGGCCTCACCAAAGCACAGCGGCAATACACCGGTGGCCAATGGATCGAGGCTGCCGGTGTGACCGGCCTTCTCGGCATTGAGCAGCCAGCGAACCTTCTGCAACGCGGCGTTGGAGGTGAATCCCAACGGTTTGTCGAGCAGGATGATGCCGCTGACGTTACGACGGATACGTTTGACCTGAGCCACCGAATTACTCCTTGGTGTCTTCAGGTTCAGCAGCGACCGGGTGCTGATTGTCTTCAGCCACGGCACGCTCGATCAGGGCCGACAGGTGCGCACCACGCACGACGGATTCGTCGTAGTGGAAGTGCAATTGCGGCACGCTGCGCAGCTTCATTTCACGGGCCAATTGCATGCGCAGGAAACCTGCGGCGGAATTGAGCACCTTGATGCTTTGTGCGATGTCTTCAGCGTTGTCTTGGCCCATCACGGTGATGAAAATCTTCGCGTGACCGACGTCACGGCTGACTTCCACTGCAGTAATGGTGACCAGACCCACGCGTGGATCCTTGACTTCACGACGGATCAGCTGGGCCAGCTCGCGCTGCATCTGATCGCCGATACGTTGGGTACGGCTGTATTCTTTTGCCATGATTTGTTACCTGTTACTGCCCTGCGGTGAAACCCGCAAGGTCTGAAAGCGGCAAACGCCCGGCCTGACAAAAGCCAGACCGGGCGTTGCGTTTAGAGTCCGGGTGATGCGCCACACTGTTGAGTGCGGCCGGCCATCACGGCTCCTGAAGTGCGCGAGTTAGAGGCTGCGAGCAACCTGAACCTTCTCGAAGACTTCGATCTTGTCGCCGACTTTGACGTCGTTGTAGCTCTTCACGCCGATACCGCATTCCATGCCGGCACGTACTTCGGAAGCGTCATCCTTGAAGCGGCGCAGGGATTCCAGCTCGCCTTCGAAGATAACGATGTCTTCACGCAGTACACGGATCGGACGGTTACGGTGCACAACACCTTCGATCACCATGCAGCCTGCGATCGCGCCAAACTTCGGCGAACGGAACACGTCGCGCACTTCGGCCACACCCAGGATGTTCTCGCGAACATCGCTACCGAGCATGCCGGTCAGGGCTTTCTTGACGTCTTCGATGATGTCGTAGATTACGTTGTAGTAACGCATGTCCAGACCTTCCTGCTCGACGATCTTCCGTGCGCCAGCATCGGCACGCACGTTGAAGCCGAACAGTACAGCGTTGGAAGCCAGTGCCAGGTTAGCATCGGATTCGGTGATACCACCGACACCGCCGCCGACTACGCGCACTTGAACTTCGTCGTTGCCCAGGCCATTCAAGGCTCCGTTCAACGCTTCCAGCGAACCACGGACGTCGGATTTGAGGACGATGTTGAGCGTCTTCTTCTCGGCCTGACCCATGTTTTCGAAGATGTTTTCCAGCTTGCCGGCGTGAGCGCGAGCCAGTTTGACTTCGCGGAACTTGCCTTGACGGAACAGAGCCACTTCACGGGCTTTCTTCTCGTCAGCAACCACGCTCATCTCGTCGCCAGCGTCCGGGGTACCGTCCAGGCCGAGGATCTCGACAGGGATGGAAGGACCGGCTTCTTTGATTGGCTTGCCGTTCTCGTCGAGCATGGCGCGAACGCGACCATAGTTCGAACCGACCAGGACCATGTCGCCTTGGCGCAGGGTACCGTCTTGAACCAGAACGGTTGCCACCGGGCCACGACCTTTGTCGAGACGCGATTCAACCACAACACCACGGCCAGGAGCCGATGGAGTCGCTTTCAGTTCGAGAACTTCAGCTTGCAGCAGAACGGCTTCAAGCAGCTCGTCCACGCCAGTACCGACTTTCGCCGAAACCGGAACGAACGGCGTATCACCGCCCCACTCTTCAGAAGTCACGCCGTGAACCGACAGTTCGCTGCGGATGCGATCGAGATCGGCGCCCGGCTTGTCGATTTTGTTCACCGCTACAACCAGTGGAACGCCAGCCGCTACTGCGTGCTGAACAGCTTCAATGGTCTGCGGCATCACGCCGTCGTCCGCTGCAACCACCAGGATCACGATGTCGGTCGCCTTGGCACCACGAGCACGCATTGCGGTAAACGCGGCGTGACCCGGGGTGTCGAGGAAGGTGACCATGCCGCGTTCGGTTTCAACGTGGTATGCACCGATGTGCTGAGTAATACCACCGGCTTCGCCAGCAGCTACCTTGGCACGACGGATGTAGTCGAGCAGGGACGTTTTACCGTGGTCAACGTGGCCCATTACGGTCACGACTGGAGCACGGGAGAACGACTCACCTTCAAACTTCAGGGACTCGGCCAGGGAATCTTCCAGAGCGGTGTCGCTGACCAGGGTCACTTTGTGGCCCAGTTCTTCGGCTACCAGTTGAGCAGTTTCCTGATCAAGCACCTGGTTGATGGTCGCTGGAGTACCCAGTTTGAACATGAACTTGATTATTTCAGCAGCCTTGACCGACATCTGATTGGCGAGATCGCCAACAGTGATGGTCTCGCCGATCTGCACATCACGCACGACAGGGCCGGTTGGGCTCTGGAAACCGTGGGCGTTGCGCTTCTTCAGCTTGGCCTTGCCGCGACCACCACGACGGAAGCCATCGCTTTCTTCGTCGGTAGTGCGTGGTGCCACGCGTGGAGCCGGCGCTTTTTCTTTGACCGAGGCGCGATGCGGAGCGTTTTTGCGCTCGCCATCACCGCCACCGCTGCGACGATTGTTATCGTCAGCACGTGGCTTGTCCGGACGGCGCTGTTCGTTCTGCTTGTTGCGAACGTCAGCAGATGGAGCTGGAGCAGCGGCAACCACCGGCGCGCTTTCGCGAACAGGTTCGGCAACTGCAGCCGGCGCCGCAACGGCGTCGCTGGTAGCGTTCTGCGCAGCAGCAGGCTGATTACGCGCTTCTACTTCGGCGCGTTGCTTGGCTTCTTCTTCAGCCTTCTGACGGGCAGCATTTTCTACTGCGCGACGCTCATCCAGTTCACGCTTGCGCTCGGCTTCGATTTCTTCCGGGCTACGCTGTACGAAAACTTTCTTTTTGCGAACTTCTACGCTGATGCTCTTGCTACCAGCCACACGCAGGGTGCTGGTGGTTTTACGCTGCAGCGTGATCTTGCGTGGTTCTTCCACTTTCGCCTTGTGGCTGCTTTTCAAGTGAGTCAGCAGGGACTGCTTCTCACTGTCAGTCACATTTTCTTCGGCGGCGGTGTGCGGCAGACCTGCCTCACGCATCTGCTGCAACAGGCGCTCTACCGGTGTTTTGACCTCATCGGCCAGTTGTTTCACCGTGACTTGCGTCATGCACTTCTCTCCTCAGGCCGCGCCTAATTACTCGAACCAGTGGGCTCGGGCGGCCATGATCAACTTGCCGGCACGATCATCGTCAATGCCGTCGATGTCGAGCAGGTCGTCAATAGACTGCTCGGCCAGGTCTTCGCGGGTAATTACGCCGCGCACCGCCAGTTCCATCGCCAAATCCTTGTCCATACCCTCAAGCGAGAGCAGGTCTTCGGCCGGATGGGCGTCTGCCAGCTTTTCCTCAGTAGCGATGGCTTTGGTCAACAAACGATCCTTGGCACGAGCGCGAAGCTCGTTGACGATGTCCTCGTCAAAGCCGTCGATGTTGAGCATTTCTTCCAACGGTACGTAGGCAATCTCTTCCAGGCTGGTGAAGCCTTCATCTACCAGCACCTGAGCCAGTTCTTCGTCGACTTCCAGCTCGTCGATGAAGTTGCGCAGGATGTCGCCGGTTTCTGCTTGCTGCTTAGCCTGGATGTCCGATTCGGTCATCACGTTCAGGGTCCAGCCAGTCAACTGGCTCGCCAGACGCACGTTCTGACCACCACGACCGATGGCCTGAGCCAGATTGTCTGCGCCAACGGCGATGTCCATTGCGTGGGCATCCTCGTCAACGATAATTGCCGCAACCTCAGCCGGGGACATGGCGTTGATCACGAACTGGGCCGGGTTGTCGTCCCACAGGACGATATCCACACGCTCACCGCCCAACTCGCCCGACACTGCCTGGACGCGCGAACCGCGCATACCAATGCAAGCGCCCTGCGGGTCGATGCGTTTGTCCTTGGAGCGGACGGCGATCTTGGCGCGCGAACCCGGATCACGGGACGCTGCCATTACTTCGATCAGGCCTTCGGCAATTTCCGGCACTTCGATGCGGAACAGCTCGATCAGCATTTCCGGCGCGGTACGCGACAGGATCAGCTGCGGGCCGCGGTTCTCGGTGCGGATTTCCTTGAGCAGCGCGCGCAGACGCACGCCGACACGGAAGGTTTCGCGAGAAATGATGTCTTCACGAGCCAGCAACGCTTCAGCGTTGTTACCCAGATCGACGATCACGTTGTCGCGAGTGACTTTTTTCACGGTGCCGGAGATGATCTCACCAAGGCGCTCGCGATAAGCGTCAACCACTTGAGCGCGCTCGGCTTCACGTACTTTTTGCACGATGACTTGCTTGGCAGTCTGTGCAGCAATACGCCCGAACTCGATGGATTCGATCTTCTCTTCGACGACGTCACCTACCTGAGCACCTGGATGCGTTTCGGCAACCTTGCTTGGCCAGGTTTCGATAGCCGGATCGTCAAGATCGTTCTCTTCGACGACCGTCCAGCGACGGAAAGTTTCGTATGCCCCGGTGTGGCGGTTAATTTCCACACGCAGGTCAACTTCGTCCTCAAAACGCTTTTTGGTAGCAGTGGCCAAAGCCAGCTCCAGCGCTTCAAAAATTACGCTTGCCGGTACGCCCTTTTCATTGGATACCGACTCAACAACCAGCAGTACTTCTTTGCTCATCGTACGCCTCGCCTTTCGCAAGCCATTGGATCCGCGGGATCCGCGTCTCAGTCAAAACTGGGAATAATGTTGGCCTTGTCGATCATATCGATCGGCAACAGGAACTCATGGTCGTCTACCTGCACCACGACATCCTGCTCTTCTACACCGCGCAGAAGGCCCTGAAAGTTGCGGCGCCCTTCAAAAGGCGAACGCAGCTTGATCTTCACTTGTTCACCGGCAAACTTTGCAAACTGCTCAAGAGTGAACAGTGGGCGCTCCATGCCAGGCGAGGAAACTTCGAGGGTGTATTCAACGGAGATTGGATCTTCAACATCCAGCACACCGCTGATCTGACGGCTGACAATGGCGCAATCGTCCACCAGCACGCCGCCCTCTTTATCGATATAAACGCGCAACATCGAGTGACGACCCTGAGCCGAAAACTCGATACCCCAGCATTCATAGCCCAGGGCCACGACCACCGGGGCCAGCAAGGCCTGCAACTCTTCTAGCTTGCTCGACACCTGAACCCCCTAGTGCATGATATGTGCATGCTTTGCAAAATAAAAAAATGGGCTTAACGCCCATCCTTGAAACGCCGTCGAACAGCGGCGTTGAAAGTGTCCAGCTAACAAAAAGCCCCTTAAAAGGGGCTCCTTAAACTGGTTGCGGGGGCCGGATTTGAACCGACGACCTTCGGGTTATGAGCCCGACGAGCTACCAGACTGCTCCACCCCGCGACAAAGCTGGGGCGGAAGTATACGACCGATCCCTTATTGGGTCAATGTAACCTTCCACCTGCAAGAAAGCCCGCAACAGCGGGCTTTCCTGACTAATTGGTACCGAGAAGGGGACTCGAACCCCTACACCCTATGGGCACAACCACCTCAAGGTTGCGTGTCTACCAATTCCACCACCTCGGCAAAACTACGTTTGAAACTCTTCTTACTTCTGCTCTTGAGCTGGAGGTACGTCAGTCGCTGGAGTAGCCGACTTTTGCTCTTGAAGCACCGGAACATCATCAGAAGCCGGTTGTTGTTGCTTAGGCACTTCCAACACTGCTGGATCTGGCAAACCTGCTTGAGTCAGCTGATGAGCCTTCTCTTTAGCAAAGTAACCTAACCCCAAGCTGGTTATGAAGAAACCGGCGGCAAGTATAGCAGTAAACTTACTAAGAAAGGTAGAGGAACCTTGGCTTCCGAACACAGTATTTGAAGCACCTGCTCCGAAAGACGCGCCAGCGTCCGCACCCTTACCCTGCTGCAGCAAAACCAGAGCAACTACGCCCAATGCACCCAGCAGATGAAAAACGACTACGACTGTTTCCAGCATTTTTTCAGTTTCCCGCGGCGCGACAAATCGCACCGAACTCATCTGCATTCAGGGAAGCTCCACCAATGAGCCCCCCATCGATATCCGGCATGCCGAACAGTTCGACCGCATTGGCCGCCTTCACGCTGCCGCCGTATAGAAGCCGCACACCTCGTGCGACTTCAGAATTCTCTGCCGCCAGCTGCTCGCGAATGGCTTTATGCACATCCTGAGCTTGCTGCGGCGTTGCAGTCAGTCCGGTACCAATAGCCCAGACCGGCTCGTAAGCAATGACCGCCTTGGCAAAAGCACCGACACCCAGCTCCTCGATGATGCTGCCCAGCTGACGCCCGACAACCTCAAGAGTTTTCCCGGCTTCGCGCTGCTCAAGGGTCTCCCCTATACACAACACCGGAATCAAGCCACATGCCTGCGCAGCTGCAAACTTGCGATTCAGCATCCCGTCCCGCTCGCCCATTATCTGGCGACGCTCGGAGTGCCCGACAAGCACCAGGGAACAGCCTGCATCCACCAACTGACTCGGTGCAACTTCACCGGTCAATGCACCTTGCATGGATTCCACCGCAGAATTCTGCGCGCCGACCGAAATCGACTTGCCTTTCAAGCCATCAATCACTTGATTGATATACAAGCAAGGCGGGAATACCGCGACATCAACACCGCTTGGCAAGGCCAGATGACGAAGGCCGTTGATCAGCTCAGCGACGCTGGCGCGGGTACCGTGCATCTTCCAGTTACCAGCTACCATAGGGCGACGCATGCTGTACCTCGTCGGTCAAAGTGGGCGCAGATGTTACCCAACACAATCATGGCTTGCAAGCCGTATCAGGCAGAAACTTCAGTTACCAGTTTTGCCAGCTCTTCGGCGTAGTTGCGAACAAGGGTTTCGTCCTCGCCTTCGACCATTACGCGCACCAGAGGCTCTGTCCCGGACTTGCGCAAAAGCACGCGACCGCGGCCAGCCATTGCCTGAGTAACACGCGCACTGGCCTCCTTGACAGCCGGGTGTTCCAGCGGGCTTTCGCCACCACCAAAACGCACATTGATCAGAACCTGAGGGCACTTGCGCAAGGCCTGCCGGGTCTGTGCGAGACCTTCATTACGCGCCTTGAGCGCCATCAGCACTTGCAACGCTGCGATGATCGCGTCGCCGGTGGTGGTGTGATTGAAGCAAACGATATGCCCCGAGTTTTCACCACCGACCAGCCAATTGCGCTCCAGCAGTTCAGCAATTACATAGCGGTCGCCAACATTGGCACGAATGAATGGGATCGAAAGATCGGCAAGGGCCAACTCCAGACCGAGGTTACTCATCAGAGTACCCACCACCCCACCCTGTAATTTGCCACGTTCATGCAGATCGCGGGCAATGATGAACAGCAGTTCATCACCATCAACGATGGCCCCCGTGTGATCGACCATCAAGACCCGATCACCATCGCCGTCAAAAGCGATCCCCAGATCGGCGTGCTCAGCCAGTACAGCTGCCTGCAACTGGTCCATATGGGTCGAGCCGCAGTTTTCGTTGATATTCAGACCATTGGGCTGGGCCGACAGCACGACAACCTCGGCACCGAGCTCGCGGAAAACACTTGGGGCAACTTTATAGGTCGCGCCATGGGCACAATCGATGACGATCTTGAGACCGGAGAAGTTGGTGCCGGTGGGCACACTGCTCTTGCAGAATTCAATGTAGCGACCAGATGCATCGTTGATTCGTGAAACTTTGCCGATCTTGCTCGACTCGACCACGGTCATTGGAGCATCGAGCAACTCTTCGATCATCAACTCCAGTTCATCGGGCAGCTTGGTGCCTTTGCCGGAGAAGAATTTGATGCCGTTATCATCATGAGGATTGTGCGATGCACTAATCACAATACCGGCCTCAGCCTGAAACGTGCGCGCCAGATAAGCGATGGCCGGCGTCGGCATCGGACCAAGCAGCATTACATCAGCACCAGCCGATGTCAGACCGGCTTCAAGAGCCGACTCGAACATATAACCGGAAATTCGCGTGTCCTTGCCGACCAGCACCTTGCAGGCGCCCATCTTGCGGAACGCCATGCCGGCAGCCCAGCCGAGCTTGAGCATGAAGTCAGGAGTAATCGGGTATTCACCGACGCGACCACGAATGCCGTCAGTACCAAAATATTTCTTGCTCATAAGCGCTCCATCATTCTTATTCGGCTGATTCCACGGCCGCGATCATCCGCACCACATCTACCGTTTCCGCTACATCATGGACGCGCAATATACGCGCACCCTTTACCGACGCCAGCGCTGCCAGGGCCAGCCCACCAAAAAGGCGCTCGCCTACGGGACGATTCAAGGCGTGTCCAATCATGCTTTTTCGCGAAACACCGACCAACAACGGTCGACCCAACGCATGCAGGGCTTCCATATGCTTGAACAAGCTTAGATTGTGCTGCAGGGTTTTGGCGAAGCCGAAGCCAGGGTCGAGAATGATTCGCTCGGCAGGAATACCCGCCGAAGCACACACCGACATCCGCTCGGTGAGAAACTCGCCCACCTCCAGAGTGACATCCTGATACTGCGGATTATCCTGCATATCACCTGGCTCACCCAGCATATGCATCAAACACACCGGCAAACCCGTCGCCGCAGCAGCATCCAGCGCGCCATCACGTTGCAACGATCGCACATCATTGATCAAGCCAGCCCCCAGCCGCGCAGTTTCGCGCATCACGGCTGGCGTGGAGGTATCGACCGAAATAATGACATCGAGCTCGCGATTGATCAGTTCCACGATGGGCGCTACACGCTCCAGCTCTTCCAGCGGCGATACCGCCCGCGCACCGGGTCGAGTGGACTCACCGCCAACATCGATCAACGTCGCACCGGCTGCCACCATGGATTCAGCGTGGCGCAAGGCCGCGTCGAGTTGGCTGTAGCGGCCGCCATCAGAGAAAGAGTCGGGAGTGACATTGAGAATGCCCATGACATGCGTCTGGGCCAAATCAAGAACCCGGTTGCCGCAAGGCAACCGGGTCAGGGACTGTACAGAAGTCATTTCAAACCTTAAACGTCAGCAGCCGGACCGCCAATCGGTGTTTCCGGACGCTCATCCCGAACGACAGGAGGCGGTGGCGTACCGGTGCCGCCCGACCAGTCGCGAGGTTCGCGAGGCGTGCGACCTGCCATGATATCGTCGATTTGCTCGGCATCGATCGTCTCGTACTTCATCAGAGCGTCAGCCATCGCATCGAGCTTGTCACGGTTATCCGTGAGGATCTGCTTGGCCGTGCCGTAGCACTGGTCAATGATGCTGCGTACTTCGGAGTCGATCAGCTTGGCTGTCTCACCAGAGAAGCTGGCAGCCTGACCGCCACCGCCGCGACCGAGGAACACTTCACCCTCTTCTTCGGCATACATCAACGGACCGAGCTTTTCCGACAGACCCCACTTGGTCACCATGTTCCGCGCAATCTGGCTGGCACGCATGATGTCGTTAGAGGCGCCGGTAGTCACACCGTCGAAGCCCAGAGTCATTTCTTCCGCAATTCGGCCGCCGTACAGCGAGCAGATCTGGCTGATCAGCGCGCGCTTGGACAGGCTGTAACGATCTTCTTCCGGCAGGAACATCGTTACACCCAGCGCACGACCGCGCGGAATGATCGACACCTTGTAGACCGGATCATGCTCAGGCACGACGCGACCAACGATGGCGTGGCCAGCTTCGTGATAAGCGGTGTTCTGTTTCTCTTTCTCGGACATGACCATCGATTTGCGCTCGGCGCCCATCATGATCTTGTCTTTCGCCAGCTCGAATTCTTTCATTTCGACGATGCGCTTGCCGCTCCGTGCAGCGAACAGCGACGCTTCGTTGACCAGATTAGCCAGGTCAGCACCGGAGAAGCCCGGAGTACCACGCGCGATAACGGCCGGAGCGACGTCGTCACCCATTGGCACTTTACGCATGTGAACCTTGAGAATCTGCTCGCGACCACGGATATCCGGCAGACCGACGACAACCTGACGGTCGAAACGGCCCGGACGCAGCAGCGCAGGGTCAAGTACGTCAGGACGGTTGGTTGCAGCGATAACAATGATGCCGTCGTTCATTTCGAAGCCATCCATCTCAACCAGCAACTGGTTGAGAGTCTGCTCACGCTCATCGTGACCGCCACCCATGCCAGCGCCACGATGGCGACCGACGGCGTCGATTTCGTCGATAAAGATGATGCAAGGCGCATGCTTCTTCGCCTGCTCGAACATGTCACGAACACGGCTGGCACCGACACCGACAAACATTTCAACGAAGTCAGAACCGGATATGGTGAAGAACGGAACCTTGGCTTCGCCGGCAATCGCCTTGGCCAGCAAGGTCTTACCGGTGCCCGGAGGACCGACCATCAGCACACCTCGAGGGATCCGGCCACCCAGACGCTGGAACTTGCCCGGATCACGGAGGAATTCAACCAGCTCGCCGACTTCTTCCTTGGCTTCGTCGCAACCGGCAACGTCAGCCAATGTGGTTTTCACCTGATCTTCGGAGAGCAGGCGTGCCTTGCTCTTGCCAAAGCTCATCGGCCCGCCCTTGCCACCGGCACCGCCCTGCATCTGGCGCATGAAGAACATGAACACCGCGATGATCACCAGGATCGGGAAGCTGGCCACCAGAAGCTGGGTCCAGATGCTTTGCTGTTCAGGCTGCTTGCCTTCAACCACAACGTGGTTGTCGACCAGATCGCCAATCAGGCCATTGTCCTGAATTGCCGGACGAATGGTCTTGAAGCTGTCGCCATCATTGCGTTTGCCGGTGATTACATAGCCATCAACCGCTACGCGCTCGACCTTGCCATCCTTGACCTGCTGGATGAAGTCGGAATAGTTGAGGGTCTGCGGCTCGTTAGGGCTGGAGAAGTTGTTCATCACCGTCACCAGGACAGCCGCGATGATCAACCACAGGATCAGATTCTTTGCCATATCGTTCAATTAACTACCCTCTGAAGCAAGCTCCGCTACTGGCGCGCGCTTCGCATGATATTCACCGGCCTAACTTACTACATTACCTACGACTCTGGCAGGCGCCGTCTGTAACCCTTTGTGAAACACTTTCTACACAATATTCGTTAATGCTAGCCGGGCGAAATACTAAAAACCTATCACCCCGCACAAAAACCTCGTTTTACTCACTACGCCCGCGATAACCCCAAGCCAGCATGTATTGCTCGCGAGAGCTGCCACGAGAGGAGTCCGGCTTGATCATCTGGATCTTGTCGAACTTCTTGCGGGCATCCTTCAGATAAACATCAAAGCCTTCGCCCTGAAAAATCTTGATCACGAAATTGCCACCCGGCTTGAGGATCCGCTCTGCCAGATCAAGTGCCAGCTCGCAAAGGAACATGGCTTTCGGCATATCCACTTCAGGCGTACCACTCATATTGGGGGCCATATCGGAAATCACAAGGTCTACCTGCGAATTACCGACGGCTTCCAGGATCTGCGCGAGCACCGCGTCCTCGGTGAAGTCGCCCTGGATGAAGGTGACGTCAGGGATGCTGTCCATTTCAAGGATGTCCGAAGCGATCAAGCGCCCCTGACCACCGATCAGCCGGCTAGTCACCTGCGACCAGCCACCGGGCGCAGCACCCAGGTCGACAACGCTCATGCCAGGACGGATCAGCTTGTATTTCTCCTGGACTTCCAGAAGCTTGTAACTCGCACGCGAGCGGTAGCCATCCTTCTGTGCTTGCTTCACATAGGGATCGTTGACATGTCGTTTCAGCCAACCAAGGCTTGTCTTGGAACGCGCCATTGGGCACCTCGATGATTAGGGTCGTGATTAATTGGGCGGATCCACGAACCCTCGGGTAAAATGGCCGCCATTTTACAGAATCCAGACGAAAGGGTCAGATTATGCCGCTCACTCCAGAGCAGAAGAAACAGTACAAATCCATTGGCCACCACCTGAAGCCAGTTTTGACGGTGGCTGACAACGGTTTGACTGAAGGTGTTTTAGCCGAACTTGAACGCGCCTTGGCGGATCACGAGCTGATCAAAATCAAGCTCAACATTCTCGATCGCGAGTCGCGCCTGGCGCATATCGCAGAACTGTGCAAGGTTGGCAAAGCGGACCTGGTACAGGTCATCGGCAAGATGGCACTGGTTTACCGCAAGAACTTCAGCGCCAACAAGCAGCTGTCGAACGTTCATCGCTTCAAGTGATGACAAGGGTCAAGGGTGTGCTTCGCGCACCCTGCCACTCCATCCCGGCACCGGCTGCATCACCAGCACCAGCCCGGAAAAGCCCAGAACCAGATAACTGAACACCTGCCAGCGCTGCGCATCCGGCCAGCCGACACGCACTGCGACAAACATCGCACACGCATACAACGCCATCAACAGCACCTGCCCACGAAAATCCCGCCATAGACTGCCAAGGCCCTCGGCCTGTACCAGCACCAAAGCCTGAAATATCACGCATGCGGCGGCGAAACTCACCACCAGCACTTCAAATGCACTGGCCACTTCATCGATCAGCAGTGGCGCCAGGCCAATCCTGCCCAGCGCCGGCTGCAAACCGAGATGTATCAGCCATAGACCGCCGACCCAAAGCATCTGGGTCAGCTGCCAAAGCATGGCGCCCGCATGCAGCGGGCGCCCTTTTTCAGATGTGACGGACTTCGACAATCTCGTACTCGATCACGCCGCTCGGCGTTTTCACGGCGACCACATCGCCCTCTTCCTTGCCGATCAAGGCACGGGCCAAAGGCGAGCCGACCGAAATCTTGCCGAGTTTGAAGTCAGCCTCATCCTCACCCACGATGTGGTAAGTGACGCTTTCATCGGTCTCGACGTTGGCGATTTCGACGGTAGTACCGAAAATCACTTTGCCGGTGTGCGGAATCGACGTGACGTCAATGATGACCTGATTCTGAATCCGGCCTTCGATATCACGAATCCGCGCTTCGACCATGCCCTGCTGTTCGCGGGCGGCATGGTATTCAGCGTTTTCCTTCAAGTCACCCAACTCGCGGGCCGTACCGATGTCCTGGCTGAGCTTCGGACGGACGACCTTGGTCAGGTGAGCGTGTTCTTCTTCCAGGGCTTTAGCGCCCTGGACAGTCATTGGGTATTTGATCATGCCTTCAATCCTGCGTGTAGATCCTGCAAGCGACGCACGGTCTTTTCCGGACCGAACTTCAACGCTTCACAGATAGCTTCGCCAGCAGCAATGGTGGTGGTGCAATAGATCTTGTGCTGCAAGGCATTACGACGAATGGAGTACGAATCAGCGATCGACTGACGACCTTCGGTGGTGTTGATGATCAGCGTGACTTCGTCATTCTTGATCATGTCGACCACGTGCGGACGACCCTCGGTCACCTTGTTCACACGGCGCACTTTCAGGCCTGCGGCTTCGATCAGCTTGGCAGTGCCGGCAGTGGCGACCACTTCGAAGCCCAAGTTGATCAGATCGCGGGCTACACCTGCAACCAGCGGCTTGTCGTCGTCACGCACGCTGATGAACGCAGTACCGCCGGTTGGCAACACTTCGCTGGCGCCCATCTGGGCTTTGGCGAATGCTTCACCAAAGGTATCGCCGACGCCCATCACTTCACCGGTCGACTTCATTTCTGGGCCGAGGATCGGGTCAACGCCAGGGAATTTGGCGAACGGGAACACCGCCTCTTTCACGCTGTAGAAGTTCGGGATGATTTCTTTGGTGAAGCCGATTTCTTTCAGGGTCTTACCGGCCATCACGCGGGCAGCGATCATCGCCAGGGAGACACCGATGCACTTCGACACGAACGGTACGGTACGGGAAGCGCGCGGGTTGACTTCGATGACGTAGATGTCTTCGCCTTGCAGCGCCAACTGCACGTTCATCAGGCCGACAACGCCCAGTTCCAAGGCCATTTTCTTGACCTGTTCGCGCATCTCGTCCTGGATGTGCGCCGGCAGCGAGTACGGCGGCAGCGAGCACGCGGAGTCACCGGAGTGAACGCCAGCCTGTTCGATGTGCTGCATGATCGCGCCGATGACGACGTCTTTGCCGTCGCAGACCGCATCCACGTCCATCTCGATGGCGCAGTTGAGGAAGTGGTCGAGCAGCACCGGGCTGTCGTTGGACACTTGCACCGCGTCACGCAGGTAACGCTTGAGCTCGTCTTCCTTATAAACGATTTCCATCGCACGGCCGCCCAGCACATAGGACGGGCGCACCACCAGCGGATAACCGATTTTCGCGGCAGCGCGAACTGCTTCGTCTTCGCTGCGAACAGTGGCGTTTGGCGGCTGACGCAGGTTCAGGCGCTCAACCATTTGCTGGAAGCGCTCACGGTCTTCAGCGCGGTCGATGGCGTCAGGGCTGGTGCCGATGATCGGCACGCCGGCGGCTTCCAGAGCACGCGCCAGTTTCAGCGGGGTCTGGCCGCCGTACTGGACGATCACGCCTTTCGGCTTCTCGACACGGCAGATTTCCAGTACGTCTTCCAGGGTTACCGGCTCGAAGTACAGACGGTCGGAAGTGTCGTAGTCGGTGGAAACGGTTTCCGGGTTGCAGTTGACCATGATGGTTTCGTAGCCGTCTTCGCGCAGAGCGAGGGCAGCGTGAACGCAGCAGTAGTCGAACTCGATACCCTGGCCGATACGGTTCGGACCGCCACCCAGAATCATGATCTTGTCGCGGCCCGACGGCGCGGCTTCGCACTCTTCCTCGTACGTCGAGTAGAGGTAAGCGGTATCAGTGGCGAACTCGGCGGCGCAGGTGTCAACGCGCTTGTAGACCGGGAACACTTCCAGCTTCTGACGGTGCGTACGCAGGTTTTTCTCGGTCACGCCCAACAGCTTGGCCAGACGCTGATCGGAGAAGCCTTTGCGCTTGAGCTTGAACATCAGGTCGCGGTCGATAGCGGACAGACCGAGGGTCTTGACCTTCTCTTCTTCCTTGATCAGATCTTCGATCTGCACCAGGAACCACGGATCGATCATGTTCATGCCGAAGATGTCTTCGACCGACAGGCCGGCGCGGAAAGCGTCCGCCACGTACCAGATACGCTCGGCGCCCGGCACGGTCAGTTCGCGCTTGAGCACGCTCATGCTTTCCGGGTTGCTCAGGTCGAGCTTCTCGTCAAGACCGCAAACGCCCACTTCCAGACCGCGCAGAGCTTTCTGCAGGGATTCCTGGAAGGTACGGCCGATGGCCATGACTTCACCAACCGACTTCATCTGAGTGGTCAGGCGTGCGTCAGCCTTGGCGAATTTCTCGAAGGCAAAGCGTGGCAACTTGGTCACGACGTAGTCGATCGACGGCTCGAAGGACGCCGGGGTCTTGCCGCCGGTGATGTCGTTCGACAGTTCGTCGAGGGTGTAGCCCACAGCCAGTTTGGCCGCGACTTTGGCGATCGGGAAACCGGTGGCTTTCGAGGCCAGTGCCGAGGAACGCGATACACGCGGGTTCATTTCGATCACGACCATGCGGCCAGTGTTCGGGCAGATACCGAATTGAACGTTGGAACCGCCAGTCTCGACGCCGATCTCGCGCAGTACCGCCAGGGAGGCGTTACGCAGGATCTGGTATTCCTTGTCGGTCAGGGTTTGCGCAGGAGCCACGGTGATCGAGTCACCGGTGTGCACGCCCATCGGGTCGAAGTTTTCGATCGAGCAGACGATGATGCAGTTGTCCTTTTTGTCGCGGACAACTTCCATCTCATATTCTTTCCAGCCGATCAGCGATTCGTCGATCAGCAGCTCTTTGGTCGGCGACAGGTCCAGACCACGGGCGCAGATTTCTTCGAACTCTTCACGGTTGTACGCGATACCGCCACCGGTGCCGCCCATGGTGAAGGACGGACGGATGATGCACGGGAAGCCGAGGGTTTCGAGAACCGCGTTAGCTTCTTCCATGCTGTGGGCGATACCGGAACGCGGGCACGCCAGACCGATGGATTTCATCGCCTTGTCGAAACGCGAACGGTCTTCAGCCTTGTCGATGGTGTCAGCGTTGGCGCCGATCATTTCTACGCCGAACTTTTCCAGAACGCCTTCGCGTTCCAGGTCCAGGGCGCAGTTCAGAGCGGTCTGGCCGCCCATGGTTGGCAGCACGGCATCCGGACGCTCTTTTTCGATGATCTTGGCAACGGTCTGCCACTTGATCGGCTCGATGTAGGTCGCGTCGGCCATGTCCGGGTCGGTCATGATGGTGGCCGGGTTGGAGTTCACCAGGATGACGCGGTAACCCTCTTCGCGCAGGGCTTTGCAGGCCTGGGCGCCGGAGTAGTCGAATTCGCAGGCCTGGCCGATAACGATCGGGCCAGCGCCGAGAATCAGGATGCTTTTAATGTCTGTACGTTTTGGCATGGGTTTGTCACTCAAATCCGCAGGTCAGTCGGCAAGCCGTCTTGATCGATTTCTGAAGTCCCGAGGGGGCCACCGGTGTCGGGGCCGCCCTCGAGGGGCTTCTCTCTACAGTCTCAAGGCGAACGCTTAGCGTCGCTTGGCCATCTCGTTGATGAAGCGGTCGAACAGTGGCGCGACATCGTTCGGGCCCGGGCTCGCTTCAGGGTGACCCTGGAAGCTGAACGCGCTCTTGTCGGTGCGCTCGATGCCTTGCAGGGTGCCGTCGAACAGCGATTTGTGGATCGCACGCACGTTGGCTGGCAGGGTTTCTTCGTCTACCGCGAAACCGTGGTTCTGGCTGGTGATCATCACCACGCCAGTGTCCAGATCCTGCACCGGGTGGTTGGCACCGTGGTGGCCGTGGCCCATTTTCAGAGTCTTGGCGCCGGAGGCCAGAGCCAGCAGTTGGTGGCCGAGGCAGATGCCGAATACCGGAATTTCGGTTTCCAGCACTTCCTTGATCGCCTTGATCGCGTAGTCGCATGGCTCCGGATCACCAGGGCCGTTGGACAGGAACACGCCGTCCGGCTTCAGTGCCAGCACATCAGCGGCTGGCGTCTGGGCAGGCACCACGGTGACGCGGCAACCGCGCTCGACCAGCATGCGCAGGATGTTGACCTTGACGCCGTAGTCGTAGGCAACCACATGGTAAGGCAGCTCGGAGGCATCGATGGTCGCGTGGCTGTCGGTCTTCAGATCCCAGACAGTCGAGCGCCATTCGTATTGAGTCTTGGTGCTGACGACTTTCGCCAGATCCATGCCCTTCAGGCCCGGAAAGCCTTGCGCCGCGGCGATTGCCGCTTCTTCGGAGATGTTGTCGCCGGCCATGATGCAGCCGTTCTGAGCGCCTTTTTCACGCAGGATGCGGGTCAGGCGACGGGTGTCGATACCGGCGATGGCCACAACATTGTTGGCTTTCAGGTAGTCGGACAGGGACATCGTGTTACGCCAGTTGCTCGCTACCAGCGGCAGGTCACGGATAACCAGGCCAGCGGACCAGACGCGATCGGACTCGGCATCTTCCGGCGTGGTGCCGGTGTTGCCGATGTGCGGGTAAGTCAGGGTAACGATCTGTTGGGCGTAGGAAGGATCGGTAAGGATTTCCTGATAGCCGGTCATTGCGGTGTTGAACACCACCTCACCAACGGTTTGACCGTCGGCACCAATGGCTTCGCCGCGAAAAATGCTGCCATCAGCAAGGGCAAGTATGGCTGGCTTAGTCAAGAAGACCTCCCGTAAATAACGCATGAAAGGGCGATCGCAGGTTGTAAAAAAGCGGAGTGACGTATGGACACGTCACCCCGCTTCTTCACTGAATTATTCTGCGCGCTTTTAGTGGACACACTAAAGCTGTAGCTTACAGAAAAAGGCTTTTTTGGTCCACCGCTAAAGAGCCGAAAAGGCCGGAGAATGCGACAGGTCGTCGCCAAGCGGAGAAAAACCAGCGCAAACAGGGCGTTTGCGCCGGGTTCAGCAGTGTATCAACGCAGGTCGAGCACGTCTTGCATGTCGTACAGACCCGGCTCGCGACCGTCCAGCCACAGGGCGGCACGCACCGCACCCTTGGCGAACGTCATGCGGCTCGACGCCTTGTGCGTGATCTCCAGACGCTCACCTTCGCAGGCGAACAGTACGGTGTGATCACCCACCACATCACCACCGCGCACGGTAGCGAAGCCAATGGTTTCACGCTCACGAGCACCGGTATGACCCTCACGCCCGTAAACCGCAACTTTCTGCAGATCACGATCCAGCGCACTGGCGATCACTTCACCCATACGCAACGCCGTACCCGACGGCGCATCGATCTTGTGACGGTGATGCGCTTCGATAATTTCGATATCGGCATCGTCGCCCAGCACGCGCGCGGCCATATCCAGCAGCTTCAGCGACAGATTGACGCCGACACTGAAGTTGGCCGCGAAGACGATAGGAATGTCCTTGCCCGCCTCGACCAGCAACTGCTTCTGCGCAGCGTCCAGACCGGTGGTGCCGATGACCATCGCCTTGCCGGCCTTGCGGCAGAACGCGAGGTTTTTCAGCATCACTTCCGGCAGGGTGAAGTCGATCAATACATCGAACTCTTCAGCCACCGCCTCGATATGCCCGGACAACGGCACGCCGATGCGACCCAGCGAGGCCAGCTCACCGGCATCGACGCCGATCAGCGTGCTGCCGGGACGAACCACGGCCGCAGTCAAACCGGTCAGCGGCGCGCGCTGCTGCACGGCTTCGACCAGAATCTTGCCCATGCGCCCAGCAGCGCCCATCACAGCTATACGTCGCATGCCGACTCCTTACAGATCGCCGAAGAAGCGCTTCACACCGTCGAACCAACCGGTGGTTTTCGGCGAGTGGCTATTGTCGTCAGCCAGCGAGCTGCGGAACTCTTCCAGCAATTCGCGCTGACGACGATTCAGATTGACCGGCGTCTCGACTGCCACACGGCACATCAAGTCGCCTGCACCACCGCCACGCACCGGCGCCACGCCTTTGCCGCGCACACGGAACTGCTTGCCGGTCTGGGTTCCTTCAGGGATTTTCAGTTTGACGCGACCGTCGAGGGTCGGAATTTCCAGCTCGCCGCCCAGCGCCGCGTCGACGAAGCTGATCGGCACTTCACAGAACAGATGCTTGCCGTCACGCTGAAAGATGTCGTGCTCGCGGACATTGATGACCACATACAGGTCGCCCGTCGGACCACCTTGCGTGCCCGCCTCGCCTTCGCCGGACAGACGAATGCGGTCGCCGGTATCGACGCCAGCCGGCACTTTGACCGACAGGGTTTTGTACTCTTCAACGCGGCCGTCACCGTGGCAGGAGTCGCACGGATCGGAAATGATCTTGCCCTGGCCATGGCAACGCGGGCAGGTTTGCTGCACCGAGAAGAAGCCTTGCTGCATACGCACCTGACCGATGCCACCGCAGGTCGGGCACGTCGATGGCGACGAGCCTTTCTTCGCGCCAGAGCCATCGCAAGGTTTACAGTTGACCAATGTCGGAACGCGGATATTCACCGACGTGCCGCGCACCGCTTCTTCCAGATTCAGTTCCAGGGTGTAGCGCAAGTCGCTACCACGCTGAGCGCCGCCACGGGAACCGCCGCGACCGCCACCGAAGAAATCACTGAAGACATCACCAAAGATGTCCGAGAAATTCTGACCGCCGAAACCGGCACCGCCGCCACCCATGCTCGGGTCGACACCGGCATGACCGTACTGGTCGTACGCCGCACGCTTGCTCGAGTCGGACAGCACTTCATAGGCCTCGTTGGCCTCTTTGAACATTTCTTCCGACGCTTTGTCATCGGGATTACGGTCCGGGTGGTGCTTCATCGCCAGACGACGGTAAGCCTTCTTCAGGTCCGCATCGCTTGAGCCGCGCTCAACACCCAACACTTCGTAATAGTCACGCTTTGCCATAAGTCTTCTGCACTCTTGAGGACGTTCGGCAAACCCCTCCTGAGGATGGCCAAACTCGTTGAGCCCCAATACAGGCCCGGACCCAACTCACGTCAATTCAACGATCCTGGTCTTTGTTTCTTGCGGTACTTGCGGCACGAAAAGCAGGAGCATTCCCGGCCATACCGCCAACACGCGAGGCTTGTCGCATGCTGTAAAAATTCGCGTATTCCAGATACGCCAACGCGGGAGCTAGCTCCCGCGCGGCGACATCCTACCAGTCACTGCCTGAAGGCAGTCAACCGGCCGACCAACAACTTACTTGTGGTCTTTGACTTCTTCGAACTCTGCATCGACAACGTCGTCAGCCTTCTCAGCCGATTCGCCTTGCGGGGCTGCGCCATCAGCTGGCTGAGCCTGTTCGGCGTACATCTTCTGAGCAACCGGAGCGGAGACTTTCGACAGCTCCTCAACCTTGGCGTCGATGGCAGCCTTGTCGTCGCCTTTGACAGCTACTTCCAGAGCAGCCACAGCCGCTTCGATCGCAGTCTTCTCTTCGGCGGTGACCTTGTCGCCCGCGTCAGCGATCATTTTGCGCGTCGAGTGAACCAGTGCGTCACCCTGGTTACGGGCAGCGGCCAGCTCTTCGAACTTGCGGTCTTCCTCAGCGTTGGCTTCGGCGTCACGCACCATGCGCTCGATTTCTTCGTCGGACAGACCGGAGTTGGCCTTGATCACGATCGACTGGGTCTTGCCGGTAGCCTTGTCTTTCGCACCAACGTGCAGAATGCCGTTAGCGTCGATGTCGAAGGTCACTTCGATCTGCGGCACGCCACGTGGGGCAGGTGGAATGTCGGCCAGGTCGAACTTGCCCAGGGACTTGTTCTGAGTGGCTTGCTTACGCTCGCCCTGCAGCACGTGAATGGTCACAGCGCCCTGGTTGTCGTCGGCAGTCGAGAACACTTGCGATTTCTTGGTAGGAATCGTGGTGTTTTTCTCGATCAGCGCGGTCATCACGCCACCCATGGTTTCGATACCCAGGGTCAGCGGGCTGACGTCGAGCAGCAGAACGTCTTTCACGTCACCGGCCAGAACAGCACCCTGAATCGCGGCACCCATGGCAACAGCTTCGTCTGGGTTAACGTCTTTACGAGCTTCTTTACCGAAGAAATCGGTAACCAGCTTCTGCACCAGCGGCATACGGGTCTGACCACCGACCAGAATCACGTCGTTGATCGCGCCAACGTCCAGACCAGCGTCTTTCATGGCGATGCGGCAAGGTTCGATGGTGCGCTGAACCAGGTCTTCAACCAGTGCTTCCAGCTTGGCACGCGAGATCTTCACGTTCAGGTGCTTAGGACCGGTCGCGTCTGCAGTGATGTACGGCAGGTTGACGTCGGTCGACTGAGCGGACGACAGCTCGATCTTGGCTTTCTCAGCGGCTTCTTTCAGGCGCTGCATGGCCAGCGGATCACCTTTGAGGTTCATGCCGCTTTCTTTCTTGAATTCGTCAACGAGGTAGTCGATCAGACGAATATCGAAGTCTTCACCGCCGAGGAACGTGTCACCGTTGGTGGCCAGAACTTCGAACTGGTGCTCGCCATCAACTTCAGCAATCTCGATCACGGAAACGTCGAAAGTACCACCACCCAGGTCATAAACGATCACGGTGTGATCGCCCTTGGCCTTGTCCATACCGTAAGCCAGAGCGGCTGCGGTCGGTTCGTTGATGATACGTTTTACGTCCAGACCCGCGATGCGGCCGGCATCTTTGGTCGCCTGACGCTGGCTGTCGTTGAAGTAGGCCGGAACGGTGATCACCGCTTCAGTCACGGTCTCGCCGAGGTAGTCTTCGGCGGTCTTCTTCATCTTTTTCAGGATTTCAGCCGAGATTTGTGGCGGTGCCATTTTCTGGCCGTTCACTTCAACCCAGGCGTCGTTGTTGTCAGCCTTGACGATCTTGTAAGGGACCATCTGGATGTCTTTCTGCACAACTTCTTCGTCGAAACGACGACCGATCAGACGCTTTACCGCGTACAGAGTGTTGTGCGGGTTGGTCACAGCCTGACGCTTGGCCGACTGACCTACCAGAATTTCGCCATCGTTGGCGTAAGCGATGATCGACGGCGTGGTACGCGCGCCTTCAGCGTTTTCGATAACTTTTGCTTTGCCGTTTTCCAGCACGGAGACGCAGGAGTTGGTAGTCCCCAGGTCGATACCGATAATTTTGCCCATGTTAACTCTCCCGAAACTTTGGATTTTTTTGCCGCAGCAGTGGTGGCTAACTGCGGTAATACTTAAACGCTTGACTTCTAAATGGGGGCCTTGCGGCTAATTTCAAGCCTTCTCGTCAATCGAAGGCGAAATTGGCGCAGGCGCCTTGCTGACCACAACCATGGCCGGACGCAGCAGGCGACCGTTGAGCTGGTAGCCCTTCTGGAACACCTTCAGAACGCTGTTCGGTTCTACGTCGGCGCTTTCCTGCATGGCCATCGCCTGATGCTGAACGGCGTTGAACGGCTCGCCATGCGGGTCGATCGCTTCCAGCTGATAACGCTTGAGGGTGTCATGGAACATTTTCAGCGTCAGCTCGATGCCTTCGCGCATCGGACGGATGCTTTCGTCGTCCGGGTTCGACAGCTCGAGGCCGCGCTCCAGGCTGTCGACGATCGGCAACAGGTCGCCGGCGAATTTTTCCAGGGCAAACTTGTGCGCCTTCTCGACGTCCTGCTCAGCACGGCGACGGACGTTCTGCAGATCGGCAGCAACACGCAGAGACTGATCCTGCGCGGCGGCCAATTGCTCTTCGAGCACTTGTACACGGGTCGCCAGGTCATCACCCGAACCTTCGGGCGCCTGATTGGCTTCTGGGTTTTGCGTATCTACTGTCTGTTCGTCAGCCATAGAATTCTCCTTTCAATTTCGTCCGCGAGCCTGACTCGCGCTTCTGCCCCGATATATGGGGCCGCAAAATCAGGCTTCAAGGGCCTTCAAACATTAACCCTACAAAAAAGTGTCGAATCTTCATTCCTCAATGCGCTAAGCAGATTTTCGGTTCAAGCAAATCGACCTAAGGGAGGGCATTGTCAGCGCGAAACAAAACACTGTATAAATAACCAGACCTTTAGCTTGGGAGCGGCCTTTATGCTGGTGCACCTGTCCGTACATAACTACGCCATCGTTGAACATCTCGATCTCGAACTTGATCGCGGGATGAGCGTGATCACGGGTGAAACCGGCGCCGGCAAGTCGATCATGCTCGATGCGCTGGGCCTGACCCTCGGTGATCGTGCCGACAGCGGCGTGGTGCGCCCCGGCGCCGACAAGGCCGACATCCTCGCGACCTTCGATCTGGCGGACATCCCTGAAGCCAGCGCATGGCTGGCCGAGCGCGATCTGGAGACCGATGGCCCGTGCATTCTGCGCCGGGTGATCACCTCGGAAGGTCGTTCACGCGGCTACATCAACGGCACCCCCTGCCCGCTCGGCGACCTCAAGTCATTGGGCGAGTTGTTGATCGATATCCACAGCCAGCATGAACACCAGTCCCTGCTGAAAACCGATACCCATCGTCGCTTGCTGGACGAGTACGCCGGCGCTACCGACCTGGCCCGCCAGGTTCAGCTCGCCGCCCAGCGCTGGCGCCAGACTCGTCAGGAGCTGGAGCGTCTCTCCAATTCCGGCGACGAACAACGCGCGCGCCACCAATTGCTGAGCTATCAACTCGAAGAGTTGGAAAACCTCGGCCTGGGTGACAACGAGTTGGAGCAACTGGAGCAGGAACACAAAAACCTGACCAACGCCGAGACGCTGCTGGGCATTTGCCGGCAAGTGGTCGAGCAATGCAGCGAGAGCGATTCCGGCAATGTGCTGAACGCGCTGACCGCCAGCCTTAATCGCCTGTCGAGCGTGAACAATTCCGTTGGCGCACTGGGCGAAGCCAGCAGTTTGCTCACCAGCGCACAGATTCAGGTAGAAGAAGCCGTTGGCGAACTCAATCGCTTCCTCGATAACTTCGATGCCGATCCAGCGCGCCTGCAATATCTGGAAGAACGCCTCGACGCTATCTATACCCTGGCACGCAAACACCGGATTCAACCCACCGAAGTCGGCGAAATGCAGCAGAAATTGCTGGATGAGATCGAAACCCTCAACGCCAATGACGAATCCATTGAGCGCCTGGGTGAGGAACTGGCCTCCTATGCCCGCCACTATCAGGAGAAGGCACGGGAGCTGAGCGATTTGCGGCATCGTGCTGCCGGCAGCCTCGCCAGCGCGGTGGAGCAGGAGATTCAGCGACTGGGCATGCCCGGTGGGCGCTTCACCATTGAGTTGCGCGCCAACTGCAGCGACGAACTGCTACCTAATGGACTGGAACAGGTTGAACTGCTGGTCAGCGCTAACCCCGGCCAACCGTTGAAGGCGCTGGCGAAAGTGGCATCCGGTGGCGAGTTGTCACGGATAAGCCTGGCTATTCAGGTCATCACCGCGCAAACGTCTCGTGTGCCAACATTGGTATTCGACGAAGTCGACGTAGGCATCGGCGGCCCGACCGCTGAAATCGTCGGCCAGTTATTGCGCCGCCTCGGCGAGCGCGGCCAGGTACTGACAGTGACTCACCTGCCCCAAGTAGCGGCGCAAGGGCATCAACATTTATTCGTACACAAGGTTCGGGGCGAAGAGGCAACGCACACAGCCGTCTCCAAATTGAGCAAAAATGACCGTATAGAAGAAGTGGCGCGAATGCTCGGCGGCATCGACTTAACCAAGGAGTCCCTGGCCCACGCCAAGAAAATGGTCGTCACCGCAAAAGTTTAAAGATGGCAGAAAGCACGAAGGCGACCCTTGGGTCGCCTTCGCTCGTTTCGCGAACCGAAATTCGCGCGACATGCTTACTTTTTCTTGCGCACGTATAGCACCAGGTTGTGATCAACCATCTCGAAGCCATGCTTCTCGACGATAGACTTCTGAAGTTTTTCGATTTCTTCGTCGAAGAACTCGATGACTTCACCCGACTCCACGTTGACCATATGATCGTGGTGACCACCATCGGCCAATTCGAATACCGCGTGGCCACCGTCGAAATTGTGACGGACCACGAGGCCAGCTGCTTCGAACTGGGTCAGAACACGGTAAACCGTGGCCAGACCGACGTCCTCGCCAGCTTCCATCAACGCCTTATAGACGTCCTCGGCACTCATGTGACGCTGCTCGGTGGAGTCGAGCATTTGCAGGATCTTGACCCGTGGCAGGGTCACTTTAAGGCCGGCTTTGCGTAGTTCGCTATTTTCAACCATGGTCAGCTTTCTCGCGATGCTGCTTCGCAGCTTCTCTTAATGCGGGTATGATCGGCGTTTACGTTGTCCCAGCCAAGATAGTGGAAGTCGCCCACCGATGCAAAACACCAAGCTCTTGCTAACCAGTTTCACCTTTGTGGGACTGCTCGCACTCGCCGGTTGTTCATTCCCCGGGGTTTACAAAATCGACATCCAGCAGGGCAATGTCGTCACGCAGGACATGATAGACCAGTTACGCCCGGGAATGACCCGGCCGCAAGTACGGTTTATTATGGGTAACCCTCTGCTTGTCGACACGTTCCATGCCGATCGCTGGGATTATCTGTACAGCCTGCAACCGGGTGGCGGTGAACGCCAACAGGAACGCATCAGCGTTATTTTCAACTCAAACGACCAGCTTGTCAGCCTGTCCGGTGACTTCATGCCGGGCGTAAGCCGTGACGAAGCCATTCTCGGCAAGGACAGTGGCACCACCGTGACCGCTCCTGCTGAAAACGCCGAGAAGCCAACACCGGAAAAACCGGTGAAGCCAGGTTCCTTGCTGGATCAGATCCAGAAGGACGTCGATGGTGTAGAAACCGTTCCGGTTCCGACACCAGAGCCGCTGGACACCTCGCCGCAATAATTTGCGAGGCAATAAAAAACCCGGAAATTCCGGGTTTTTTATTGCCTGCGATTTGGTTTGTTATGCGTTTCGAGCCTTGGCTTCAGCTGCTTTCGCCGCACGCAAACGGCGAACCTCTTTTGGATCGGCCAGCAATGGGCGGTAAATCTCGACGCGCTCCCCCGCCTGAATTACCCGCGAATCCGGATCAGCAACCACTTTGCCAAAAATGCCCAATGGACACTCCGCCAGATTCAGCTCAGGAAACTCGCTACCAATACCCGATGCAAGCACCGCAGCCCGCACCGTTGCGCCGTCATTTACGCTAACCGAGCGCAAAACCTGACGATCCACGGCCGCGTACACCACCTCTATCTCGATCACTGGCTCAACCATGCATCTGCTTGGCGCGCTGACAGAACGCGTCCACCAGCGTATTGGCGGCCTGATTGAACAGCGGCCCCAACGTCGCGCGCACCAAGGGCCCGGCATAGTCGAACGACAGATCCAGGCTGATCTTGCAGGCTTTCTCGTTCAACAC
The DNA here is from genome assembly GCF_900187515.1 of Pseudomonas sp. Irchel s3f10. NCBI lineage: Bacteria > Pseudomonadati > Pseudomonadota > Gammaproteobacteria > Pseudomonadales > Pseudomonadaceae > Pseudomonas > Pseudomonas sp. Irchel s3f10. The sequence continues at coordinate 783,435 of NZ_FYDZ01000002.1, forward strand.
CTTGAACACCCAGACACCGTGCAGTTGATTGAACGGCCCTTCTTCCAGGTTCATTTCGATCGACTGCCCCGGCACCAGCGCATTACGCGTCACGAAATGCTGACTGAGCCCGCCCTTGGCCACGCCAACACTGGCGCGCATATGTTCCGGCGAACTTTCCAGCACTTCAGCGGAGGAGCACCACGGCAGAAACTCCGGGTAGCGCGCGACGTCGTTGACCAGGTCGTAGAGAAACTGCGCCGGGTACGGCAGCAATGCCGATCGTTGAATATGTGTCGTCATGTGAGCGTTACTTCCAGAGCTGAGCGGCAAACACTACAAGAATGCCGATGGGCGCCACGTAGCGCATCAAAAACAAGGATAGGGCGAACAGTGCCGGGTTGCGGATCGACAACTCGTCGCGTACCGCTTCACGCCCCATCACCCATCCAGCAAACAGCACGAAACACAGGCCACCGAGCGGCAACATGATCCGCGAGGTGAAGAAATCGATCACGCCAAAGAAGTCCAGACCGCTCTGCGCACCCCATTGGTAGAGGTGGAACATCCCGCCTTCGTTCACGAAAAATTTGGCTTCTTTCCAGATATTGAAGGAGAACACTGTGCCCAGACCAACGAACCAGCAGATGAACGCCAGCCAGAAAGTAACCCAGGCGCGGCTGACTTTGGTGCGCTCAACCAGATAGGCAACCATTGGTTCCAGCAGGGAGATTGCCGAACTCCAGGCTGCAATCGCCACCAGCACAAAGAACACCACACCCATCAGTTGGCCGAAGGCCACATTACCAAAGGCAAATGGCAGACTGACGAACATCAGGCCAGGCCCCTCGCTAGGATTCAGGCCTCCAGCAAACACAATCGGGAACAACGCCAGACCGGCGACCAGCGACACGAAGGTATCGAGCAGTGCCACGCCGACAACTGTACCGGACAACGAAGAGGTCTTTGGCATATAAGCGCCGTAGATCATGATCGAGCCGACACCGACGCTCAGCGAGAAGAACGCGTGCCCCATCGCTGGCAGCAAGCCGTCGAGGACTTTTTCCGGGTGAAAGTCGAACATGAAATGCACGCCTTCCATGAAATGCCCGGTGGTCATGCTGTAACCCAGCAATACCAGGATCATCACGAACAGCAGCGGCATCATGATGCGCAAGCTGCGCTCAAGCCCGGCGACCACGCCCTTGGCGATGACGAAGGCCGACAGCAGCATGAAAATCGTATGCCAAAGTGTCAGGCGCCATGGATTAGAGATGACATTGCCGAAATAGGCGCCGACCTGATCGGCCGTCGCGCCCTGGAAGTCGCCGCGCCCCATGTCGACGATGTAATCCAGCGACCAGCCGCCGACCACACTGTAGAAAGACAGGATCAGCAATGCCGTGATCATCCCGGCAAATGCGCCCCACGACCACTTGCCCGAGTGCCCGGCTTCCAGCGCCAGCACCTTCAAGGCGTTCGCCGGACTTTGCCGGGCGCGCCGGCCGATCAGGGTTTCAGCAAGCATGACCGGGATGCCGATCAGCGCGATGCACGCCAGAAACATCAGCACGAAGGCACCGCCGCCGTAGACCCCGACCATGTAGGGGAACTTCCAGATACTACCCAGTCCCACGGCCGAACCGGTCGCGGCGAGTATGAATACCCAGCGGCTAGCCCAACTGCCGTGGACAGAAACCTTGTCTGTCGACATCGTTTATCACGCCCAAGCGTTAGAAAAAGAGGCCGCATTGTCCGGGATTCACTCAACCTGCTCAAGCACGCAGCATCACCGTAGCCGACAGCCGTTTATCTCCATATAATGCCGCCCCTATGGCTAAACAGAAGAAACACCCAACAGGGACCATCGCGCAGAACAAAAAGGCGCGACACGATTACTTCATCGAGCATAAGTTCGAGGCTGGTCTGGTCCTGGCCGGCTGGGAAGTAAAAAGTCTGCGGGCAAGCAAGCTACAGCTGGTCGACAGCTATGTCCTGCTCAAGGATGGCGAAGCTTGGTTGCTCGGCAGCCACATCACGCCTCTGATGACCGCAAGCACCCACGTCATCGCCGACCCGGTGCGCACGCGCAAATTGCTGCTCAACCGCCGCGAGCTGGAAAAGCTTGCAGCGATGGTGCAGCAAAAGGGTTACGCCTGCGTCTGCCTGTCCTGGTACTGGAGCAAGCACATGGTCAAGTGCGAGATCGCTCTGGGCAAGGGCAAGAAGGAATACGACAAGCGTGACACCGAGCGCGAACGCGACGCCGGTCGTGAACTGCAGCGTGCCGTGCGCAACAAGGGCAAGGAAGATTAATTTCTTCTGCCTTTAGAGCGTATTCGCGAGCAGGCTCGCTCCCACCTTGGAATGCATTTCAAATGTGGGAGCGAGCCTGCTCGCGAAAGCTATTGCACAATCTACACACAAACAACTGATCACATGCCCTTGCGCCGCTCCGCCCGAGCCATGCGCTGAACTTCCTGCCGCACCTCTTCCAGCACTTCCTGCACATACAAAATATGTCGGCTGGAAACCTCACGCGCCTGCTCCGCGCGACCTTCGATAATCGCCAGATACAATTCCCGATGCTGAGTGATCAGCATGTCGCGGGTTTCCGTGCGCTGCTTGTACATGCCGCCGATGTTGGTCACCACGTTACGTTTGAGCAGATCGAACAGCCCGCGAATGGTGTGCAGCAACACCGCGTTATGGCTGGCTTCGGCAATTGCCAGATGGAATTTCGCATCCGCCGCGCCCTCCTCCGCCCGGCTGACTTCATCGTGGCGCGAATAGCAGTCCTGCAGCTCTTCGAACGCTGCGGTCAACCGCTCGCGATCGACATCAGTCGCGCGTAATGCGGCGTAATAGGCGCACGATGCCTCCAGAGTGTGCCGAAATTCCAGAAGATCGCGTTGTGCTTCGGGGTTGCTTTCAAGCAGTTGCAACAGCGGATCGCTGAACGTCGAACCCAGACTTTCCACCACATAATTGCCGCCGCCCTGGCGACTGACCAGCAGCCCTTTGGCCGCCAGTTTCTGAATCGCTTCGCGCAGCGACGGCCGTGATACGCCAAATTGTTCGGCGAGCGTGCGCTCCGCCGGCAGCCGTTCGCCGGACTTCAGCGTGCCCTCAAGGATCATCCCCTCAAGTCGCTCGACAATGTCGTCAGACAAACGGCGCTGACGTATCTGATCAAACCCCATAACTCATTTCTCCACGATCCCGACCGCTCGCCGGGCTCTCTATTCTGGCCTATCGGCGCCTCGCCGACACCTACCAGACGCCACTTGCCGAAACCGGATCAGATGCGCTCTGCACCGCTTGTTCGACAAAAGTTTCAGGGCGACAAATTGACACACCGACATCAAGGCTTTTACCCTAGCCAACAGCGATTGTAAATTGGTCTTACCAATTATCCAAGAACGCTGACAGTGCCTGACCAACAACAATTAGGGGCCACCCCATATGCAAACCTGGCAACAGCTCTACAGCCCGCTCGGCAGTCTCGGCGTATCCGCACTCGCGGCCGTCATCCCCATCGTGTTCTTTTTCCTCGCATTGGCGGTGTTCCGCCTCAAGGGCCATGTGGCCGGGAGCATCACCCTCGCCCTGTCGATTGCCGTGGCAATCTTCGCGTTCCAGATGCCGGTCGACATGGCCTTCGCCGCTGCCGGTTATGGTTTCGCCTACGGTCTGTGGCCGATTGCCTGGATCATTGTCGCGGCGGTGTTCCTCTACAAACTGACGGTGAAAAGTGGTCAGTTCGAGGTCATTCGAAGCTCGGTGTTATCGATTACTGACGACCAGCGCCTGCAAGTTCTGCTGATCGGTTTCTGCTTTGGTGCATTTCTGGAAGGTGCCGCCGGTTTCGGCGCGCCGGTGGCGATTACTGCCGCACTTCTTGTCGGACTGGGCTTCAACCCGCTGTACGCCGCCGGCCTGTGCCTGATCGCCAACACCGCACCGGTGGCGTTTGGTGCCTTGGGGATTCCGATCATTGTTGCCGGGCAAGTCACCGGCATCGACGCGTTCAAGATCGGTGCGATGACTGGTCGCCAGTTGCCACTGCTGTCGCTGTTCGTGCCGTTCTGGCTGGTGTTCATGATGGACGGCCTGCGTGGCGTGCGTGAAACCTGGCCGGCTGCACTGGTCGCGGGCCTGAGCTTTGCCATCACCCAATACTTCACCTCGAACTTCATCGGGCCAGAATTGCCGGACATCACTTCGGCGCTGGCCAGCCTGATCTCGCTGACTCTGTTCCTGAAAATCTGGCAGCCAAAACGCACCGCAGGCGCGCAAATCGCCGGCGCCACATCGAGTGCAGCGATCACCGCCAGCGTCGGCGGTTTCGGTCAGAAACGCACCACCGTGGCTTCGCCTTACAGCCTCGGGGAAATTTTCAAAGCCTGGTCACCGTTCCTGATCCTCACCGTGCTGGTGACCATCTGGACACTGAAGCCTTTCAAGGCGATGTTCGCCGCTGGCGGCTCGATGTACAGCTGGGTGTTCAACTTCGCGATCCCGCACCTTGATCAACTGGTGATCAAAACCGCACCGATCGTGGCTGCTCCAACGGCAATCCCGGCGGTGTTCAAACTTGATCCGATTTCCGCGACCGGCACCGCGATTTTCTTCTCGGCACTGATCTCGATGCTGGTGCTGAAGATCAATTTCAAAACTGGTCTGACCACTTTGAAAGAGACCTTCTACGAACTGCGCTGGCCCATCCTGTCGATCGGCATGGTGTTGGCCTTTGCTTTCGTCACCAACTATTCCGGCATGTCCTCGACCATGGCCTTGGTACTGGCCGGCACTGGCGCGGCTTTCCCGTTCTTCTCGCCATTCCTCGGCTGGCTCGGCGTGTTCCTGACAGGCTCGGATACTTCGTCCAACGCGTTGTTCAGTTCGCTGCAGGCCACCACTGCGCACCAGATCGGCGTCAACGACACCCTGCTGGTCGCAGCGAATACCAGCGGCGGCGTCACCGGCAAAATGATCTCGCCACAATCGATCGCCGTGGCCTGCGCAGCGACTGGCCTGGTCGGCAAAGAATCGGATCTGTTCCGCTTCACCCTCAAGCACAGCCTATTCTTTGCAACGATTGTCGGTCTGATCACTCTGGCTCAGGCCTACTGGTTCACCGGCATGCTGGTCCACTAAACCTACAAGAAGCATGGAAAAAACCGACGCCGATCCGTGATTTCGGCGTCAGCAATTCACAACCCGGTCTGTAAGGCTGCTGAAAGCAATTCTCTCTATATTCAGCAGCCGCAACAGACGGATAACCGGGCCCACCCGGAGACACGCCTGATGAGCGAGCTTTTTTACAACGCCGTGCCAAACGCGACCCGTGTGGCACCGCCACTGCCCGAACCTCGGCAATACCCTAGCGAGAAACCGTCGCGGGTCTACCTGTTCGGCACGTGCGTGGTCGACCTGTTCTACCCCGAAGCCGGGATGGACGCGATCCACTTGCTGGAGCGCGAAGGGATTCGGGTCGAGTATCCGCAAGGGCAGAGTTGCTGCGGGCAACCGGCCTACACCTCGGGTTACACCGAGCAGGCGCGGACGGTAGCGCGCTCGCAACTGGCGCTGTTTGCCGGGGATTATCCGGTGGTGGTGCCGTCGGGTTCCTGCGCGGGCATGCTGCGTGAGCATTACGCAGACTTGTTCAAGGACGAGCCGGACACGTTGAAACAGGTTCAGGCCCTCGCGGCCCGCACCTATGAACTGGCAGAGTTTCTGCTGTTCGTCTGCAAAGTGCAGCTCAAGGACAGCGGCGAGCCGGTCAAAGTCGCGCTGCACACTTCGTGTTCGGCACGTCGCGAAATGAACACCCACCTGCACGGCCGCGAGTTGTTGGCGCAGTTGAGCAACGTGGAACGCGTCAACCACGACCACGAAAGCGAATGCTGTGGCTTCGGCGGAACATTCAGCGTCCGTATGCCAGACATTTCCGGCGCGATGGTGGCTGACAAGACCAAAGCGTTGAAGGATTCCGGCGCGCACAAGGTGTTGAGTGCCGACTGTGGCTGTTTGATGAACATCAACGGCGCATTGGAGAAACAAAAAGAAGCGCTGCGCGGGCAACATCTCGCCAGCTTTCTTTGGCAACGAACCGGGGGTGCGCAATGAGCACTTCCGCGATTATTCCTACGGTCGCCGTAGAAGAAAATTTCCGCACCCGGGCACACAACGCCTTGGGCGATCAGCAGCTACGGAACAACTTCCGTACTGCCATGGACTCACTGATGGTCAAGCGGGCAGCCGCTTTCAGTGATGCCCACGAAAGAGAACATTTGCGCGCACTGGGCAATTCGATCAAGGCCCGCGCGCTGTCCAAGTTGCCCGACCTGCTCGAGCAACTGGAACAGAACCTGACCCGCAACGGTGTGACAGTGCACTGGGCGGAAACGGTGGACGAGGCCAATGGCATCGTCTTATCGATCATCCGCGCTCACGAGGCGCGGCAAGTGATCAAGGGCAAATCGATGGTCAGCGAAGAGATGGAGATGAACCATTTCCTCGAGGCTCAAGGCATTGAATGTCTGGAGTCCGATATGGGGGAATACATCGTCCAGCTCGACCACGAGAAGCCTTCACACATCATTATGCCGGCGATCCACAAGAATGCCGGTCAGGTCGCGTCCTTGTTCCACGACAAACTTGGCGTGGAATACACCAAGGACGTTGACCAACTCATTCAGATCGGTCGCAGAGTCCTGCGGCAGAAATTCTTCGAAGCGGACATCGGCGTCTCCGGTGTCAACTTCGCCGTCGCCGAAACCGGCACCCTGCTGCTGGTGGAAAACGAAGGCAACGGGCGCATGACCACCACCGTGCCGCCGGTGCACATCGCCGTCACCGGCATCGAAAAGGTTGTGGAAAACCTGCGTGACGTGGTGCCGCTGCTGTCACTGCTGACGCGCTCGGCGCTGGGCATTCCGATCACCACTTACGTCAACATGATCTCCGGCCCGCGCAAGGAGCACGAACTCGACGGCCCACAGGAAGTGCATCTGGTGCTGCTCGACAACGGTCGCAGCCAGGCTTTCGCCGACAGTGAACTGCGTCAGACCTTGAACTGCATCCGCTGCGGCGCCTGCATGAACCATTGCCCGGTATACACCCGCGTCGGTGGTCACACTTATGGCGAGGTGTATCCGGGACCGATTGGCAAAATCATCACGCCGCACATGGTTGGTCTGGCCAAGGTTCCGGATCACCCGAGTGCTTCGTCGCTGTGCGGTGCCTGCGGTGAAGTGTGTCCGGTAAAAATTCCGATCCCGGCGATCCTGCGGCGCCTGCGCGAAGAAAACGTCAAAGCCCCGGACAGCCCGAATCAAGTGATGCGCGGTCAGGGCAGCAAGTATTCGCGCAAGGAACGTTTTATCTGGAACGCCTGGGCCAAGCTCAACAGCTCTCCGACGCTGTATCGATTGTTCGGTTTCTTTGCCACGCGCCTGCGTGCACTGACCCCGAGCAACGTTGGCCCGTGGACGCAAAATCACAGCGCGCCGAAACCAGCCGCACGCTCGTTGCACGACATGGCCCGCGAGCATCTGGCCAAACAGGGAGACCGCTGATGAGCGCCAAGCACAATATCCTCGGCAAACTGCGGAAAAGTCTGACGGGAACCACACCGATTGCCGACGACTTCGATGTCGATCTGGTGACGCAGCCCTACACCTACAGCGCCGAACAACGCATCCCGCAACTGCGCAAATTGATGGAAGCGGTGCACACCGAAATCCACCTGACCTCGGGCGACGAGTGGCCGGCGCTGCTTGCGCAATTGCTGCGTGATCGCCAGTTGCCGAGCCTGTTGATTGCACCGACTACCGCCCACGGGCAGAAAATCGTTCAGCACTGGGCGAACAATCCTGACCTGCCGACACTGAAATCCTACGACCGTCCGATGGAAGAGTGGAAAGCCGAGCTGTTCAACGACACCCCGGCCAGCCTCACCGGCACCCTTGGCGCGATCGCCGCTACCGGCAGCCTCATCATTTGGCCAACCCGCGAGGAACCACGGTTGATGAGCCTGGTGCCGCCGGTGCATTTCGCCCTGCTCAAGGCCAGCGAAATCCGTGACAACTTCTATCAGGTGCAAGTGGAATTCGAATGGGCCCAAGGCATGCCGACCAACGCATTGCTGGTGTCCGGCCCTTCGAAAACCGCTGACATCGAGCAAGTACTGGCTTACGGCGCCCACGGTCCGAAAGATCTGGTGGTTCTGATCCTGGAGGACCAATGACGCTTCCAGTGAATTTCCTGCATGATGCGCAACAACTGATTCCGGCCGAGCGCCGCTTTGATGATCCGTTATCGACTCTGGCCTTCGGCACTGATGCAAGTTTTTATCGACTGATCCCGAAACTGGTGATCCGCGTCGAGTCCGAAGACGAAGTGGTGGCACTGCTGAAACTGGCTCAGCGCGACCATGTCCCGGTGACCTTCCGTGCGGCCGGCACCAGCCTGTCCGGTCAGGCGATCAGCGATTCCGTTTTGATCGTGCTTGGGGATAACTGGAACGCCCGCGAGATTCGTGGCCAAGGCATGCAGATTCGCCTGCAACCGGGAGTGATTGGCGCACAAGCCAACGCTTGGTTGGCACCGTTCGGGCGCAAGATCGGCCCGGATCCGGCGTCGATCAACGCCTGCAAGATCGGCGGCATCGTTGCCAACAACGCCAGCGGCATGTGCTGCGGCACCGCGCAAAACACCTACCACACGCTGGCCGGGATTCGACTGGTGCTGGCCAATGGCACACGTCTGGATACCGAAGACGCTGCCAGTGTTGCAGCGTTTCGCTCAAGCCATGGCGATTTGCTGGAACGTCTGGCGACATTGGGCCGCGAAACCCGCGCCAATGCCGAACTCGCCGCACGAATCCGCCACAAATACCGTCTGAAAAATACCACCGGCCTGTCGCTCAACGCCTTGGTGGATTTCGATGAGCCTGTGGATATCTTGAGCCACTTGCTGGTTGGCTCCGAAGGCACCCTCGGCTTTATCAGCGCGGTGACCTACGACACAGTGATCGATCACCCGAACAAAGCCTCGGCGCTGATCGTGTTTCCGGATGTGGAAACCTGCTGCAACGCGGTCACCGTACTGAAAAGCCAACCGGTGTCCGCCGTAGAACTGCTGGATCGGCGCAGTCTGCGCTCGGTGCAAGACAAACCGGGCATGCCCGCTTTCGTACAACAGCTGTCGAACAATGCCTGCGCGCTGCTGATCGAATCCCGCGCTGCGTCGTCCACTTTGCTGCAGGAACAACTGGCGCAGATCATGGCGTCGCTCAGCGGTTTCCCGGTGGAGAAGCAGGTCGACTTCACCGAAGACCCCGCCGAGAACGCCAAGCTCTGGGCCATCCGCAAGGACACCTTCCCAGCCGTCGGCGCGGTGCGCAAAACCGGCACCACGGTGATCATCGAAGACGTGACCTTCCCGGTTGAACAGCTGGCCATCGGTGTGAACCGCTTGATCGAGTTGTTCGACAAACATTCCTACGATGAGGCGATCCTTTTCGGACACGCGCTGGAAGGCAATCTGCACTTCGTCTTCACCCAAGGCTTCAACAATCCGGAAGAAGTCGCACGCTATCAAGCGTTCATGGATGACGTCGCGCAACTGGTCGCAGTGGAATTCGGCGGCTCGCTGAAAGCCGAACACGGCACCGGCCGCAACATGGCGCCGTTCGTGGAACTGGAATGGGGCAGCGACGCCTATCAGTTGATGTGGCAGCTCAAACGTCTGCTCGACCCGAATGGCATTCTCAATCCCGACGTGGTGCTCAGCGAAGATCCGCAGATCCACCTCAAACATCTGAAGCCGCTGCCGGCGGCGGATGAGATTGTCGATAAGTGCATCGAGTGCGGCTTCTGCGAACCGGTCTGCCCATCGAAAGGACTGACCCTGAGCCCACGCCAGCGCATCGTGATCTGGCGCGACATTCAGGCGAAAAAACGTGCGGGCATCGACACCCGCGAACTGGAAGAAGCCTACGAGTACCAAGGCATCGACACCTGCGCCGCCACCGGTCTGTGCGCACAACGTTGCCCGGTAGGCATCAATACCGGTGAGCTGGTGAAAAAGCTCCGTGGCCGACACGCCACGCATCAGAAAACCGCCGATTGGATCGAAGGAAATTTCGCCAAGACCCTGCAAGGCGCACGCTTCACCCTGCACGTGGCCAACGGCGCGCGGATGATGCTCGGCGCACCGCGTCTGGCGAAACTTTCGGCAACGATTACACGGCTGTCCAAAGGTCAGGTGCCGCTGTGGACGAATGCGATGCCGCAACCGGAAAAAGCCATTCGCTTCAGCCCCAGCGTGTCGGACGAACGTCCGCGCGTGGTGTATCTCGCAGCGTGTGTCTCGCGAGTCATGGGGCCGGCGGCGGGTGATAAAGAGCAAATGTCGCTGTACGACAAAACCCGTGGCTTGCTGGAGAAGGCCGGTTACCAAGTGGTCTTCCCGGACAACCAGGACAACCTCTGCTGCGGCCAGCCCTTCGCCTCCAAAGGCTATGCCGAACAGGCCGAACACAAACGTCAGGAGCTGATCAGCGCGTTGCTGCATGCGAGTCGCGGCGGGCTCGATCCGATCTATTGCGACACCAGTCCGTGCACATTGCGACTGGTTCAGGACGTAGGAGAAACCCGTCTGGATCTGTACGACCCGGTGCGCTTCATCCGTACGCACCTTCTTGATCGATTGGACTTCACGCCTCAGGACGCACCGATTGCGGTACACGTGACCTGCAGTACGCAACATCTGGGCGAAAGCCAGGCGTTGATCGATCTGGCGCGCAAGTGCAGCAAAACGGTGGTGATCCCGGAAGGCATTCACTGCTGTGGGTTTGCCGGCGACAAGGGCTTCACCACACCTGAGCTGAACAGCCACTCGCTGCGCACGCTCAAGGACGCCGTGCAGCATTGCAGCGAGGGAATTTCCACCAGCCGCACCTGTGAGATCGGTCTGACGCAACACGGCGGAATCAACTACCACGGGCTGGTCTATCTGGTGGATCGCGTGACCCGGGCGAAGGCCTGCTGAAGAAAAATAGAACCCTTGAGTTCGGCTGTAGTCCACAGATTAACCCCGACTGATCGGGGTTTTTCTTCCATACGGTTGCCCGTTTCGACGGCCAGCGAAGTCTGGACCCCACTCGGTTCAAGGAGATACACATGAAACGTTCTGTACTGTTAGGTCTGTTCGTTACTGCATCGATGATGGCTTCCGCTTCGTTCGCCGCTGACAAGCCTGCGGACCTGTGTGATGCCAATATTCAGACCATCAATAATATGAAGGGTCAACTGTCGGCCAAGCCAGAACTGAGCCAAAAGGCTGAAGCCACTGTGACCAGAGCACACGACCTCAAGGCTAAAGGTCAAATCGATAACTGCGTTGCGGAAACCTCGCAACTCATCTCGGACCTTCAAAAAGCAGCCGGCACCAACAACTGATCAAAACCCAGGCCAACCTTCGGGTTGGCCTTGTGGGCCGATTGGCGTACACTGCACACGCTTGTTGCTCAAACAGATGTACTGAGCAATGAGTTCGGGGCCGTTTAGGATTCGACGCCGGTTGCGAAACTCTAGGTGCATGCCGACTTGGTAACAGAAGTCGTAAATCCACTGTTGCAACTACTTATAGTTGCCAATGACGACCAATACGGTGTTGCTCTCGCTGCTTAATTGCAGCTGACAATGCTCCTGGTACCTTCGGGTCCAGCAATCATCAGGGGATGTCTGTAAACCCAAAATGATTGTCATATAGAACAGAATCGCCGTGCAGTACGTTGTGGACGAAGCGGCTAAAACTTACACAACTCGCCCAAAGCACCCTGCCCTTCGGGTCGCTGAGGGTTAATTTAATAGAAACGGCTACGCATGTAGTACCGACAGCGGAGTACTGGCGGACGGGGGTTCAAATCCCCCCGGCTCCACCAAATAAGCAATACAAAAAGGCACTCAGCGTTTATCGCGAGTGCCTTTTTTGTGCCTGCCAGAGCCGTTGCGGGTAGGTAAAATGCTAGCGTTATGATTACTCTCGCAGCTACGCCAGACTTCGTTTCCCCCTGTCACAGCAATCGATTTACTCTCCCGCGAAATAATCACTGTCCAGCTGTTTCACCTCGTAAACCTGCTTAACGCTGACGCCCAAATTGTTCTCCACCATTAGCCGCGCCAGCTCAACGCCATCAATCAGCACAACTTTGATATCCAATCCAAGCGCGGCAGTGCGGGCTCCATCGGAGAACTCCGAGGTGGTGATAAACACCCCCTTGCGTGCACGCTGGCGAGTCAGTGCGCCGATAAATTTGTCGATCTCCGGACGATGCACCGTGTTGGCCCAACGCTTTGCCTGAAGGTAGATCACGTCAAGGCCAAGCTTGTCTTCTTTGATGATGCCGTCGATACCGTCATCATTGGTCGCCTGAGTCGCTTTTCCGGCCTCCTTGCGCGAACCGCCGTAACCCATAGAGATCATCAGATCGACCACCAACTGTTCGAAGAAGCTGGGGGTGGCCGCCCGGACTTGCGCCAGCAGTTCCTCTACGAGGGATTGCATCAACGCCTGATGCGCATCGGCCAACTGCTCGTCTGGGGTAATTTCGGCAATATCAACACTCAGCATGGCGGGTGCGTCAACAGATTGAGGCTTGGCCGTATGGAAATCCGCAAACTCGGGAAACTGCTTTAACCAGCTCACCGTGATTCGCTGCGGCCCCTTGGCCAAAGCATCGAGACCGCGCGGGGTGATCTGCACCATGCCCTTGGCTGGAATGCAGAGCAGCCCCGCCTTGTTCAAATAAGTGCGAGCCCAGCCTACGCGATTGTTAATCACCGTCTGATGACCGGAAGGCAGGCGTTCCTTACGTTCGTCCTCGGTCAGTTGAAACTGATCCGCCACCCGCTCACGCAACTCATTGAGCGGCAGCGACTCACCGTTTTGAACGGTGCTCAGCACTGGACGCATCACGCTTTGAAAATCCGGAATTGCCACAATTACTCCCTATCCCTGCTCGCAGCTTTCTAGTCGCCGCGCACGCCGCTGTCATCGAGGGCTGCGGCTGTCTTCAGCATCTTCAAAATCACCAGTGCAAAAGCCCGGCTCTTCGTTTCGTTATCCAGCACTTCCAGCGAGAGCTTCTCATGGTCGGTCATAGCATCCAGCACGGTGTCCAGCACCCGTTTGGGAAACAAACCGTGCATCACCTGATCAACCGAATGATTGTTCACTTGGGCCATCACATCTTCCTGACGACTGATGCGCTGGGCGATGCCAGTGAGAAATTGCAGTTGATCATCATCGCTAACTTCAGCACCGAAAATATCGTTCAATGCATCAATGATTTCCGACAAGCGCTTCTTCTCTGGGTCATGGGGCTTCCCGCTACCCACATCACTGCCAGGTTTGAGAGTGTATTCGCCAGTTTCCTCGTGCAGGCGCAGCTGGTGTTCGGCGCGCTTACTCAGGCGGTAATGGCTCAACTGCAACTCGCCCACATCCACGTCGTCTTGTAGCAGGCGATCTACTCGCAAGAGCGGATGTAGGTGCTTTGCGTACACACACAACTGCTCCAGCTCACGATCCTCGTAAGGTACTATCTGCGAAAGAAACTCGTACAGGCGCACAAAGCCTTGCAGGTTCTTGCGGAACAGGTCGAGCTGATCAACTTGCTCACCGGCTTCTTTCAGCGCGTGCTCGGCTTTTTTCAAGCCAACGCTATCCCCAGTGGTTTCGGCGATTCGTTTGTAATCCAACGCTTGCTGTCGTGACTCCAGCGAGAAGGCATAACGCTTGGCAAAACGTTCTTTGGCCGGCACACAGTAATAACTGAGCTTGCTGGCTTGCGCCTTGGGGTCGAAGAAAGCCAAGGCAAATGCTTCGACCTCTTGCCAGTGATAGATGCCCTCGGCATCCAGCGTCTTCTGCAGGTCATAGATGATCTGCGGGTCGGTCACATCAGTCAGCTCGGCCTTGGTGTAGTAAGGCAAGAAGGCGTCGAGAATATCCTGCGGCTCGTTGAAAAAATCGAGGATGAAGGTTTGCTTGCTGTCACCGAAAGTACGGTTCAGCCGCGACAGGGTCTGTACGCAATCTACCCCCTGCAGCTTCTTATCCACGTACATAGCGCACAGCTTGGGCTGATCAAAACCGGTCTGATACTTGTTGGCCGCGATCATCACGTTGAAGTCTTGGGTGTCGAAAGCGTCCGCCAGATCTCGGCCATTCAGGCCCGCGTTGAGCAGGCTGCTGTTTTCTGTCACCTCTTCGGGGATAACTTCATCCGGTAACACACTGCCGGAGAACGCCACCAACGGGTGCACATCGCTGTAACCCATCTGCTGCACATAGGTTTTCAATGCCAACTGATAACGAACCGCTTCTTGACGGCTGCTGGTCACTACCATTGCCTTGGCTTGACCATTGAGCAGACCGCGGATATTGGCGCGGAAATGCTCGACGATTACCTCGACCTTCTGGCTGATGTTGTACGGGTGCAAGCGCACCCAGCGTGCCAACTTGATGCGGGCCTTTTTGCTATCCACCTCGTCGTCTTCGCCATCCGGGTGGGCGATCTTCCAGGCAGTGCTGTAGGTAGTGTAGTTGCGCAGCACGTCGAGGATAAAACCTTCCTCGATGGCTTGACGCATGGAGTACAGGTGAAACGCCTCCGGCTTGTTGCTGGCACTGGCTGGCAGCGCCGGGTCGGCCGGGCGACCGAACAGCTCCAGAGTCTTGGCTTTGGGCGTTGCAGTGAATGCGTAGTAACTGATGCGCTCATTGGGTTGGCGCGCTTGTACGGCGGCATCCAGTAACTCTTCGGCGCTGACATCTTCCGCCTCCAGAGCATCGCTGCCGAGAATCTGTTTCAGCTTGCTGGCCGATGAGCCGGTTTGCGAGGAATGTGCTTCGTCAGCGATCACTGCATAGCGCCCGCTGGCCAGCTTGGGGTACTTGTCCAGCGCGTCGAACAACGCCGGGAAGGTCTGGATGGTGACGATGATGATGCGCGTCTGTTCAGCCAGCGCCTCGGCTAGTTGCTCGGACTTGCTTTGGTTGCCGACATCCCGGCTGATTGGTTTGACCACACCCTGGGCGTGCTCGAACTGGTAGATGGTGTTCTGCAGCTGGCTATCCAGCACTGTTCGGTCGGTGACCACGATCACTGAGTTGAACAGGCGCTGACTGGCATCGTCGTACAGCGAGGCCAGTTGATGCGCGGTCCAGGCGATGGAGTTGGACTTGCCTGAGCCTGCGCTGTGCTGAATCAAATATCGCTTGCCCGGCCCTTCGGTGCGGGTGGTATCGATCAGCTTATTGACCACTTCCCATTGATGGTAACGGGGGAAGATCATCGTCTCCTTGGTCACCAGCGTGCCGTCGAAGCCTTCACTGATTTTTTTGTCCACATGGAGAAAGCGCCCCAGCACCTTGAGCCATGCATCTGGCTGCAACAGGCGCTGCCAAAGGTAGCTCGTGCCGTATTGACTATCGTCCTCAGGCATCGGGTTACCCGCACCACCTTCCGCGCTGCCGAGGTTAAACGGCAGGAAGAAGGTGTCTTTACCCGCAAGTTTGGTGGTCATCGCCACTTCGTTCTGGCCCACGGCAAAGTGCACCAGCGCACCACGTTTGAAAGTGAGCAGTGGTTCGAGTTTGCGTGTTAGCGGGTCTTTTACCGGGCGGTCATTGCGGTACTGGCGTTTGGCGTTTTCCACCGACTGCTTGAATTCGCTTTTCAACTCCAGCGTGGCGGTGGGGATTCCGTTGACGAACAGCACCAGATCCAGACGCGGGTCGTAACTCTGTCCGCCCTTGCCAGCCTCGCGCGCATGCGGTGAGTAAGAAACTTCCGGCACCACGCGCAAACGGTTGCAGTGGTAGCGTTTGAGGGTATCCGGGTTCATGCCGTGGTCGGGCTGGAAGCTGCATAGATCCACCTTCACAGCCGGCAGCTTAAAGCCATGGCGCAGCACATCCAGGGTGCCGCTTTGCTCCAGCTCGCGCACCAGCTTTTGCACCAGCACATCATCCGGGTTGTTCGGATTGGCCTTGGCAAACTTTTCCCAACGCTCCGGCCAGGCGTCTTTGAAGTACCCCAGCACATCTTCGGTATACAGCGCCGTGCGGCGGTCAAAACCGCTGGCGGTGCCGACAAGCCAGCCTTGGGCGGCCAGGGCGTCGATAATGTCGCGTTGAAACTGCGCTTCCTTGCTGTCCGCCATTACACGGCCTCTTGTACTAATTCGGGAGTTGGCACGCTGGCCGGTGGCTGCCAGCCGCGTACGTCAATTTTGCCGGTTACGGCGGCGGAGATAAGGGCGGAGCGACGCTCTTGGAGAAGTTGTGCAAGCTTCATAGCATTGTCGATTAGCTCGTCAAATCCATCGACATTTCTATTCAAGAATTCGACTATGGAATTTTGTTCATCTATAGACGGTAAAGGCGTTGGAATTTCCGCAATTGTTCGCAGCGAAAGATTATAAATAGTCGTCCCGGTAAGCTGGTTTTCAAAGAAGCGCTTAATCTGCTCTGAGGAAAAAAGATATAGGCAAAATCTTGGTGAAAGTGACTCAGTACAATTTATATAGGCTGCACTTTTTCCTAAGATCACCGGCTCGCCACTGTAGAGCGCTAGGTTTCCTATGGTGCCATTAATAGAGATAAGGACTGTGCTCGAGTCAAGCAACACTCGATGTTTTAAAAACTCTTGGCGATTAACTTGCCGAGTTGTTGGGGAGATGGTAATGGCCCCTCCCACAAGATTATTCCCATTGATAAAAAAATAATCACCCGCATCGTCATACTCTGGGGTGGAGTGCAAACCATCACCGATCCTAGTGCTGTGGTATTTGAGGCGAGAAACATTCCAATGTGCAGGCACCTCGCCCAGCCACTCAACGCCGGAGTCTTTCATCGGTACCATCGGATTGAGGCCTTTGGTGACGACGTGAGAGATCACGGCCTGCCGTTTTTCCTTGAGCAGTTCGATCAGGCGCTGCTGCTCTTCGATCAGCGCGTCGATACAGGCGGTTTCGTGGTCGAGGAAACGGGCGATTTGGGTTTGCTCCTGACATGACGGCAACAGAACTGACATGCGTGAGTGCTGCTGTGGTTCCAAATCCCACTGATTTACCCGAATACCCTTCGAATTAGCCAAGTAACCAGCGATGTATTCGTTACATCGGAAAAGGTAGTGGAGATATTGAGGAGCTTCTGAATGACTTGGTGCATAAACATGGTAGGCCGGACTGACAATACCTTTGTAACTAGATATACCAACAGAGCCCTGCCACGCCTTCATTTTATTGATTGCTAAATCGCCAACCTGAACAAGCTGGTAAGCACCCAAATCGTCCGAAGGCTTATTGAAATTATCATCGCGAGAGGCTTTAGGAATGACACCATAGTCGCGATATACAGAGAGCAACTGCTCGTCGGGGAAACCCGTTAGTTTATGCCTTCGAAACAACGCCCAGAGAGGTTTAATGCTCCAGCCTTCAGGGAAATGCCCCAACCAATCAATTCCAGAATCCTTGTAGTCTGGATACGCAGAAAAACTCATGCCGACAGCCCCTCAATCATCTGCTTGATGCAGTCAGTACAGGCTTTCAGATCGCGGTCGATCTCGGCCAACGGGCGCGGCCGCTGGAACACATAGAAATGGCGGTTAAAGGGAACCTCGAAGCCTACAATGCCGACCTTGCCGTCCTGCGCATCGGTCTTGCTCTCGTCGATCCAAGCATCCGGCACATGGGGGATAACTTCGCGCGCAAAATACTCGTACACCGACTCGCCCAGCGGCACGTTCTCGTTATCGCGCAGGCCAGCGTCGGCTTCCGGGTTGCCGTTGGTCGTGCAGATATCCGCCTCGGGATCGCGCTCGCTTAGGGCGCTCATCAGGGCTTTAAATTCCGGCGTACTTAGGCTGACACTGTGCGCGCTGAGGGCTTTTTTCAGCAGCTTACTGAACTGCTCGCGGTTGCGGAGCAACACGTTGGCGTCCATTGCTTGCAAGGCGACCAGCAGCTGCTGCTGAGTGGCGCTGTTGAGTTTCTGGATAGCTTTTTCTTCCTGCACCTTAGCAAGGCGTTCGGCGCTGGTCTGGAAGTTCAGGCGCAGCGGGCGTTCGACGGTGATACGCCGGTAGCCGAAGGCGTCGATGGGGAAGATCTTGCTCTGTGCGGTTTGCTCGAAGCTTCCATACAGGCGCACCAGCTCGCTGATTTGATCCTCGGTGATGTACTGGCGCTTGCTACCCAGCGACTTGCGCATTTTGGCGTAGTGCTGGCTGCCGTCGATCAACTGCACCTTGCCCTGACGCGCAGCGGCTTTGTGGTTGCTAAGTATCCATACATAGGTGGCGATGCCGGTGTTGTAGAACATGTCCGTCGGCAACGCGACTATGGCTTCGACCAGATCGTTCTGCAGCAGGTAGCGGCGGATCTCCGACTCCCCCGACCCCGCACCACCGGTGAACAGCGGCGAGCCGTTGAGAATGATGCCGATGCGTGAGCCACCGTCGCGCGGGTCACGCATCTTGCTGACCAGGTGCAGGAGGAACAGCAGCGAACCGTCGGACACGCGCGGCAGGCCAGGGCCGAAGCGGCCGTCGAAGCCCTTGTGGCTGTGCTCGTCGGTGATCTGCTTTTGCACCTTCTTCCATTCCACGCCGAAGGGCGGGTTGCTTAGCATAAAGTCGAAGCGCTTGTCGGCCAGTTGGTCGTTAGACAGGGTGTTGCCGAGCTTGATGCTGGCCACGTCCTGACCTTTGATCAGCATGTCCGCCTTGCAGATGGCATAGGACTCGGGGTTGAGCTCCTGGCCGTGCAGCGACACGCTGACCTTCTCGCTGATGGACTGGATGTACTCATCACCCTCAGACAGAAATCCGCCTGTTCCCGCGGTTGGGTCATAGATGGTAACGATGCTGTTTGGTTCGAGCTTGTGGTCCTGATCGGTGATGACCAACGATGTGGTGAGGTGCACGATATCGCGCGGGGTGAAGTGCTCACCGGCGGTTTCGTTGGAGCTTTCCGCAAACTTTCGGATTAGCTCTTCGAAAATAATGCCCATGCCGAAGTTGCTGATGAACTCGGGGCTCAGATCAGTGGCGGCGAAGCGCTGCACCAACTGATATAGCAGATTGGCGGTTTCCAGTTGCTGAACGAAGTCTTCAAAGTGGAAGTGCTCGAAGATCTCGCGGGCATCCTTGCTGAACGCCTGCACGTAGCTCATCAGGTCAGCGGCGGTTTGGGTGTCTGACAGGGTACCGAGGGTCAGTGGCGAGGCGTTGAAGAACTGCTGTCCACCTGCGGCCCGCATCATATACATATCACGTACGGTGTCCGGGCGGCCTTCTTGAGCATAGAACTCGCGAACCACCGCGTCCTTGTTTGGCGCCAGAACACACTCCATGCGCCGTAACAGAGTGAATGGCAGGATGATGCGGCCGTATTGTGATTGCTTAAAGTCACCGCGCAGCAGATCGGCAATGGACCATAGAAACGCGGCCGTCTGGGAATGATTTTCCGTGTTCACGCAATAACTCCTTGGAGTACGAGCAAAACCGCAAGTCTAACATCTGAGGGTGCTCATCTGGAGCGTGCGCTTTAGGTTGCGAACTCTCGCCAAACCGGAGCACACTTTTGGACGGCTTTGCCAATGCTGAAAGCTAGCCATAGGCAGTTCCACCGCCTGCAATTTTACAAGGCGTGCTGTTCAGATTGATTGCGCACAAAGTAATCACATGACGTGCAGTATTCCAGTTGGTATCCCAGCAAAAAACAAAAATCGTTACTAACTTTAAAAATCAATAATCTACCAACTCAATTCAAATCCCCCCGGCGCACCAACTCTTAACAACAAAGCCCGCCAAGTGCGGGCTTTGTCGCATCTGGCCGTCCCATCCAGCCCCTTCCGAAAACCAACCCCGCCCACACACCTCAGTGCCCATGCCGATGATGCACATCCGGAAAATGCGCATGCCGATGACGCATCGGCGTATGCACATGCGGATGGCTGTGCGGCTCCGCTCCATCCCATTCAAACTCGTGCGTATGCTGGTGATGCTCATCGTGTGTGTGGCGATGTTCGTGCTCGAGCAGTTCGTGCTGATGCTCATGACTATGGTTCTCCATCAGATGAATCCATACCCCCACGGCCATTAACGCTGCAGCGAGCAGGAACATCAGCGATACCGACTCACCCAGCAGCAGAATCGAGATCGCTGCGCCCAGAAACGGCGCGGTGGAAAAGTACGCGCCAGTTCGCGCACTGCCCAAGCCGCGCAGAGCGAGGACGAACATCACCAGGCTGACCCCGTAACCGAGAAACCCGACAAGCAGGATGGGCACCAGCGAGTCGGCTGCGGGCAGTTGCTTGCCGATGAACAAGGCGAGGCTGCAGTTAACCAACCCCGCCACAAGACCTTTGCTGCCCGCGATAAACAGCGCATCCGAGGCAGACACCTTACGCGTCAGGTTGTTGTCGATGGCCCAGCAAAAGCAGGCGAAGGCGACGGCCAGCGGGCCTGTCCAGTCTTGCGCCGACACGGCCTCCTGGGGCCATGACAACACGACACCGCCGGCCACGATGGCGAGCATGCCGATCACGATTCGCCGATCGGCATTTTCCTTGAACACTACCCACGCCAGCAGTGCCGTGAGCACTGATTCCAGATTGAGCATCAGTGACGCGCTCGCGCCGGACGTTCTGGTCAAACCGAACATCAACGCCACCGGCGCCAGCACACCGCCGAAGCCGATGGCTCCGACCAGCCACGGCCATTCGCCGGTGCCGAGTCCGGAACGCTGCCAGCCTCGATCGCGGGCAACACGCAGGACGGTCAAACCCAGCCCGCTGCCCAGATACAGCAACCCGGCTAATAGAATCGGTGAAATCTGTACGCCTAACAGCTTGGCGAGTGGTGTACTGGCGCCAAACAATGCTGCTGCAACCAACGCGTAGAGCACGCTCACATTCATGACGGGATCACTCGCTCGGGCCGATGAAATATTGGCAACTATCATGGCAAAACTCAGGTGAGAATTATGTGAACCGTTCCCTGAAGGATCCCCTCTCCTTCAAGCACACACTCCCCTCCAGCAACATTTGATCCGCGCAACCCAGGACGCAGGGGCGACACAGCCTCTATGTTGCGAACATCGAGATGGGGATTGTCACCGGACTCACGCCAACGGATAAACCCCAAAAGCGCTTCTACACTCACAGCGCCCCTTCCGCCGGACCGAGCCCAATGACCTCACTCAAAGACCGCATGCAACAAGGCAAGGACGCCCGCAAGCAGTGCTCGCGCAGCGCTCAGGCATCCACCGGCAAGATGAACCGTGACCCGATTCCGTTGATCAAGGCCTCCAGCCAGGGCCGCGTCGCGTCGCGTCGCTGGTCGAACTGCGTTACGGGCGCATGCTGGTGTCGCCGTTCACGTTCTTTCGCGGCAATGCCTTGTTGCAGGCGCACGATTTGTCGGGCACGGCGAACATGGGCCTGAACTTGCCCATCTGTGGTGACTGCCATGTGATGAATTTCGGCGGTTTCGCCACGCCTGAGCGCAATCTGCTGTTCAGCGTCAACGATTTCGACGAAGCACATCCCGGGCCGTGGGAGTGGGATCTGAAGCGTCTCGCGTCAAGTTTCGTGGTAGCCGCCCGTGACTTGCGCCACGGCGAATCGGTCGAGGAACAGGTGTGCCGTGAAATGGTCGGCGCCTATCAGACGACGCTGCTGGAATGCGCCGAACAGAGTTCGCTGGAAAACTGGTACGAGTCCATCAGCTACAACGATCTGCTTGCGCAGGCGCGCAAAAGTACCCTCGAACATGTGGAGCGCGCCATCGAAAAGGCTGAGCGGCGCACCCACGCCGAGCTGCTGCCCAAAATCAGTGAGCGCGATGCCAGTGGTCGTCTGATTATTCGCGATGACCTGCCGGAAATTTTCCACCTGCACAAAAACACCACGCTGCTGGACGCCGACGATGACTGGCTGCGGTTGTCGGACTGGCGCCCGCTCTACGACGCTTTCATGCGTGATTATCGAAACACGCTGCAACCTGACCGTCGCGAGCTGCTCTCACGATTTCACGCCCAGGACCTGGCCTTCAAAGTGGTTGGCGTCGGCAGTGTCGGTACGCGCTGCCTGGTGGCGCTGCTGACGGACGATCAGGAATTTCCGTTGTTTCTGCAGTTCAAGGAAGCGCGACGTTCGGTGCTCGCCGATTACGTCAAAGTCAAATCGCGCACGCGCCACGAAGGCCAACGCGTGGTCGAGGGGCAGCGGCTGATGCAGGCCGCCAGCGATCTTTTTCTCGGCTGGACCACCGGCCCCAGCGGTCGGCACTTCTATGTGCGGCAACTGCGCGACATGAAAATCTCCGCTGAGCTTGAGACCTTCGACGCCGAAACCTTCGCCGCCTATGGACGTGTTTGCGGCCGAGCCCTCGCCCGGGCACATGCCAAGGCATCCGGCCTCGCGGCGCAAATCAGCGGTTACATTGGCAAAGGCGATGCGCTGGCCGATGCCCTGCTGAAATACGCGCAAAGTTACACCGCGCAAAACGAACGCGACTTCGAGCGTTTCCAGGTGGCTTGTCGCAAGGGCCGTTTGCGCGCCCGATCAGAAGCTGATTTTGCGGCTGACCACATGCCTTGAGTCGGACCGGCTCTTCATTCCCACATCGAACGTCCTAGGAAAATTCCCGCAACACGCGTCGACTTTGATGAACTGGTGCACCGTTCCTCAGGGCGTTACGCTCCACGACCACTGCCAACCAGCGGACGGTTTGGCAGCCGCAACTGCAGTGAATGTTCACTCCACGGAGCTACGTCATGAAAAAGACCCCACAACTTTCGCTGGTTGGCTCGGCACCTTCCGACGCGCCCGCTTCCAGCCCACAGCCTCAGTCGAATACCACCGCACGCGCCGAGGCGACCCGTCGGCGGCGTAATGTTCCTCTCAATCAGCTCATCAGGGTGCGCGACGATGTCGACACACTGACCCTGCTCACCCACGCCAGCGAGATCCTCGACTCCCTCGTCGCCATCAGCGCAAACCTTGCCGATGAGTTCGATGGCTCCAAACGCCATGTGGCGGTGGCAATGAAGCAATTGAGCGCACTGGCCGAGATCCTGGTCTGCCGGGCGCGGGACAATCTTGACCCGCAGGGACCGCAAACCTGCGGGCCTGAAACCCGCCATTGACGGGTGAAACCTGTACGAGTCGCCCCGTCGCTCGGGTGAGCATCGGACAACGCCGAGCCGCCCATCGAGATGAATTTTTCTTCACTGCAGCTGCGCGGCCAAGCCTTGTACAGTCCGCTCGCTCATTCAAGAAACTACGGTTCGCCCGCGCTCCTGCGGGCTTTTTTTTGCCTCGGATTTACCGCGCCAGCCTGTGTAGGGCTTGCTCTCCCACAGGCGAGTGCGCCAACCTGCCGGAAGATCCCCACTCCGGAGCGCCCGATGCCGCTGTTGACCCTGCCCTGCCAACGCCTGACGCTCGCGATACTCGCTCCGGATCAGGCCGAACTTGAAAGTGATTTCTACCAACGCAACCAGCGCCACCTCGCGCCATGGTCGCCAATCCGCACCACTGAATATTTTTCCACCGAGCAGATTCGCCGGCGCCTTGAAATAGAGGCCAGCGCATTCGAGGCCGGGCTGGCCATGCACTTCGCGCTGTTGACCCCGGATGGCCAGCAGATGATCGGCGCGTGCAACTTCAGCGGCATTATTCGTGGTGCCTTTCAGGCGTGTTATCTGGGTTATCACATCGACGAGGCCCAACAGGGTCAGGGCTTGATGCAGGAAGCGCTGGAGGCTGGCATCGGTTACATGTTCGATACCCAGAACCTGCACCGGATCATGGCCAACTACATTCCCGGCAACGAGCGCAGTGAGCGTTTGCTTGAGCGGTTGGGCTTCGAACGCGAGGGTTACGCCAAGGCGTATCTGAACATTGCCGGCCGCTGGCAGGATCATGTGCTGACGGCGCTGGTGAATCCGCTGTTCGAAACGCCGGACCAGCGTTGGTCGCGACGACTGGCCTGAGCTTCACAATTTATTCAGGATTGCCGCCGTATGCTCAGGCTCCCGCCCCTTCCGGTTGCCTGAAAGCCATGTCGCGTGCCGTCACTTCGCTGTTTCTGCTTGCCGCCCTGCTGTTTTTCTTCGCCTTGGGCGGCCATCAATTGCAAGGCTCCACCGAGGCCCGCGTCGCCGGCATCGCCATGGAGATGCACCTTGATAACGACTGGGTGACGCCTCGGCTGTTTGGCGAACCGTTTCTGGAAAAACCACCACTGAGCCTGTGGCTGGATGCCGGCGCCATGCGCGTGTTTGGCGTTTCACCGTGGGCCGTGCGACTGGCGTCGGCGGTGGCTGGCTTGCTCAGCGTGATGATGCTGTACGGCATGTTGCGCCGCTTTGAACGGCCGAAAATGATTGCCTGGACGGCGGGCATTCTGCTCGCGACCATGGCCAGTTATTGGAGCAATGTGCGCGGCGTCGGCGAGGATGCGCTGCTCGCACTCGGCGTGACCACGGCGTTGCTGGCCTTTTTCCAGGCGCAACGGGCGTCGACCGCGGGCAACTCGCTGTTGTTTGTCGTCGGGATCGCCATCGCTACATTGAGCAAGGGTGTCCTGGGGTTGGCCATGCCGGGGGTGGTGATTTTTGCTTACCTGCTGGCTGACAACCTGATGGACAAACGGCTAAAAATCGTTGACTGGCTGCGACCGGGCTTACTGACCCTGGCCGGTTTGATTCCGCTGCTGATCTGGCTCGTCATCCTCTTTCAGCACGGCGGCGCACAAGCCGTCAGAGAAGTGCTGTTGACCAACAGCGTCGGGCGCTTCAGCGGATCGTTCGTCGAAGCCGGACACTACGAACCGTTCTATTACTACCTCGCCAAACTGCCGGAAGCCTTCCTGCCTTGGAACATTCTGGTGTACCTGGGGCTCTGGCATTTCCGCAAACAATTGAAGGCCAACCGTTACCTGCTGTTTTTCAGCCTGTGGATCGTTGCGCAATTCATCATGCTGACGTTGGCGTCGAGCAAGCGCACGGTGTACCTGATGTCGATGACACCCGCCGTCGCAGTGATCGCAGCGGAATATGCCTGCGTACTATTCGAGCGATTGAAGCAGTACGAATCCGGTAATCGATTGGTAGGCCGAATCGCCCGGCACCGTCAGACTCTTGCAGTCGGCGTACTCACGCTGGTGATCGGCAGTTATCTCGCAGCCGCGCAATGGGCGCTGCCCCACGCCGACAAAAAGCTATCGTTCCTGCCGTTGAGCGAACACATTCAAATGCTGCAAGCCGAAGGTCGACAAGTTGCGTTGTTTCAAGCCAATGAACGCGTCGGCGGCGCCAGCGTTTTTTACACCCGACAGGTGCTGAAAGGCCTGGATACCGACGCGCAACTGAAAGACTTCCTCGCAGCCTCGCCATCCCACGTCGCCGTCATGGCGGCAGACCGCGAACCTGTCGCACCGTTGAAAGTGCTCAAGACCCTGAGAGTCGGTCGGCAGGCTTATTACTTCGTCGGTTATTGAGGTAGCCGCTACACGATCATCTCGTGCAGGCACGCCCCTGAACCCGCGATGAAAAAGAGCCTCAGCAGGGCCGTTACAAATTCCGTAGGACAAAATCCTTTCAGCTCTGGGAAATGCGGCCGATACAAACCTGCTAACACCCTTGCTGGCTCAAAAAAACAACAATCTTCCAGCCTAACCGACGACAAGAAACCCAACGTTTCTGGAGGATTTTTGATGAATAGCTGGTTCGGCAACATCAGCGTGAACATGAAACTGGGCCTGGGCTTCGGCCTGGTGCTGGCCCTGACCTGCGTGCTGGCCCTGACAGGCTGGACCAGCCTCGGTGGCCTGATCGACCGCAGCAACTGGATGAGCGACATCACCCAGCTCAACGCCGGTCTGACCAAACTGCGCGTAGTACGTCTGCAATACATGCTGACCAATGGCGATGAAACTGCCGCACAGAATGTGCAAACCACCCTTGAAAGCTTCGCCGCGCAACAACAGAAGCTGATCAATAGCTTCAAGAGCCCGGAAAACGTCAAACTGCTCAAGGAGCAGGCCGCGACCATCGCTGAATACCAGACGTCGCTGAACAAAATGCGCAACGCCTATCGCACCGGCAACAGCGCCCGCGACAGCATGAGCGTGAGTGCCGAGACCGCGTACAACCAGATCGAATCGATCAGCAAACGCGTGCAGCAGATGGACATGAGCGAGCAGCGTTTCGAGCAGTTCCAAGCGATCACCGCCGCTAAGGAAGCGTTCATCCTCGCGCGCTACGAAGTGCGTGGCTACACCGCTACCACCAACGCCGAAACCGAGCAGAAAGCCGTCGGCCAACTGGATGTCGCGATCGCCAGCCTCAAGCAACTGAACGTGCATTTCGCCGACTCTCAGCAAGACGCCCTGCGTCAGCTGGAAACCGCATTGATCAATTACCGCAGCGCATTGATGGCCTATAAAAACGCCAACACCGACGCGGTGCAGGCGCGGAAAGAAATGACCGATCAGGGCGCCGCCATCGTTACCACGAGCGAGCAGCTCTATCAGATCCAGCTCGACCGTCGCGACATCGAAAGTGCCCAGGCGCGCACCTTCCAGTTGATCAGCACCCTGCTGGCGCTGTTGGTCGGCGTGATTGCTGCGGTGATCATCACCCGTCAGATCACCCGTCCGCTGCAAGAAACCCTGGCTGTGGTCGAGCGCATCGCCAGCGGCGACCTGACCCAGAACGTCACCGTCACCCGCCGCGACGAACTCGGCGTGCTGCAACAAGGCATCGCGCGCATGGGCGTGACCCTGCGTGACTTGATCAGCGGCATCCGCGACGGCGTCACCCAGATTGCCAGCGCCGCCGAAGAACTCTCGGCCGTGACCGAGCAGACCAGCGCCGGTGTGAACAGCCAGAAAATCGAGACCGATCAGGTCGCCACCGCTATGCACGAGATGACTGCCACGGTGCAGGAAGTCGCGCGCAACGCCGAAGAAGCCTCGCAAGCGGCTGCCGCCGCTGACGGCGAAGCCCGTGAAGGCGACAAAGTGGTCAACGAAGCCATCGCCCAGATCGAGCGTCTGGCCAGCGAAGTGGTGCGTTCGACCGAAGCCATGAGCGTGCTGCAACAGGAAAGCGACAAGATCGGCAGCGTCATGGACGTGATCAAGGCAGTAGCCGAACAGACCAACCTGCTGGCACTCAACGCTGCAATTGAAGCCGCGCGTGCCGGTGAAGCCGGTCGTGGTTTTGCCGTGGTTGCCGATGAAGTTCGTGGCCTGGCTCAGCGCACGCAGAAATCCACCGAAGAAATCGAAGGCCTGGTCGCCGGTCTGCAGAACGGCACCCAGCAAGTCTCGGCCGTGATGAGCAACAGCCGCGCCCTGACCGACAGCAGCGTCGCCCTGACCCGCAAGGCTGGCGCATCACTGGAAAACATCACCCGCACGGTGTCGAACATCCAGTCGATGAACCAGCAGATCGCCGCTGCTGCCGAACAGCAGAGCGCCGTGGCTGAAGAGATCAGCCGCAGCATCATCAACGTACGCGACGTGTCGGAACAGACCGCTGCGGCGAGTGATGAGACGGCGGCGTCGAGTGTTGAACTGGCGCGTCTGGGTGGTCAGTTGCAGCAGATGGTCAGCCACTTCCGCGTTTGATCTGGATTTCGCGCTGAAGCTACAACCGCATCGCGAGCAGGCTCACTCCTACAGGGGGATTGGCGTCGCCCACATAATCTGTGATCGACGCGTTACCCGTAGGAGTGAGCCTGCTCGCGATTGCGTCCGACCCATCACCGCTTCACGTCAAACCACACCGTGCATAAAAAACTCAACCGGCACTTTAAAGAACTCGGCGAATCCCTTTATCTGGGCAACGGTCATTTTTCGCTTGTTATTCAATATCTCTGAAACAGCACTCTGAGTTGCGATCTCAGACAAGTCCTTCTGTTTGACGCCTCTTTCCGACAGCAGAAACGCCAGCGCTTCAGATTGGGACGAATAAGCAATCAACACCGTTTCACTTTCGTACTCATAAACCCGATCAGCCACAAACTCCGCAAATCGTGCCGCAGCATGATCCTCGGTGCTTGCGTGGGAATAAAGCTCATCAATCAGGGCCATTCGCACTTGCAGATCGTCATCATTTTTTATCGGATCATGGCAGGCAGACAACAACTTGGACAAAGTCGCTAGCTGATCGCCCAGTCCCTCAAGCATGGGTGAAATATCGGCTATGAAGGAATCCAGTCCTGTCGCTTCGACTTTATTACGCTTCATTGAGACCACCTTTATTTTCGTTAAACATAAATAGCGTATTTCATTCTGGCCAACTACTTGACATCACCCTTCCACCATTTGTCATATCCGGCATGGGGAAGAATGTCCTTGATATAGATAGTGCCAGTCTTCGTGTTGATCCACGTAATGACACGACACTCGTTTTTCTTGATATCAAAAACGTAAATATCAAGCGGGCCTTTCTTGCTCGTCAGCCTCAGCTTCGAGTGAGGGATACGATCGACGTTCCAACCTGAGGCGCTGGTCCAGTCTTGACGAAGCTTCTCAAACGACTCGAAACGCAGCGATGCTCTGTCGAAGATGGTTAGCCACAAGGTGAGAGGATTTCTCCACTGGCCATGAGTCTCAATAGCCCGCGCAACCGCCGCTTTAGTGATCACTCTCATACAGTTTTCGGTTCTGGTATCCCTACATGCGGCCAAATTATCTCAAATACAGATATCTGTAAAGCAGATATTTTTAGTTCCACAGAACAAACCCGAAGCCAAATGCATCAGTGGCTTCGGGCTTTTTCTGTCAGTGGTGGACTAAGACTTCAGCCATCACCGCGTCCCACGCTGCCGCAACGCCGACGGCATAAAATACGCATCCTCCGGCACCGGCTGCGCGAAATCGACAGTCTCCGCCTCTTCGTTATCGAGGTTCTGCACGTAGTAACGCCGCGCCTGCAAATCATGGAAAACATCCAGCGCACTCCACGTGGTGGGCAAGTCGTAGAAGTTTTTCAGGTAGGCCATCGACACGCGCCACAACTCCCCTCGCCCGTCGTATTGATCGACCAGTGCCGCGCCCCAGCTGTCTTCATCGAGAAACAGCACGCGTTTGGAGTAGATGTGCCGCGAGCCCGGTTTCAGGTTGCCTTCCACCACCCAGACCCGGTGCAGTTCATAGCGGGTGTATTGCGGGTTGAGGTGGCCCGGGGTGAGCAACTGCGCGTATTTCACATCGGGGCTGGCGACTTTGTAGTTGTTGTAGGGAATGTAGATTTCCTGTTTGCCCTTGAGTTTCCACTCGTAGCGATCCGGCGAGCCGTTGAACAGGTCGGTGTCGTCGGCGGTGCGCAGGCCATCGGAGGATGCGATCGGCGTGTCGTAGGCGAGGTTCGGTGCGCGGCGCACGCGGCGTTGGCCGGCGTCGTAGATCCAGGCTTGGCGTGCGTCTTTGAGTTGGTCGAGGGTTTCGTGCACGAGGGCGGCACCGCCAGCCAGCCGTGCCGGGCTTTTCACGAAGGCGAGGTAGTAGAACAGGATGTTTTTCAGGTCGGCGAACTGGCCGTTCGGGCGGTAATAGTTGAACAGCGCTTCCTGCTGCGAGGTCACCAGCGCGAAACTGCCGTTGCGCTGGACCGGCGCTTCGGAGGCGCGGCGCACGACGTAGATGCCGCGATAGCGGGTGATGTGGTTCCACAACACTTCAACGCCGTCCTTGGGCACCGGGAACGGCACGCCGCCGTAGGCATCGGAGAAGCCGCTGCCGCCTTCGAGCAATTTGGCCGAGGTAGCGTTTTTCAGGGTGTTGTCGTACAGCCACTGCGGTGCCGAGCCAGATCGCCGGGATGGGTAGATCGGCATCTGGAAGGTGTCGGGATAGCTGTTGAACAGGGCGATCTGGCCGGGGCTGAGGTGCGCTTTGTACTGGTCGAGATTGGCTTTGGTGATGGTGAACAGCGGTTTGTCGGCGGCGTATGGATCGGGGTGATGCTGGCCGGGTTTGTAGCCGGCCGGGGCTTGAGTGATGCCGCCGGTCCAGGCGGGAATCGTGCCGGCGGCATTGCCCGCGCGCTCGGCGCCCATGGGGGTCAGGGTGGTTTTCAGTTGTTCGGCTTGTTGTGGGGTGATGGCCGCGAAGACGCTGCTAGCGGCAAGGCCTAAAACAAACCCTAGCGAAGCTTTGGTCAATCCCGAAGTGTGAACCATGATCTTCTCCAAAATACAAAAACCTGTGGGAGCGAGCCTGCTCCGGGCGGCGTTCCGACGAAAGCGGTGGGTCAGTCGACATCAATGTTGAATGTGCCGGCCTCTTCGCGAGCAGGCTCGCTCCCACGGGGGCTGTGTGTAGCCTTCAAAGGAAATACTTGAGATTGAACCCGACGTTATCGCGGTCGCGGATGCCGTTGTTCTGCCCGCCGCCATAGAACTCGGTGTATTGCAGTTCGGCTTCGAGCTTGTTCTGGTAGTTGGCCTTGATCCCCAGCGTGTAGGCCTTGCGACCTTCGATGGTGTTGCCGGCCTGATAGCTGTTGCCCTCGAAATCGTCCTTGTAAACGATATACGGCGAGACGTTGACCCCGGCATACACATCGTTCCAGGTGCCGTTGAGCATCGCCGTGTAGCTGTAGGAATTGCGATTGACCTGATCGTCGCGATCACCGCCAGAGACATAGGAATAGTTACCGGTGCCGGCGTAGAAGCGACGGCTGCCGTCATACGCGGTGTACTGCAGACTGCTGCCGCGCAGGTGCTCGGAGGCAAGTTCGAAGATGCCGAACAGCGAGTCGAACGAAGCGGTCGGGCCGAAGTTGTAGATGGTCCCCAGCGAGGTGTTGAACGCTTCGACACGTTCGGCGTTGTTGATCTCGCTGTCGAGATTGACCATCTGCCCGCCGACGTTGATCGACCGCCCCGTCACCGCCACAGCCGCGCCGTTGGCCAGGTCGCCAATCAAATCGTTGGTAGCCGCGACACCTATCGGCAGATTCGGCCGATAAGCAATTTCGCCGAACACCGATGCTTCGCCCAGTGTGGTGTTGAAGCTGAAACCGTACATGCGAATGTCTTCGGCGTAGCGCCGATGCGCCTGGATATTGCCCATCACATCAGCCGTGGCCAGACCATTGGCCAGCGCCCCGGCCTGACTGCCGGCAACACCGGACAACAGGCTGGTCAGCGCATCCATGTCGATGCCGTTGTAGCCGCCCAGGTCCGCCGCGATGGTCGGTTCCTTGGCGTGGTAGTTGACCAGGTACAAACCGAACTCGGTGCTGTTGAGTTGTTCGGCGATGTAGCGAAAGGCAAAGCCGAACTGGCCATCGTTGCGCGCGTTGTAGTCCTTGCCGATGCTCGCCACTTTCAGCGTGTTGCCGTAGGCCGGAGTGACGCCGTTGGCGTACAGGCCAGTGGTTTGCAGGGCGGAGTTCAGCAACGGGTTGTTGCCCAGCGCGCTGTATACACCGATGACGTTGCCAAACCCCGGCACAGGCGTATCCAGCGCCGTGCCGCTGAAGTTGTTGTAACCGGTGTTGCCACCGTCGGCGAACAGGTCGGTTTGCGAGTAGAAGGTGCCGACCGGATCAATGCGGGTTTCCTTCCAGTTGGTCTGGTAGAAACTCTCCAGGGTCAGCGAGTCGGTCAGGCCGATGTTGAAGCTCAGCGCCTCGACCGGCACCAGCACTTCCTTCACTTCGGCGCCGGGCAAGCGGTACTTGGCGGCGTCCACAGGGTTGGTGGTGTTGATCCCGCCGCGATAGAAAATCCCCTCGCCCCAGTTGAACACCTGCCGACCGACACGCGCCGTCACCGGCATCTGCGCGACATCCCAACTGCCATGCACATAGGCGTCGAGCATCTCGATGCGGCTACCGGCGATGTCGCGAGTCTGGCTGGTGAAATGGTTGTCCTGCGGGTAGCTCTGGCTCGGTTGCGACGGGCTGTTGTTGTCGTAGTAGTCGTTGCGCTTGTCCATCAGTTGCGTGTCGTAAAACGCGGTGCCGCGCACGAACAAACCGTAATTCTGATAGTTGGCTTCAAGCTCGGAGGTGATCTTGTACACCTCGGAAACCAGCCCAGTGTCGAAGTTGCGATTGCCGTCGTTGGTGTTGACGTCATCGTTAGTCTTGTCGCGGCCCTGCACCCGCCACAAACGGCCGTAAGACAAGGTCGTGTCGAGGGAGCCAGTGACCTGTTTGTCCATCAGGCTGAACTCCACCGCGTGCGCCGCATCGACTGCGCACAACTGCAGCAGCCCTGCCAGGCCGACACCGGGGAGCACGGCGCCTGTCAGGCGCAATCGAGTGTTGATCATGTGTTCCTCCTTCCCTGTGTTTTTATTGTTTTGTTGTCCTGCCGCGATGGCTAGGGCGCCAATCCCGCGCTGACGTAGATTCGGCTGTGAGAGCCGAAATGCCCGAGCAACTTGAACAGCTGCTGGTTGAGTGCCGGGTGGTCGAAGTCTTCTCGTTGCAGTTGATTGCCGCTGCTGAAATCACTGCTGACGGGCGCCGTTTCCAGCCACTGCCCGATGGCTTCGTCGAAGGCTGCGGAGTCGTTGACCGCTTCGGCGCTGACCACTTCGCGCAGGTAGTCGACCGAGTACGGCGGGTAGGTTTTGTCCTGAGCCACATCGGTGTAAGCCGCGAGCATCGGATGCGGCTGACCGGCACGCAGCACGCGGCGCAGCCAGGTCGACTGATATTTCTCCACTTCCATGTGCCGGGTCGCGACGCGCTCGATGGAGGCTTGTTTGTCGGCGGCGAAACCGGCGATTGCCTTGCCTTCCAGCAGAAGAAGATTGGCAAGGTTGACGCCCGGCAATGGTTTGGCGTGATACGGCTGGGTCAGGTCCTGAATGTGGTGCAGTCCCCAGCCGAGAAAGCGATAACCCCAATACCGATGACCACTGGCAAACGCCAGTCGCGCCAGGCCCATGTACTGATACGCGCGCCAGTCCGGCCAACTGCGTTCGAGGAAACCGGCAGCCGCATACACCACCGCGCTTTCGTGGAAGAAGCCCATATGAAACGGCGCCTGCGAGCTGTACTGGAAACGCGCATCGCCGAACGGTTGCGGGCCGAAGCCGTAGAGCGCGCCGACGTCGCCAGGGTTGTCGCTGAACAGATTGATGTCGTGGCCGTAATCCGGCTCATCAGCAGCGCTGGCGAGCACGGCGAGGGGCGCGACCTTTTCGTGCTCGGCGATAACGATGAAACGCTGGCGATTCCATGGAGAGAGGGTTTGCTCGACCATGACCTGATTGGCCTGCAGATGCTCACGTTCGGGCAAGTCTTTGCCGGGCAATGGCTGGATGACCATTGCCAGGTGAATCTCGGGATTGATGCGCAGCGCCGAGAGGAAATCGTGGCGCAGATTGTCGCTCGGCACCGCAGGCAATTTCAGGTTGTCAGGGCGTGGAGGGTATTGAGCAAAGTGCTCGCGGGCGAAGCGTTCCTGTTGCTCCAACAGCGCCAGCACGGCTGGGTATTGCTCGGTGAGAAACTGCTCCAGTGGCTCGACTTCGACCGCTGGCGCATCGCGCAACGCCGGCAGACCCTGCAACGCCAGATAGCTGCCGACCGTATGGTTCGACCAGCCCCAGGCGCTCGGGGCCGTTGCACAAAGCAGCAACAGGAGGAAAGTCAGCTTCATTGCTTTTCGTTCTTATTGGCGGTGCCGTGGGGGATGAGCCTAACAACCGCCCCCGCTGGTGACACTGTCCGATTTCGCCAGAAAAGTTCTCCGATGGCGCCAATTACCCGATATCAAAAACACCACCGTCCCCTGTAGGAGTGAGCCTGCTCGCGAATGCGGTGGGTCAGTGAAATCAATGGTGACTGACACTCCGCTTTCGCGAGCAGGCTCGCTCCCACAGGGATCTACAGTGTTCTTTCAGGCGGGGTAACCGGTGATTTTGCGGATGCTTTGATACAGCGGTTTAAGCTGGCGGTACATGCGCAGGTACACGTCTTTGTACAGTTGCTCATAGATTTTCTGCGCCTCGGGTTGCGGCATGAAAACCGCGCCCACCCGCGTCATCGCCGCGATCGCCGAGGGGAAATCCGCATGCAAACCCAGCCCCACCGCACAACAAATCGCCGCGCCCAGACCCGACGCTTCGTACACATGCGGACGCTCCGCCGGCAGGCCGAAAATATTCGCCGTCAGCTGCATCGCCGCATCACTTTGCGAGCCGCCACCGGCCACGCGCAACCGCTTGATCGACACCTTCGAACGCCGCTCGATGTTTTCCATACCCTGGCGCAATGCATACGCCAGCCCCTCAAGAATCGCCCGGTAAATATGCGCGCGAGTGTGCACATCGCCGAAGCCGATCATCGCGCCTTTCGCCTCGACACCCGGCTCGCGAATCCCCGGCGACCAGTACGGTTGCAGCATCAAACCCATCGATCCTGGCGGCACCGCATCGACCAGCGCATCGAACAACTGCTCCGGCTCGATGCCCTGCTCTTTCGCCTGCTGCATCTCGCGCAACCCGAACTCGTTCTTGAACCAGCTGACCATCCAGTAACCGCGATAAATCATCACCTCGCAGTTAAACTGATCGGGCACCGCTGACGGGTACGGCGGAATCAACGGGACGATTTCCAGATAGCGCGAGCGGGTGCTGGTGATCGTCGCCGTGGTGCCGTAGGACAGGCACACCGTACTCACATCGACCACGCCAGAACCGACCACTTCGCAGGCCTTGTCGGCGCCGGCAGCGATCAGCGGCAAGCCTTCGGGAATGCCAGTGTGGCGAGCGGCTTCAGCGGTGATGTAGCCGAGGGTTTCACCGGGCTTGTGCAGGGTCGGCAATTGTTCGGGGCGCACCGCCAGCGCCTGCCATTTCCAGTCACTCGGCGCGGCCCATTTCAGCCGTTTGAAGTCGAACGGCAGATAGCCGACGCAGCAGCCGACCGAGTCGACAAAGCGTCCGCACAGTCGATGCGTGAGAAAACCGGACAGCAGCAAAAACTTGTCCGTCGCGGCCCACACTTCTGGCTGATGCTGAGCGATCCAATTCGCCTCAGCCTGAGCGCGAAAATAATCCACGGTGCCTTGCGCGCCGACCAGTTTGAACAACCAGCCCCACGGTCCTTTGATCCCGCCCTCGACTTCGCTCTGACGTTGATCAAGCCACAGAATCGCCGGGCGCAACGCTTTACCCTCGGCATCAACATTGATCACCGTGCCGCGCTGCGTGGTCAGCGACACCCCGGCAATCTGCGAACGATCAATGCCAGTCTGCTGCCAGACCTGCTGACACGCCTCGCCGAGTTTCGCCCAGTAATACTCCGGATCCTGCTCGGCCCAGCCCGGTTGCGTCGAGTAATAGGCCTGCAATTCAACTTTGCCTTTGCCGAGCAGATTGCCCTGCAGATCGAAGAGCAGCGCGCGCACGCTCTGGGTGCCGTTGTCGATCGCCAGCAGGTAACGCTTGTTCGGGTGGTTATCCATGGAGCTCTCTTCAAGGGGCATCAAGGCGTGACATCCGGCAAACCGTGATGGCATTGCCACAACGCCTGATAACGCTGTTCTTCCTGCTGCCAGTGTTCGTCGCTCCAGGCCAGTCGTGGCTGGCAGAGTTGGCGGATGGCGGTGAAATACTCTTCGCCGCCATGAGGCAGCAACAGGCCGAGACGCGTGCGGCGCAGCAGCAGATCGTCGAGGTGCAAGACCATTTCCGCGTCGCAGGCGAAGGCCAATTCCGCCCACAACGTGTCCGTAGCACCAACCGTTTCGTGGCCGACATTTTTGATCAGTTGCGCCAGTCTTGGCAGGTCGCGGCCATGCCGTCCGGCGAGACGTCGCCATTGGTGGCTGCTCAGCGCCGGGATCGGAAACGCAGGCACAGCGGCAAACACTGGCGCGGCGTCATCGACGAAGGGACGATCCAGCATGCTCGCGCAGGCCTTGAGCACTTCGATGGCTTGCGGGCGAAACGTCGTCAGTTTGCCGCCGGCCAGGGTCACGCAACCGGGTTCCTGCCAGAGCACATGCTCGCGGGTTTCGTTCGACGGTTTGTCTTGATGTGCACCCGCGCTGCCCACCACCGGACGCACACCGGACCAGGTCGACAGCACATCATTCGCCGTCACTTCTGCGCCGGGAAATTGTTGCGCGCAGGCCGCCAACAGATAGTCGAGTTCTTCGTTAGAGATGCTCGCGCTCTGATCCAGATCCTCACGATGATCGAGGTCCGTAGTGCCGACCACTGTCGCGCCCTCCCATGGAAAAACGAACACCGGACGCCGGTCGCGCTCATGCAGAAACGTGAACGCCTGCGCCACCGGCAGACGCCAACCCGGCAGCAATAAATGACTGCCGCGTAACGGCCGTAATTGCTGTGGTGCCTCCATCGGCCGCAAGCGCTCGGCCCATGCACCGGTGGCCACAGCAAGTACGCCGCAGCGCAACTGCAGGGTCGCGCCCGCCTCGCAATCTTCGATTTGAACGCCGCACACGCGGCCGTTTTCTCGCAACAGATGATCGACGCGAACGCCATTGACCACGACCGCGCCCTCGGCCCGCGCTTCACTCAACACACGCATCACCAACCGTGCATCATCAGTCAGCGCATCGACAAAACTGGTGCCGCCGAGCAAGTCGATTTCCTTCACCCCTGGCGCCAGATATCGAAGCTGTTGCGCATCATGAAAACGATGGCTGCGACGCCCGGCCAAGGCGTCATAAACGCTCAGCAAACCACCCAACACCCGAGGTCCGGGAAAGCCGCCGCGATAGTGCGGCATCATGAAACTCATCGGCTCGACCAACCCCGGCGCTTCGTCGAGCAAGCGCTGACGTTCGCGCACCGAATCACGGGTCAGGCGCCATTGCCCTTTGGCGATGTAACGCAAACCGCCATGAACCATTTTCGAAGATCGACTGGACGTGCCCCAAGCGAAATCACGTTGCTCAAGCAGCAGGCAGCGCCAACCTCGACGCGCCGCTTCGCGCAGGATGCCGGCGCCGCTGATTCCGCCACCGATGACGATCAGATCCCAGGTTTCCTCGGCCAGCGTCGGCAGAATCTGCTGGCGCCACGCGGCGTTCCAGTCCTGACTCATGGCCGTCACTCCGGCAACAGCGTGCCGGGGTTGAGGCGCCCGGCCGGATCGAAATGTTTGCTCAGTGCCTGCAAGGTATCCATCGCCAGTGCGCCCTTCTCCCGTCGCAGATACGGCGCGTGATCCTTGCCGACACCGTGTTGGTGACTGATGGTGCCGTGGTTTTCGACGATGGTTTGGCTGGCCGCATGTTTGAGCGCTTTCCAGCGCGCCAGCGTCGCGGGGTAATCCGCCGACGGGCGAAACACGTAGGTGGTGTAGATACTCGAACCTTCGCCGTAGACGTGGGACAGGTGGGTGAACACATGCACGCGTTCGCCTTCGGCGGCCAGGGCATCGCGCAGGCTGTTTTCGATGAGGTTGAGCAGGTTGTCGACGTTGCTCCAGTCGGTAGCGGTTTCGAGGGTGTCGACCACGTAACCGGCGTTCCACAGGTTCTCGCGCAGGTAAGGGAAACGGAAGCGGTTCTGCGCCCATTTCTTGCCGAGCAAAGTGCCGGTGAACACGCCGCCGAAGGCCTTCAGATGTTGCCGCGCCTGGGTCAGCGACAATGCGTTTTGTCGACGATTACCGGTCACGCCGAAGGTCAGCAGGCATTTGCCCGCACCCGCGCCACGCAGATTCAGGTACTTTTCCAGCCAGGCGATTTGCTGTGGATGACCGGCCAGCGCCAGTTGCGTTTCGGTTTCCACGGCGTTGGACAGGCGCAGCATCGACAGCGGTACGCGTGCCTGGGCCAATTGGCGAATGGCTCTGAGTGCCTGCGGCCAGTCGGGGAGAAACACACCGTAAAAACGTTCATCGGCAGGCAGCGCGCTGACTCGCACCTTGACCTCGGAAATGATCCCGAAACGCCCCTCGCAACCGAGCACCACTTCGCGCAGATCAGGGCCCGCTGCAGAGGCCGGGAAGGTTGGAATGTGCATCGGCCCGGCGAACGTTTCCAAAGTGCCGCCGGCAAATAACTGCTCGATCCGGCCATAGCGCAACGACTGCTGACCACTGGAACGGCTGGCCACCCAACCGCCCAGCGTCGACAGCTCCCACGACTGCGGGAAATGCCCCAGCGTGTAGCCCCGCGCCCGCAGCTGACTTTCCACCTGCGGCCCACTCGCACCGGGGCCGAACGTCGCCAGCAGGCTCTGTTCGTCGAGATCGATCAGGCGATTCATCCGCGCCAGCGACACCGTCACCACCGGCCGCGCAGAATCCGGCGGATTGATGTGCCCGGCCACCGACGTGCCGCCGCCATAGGGGATCAGGCACAAGTCCTGTTCGTGAGCCAGCGCCAGCAACTGGCGAATGTGTTCAGCGGTCTCGGGGAACGCCACCGCATCCGGATAATTGCCCAAAGCACCTTCGCGCAACGCCAGCCAGTCCGGCAGGCTCTGGCCCCGCGCATGCAACAAACGGTCATGGGCATCGACGCTGTACAACGTGTGCGCCGGTAACCGCGAGGCCGGCACCCAGGCCAATGCAGCTTCAAGCGTGGCATCGGGCAGCGCTCGCCCCTCGCCCAGTCGTTTATGAAGAAACTCCGCGCCCTGGGCCGGCAGTTCGACCACCGTGCTTGCCTCTCCCCAGCCGTTCCAGCGTCGCATGCGTGTGTCCTTCTAACCGTCAGATCAGTGATATTTCAGGCCCCCATACTAGCCAGCGGCCGCAAAGTGTCACGGTCGCATCCGGCCAGTTCGTGTAGCCAATTGAGTCAAACGTCGCGCAAGCGTCAGCCATTTACTTTAGTCGGGGTTTCAAATTACCTTTCAGGCTATTCGTCCGCCTCCGCCGCCATTGATCAAAGGAATGGGATCATGCAATCGCTCGGCTTCACCTCGGTTCCGCCGCTGCTCAAATACCTGCGCCACGCCGAATACTTGGGCATGGCCATCGAGCCGGCGTTGGCGGCAGCGGGTTTGCAGGCGCAGCAGTTGAGCGACAATACCCTGCGTTTGCCCGGTGAGGCGCATGAACGCTTGCTGGAGTATTTCTGCGAACACTCGGGCGATCCGTTGTTCGGGCTCAACGCTGCCAATTTCGTCCTGCCCAATTCGTGGAGCGTGCTCGGTTACATCACCATGAACTGCGCAACGCTGGGCGATGCGATGAGCCGGATCATGCCGTTCGAAAAACTGGTGGGGGACATGGGCGTGAGTCGCGCCGAGGTGCAGGACGGCCATGTGCATCTGATCTGGACCTGTCGCTATCAGCGCCCGCGAATTCGTCGGCATCTGGTGGAAAACGTCCTCGGTTCGTGGCTGCAATACGCGCGCTGGATCGCCGATACGCAGATGTCGCCGGCCGGGGTCTGGCTGGAACATTCATGCCCGGCGGAGGCGACGCCGGCGCAGTACGAAGCGTTTTTCGATTGCCCGGTGTTGTTCGATCAGCCGTATTCGGCGCTGGTCGTGCCGCTGGCGTATTTGCAGTTGCCGTTGCGTCAGGCGGATGCGCAGTTGCTGCGGACGCTGGAAGAACATGCGTTGGGATTGATGGCGACGCTGGAGGATGCGTCGCTTGAGCAGCAGGTGAAGAACATCCTGCGGCAGTTGCTCAAGGAAGGCTTGCCGCGCAAGGAGCAGGTTGCCGAACAGTTGAGCGTTTCGGTGCGAACGTTGCAGCGACAGTTGCATCAGGCGGGGACGTCGTATCAGCAGATTCTCGATGATTTGCGTCAGGAGCTGGCTGAGCATTATTTGCTCAACAGCACGTTGCCGATTCAGGACATTGCGCAGTATCTGGGGTTTACCGAACCGAGGTCGTTTCACCGCACGTTCAAGAGTCGACGCGGGATGCC
Source organism: Pseudomonas sp. Irchel s3f10 (assembly GCF_900187515.1). NCBI lineage: Bacteria > Pseudomonadati > Pseudomonadota > Gammaproteobacteria > Pseudomonadales > Pseudomonadaceae > Pseudomonas > Pseudomonas sp. Irchel s3f10. The sequence goes on from NZ_FYDZ01000002.1 coordinate 823,365, forward strand.
GCCGGGGGAGTTTCGGCAGATGCATCGGGGATGATTGCACGGGCCTCATCGCGAGCAGGCTCACTCCTACAATTGATCTCCAGTGAACGCAGATTCCGTGTCCGGCACAATCCCTTGTAGGAGTGAGCCTGCTCGCGATGAGGCCAGCCGCCACAACACAATAAACACTTTTATCTATAGGTGTTTAAAGACACTCAGCGTTACGCGAAACAGCCCACAAATCCTTGCGCCGCTGCCTACGCCTGCGCCAGAATCCGCCGGCTTGTGCGCCCTGAGCATGCTGCGTAACTTGATTCGGTCACTGATTCCCAGTGATCGGGTTTAGTAGCCCGGTGGTAATTCTGCTGGTCGTACATTCATCACAGGTACTCGCGTATCTGAGCTTTATGGTGGCTGTACGCAGGGCGCTTCGGCGCGCCGGCTTAGCTGAGTTCCCCGGTCTACTAACCTGCGTACAGCTGCCACCCTTTCGTTTAGTAGCCAAAGGGTTGCCGCTCAACAAAGGGAACACAGCTATGTTCAAGATAACGCCAAATCCGCCGGTCACCGACCCGGCCTCCCCCTACGAATCCGCCGATTCAAAGAAATTCCACGAAGCCGCCGAGCGCGCACTCGACCACTATCTCGGTCCGACGAACGCCGACCTCATGGCCACGCCCTACACCCCCAACACGCTGTACATGGCCAACCCCAATGCCGACACCGAATCCCTGCTGGCCGACGCCAGCGAAACCCTGGGTTCGGCGACGGTCATGCTCAACAACCATGCCGCGCAGGTTGAAGGCACTCACCGCAAAACCCTGCAGGGCATTGCGCAAGTGGTGATGGTGGCGGAAATGGCCGTCAATCGCGTGTTGGACAGGTTAGTGCCGACCGAGTAACGAAAAAACCCGCGCCCCCAACTGTGATGGTTAGGTGGCGGGCTTCTTTTTGCGGTGGGCCATTTTCCCCTCACCCCAGCCCTCTCCCGGAGGGAGAGGGGGCCGACCGAGGTGTCTGGCGCCATACATCGACCTGAATGACCGAGTCGATTATGGATTCGACCGAGCAGGTTCAGGTCGGTGTATCTCTCAAGCATCCCCAGATCGGTCCCCTCTCCCTCTGGGAGAGGGCTAGGGTGAGGGTGAGGGTGAAGGGCCGACCGTGGGATCTTCGCTAAATACACCGACCTGAAAGTGCTGCTGTGAATCCATAATCGCTGCAGATCTTTCACGTCGATGTACAGCGCCAGACACCTCGGTCAGTCCCCTCTCCCTCTGGGAGAGGGCTAGGGTGAGGGGCTTTTCAGCTCAGAGACAAATCGCGTTGGTAAACACCAGCCGATTACCAAACGGATCAACGATCGTCATGTCCTGGCTCCCCCACGGCATCGCCTGAATCCCTGGATGCGAAAACTTGTAATCCTTGGCCACCAACTGCTGCTGAAACGCCTCCAGTTCATCCGTCTCGATGCGCAGCGCCGAACCCGGGCACGCATCGCCATGATGCTCGGACAAATGCAAAACACACTCGCCACGAGACACCTGCAGATACAGCGGAAAATTCGCCTCGAAGCGATGCTGCCAGTCGATCTTGAAACCCAGAAAGTCGACGTAAAACTCGACAGCTTTGGCTTCATCGAAGATCCGCAGGATCGGGGTGGTTTTGCCGAAGCTCATGGGGTGCTCCCTGACTGGTTGGCCCGACAGTGTAGCTGGGCTGGATGTCAGCAAGTCGGCCTGTTGATGGCTTTCTTTAGTCGCAATGTGCCATCACTGTGATCCAGTCCGCGAAACCTCAGTGAAAGTTGTCGCGCAGATCACCCTGTCGAGCGAGAAAACGCCCTTCCCTGCGCCCATTCGCCTGCCCGTCGCGATAACTCAATACACCGTTGATCCACACGCCATCGATGCCCTGCGCTGGCCGTTGCGGATCATTGAAATCCGCGACATCACGCACCGTCGCCGGATCGAACAACACCAGATCCGCCCAATATCCCTCACGAATCTCGCCTCTTTCCTTCAAACCAAATCGCGCCGCCGACAACCCGGTCATCTTGTGCACGGCGGTGTGCAGCGGAAACAGCCCGACATCACGACTGAAATGGCCCAACACCCGTGGGAAAGCGCCCCACAGGCGTGGATGCGGGAACGGGTCTTCCGGCAGTCCGTCAGAACCGACCATCGACAACGGATGGGCGAGGATTCTTCGTACATCCGCCTCGTCCATGCCGTAGTACACCGCGCCGGCCGGTTGCAGGCGTTTGGCGGCGTCGAGTAGCGGCACGTTCCATTCGGCGGCAATGTCGATCAGGTCGCGGCCGCTGACCTCGGGGTGCGGCGTCGACCAGGTGATGGTGATGCGATGCGCATCGGTGACTTGCTTCAGATCCAGCGTCGAAGAACTCGCCGCATACGGGTAGCAATCGCAGCCGACCGGGTGGGTTTTCGCAGCCTCTTCCAATGATGCAAGCAGCTCGGGACTGCGCCCCCAGTTACCGACACCGGCACATTTGAGGTGGGAAATGATCACTGGCGATTTCGCATGTCGACCGATTTGAAAAGCCTCATCCATCGCTTCCAGAACCGGGGCAAATTCGCTGCGCAAATGGGTGGTGTACACCGCGCCAAAGGCCGTGAGTTCTTCAGTCAGTTGCATCACCTCATCGGTGGAAGCGTTGTAGGCGCTGGCGTACGCCAGACCTGTGGATAAACCCAATGCACCGGCCTCAAGGCTTTCGCGCAACTGCTCACGCATCGCGGCGATTTCTTCTGGCGTCGCGGTACGGAACAAATCATCCAGATGATTGCTGCGCAGCGCCGTATGGCCGATCAGTGCCGCCACGTTCAGCGTGGTATTGGCCGCTTCCACCGCCGCGCGGTAATCGCTGAACCGTGGATAAACAAACGCCGCCGCTGTGCCGAGCAGGTTCATCGGATCCGGCGGATCGCTCTTCAGGATCACGGGAGAAGCGCTGATCCCGCAGTTGCCGACAATCACCGTGGTCACGCCTTGGCTGAGTTTTGGCAGCATCTCTGGCTGACGAATCACCGCGGTGTCGTCGTGGGTGTGCACGTCGATAAAACCCGGCGCCAGCACACGCCCGGCCGCGTCGATTTCTTCCATCGCCGTGGCATCGTGCAAATCACCGATGCGCTCGATGCGACCGTCAAGAATCGCCACGTCGGCCTTGTAGCCGGGCACGTTGCTGCCATCGATGATCAGGGCATTGCGAATCAGGGTGTCGTACAGCATGTCAGTCTCCCAGCGGCAGGTGATCGTCGCCGCCACGGTATTCGTCGAGGGCGAGTTTGATCCGCCGCAGACGTTCTTGATTGTCTTCAGGATTGGCCAGCGCCAGCTCAGTGGCGAGTACGTCGATGGCGAGCAGCATGCCGTAGCGCGCCGCCGTCGGTTTGTAGATGAACGAGGTTTCTACGCCTTGCAGCGGCAGGACGATGTCGGCCAGTTCGGCCAGCGGCGAATCGGCGCGGGTGATCGCCAGAATGCGTGCGCCGTAGTTGCGCGCCAGCTCGACAGTCTCGAGCAATTCCGGGGTGATGCCGGTCAGCGAACAAACGATGAGCACTTGCTCGGCGTTCAGGCTGGCGGCGGTGACGCGCATCATCACCGCGTCATGGCACACGGCAATCGGGTAGCCGAGGCGCACCAGGCGTACCTGCAATTCGTCGCTGCACAGGGTCGAGCAACCGCCCATGCCGAAGGCGTGAATCATTCGTGCCTGGCCGAGCATCTTCACCGCATCGGCAAAGCGTGATTCATCGAACCCGGCCAGATGCTGGCGCAGTGTGGTTTCGATGTCGCCGACGATCTGCCCGTAGAACGCCGACTGCTCAGGCGTGCCCGCCGGGTCGAGAAAACGGCTGCCGACGCCGCTGGCCTGAGCCAGTTGCAGGCGCAGATCACGCAGGTCGCGGCAACCGACCGTGCGGGCAAAACGCGACAGCGTAGCGGTGCTGACTTCGGCGCGCTGTGCGAGGTCTTCGAGGCTGGCGCTGGCGGCGAAACCAACGTCATCGAGCATCAAACGGGCGATGCGGCCTTCACCGGCGCTGAAGGAATCCTGGCGGGCGCGGATCTGGTAGAGGATGTCCATGGGCGGCGGGCTCCGGTTACAGCAGGTAAGAAAGGCCGATGGTCAGACCAAAAGCGACCAGCGAGATCAGCGTCTCGAGCACGGTCCAGGTCTTGAACGTCTGCGCGACCGTCATGTTGAAGTATTCCTTGATCAACCAGAAGCCGCCGTCGTTGACGTGGGAAAAGATAACCGAGCCCGCGCCGGTCGCCAGCACCAACAGCTCAGGGTGTGGATAACCCAGACCAATGGCCACCGGCGCAACCACGCCGGACGCGGTGGTCATCGCCACGGTCGCGGAACCCGTGGCTATACGCATCAGCGCGGCGAACAACCAGCCCATGATCAGCGGCGACAGCTGGAATTCGTGGGCGAGGCCGACGATCTGATCGGTCACACCGGCATCCACCAGAATGCGGTTCAAGCCACCACCGGCACCGACCAGCAACGTGATGCTGGCAGTCGGCGCCAGGCATTCGTTGGTGAATTTGAGGATCGATTCGCGGTTGAAACCCTGGGCGATGCCCAGCGTCCAGAAGCTCAACAAGGTCGCCAGCAACAGCGCAATCACCGAGTTGCCGATGAACAACAGGAACTGGTTGAAACTGCTGCCCGGGGTGGAAATCAGGTTGGCCCAACCACCAATCAGCATCAACACCACCGGCAACAGAATGGTCGCCATGGTGATGCCGAAACCCGGCAGTTTGTCGCGCGGTTCGCGGTCGAGGAATTGCTTTTCCAGTGGGTTATCCACCGGCAATTGAATGCGCGGCACGATGAATTTGGCATACAGCGGGCCAGCAATGATTGCCGTTGGAATGCCGATGGCAATCGCGTACAGCAAGGTCTGCCCGACCGACGCCTGATAAACCTGCACTGCCAACATCGCCGCCGGGTGCGGCGGCACCAGCGCATGCACCACCGACAGGCCGGCGACCATTGGCAAACCGACCATCAGAATCGACACGCCAACGCGCCGCGCCACAGTGAATGCAATCGGCACCAGCAACACAAAACCGACTTCGAAGAACAGCGGAAGCCCGACCAGAAACGCGATGCAGACCATCGCCCAGTGCGCGTTCTTCTCACCAAACTTGTCGATCAGCGTGCGCGCCATCTGCTCGGCGCCGCCAGACTCGGCCATCATCTTGCCGAGCATCGTGCCCAGCGCGACCACCAACGCAATATGCCCCAGCGTCTTGCCCACCCCGGCCTCATACGCCCCCACCACACCCGACGGCGGCATCCCCGCGACCAGCGCGAGACCAATGGAAATCAGGGTGATGACGATGAACGGATTGAGCCGGTAACGGGCGATCAACACGATCAGCGCGATGATGGCGACGGCGGCATACACCAGCAGCCAATAGCCGAAGGAAGGTGTCATGCGGTACTCCTCGAAAGGGTCACGTTCGAATGGGTTGTGAAACTCATAAATCATTTCGAGATCGAGATTTCAAACCGCATGAAAGTAATTTTCGCGGAGAGGCAAGGTGTGTCGCTGATGGATATGTCTTGTCGTGATTAATGAAAATCACGGGGCGGGATTTACATGCTTTTACAGCCAACACAGCCCCCTGTAGGAGTGAGCCTGCTCGCGATTGCGCCGTAACAGTCAATATCTTCATTGGCTGAATGACCGCTATCGCGAGCAGGCTCACTCCTACAGTTTTGATCGCATTCCTCCAGACAGAATGCGCAAAACCTTTGGGAGCTAGTGGACGACTCACACCATTTCGTTACGAATCCATTCAACCACCGACGTGCGCTTCGGTGCCCAGCCCAGCAGTTCGCGGGCGTGTTTGCCGCGCACTCGGCTGTTGGAGCCGAGGCCGTAGTTGGCCATTTCGTAGCCCCATTCGGCTTCGGCGTCTTTCAGTGGCCAGTCTTGTGGTTGGCCCAGATTGAGGGCCTCGGCCATGGCGGTGGTCATGTCGATGAACGAGGCTTCACCGCTTTCAACGAAGTAGAACGTGCCCGGGACGTTTTTGGTCAGCGCCAGCAGATACAGGGCAACGACGTCTTCGATGTGCACGTTGGACCAGATGTTCTGGCCTGTGCCGACGTGGCGCACCACGCCGCTTTTGCGTGCTTGCTTGAGCAGTCGTGGCAATTGCACGCTGTCGCGGTTGACGCCCAGGCTGTGGCCGTAGATCAGCGTGTTGCAGATCACTGCCGAATTCACGCCGTCCTTCGCCGCGGCGAGGATCAGGTTGTCGATGGCCACGCGGGCGGCCTTGTCGACGGTCGGTTCCGGCAGGTTGTCTTCGAAATAGATGACGTCGCTGGACTTGCCGCCGGATGCATCGCCAACAATGCTCGAACCGCTGGTGTGCAGGAATACTTTGTTGGAGCCGCGCAACGCGTCGAGTAAGGCTTCGACCGCACCGCGATGGTCGCTGCTGGCGGCGTTGATCACCGCATCGGCAGCACGGGCTTGTTCAGCGAGCAGTGCTTTATCGTCGAGAGTGCCGATGACCGGGGTGATCCCGATGGCTTTCAGCTCTTCAGCCTGTTCGGCGCTGCGCACCAAACCGGTGACTTTATGACCGGCCTGAACCAGACCGGTAGCAATCGAGCCACCGATAAAACCGGCAGCGCCGGTGACGAATACGTTCATGGAGTAACTCCCTGCGTGAGTAAGTGATGGGACGAGTATCGACCTGTGGGTCGGAGGGAAAAACCCGCCCCCGGCCAATTCACTCTTGCGCAGAGGTCACGAATCAGCCCTTGAAATCGGCGCTGGCGTAAGCAGCGAGTTTGCTCTGGATAAAGTCGAGGAAGCATTGAATGCGCAGCGCCAGTTGCGAGTTACGGTAGTACACGGCGTTGATCGGCTGGCGATAACCGCTGTTGAATTCGCCGAGCAGGACTTTCAATCGCCCGGCACGGATGTCGTCGATGGTCATGAAATGCGACAGGCAAGCGATGCCCTGCCCTTCCAGCGCCAGGTGGCGCACGGTCTCGCCGCTGGAAGCACTGATCGCCGGGGTGATCGGCCAGCGGTCACCGTGGACATAGCGCAACGGCCATTGGTTGAGGCCTTCGTTCTGGGTGAAGCCAAGCAAGGTGTGTTCGCTCAGATCGGCGACTTGCTGCGGCGCGCCATGTTTTTCCAGGTAGGCGGGGCTGGCGACGATCAACAGCGGGCTGCAGCCGAGCGAGCGCGCGTGCAGCGTCGAATCGGCGAGGGTGCCGATACGGATGGCGATGTCGGTGCTTTGTTCCAGCAGGTCAATGATCAGGTCATTGCTGTTGAGTTCGAGCTGGATGTCCGGATAGAGCCGGCGGAATTCGTCGATGTACGGGACCACCGCGTGGAGCATGAACGGTGACGCGGCGTTGATCCGCAAGCGCCCGGACGGGGTTTGCTGACGTGAAGACAGACGCTCTTCGAGTTGCTCCATCTGATCGAGAATCAGCTTGGCCTGCTCGAAGAAATACTTGCCCTCTTCGGTCAGATCCATGCGCCGCGTGGTGCGGTTGATCAGCGTGGTGTCGAGCTTGGCTTCCAGCTTCGACAACGTGCGGCTGACCGCCGACGGCGTTTGCCCGACCTGTTCGGCGGCGGCGGAAATCGAACCGCATTCGATCACGCAGACGAAAATCTGCAACTCATCGGATCTGGCTTTCACGGGTGTCCTCTTTGAGATCGCCAAGATCGCAGATGACTGCAACTCTCTGTAGGAGCTGCCGCAGGCTGCGATCTTTTGCTGTTACCACCGATAGTAGCCCGAAACCATTCAGCCCTTGAGACCAAACACCTCGGTCAAATGCTGCTCATAACGCGCCACATCAGCCTCGATGTTCGGACGTTTCATCACGTCCACACACAAAAAGGTCGGCAACCCGGTCATGCCCAAAAATTCATTGGCCTTGTGAAACGGGAAGTACACCGCATCCACGCCTTTGGCTTCAAAGAAGTCAGTCGGGTCATCGAACGCTTGCTGCGGTGCATTCCAGGTCAGCGACAGCATGTATTGCTTGCCCTGAATCAGACCACCGCTGCCGTACTTCTGCGAGGCGTCGGAACGGGTGCGGCCATCGCTGGCGTAGAGGCTGCCATGGCCTTCGGTGAAGACTTCGTCGAGGTACTTTTTCACCGTCCATGGCGCGCCCATCCACCAGCCCGGCATCTGATAAATGATCACGTCGGCCCAGAGAAATTTCGCCACCTCTTCGGCAACGTCGTAGCCCTCGTCGATGAAGGTGGTTTTCACATCGACACCGCCGCGATCCAGCACGCTCAACGCGGCTTCGTGCAGGGTGGTGTTGTAGCGACCATCGGAGTGAGCGAATTTTTTACCGCCATTGAGCAACAGCACTTTTTTCATGAGAAAGCCTCGGCGCAGCCAGTGGGCTGGATGGAGAAGGGAAACTGGAATGGCGGCAGGTTAACGATCCGCCTCGCGCGGAATAAGGCCTGATTGCGCAAAATACATTTGATCAAAAGGCACGAATCCATCGCCGATTGTTGCAATAACATCCGCGGCATTCTGAATTTGAGGAGTCGTTGTGATGAGTGAACGCTTGGGTTTTATCCTGCACGCCAAGACCCGCCCGGAAAAAGCCGAGGCTTTCGAAGCGCTGTTTCGCGCCTATGTCGAACCGAGTCGCGCTGAGCCGGGCTGTATCGAGTACCACATGCTGCGCGACAAGCAAGATCCGACGCTGTTTATCTTCTACGAGATCTGGGCGTCGCAAGCGCACCTGGATGTGCATTCGAATCTGCCGCATATGAAGGCATTCTTTGAACAGCGCATGGACTATCTGGAGCGCGATTTCGATATCCGCCAGATCGAAATGCTCAGCGAGGCTTCGGCTAACCGCTGATCAACAAATGGGCGCCGAGTGCGCCCATACCAATAAAGAACACCCGCTTGAACAGCACGGCGCTGATGCGTTCGCGCAGCCATTGACCAAGCAACATGCCGAGAATGGCCGGGATCAGCGCCAGCAGCGAAGCGCTTAGTTCGCCGCCACCGAGGGCGCCACGCCAGAGCAATCCGGCGGCCAGCGCCAACGTCGAAACGGTGAAAGACAGGCCCAGCGCCTGCACCAGTTGATCGCGATTCAAGCCCAGCGCTTGCAGGTACGGCACCGCTGGAATCACGAAGACGCCGGTGGCCGAGGTGATGACACCGGTGATCAAACCGCACGCCGGCCCCAGCCAGCCTTCATGGCGTGGATTGACGCTCAGCGTTGGCAGAAACAAACCAGTCAACGCATAGAGCAACAGGGCCGCGCCGAGCCCGCGCACCACCCAATGCCCGCCCGTCATGCCGATCGACAACGTGCCGATAGCGGTGCCGAGGAAGATCATCAGCAGCATTGGCGAGAGGCGTTTGATCAGTCCTTTCAAATGCCCGCCGAATGCCAGTTGCCAGACATTGGTCAAGGTTGCCGGGATGATCAGCAACGCGGCTGCCTGCGACGGCGCCATAGCCAGACCGAGCAGGCCCATGGCGACGGTGGGCAGGCCGAGGCCGATCACGCCTTTGATCAGACCGGCGAGAATGAAGGTCATGATGACCAGCAGGGACAGGGCCAGACCGAGGTGTTGGTAGAAATCTGTGAGTGTGTTCATGGCGCTACTGTGCGCCAGTCGGGGTTGGCTGAAAATCTGCCATATACTGAGGCTGCCTCCGCCCTGACAAGAGGCTGATATATTTTTGAGGCTTCTGGCCTCATCGCGAGCAGGCTCACTCCTACAGGTTTTGCGTTCGCCACAGATCCCATGTAGGAGTGAGCCTGCTCGCGAAGGGGCCCGCCCAGACACCACAAAAACCAGAGGCTGCCACTATGCACTTCGACCTCACCGACCTGCGCCTCTACCTGCACATCCTCGACACCGGCAACATCACCGCCGGCGCCGCCCGCAGCCATTTATCCTTGGCCGCCGCCAGCGCCAGAATCCGCGCCATGGAAGCCTCGCTTGGCGTTGATTTTCTCGAGCGCGGCCGACGCGGCGTCACACCGACGGCCGCCGGAAAGGCGCTGGCTCAGCACGCGCGCATCCTCCTGCAACAGGCCGAACGCCTGCAGCAGGATCTGGCCGACTATGCCCAAGGCGTCAAAGGTCAGGTGCGCTTGCTGTGCAACACCACGGCGATCACCGAATACCTGCCGGAAGTACTCGCGGACTTCCTGCGCGATCATCCCAATCTCGACATCGACTTGCAGGAACTGCCCAGCGCGCGCATCACCCACGCCTTGCGTCAGGGCGCGGCGGACCTCGGGATCGTCTCCGATGCGGTCGACACCCACGGTCTGCAGACCCGGCCCTTTCGCGACGATCCATTGGTACTGATCCTGCCCCCTGAGCATGTTTTGGCGAGTCAGGCGTCGCTGACATTTGGTGAAACCCTGGTGCACGACTATGTGGCGCTTGGCAGCCACAGCGCGCTGGCGATTCACCTGGAGGAACAAGCGCTGCACATCGGCCAGCGCATGTCGATCCGGATCCGTGCCGATGGCTTCGAGGGCGTCATGCGCATGGTGGCGCGAGGTGCGGGGCTGGCCATCGTGCCCAAGGTGGCCATCGAGCGCTGGGCGTCAGTGCACTCGGTAACGTGCCGGCCGCTGGACGAAGTCTGGGCCCATCGCACCTTGCAACTGTGCGCACTTGACTTCGACCACCTGCCCGGTTACGCCCGGTCCTTGTTTGATGCGCTGGAGCCTTGACTCTACCGCTAGGGGCAGACTCTATCCTGTGAGCTTCATTTCAGGAGTACACACAATGAGCAAACGAATGCTCGTGATACTGGGTCACCCCTCCACCGACAGCTTTTGCGGGGCATTGAGTGAGACTTACGTTCAGGCCGCCAAGGACGCCGGGCATGAGGTGCGGCTGTTGCGTCTGGATGCGCTGGAGTTCGACCCGGTCCTGCACGAAGGCTACAACAAGGTGCAGCCACTGGAGCCGGACCTGCTGCAAGCGCAGGCCGATATCACCTGGGCCGAACACCTGACATTCGTCTATCCGATCTGGTGGGGCGGGATTCCGGCACTGTTGAAAGGCTTTGTCGACCGGATCTTCCTGCCAGGTTTCGCTTTCAAATACCGCGAAGGCAAAGCCTTCCCCGACAAACTGCTCAAGGGCCGCACCGCGCATTTGCTGGTGACCATGGACACGCCGTACTGGTACTACAAATGGATCTACGGCATGCCGGGGCTGAATCAGATGCGCAAGACCACGCTGGAATTCTGCGGCATCAAGCCACTGAAGACGCTGACCTTCGGGCCGATCCTTGGCTCCAAGCCAAACCAGCGCGATGCCTGGCTGGAAAAGGCGCGCGTGACCGCCGCCGTCTAAGGCTTTCCAGCCGCCTCAACTGACGGCGCACAAGCCGCCGTCAGTGCCTCTTCGGGTTCCCTCCACGAGCCCGTCCGTCGCCTGTGCACGTCATTTACGCGCAGTTGCAATTTTCAGATGGTATTGGACATATAATCGCCGCCGATCCGGCATGACGCCTGATCGCGCTACGCTATGTTTGACCATCGAGACGGACCTTTATGTATATCGGCAAAGCCGCCCAGCTGTCGGGCACCACTGTCAAAAGCATTCGCCACTACGAAGAAATCGGCCTGTTGCCCGAGCCCAAGCGTGAAGGCAAATACCGCATCTACAGCCAGCAAAGTGTCGAGGTGTTGACGTTCATCAAGTGCGCCCAGCAACTGGGCTTCAAGCTCAAAGAGCTGCAGGTGATCCTCAACAACTACCGCGGCGACGAATTCCCGTGGGACATGGCGCAACGAGCCATCGCCGAAAAAAAAGCCGAACTGGTGACCCAGATCGGCGATTTGCAGCAATTGCATGATGGCCTCGAGGCGTTTGAACACAACCTCAACGACGCCCGCCAGGAATGTCAGTTCGAACGCATCGCCCGTTATGGCGAAAAAAACCCGGGCACTACTCTGAACTGAAAACCCTGCTGCGCCGCATGACCATGCTCGCCTGCCGCCTCAGGGCAGGCGCGCCCGGTCGTTGGCGAATCAGCCCGGCACCGTCTCTCCCTCTGTATGCAGTGCTGGAACCGGCGCATGCACCGGCGCAATCGCCGCAAAGAACCACGGCGATACCAGCGTCACCAAGACAATGGTCATGACCCCGCTGGAAAACAGCGCCATCGCCACCAATGCGCCGAGATCGACAATCGGCTTGAAGTCGGAAAACAGCAGCGCCATGAAGCCTACGGAGAAGATCACCACGTTGATCACCGTCGAACGGCCGACGCTGTGCATCGCCTGCAAAATAGCCGCGTCGATTTCAATACCCTGCTGCACCAGCAACTTGATGCGTGACAGCAGGTGCACCGCGTAATCGACCACGCCGACCACCAGGAACGTCACCAGCGTCGTGCCGATGTTCAGCTCAATGCCGAAGATGAACATGAAGCCGTACACCGTCACCGAGGTGGTCAGCAAGGTCAGCATGCCCAGCACTCCCAAGCGCACCGATTTCAGCCAGTACATCATCATCAGCGTGACGACCAGCAAGGCCAGGGAAAAACTCAGCACCTGGCCCTGAGTGATTTCCTGCAGTACGCCGGTCCAGATCAACGGCGTGCCGGCGTGGGTCACTTCCAGGTTGGCCGGTTTGTTCACCAGTAGCCAGGCGTCGAGGCGGTCGAGCATGCCCTGATAGTCGCTGGCGACCGACGAGGTCATGGTGTACAGAGTCAAGGCCTTGGAGAAATCGGCGTTGAGCACGTTGTTCAGGTCCGAGCCGCCACCGTTTTCGAACAGCATCACGTGCTGCTCGATCAGCGAATTGCCCGGCACTTCAAACTGCTCGACCTGCCCGTCGTCATTGATCGAAGTGACCTTCTCCACGGCATTCGGCACCCGCAGATACTCCGGGTTCATGTCGTTGAGCACCAGGTTCATGCGTTTGACGTAGGTGGCCAGCGAGTAGCCGTAACTGACGTTAGGTTGCTGTTTGATGAAGTGGTCGAGCTTGTCGATGAACTGCACCACTTCGGTGGTCAGCACGCCGCGCGGCTCCTTGCTGTCGATGGCGATCCAGCCCGGCGCCGTCCCCGCCACTTTGGCGTGGTTGATGAACTGATCGGACACACGAATGTGGCTTTCCGGCTTGAAGTAAGCGATGCCGGAGTCTTCAATGTCGACGCGGAAGGTGAACACGGTGGCCAGTGCCAGCAGCGGCAGAATGACCATAAGGATCGGTTTGCGAAAGCGGATCATCCAGGCACAGAACGCCACCAGATAGCGCGAGATGATCGAGTCCTGGTGCACCACTGCCTTGGCCTGCTGAGGCTGATCCTTGCCCCAGACCGCGATCCACGCCGGAATCAGCAACAGCGAAATGATCAGCGCCGCCGTCAGACCGATCGACATGAACACGCCGAAATTGCGGATGCTGACAATGTTGTTGGTGGTGGAAATCATGAACGTGGCGATGGTCGTCACGGTCGTCAACACCACCGGCACCACCATCAAGCGCTGGGTTTCGCGGTTGGCCTCGCGATTGCTCTTGCCGGCGTTTTTCTGCTCGTAATATTCAGCCATCACGTGGATCGCATCGGAGCAGCAAATGGTGAACAGGAACACCGGCAGCACACTGGTCAGCAGGTCGAACGGCACCCGCAACAGCGCCATCAGGCCCAAGGTCCAGATGGTGCAGAACAGAATATTGAACAGCGGCAACAGCACGCCCAGCGGTTTGCGGAAGAAGAAGATCAGCAGCAAGGTAATCAGCAGAAACACGATCGGGAACAACACCGCCAGGTCGTGATCAATGATTTCCTGCTGCGCGGCGATGAAGATCGGCATGCCGGCAATGAAGATTTCGTCCTTGTACTCCGGGTGCTCGGCCTGATATTGCGCGACGATGCCGCGCACGATCTGATAAGCCCGCAGTTGCGCCTGAGCGTCGTCCTGTTTGGTGCCGAGCTCAGCCACCAGCATCGCGACTTTCTTGTCCTTGGACACCACCCCGTCGACCATCAGTTCGTTGCCCATGATCTGCGACTCGACCAGCGCCGGGTCCATGTCATAGGCATTCAGGGTTTTGTGGATCAACAGCTCGCCGTCGTCGGTCAGGACGATGTTTTCCAGATCACCCATCGAGGCCATTTCGCGGATCGGGTTGATCCGCTCGGCGAGAAAGGTCAGGAACAGCTGATCATGGGAATCCCAGTTTTGACTTTGGGCATGATCACGCAGTGCCTTGGCGTTGGCGTAATCGTTCTGCGAAAAACCACCCTCGAGAATGTCCCGGGTCAACAACTGCGCACGGCTGTCGTCCGGGTGCCGGGCGACGATTTGCGCCAACTGATCCTTGTCGGCATCGTTGGCCAGGATCATCTTGCGCACCGACTGCGACATCGAAAACAGCGCGTTGAGCGTCGATTTGTTGAACACCGTCTGCGGGTTGTTCAGCGCCACCATGACCGAGTCGAACGTGCCGGTGAACTCACCCTGCAAATCGATAATGGTCTTGCGCGCCGGGTGGCTTTCCTTGAGCAGATAAGGGTTGGTGTCGGACACCAGCGCGCCCAGCGTATAGGTGAAATACGCCGTAATCGCCACCAGCAGGAAAACAATCGCCCGCGCATAGCGCTCGACGAAATTCAGATATCTTTCCATGATCATGCGGTTCCAGGTCGTCGGGGTCGGCGCTTAGCGGGCAGACACGGCAAATTCCGGCAGGTCACCGGTTTTCAGCCCGCGCTTGATGGCGGTCTGGGTGAACAGGCGATCTTCCAAGGAGACGTTGTACTGCAACTGGTTGAAGCGCATTTCCGAGCGCGTGCCGTCGATGAAGTGCTCGGTTTCACTGAGCACAATGCTGTCGATCGAGTCGATGGTCGCGACTTTCTGCGTGCGCATCTGCTTGATCAGCACACCTTTGACGTCGAAGAAATCCTGACGCATGACCAGGAAATTCTGCTTGTCGATCCACACCTTCAGCTTGTTGTAACCGGTCTTGGCCAGCACCTCGGGGGACGCCGGCTCGCGCTCGATCACGTAGCAGTCGCGGCCCTTGATCTGTTCTTCGCCGACGAGTTTCTGCGAGTAGTCCTTGACGCGGATCTTGTCCAGATCGGCATACGAGTACTCACTGCCCATGAACGAGCCGCGCTTGTCGGTGGTGGAGATGCGGCGGGTCTGGCGGCTGACCGGCAGGTACATCCACTGGCTGTCTTCCAGGCCGAGGGTTTCGTGCGGGTTTTCGATGTGGAAGGCCACGTCACGCACGTCAGTCGGCGCGGAAAAGTACATGCTGAACTTGTCGCTGTCCGGGTAATCCTTTTGCAGGTAGGTGAACTCGCGAACCCGGGTATTGCCTTTCTTGTCATGCAGGATCAGCGAAACCTGGGACATGAAGCTGTTCCCGTCATTGCGATCGCGTACCTGACGGATGATCTCATCGGCATTGCCAGCCTCGGCGGCACTGGCGCAGGCGCTACCGAGGATCAGTGCGGCGGTGGTCAGACTTTTCAAAAACGGCAACATAACAACTTCCTTTTCGTTGGATGAATGCACCTGCGCGCGCGCGGCAGGCGTGATGGGTCAGAACAGATAGCCGGCCGACAGCCGCACTTGATCGCGCTTGCTGTACTCGCCGAAAGTCTTCTCGGGCTTGCCGAAGAACACATCCACTTCCAGGCCGAGCTTGATGTAGTCGACCGGCTTGTAGGTGAAGATGCCTTGCAGCAAGGCGTCGTCCTGAAACGGCGGTGAGCCAGCGACCACCAGGCGACTTTTGAGGCGGTCCTGCCAATGGGTGCCTTCGGCCGACAGGGTGAACAGCGGTTCGTGTTTGTCCTGCAACATGCCGTCCTGCCAGTCGAGTAACACCTGCTCCTGCCACTGCGCGGAGATCAGCCAGTCGCGCAACAGGTAGTCGACACCCAGCAGCGACTTGACCATCGGCGTGCTGTCGGCACCGTAGGCGCGGGTCGGATTGGTCACGCGCCAATTGTCGAAATACGCGACCTCGCTGCGCACCACGATGCTGTGCCCGGCGTCGATCGCCAGCCCGGCACCGCCCATGGTGTAACGGGGAAACTGCCGCTCCAGCCGCGTGCGACCGTCGTCGGCGAGGCCTTCGACCGCGTACACCGGGTCTTGCTGACGGGCGCTCAAGGCAACAAAACTGGTGTCCACCGCGCCGATCCGGCCGTTGGCGCTCAGGCCATAGGAATAGCCCTTGTCGCCGTCATAGCCGGGCTTGGAGTCGAGCAGGAAATACTGCGGGTCCGGCGCGGCAAACAGTGGCGCGGCAAATTCACTGCCCTCAACCGGCGCCCGGTTTTTCACGAAGTCGGTGATCCACAGCGCCTCCAGTTCCCACTCGCCCAGCGGTTGCGCAAAACGCACCATGGGCACGGCGATGCGACTGTCTTCGAGCAGCGGCGTCAGGCCATCGCGATAGTCCAGCGGGTTGATCTGATCGAGCACGCGCAATTCATCCGCGCGGCCCCAGACCACTTGCTGCCAGCCCACTGTCACTTCACCGTCACCCAGCGAATGGCCGACGTAGAGGTGCCGCCAATCGGCGTCGAAACGGTACTTGTCCCGCGCCCGTTCGCTGTACGGATTGTTGCCGTCATAGCGCGCGTCATAACGCACACGGCCCTTGGCCTTGTAGTAACCGCCCTCCCAGTTGTCTTCCAGGTTGGCCTTGAAGTAGACGGCTTTCTGCGTGACCTGATCGTCACCGTGCAGACGCATTGCCGTGGCCACGCCGACTTCACCGTCGGCGTAATCAGGCTTCAGATCAGCGACGGTAAATTCGGCCATCGCGGTGGGCGCAGCCATGCACGCCCACACCGCACAAGCGATATGACTGTTGTGAAATCGAGGCATCGCTACATTCCCAACCCGACACCGCCATCGATCACCAGACTCTGCGCGGTCACCCCGCCAGCCTCGGGGCTGGCCAGGTAACGCACCATCGCCGCCACCTCCTCGCTCTGGATGAAACGGCGCATCGGCAGTTTCTTCTTCGCGTTACGCACGATCTGTTCCTGGGTGAGCCCGGCAATCGCCGCTTGCGTCGCCAGTTCACCCTGCAACATTGGCGTATCGATCCACGCCGGCAGAATCGCGTTAACGGTGATCTGCCGCGAAGCGAGATCTAGCGCCAGCGCCTTGGTCATGCCGACGATGCCGTGCTTGGACGCGCAGTACGCGGTGTTGCGCACCTTGCCGGCACGGCCGAGGATCGACGACATGTTGATGATTCGCCCTCGGTCGGGCATCAGTGCCAGACACAACGAGGTCACATAGAACGTACCGTTGAGATTGACCGAAATCACCTTGTGCCAGTTATGCAGATCCTCCGGCTCGTTCTCGTTGCAGATACCTGCACTGTTGACCAGCACATCGACGTATTCGACTTGCGAACCAAGGGTTTTGAAGAACGCCTCCATGGCCGGCAGGTCGGCAATGTTTGCTGCATGGGTTTCGACTCGCGCCTTGATCTGCTCCTGTTGCTCATCGACCCAGCGCTGCAGTTCGGCCAGATCGAGATCCAGCAGAATCAGGCGATTGTCGGCGTCGGCGGCGAAATTCTCGGCGACCGCACGGCCGATGCCTTTCGCCGCACCGGTGATCAGAATGGTTCGGCTCATGGCATTTTCAACCCGCCGTTGACCGACAGGACCTCCCCGGTCAGGTACAAACCGCGATCGGCGAGGTACAGCACCGCTTCGGCAATTTCTTCAGGTTCCGCGTAGCGTTTGATCAGCAGGCGCGACTGGATTTCTTCTTCCTGACTGCCGATCAGCGCGGTACTCATCTCGGTCTTGACGATGCCCGGGGCGACCGCGTTGACGCGAATGTTGCGCGGCGCCAGCTCCACCGCCAAGGCACGGGTCAAGGATTCGACCCCGCCCTTGGCGGCGGCATAGTTGCTTTGGCCTTTACCGGGCTTCTGCGCCGCCACCGAACTGATGTTGACGATGCAACCGCTGCGCTGACGCAACATGCCCGGCACCACCTGCTGACAGCAGAGCATCGTGCCGATCAGGTTGGTCTGGATCACGTCGATCAGGTCGCGCGCCGACATCGTCGCCAGCAAGCCGTCACGGGTAATACCGGCGTTGTTGACCAACAGATCGATACGCTGGAAATGCGCCTCGACCCGCTCGAAAAACGCCTTGATGCTGTCGCCGCTGCTGACATCGCACTGCAACGCCAGGCAATCGATGCCCGACGCCTGAACCTCATCGCGCAAGGTCATTGCCGCGACTTCATCGCGCACGTAACTGAACGCGATCTGATAACCCGCCCCGGCCAGGGTCTGGACAATCGACCGACCGATGCCACGACTGCCACCGGTCACCACTGCTACTTTATTCGGCATGACCGTTCCTTAGAGCGAGTTGTCGGTTTTGAACTGCGCGAGGCTGAAGCCGTGAGTCGCCGCGAGTGCACGAATCTGCTGCACTTGCTCGCGGCTGATATCGCCGTAGGAGTAGTGCTGTTTCATCCCGGACAGGCCCATCAGCACCGATTCAGCCATGCACGCGTACAACTGACCTTGCTTGAGATAGGCGCGAACGTTTTTCACCAGGCCATCGCCCAGCGGCGTCTGCACGATGCCGCCGTGCATGTAGAGCACGTCGGAGCGTTGGCTGGCGAGGTTCTGGTCAACGTTCAGCGGAACGGCGATGTCGCAGATCACGCTGTTTTCGGCGAAGTGTTCGGCAAAGAGAAACGGCTGCGGTGCGTTCGCCGCGCAGAGCACGATGCGTGCCTGTTTCAGCACATCAAGATCGTTGCTGACGGTGATGAAGGCGTTCGCGCCCAGGCGTTCTTCGACCAGTTTCGCCACGCGCAGCCCCAGATCGGCACTGCTGCCGTGGGCCTGCAAGAGTCCATCGATTCCATCAATTTGCTGCAGGCGACGGGCGAGGCGATCGTGTTCGGCGACACCCTTGAGGATCGCGCGGGCGGCTTCGGCGTAAATCTGATGAGCGGTTTTTTCCAGACGACGCAGGGAACCGTCGCGGCCGCTGCCGATAAGGATCAGGTGCTCGACACTGGTCGACAGCAGCGAGGCGTAGGTCGAGGCGATGTTCCCCGCCGCACCGACCACCGCAGCGGTTTGCGCGCTCAGTTCCAGGCCTTGCTGCTTGCAGCCCTGTTCGATGGCTTCCAGACCCATGCCGATGGTCAGCGCGTTGCCGGAAGTCAGTGCCATGTCGGGAATCTGCAAGGCCTGGCAGTTGTTGGTGACGATCGAGGTGTACATGCCCAGCCCAGCGACGGTGTAACCATCGGCGCGGGCATCCTTGATACGGTTGCCGACTTCTTCGCGGATGGTTTGCAGATCGCCGCTGGCGATGTACGCCGCCATGGCATCGGAATCCATGCACAGCGGGTACAGGGTGAACTCCACGGCGGTGCCGAGTTTCGAGCGAATCTGCACCGGTCCGATTGGCGCGGCACGGCGCTCGGGGGCCATGCGTTTGATGAACTCGCGTTTCTGCTCAGCGCTCAGGGTCGACAGTGACGGATCGACGTCGCTGAGCATGTCCGAATCAATCAGATGGTTGATGAACGCCACGCGCGCCACCACGCGCACGTTCTCGTCAGACTTTGGGCGGGTTTCGTCCTCCTTGAAGCTGACCTCACGAGCCGGCACCTGCGCGATGCTGTCGGCGCACACACCGGCCGCCAGCGGAAATGCATCACGCCGACGCAGCATGTCGCAGACTTTCTGCAGGGAGCCGATCAACCCGTCGATCTCTTCGAAGGTGATGCACACCGGCGGTTCCAGTCGGATCACATTGGCGTTGCTGCCGGACGGCGCCACGCGCAGGGATTCGAATTGCAGCAGGTAGCCGGCGATGATGTAGCCCAGCGCATCGTTGTACTGCGCCGACGCCTGAACCAGCGAACTGGTGCCGGTCAGATCGTGCAGTTCAAAGCCCAGCAGCAAGCCGCGACCACGCACGTCGGCGATCACGTCCGGGTAGGCCGCTTTGAGTTCCAGCAGCGAAGACTTGAGGTACTCGCCCTTCTTGTTTACGTCCTTGAGCATCGCGCTGTCGTTCTCGAACAGACGGCGCAGGGCCGACAGGGCGATATGGCAGGACGCATCATCTTCGGCAAAGGTCGAGCTGTGGATGTAGCTGAAATCGTTTTCGTAGTGGCTGGCGCGAATCACCGTCGCGGCAATCTTCATCAGACCACCGCCCAAGGCTTTCGACAGGCAGTAGTAATCACCCTGCAAGTTGAAATGGCTGGCGCCAAGCAAGGTGCCGGTGCGGCCGAAACCCGATTGCACTTCATCGATGATCAGCGGGCATTGCTGCTCGTTGCACAGGCGCCGCAGGCCGAGATAGAACTCATTGGCGAACTCGTTGATCCCGCCCTCGCCCTGGATCGGCTCCAGCAATACGGCGGTAATCGCGCTGAACGCTTCGCGGCGCACCTGCAGGGTTTCGCCGCTCCATTCCAGGCTCAGCCAGTGACGAATATGACGGGCCGGCAGCTCCTGCAATTGCTGTGGCTGTTGCGGGTCGATGAACTCGACGTTGAGACCGAAACGGGCGAACGGCTTGCGGTACTGCTTGCCATAGGTCAACTGAACGGTGTTCACCAGTTTGCCGTGGAAGCTGCCGCGCACAGCGAGGAACACCGGCTCGACATGCAGCTGCGCCAGGTTGTGCTGACGCACCGCTTCGGCCACTTGGCGCACGGTGACGCAGGACAGATTCTGCGGCAGCAGACCGGCGGGCAAATCGAGATCGTCGATGTCCAGTTCGACGTAAGCCTTGTCGCTGGCAACCAGATTGGCGAGGGCGAAATCGCGCTCGTCGAATTGCTTCTGCAGGTTTTTCTGACGACGGTATTCGGCGTGCTTGACGGCGATTTCCACCGACTCGGCGCCACTGTTGGAGAAGGTCGAAATGTAGCGCTCGCTGTTGTTCAGTTCACGGTTGAACGCTTCGCTGAGTTCACGCCCCAACTGCCCCGCCGCACCGCGCACCGACATCTGCGCGTTGAACGGCACATCGGCACGCAGCAGGTCGACGAGTTGATCGACAAATTGCGGATCGTTGTGGCCATACAGCGCGGCGCCGTAACCCCCAAGGAAGTCGGTGACGGTCACTTCGTCACCCTGGCGGTCGCGGTAAAACAGTTTGCTGCCCAGCGCTCTGTGGAACTGGCATTCGAGGCCCAGGGCCTGCATCAATTCTACGAATTTCGGCCGTACGTAATCGCGGTAATCCATGACAGTTCTATCCCTTAAGTAAAAAATCAGCTGCGTTTCGTTGCGTGCCGACGGTCAGTCGGCCGCGTGAAATTCGAGTTGGTAACCGGCACTGAAACCGTTGTCGTCGCGGTTGATGACCAGGCAATCGTGCAGCACGGCATCGCGCGGCCCACCGATCACAAACGGCAGATGCGCATCCAGCGGTTGCTCCAGGCCACTGACCGGCGGGATGCTTTGCGCCTGCAAGGCCTGCCGGGCAAAGATCAGGTCAACCAGACTCGGTGCACCACTGAGCATGCCGGTCAGTGCTGTGCTGCTGGTGATGTGTGCGGCGCCGGTTCGTGCCAGGGTGCGAGCCAGATCGGCATCCTTGTGCGGATCGCCAGTGGCGCTGCTGACCAGCAGATCCACTTGTTTATCCGGCAGGTTCAGCGAATCCAGACGAGGGTGGGCGAAGAGCGCCGTCAGGCAGGTTTGCGGGCCTGCCGGCAGATCATCGGCGCGGCGCAGTACCAACGCTGCCGCGCCTTCGCCGGCAATACCACCACGGCCGCGGCGATCAAAGGCGCGCAGACTTGGCGAAGCGTCGGTGCTGATCACGCCAGCCTCGGCCAGTGCAGCCAGCGCCAGCGGATCAAGTTCACTGCCGGCGCCGACCACAATGGCCGCATCCACTCGACCGCTTTGCAGCGCGGCGCAGGCCTCGCGTAGCGCCGCCAGATTGCCGGCGACGCCTTGCATGTAAGCGTTGCTTTCGCACTCCAGTTTCAACGCCAGACTGACCACCCCGAGCAAACCGTTGCTGAGGCTTTTGAGGACCAGAAACGGGTCGAGCGCGCGCTCCTGCAATACGCGTTTGGCCAGACGCTGCATGTCGGCACCGGTTTTGGTCTGACATTCGTGCAGCAGCTCACCGTAAGAGGCGAGCGACGGATGGGTGTACCCGCCCTGGCAGCAATAGAGACCAAAACGCACGTCGTCGCGGCCCGGTTCAAGCCCTGCCTCGGCCAGTGCCTGACGTACGGCGCTGACGCCCCAGATCACTGCCGGCGGACAATAACGCTGGAGGTTTTGTGCAACGTCCTGGCGACTGCGTTGATGATCGTCCTCAGCGACGTGACCGAACGCGACGACACGCTCACTGTGGAAAAGCGGCGACTGCAAGGCCGAGATCGCGCTGCGACCTTCGCGGGCTGCCGACCAGAAACGCTCGACACCCCACCCGGTGGGCAACACACAGCCGCTGCCGGTGATGGCGATACGTGCAGAGGCATTGCTCATTGTCCGTGCTCCCGATATTTGCCAAGGGCCAGCGAGGTGTTGAGGCCGCCAAAACCGAAAGAATTGCTCAGTGCGTAATCCACGCGACGACTGACGGCCTGACCGGCGCAATAATCCAGATCACACTGTTCGTCGGCGTCGTGCAGGTTCACCGTGGGCGTGACCAGATCGTTCAGGCAGGCCAATGCGGTGACGATGCATTCGGGTGCGCCGGCCGCCGCGATCAGGTGACCGAACTGCGATTTGTTGGCACTGACAGCCAAGGCTTGATAGTGCTTGTGCTCGGCAAACACACTTTTGATCGCGAGGGTTTCGGCCACGTCGTTGAGTGGCGTCGAGGTGCCGTGGGCGTTGATCAGATCGATCTGCTGCGGGCGTAGCCCGGCGTCGTCGAGTGCGGCCTGCATCGCCAGCGCCGCGCCGCGTCCTTCGGGTTGTGGTGCGGTGACTTTATAAGCGTCCAGGCTGCTGCCGAAACCCAGCACTTCGGCATAGGGTGTGGCGCCCCGCGCCAAGGCGTGTTCCAGGCTTTCGAGGACGACAAAACCGCCGCCTTCGCCGGCGATCAGCCCGCTGCGGTCACGATCGAACGGCCGACACAGGTCGGCGCCCCAGCGTTGTTCTCCCGAAGCGGCGCCGAGCAGGTACAGCGCAGCCATGGTGTCGAGATTGAGCACCGAGTCGGCCCCGCCGGCCAGCGCTACGCTGACTTCGCCGCGACGGATCATCTGAAAGGCATTACCGATCGCTTGGGAGGCACCCGCACAGGCACTGCTGATATTGATCACGGGGCCTTCGCAGCCCAGATCGTCGGCGATTACTCGCGCCAGCCGGTCGTTGCTCTGACGCAGCGAGCCATCGGCATTTACTTGCCCGGCACGCGGCATCAAGTGCTGCCAGCCCGGGGCAGCGCCATCCGGGGCGGCGGTCAGGAGCATGTCGGCGAGCATGTGTTGCGGCGCGCCAGAGGCACACAGAACCGCTGCGCCGCGCAATTGCTCCGGTTGCAGGCCACTGTCGTTGACGGCTTGCGTGGCGGCCACCCAGCCAAAGCGGCTGCGTTTCTCCAGTGGCAGGGTCCACGCCGCGTGGCTGTGCAGTTTTTCCGGCAACAGGCGCATGTCGACAGGCGCTGCATAACGCACCGCGAACGACGCCTCTTGCACGTCGTCCGGCTGCCATGGCCGCACGCAATGTTCGGCGCCGAGCATTTTTTCCCAGAGGGTCTGCCATTCGAAACCGAAACCGGTGACGGCGCCCATGCCGGTGATCACAATCCGTGTCGCACTCATGCGTGCTTCTCCATGGTTTCACTGGCCAACAACAATGCGCCCCAGTGACCGGCGCGAGTGTGGCTGACAAGCAGCGTGTAGCCCGGCGTCGCCGCGACTTCACGGCTGAGGTGCAAGGTCAGTGCGACCTCGGTCAGCAAGCCGCTGGCGCCCAGTTCACCGGTCATGGCGCGGGTGCTGCGAATCTCGCGCGGGAAAGCTTCGAGCAACTTCATCACTTGCCCGTCAGCGCAATTGCCGACGATATGCTCGACGTCGCCGACCCGCAGTTTCTCCCCACTCAGAACCTGGTCGATCACACGCCGACCTACCACCACAGACCGTTGCGGATCGGTGCTGTAACCACGGGCAAACCCGGCGATGCGCACGGCGTGTGCCGCACCCGGCGCTGGTGTCGACGCCAGCAACAGCGCGGCGGCGCCCTCACCGAAAATCGGCTCACTCGCCTGATCGGGCTCGCGCAGGTACAGGGCCGGGGTCAGGTTCGGACTGCTGCTGACCACCAACGCGGCGTCGGCATGCCGCTCGCCAATCTGCTGGCAGGCTTCGACCAGCGCATCCAGTCCGGCGTTGTCCTGAGAACAGAACCCGCCCATCGGCCCGTGACAATTGAGCGCTTCAGCCACATAGGCCATCACGCTGCTGTTGAGCAGGGTCAGCGCATGCAGAGGCGGCGTGTTGGCCAATAACTGCGCCAGTTGTTTTTGCGGCTGTTCGATGATCGCCTGCACCGCATCCCAGCAAGGACTCGGCGCGTCGACTTCGGGAATGGCCGCTGTCAGGGCAATGCGTGACGCGGGCAATTGCAGCGCCGACAGCGCTGGCGCCAGCCGTGCGGCGCAATGCAACAGGCGCAAGCCCTGCGGTTCGACGCTGCGCTGGATCTTGCGATCAAACAGGTCACTGGCCAGTCGCGGCGTCGGCAAGGCAAATGCCTGACGCTGTGCGTCAAAGGCCAGCGGTTGCGCCGCGCAGGGTGTGCCGAGCAAGTCAGCGCATTCACTGCCCACCACATTCAGCACCGCAGCGGCATTGAGATAGATGGCTCGGTTCATGTCATGCCCTCCCCAGAACCAGCGAGCTGTTGATGCCGCCGAAGCCGAACGAGTTGGACATCACCACGCTGATCGGCTGTCGCACCGGCTCGCTCAAGAACGTCAGCGAAGGGTATTCGGCACGCTCAGGGTCGTAATTCAGGGTGGGCAACAGCACACCGTCACGCAGGCTCATCAGCGACAGCACCGCTTCGATCGCACCACTGCCTGCCAGCGAATGACCGATGGCGGACTTGTTGGCGGTGAAGGTCATGAAATCCTGGCAGCCGCCGAACAGACGCTGCAGCGCCAACGCTTCACAACTGTCATTGGCCTGTGTGGAGGTGCCGTGGGTGTTGACGTGTTGCACGGCGCTGCGCAGCAGCCCGGCGTCTTCGATTGCTGCTTCCATGCATTCCTCGTATTTACTGCCGTCGCGACTGCTGGAGGTCATTTTCTGCGCCTCGCAGACATTCGCGTAACCCAACACCCGGCCCAATGGCGCAGCCTTGCGCCGCTGCGCGTGTTCAGCGGATTCGAGAATGACCATCGCCGAGCCTTCGCTGAGGACAAAACCGCTACGGTCAGGCATGAACGGGCGGCTCTGTTCGCTTGCCGGCAAGTCGGCCTGACAGAGCGCGCCGAGGCTGTTGAACATGTAATAAGGCAGTTCGTTGGCCATCAGTTCGACGGCGCCGCAGATAGCCAGATCGATCTCGCCGCGCTCGATGGCCCGGTAAGCACTGCCGATGGCCATGGTGCCGGCGGCACAGGCATCGGAATGGGTCGAGATGTGATCGCGGATGCCGAGCCGATCGGCCAGATGCTGCGTCTGCTGATCGACCCGCCGGATGAAGGTCGCGCTGGACGTTGCCGGACTGTCCAGCAGACGGTCGAGGTCGACGCGGCCGGCCTCATCCATGCAACGGCTGAGCCGCTGCAGATCGTGGCTGTCGGCACAGTACTTGTTGGCGCCCAGAAACAGACCGCTGCGACTGTGAGCAAAGTCTGCTGGCGTCAAACCGGCATGCTCCAGCGCCTGCCGGGCGACGTACTCGGCCAGCACACTTTGCCGTGGGTGCAGCGCCGCATTGCCGCCGAAACCGGCACCGATCTGCTGCCACTGCGCGTCATCAATAAACCCGGCAGCGCTGTTGCTGAATCCCAGCGCCTTGAACCGAGGATTTTCGCGGACACAGGATTGCTTCCGGCAAATCCGCTCGAACAACGTGGCAGCGTCCAGCGCCATGGGCGCCACCAGACCGAACCCGCTCACATAGACTTCTCGTGCCCGCATGAGAACTCCTACACCGCTTCTTTGGCGTGAGTGGCGACAAACTGCTCAACCAATTGACGCGACACTTCATCGCCATCCGCCGGCACCAGACGCGCACTGCACGCACCGCAGACCACTTGTTGGCGCTCGTTCAGAATCGCCTGATGAGCATTGCAATCAGGGCACGTTGCCGGCAGGTAGTTGAAGAGATTGCGGCACTGGTTGGCCCAGTTACGCACGGTGGTCGCGGCGAACACCTGAGCCGGTTGCATGCCCGCCTTCAACTGATCCGGGGTGTAGGCGCTCAGGCTTTGCTCAAGCAGGCTTTTGCCGCTTTCGGTAATGCGACCGTTGGCGAGAAACTCGCTGGCATCACCGCAAACCGCCACTGCATGGTCGAGCACGCTGGTTTTCGGCAGTGTGCAGCCATATTGGCGGCCCAGTTGGAAGCTCAGGTCGACGATGTCCAGCGAGTCGGCACCGAGGTCTTCGACAATGCTGCTGTTTTCTTCGATGTCATTCGCATCCATCACCAACAGCTGTGCGAGGATTTCGCGAGTGCTGGCAACGACATGTTCCAAGTCCAATGGATTGTTCATTTCTATCTCCCTATATGTCGTGACTACTTCATGAATTCGACTTATGAAAAGTAACTTTTCCCACAGCAACTTCTCACGCGGCGGGAATCTAAACTCTGCCCTTAAGGGGAGAGTCAACGAACTATTCAAGGTTTTTTTACAAGTCGAAAAAAGTCTGCAAAACCCCACAGACGCCGCACCTCCTTGGTGCGGTGAACGACTTATTTACTTAACAAAGACGGGGTAAGGTGGGGCGCCCGCGGTATCAGGCAGGCCGACTTTCGAAAGCAACTAAGGACGCAACGGAACAGACGTACTAAAAGTAAAAACCGGACAAGTAAAATAGTTATAACTTCATAACCTTTGTTTTAGGTCAGTACTGACGTTAATTGATTTTGCTGGAAGGTTTACTCCCCCATCCGTAAAACGCTGGCAGCGTTTATGGATATCTGAATGTCGAACACAGACATCTGGGCCAAGGCGCGGCGCTATAGGGTGCAGCTTCCGTTTGATCGCCTTGTCTGGAGCCGACACATGACCGCCCCTATCACCGTTCTACGCGACACCCATCCGCTGCCGGTACTCGATGCCTGCAAATGGGAAAAACTCGAAGGCGACCCGCACACCGTCAACCTCAACGCCTACACCAGCGAAGACGGCAGCAAGATCATGGGCACGTGGATCTGCACGCCGGGCAAGTGGCGCGTTGAATACGTGAAGTGGGAATACTGCCATTTCCAGGAAGGCTACTGCGTAATCACCCCGGACGGCATGGCGTCGATCCACCTGCGTGCTGGCGATATCTTTGTGGTTGAACCGGGCATGAAAGGCACGTGGGAAGTGGTCGAGACCGTGCGCAAATATTTCGTGTTTGCCTGATGCAAAAAAGCCGGGAGATCACCCGACGTGATTTCCCGGCAAATGTCACAGATTCACTCAAATCCCTGTGGGAGCTAGCCTGCTAGCGATTGCGATCAATCTGGCAAAAATGAGTTGCCTGACACTCAGCCATCGCTAGCAGGCTAGCTCCCACAGTTTGTTCAGCGCTGTCCTTCTATTGCAGGCT
Source organism: Pseudomonas sp. Irchel s3f10 (assembly GCF_900187515.1). NCBI lineage: Bacteria > Pseudomonadati > Pseudomonadota > Gammaproteobacteria > Pseudomonadales > Pseudomonadaceae > Pseudomonas > Pseudomonas sp. Irchel s3f10. The sequence goes on from NZ_FYDZ01000002.1 coordinate 851,167, forward strand.
TGCGATAGCTGTTGATGATCGCCGAGAAATCCTTCCCGCCATCCCCACGCTGACTCATCGCCTGATACAACTGCTGCGCCACCGCGCCGAGCACCACCGGTTGATGAGCCTGACGCGCCGCTTCGGTCGCCAGACCCAAATCCTTCAGCATGAGTTCCGCGCCAAACCCGCCGGTATAACCACGCGAAGCCGGTGCCGTTTCGACGATGCCCGGCCACGGGTTGTACATCTCCGAACTCCAGCAACGCCCGGTCGAGCTGTTGATGATCCCGGCCAGCACCGAGGTGTCGATGCCCAGCGCATCACCCAGCGCCATCGCTTCACTGACGCCGACCATCGAGATCGCCAGCAGCAGGTTGTTGCAGATCTTGGCGATCTGCCCGGTGCCGACTTCGCCGCAATGCACGATGTTGCGACCCATCTGCGCCAGCACCGGTTGCAGGGTGGCGAACAGTTGCGGAGTGGCGCCGACCATAAAGGTCAGCGTGCCGGCAGTGGCACCACCGGTGCCACCGGACACTGGCGCATCGGCCATGGCCACGCCTTGTTTCGCCGCAGCGGCCGCTACATCGCGGGCCGTCTGCGGATCGATGGTGCTGCAATCCACCGCTGGCACACCTTGGCGAATCCCAGCCAGCACACCATCCTCACCGAGCCAGACACTGCGCACATGCACAGCCGCCGGCAGCATGGTGATTACCAGTTCGGCGTCTTCGGCTGCTTCACGGGCCGAAGCGCGAATGCTGCCGCCCAGTTGCTCCAGTTCCGCCAGCACGGTTTTGTTCAGGTCGACCAGACTCAGCGAGTGGCCAGCCTTGATCAGGTTGCGCGCCATCGGCGCGCCCATGTTGCCCAGACCGATAAATGCGATTTTCATGATCGATTCCTCAGCGCAGGTTGATGGTGGTGTTCACGCCGTCGTTGACGCTGTCGTCATCGAACCAGCGCGCCGTGACCGTTTTGGTCTGCGTGTAGAACTGCACCACTTGCTTGCCGTACGGGCCGAGGTCGCCGAGTTTCGAACCGCGCGAACCGGTGAAGCTGAAGAATGGCACCGGCACTGGAATCGGGATATTGATGCCGACCTGGCCGACGTCGATTTCAGTCTGGAATTTACGCGCCGCTGCGCCGCTCTGGGTGAACAGGCCGGTGCCGTTGCCGAACGGGTTGGCGTTGACCAGCGCAATCGCCTGATCGAGGGTGTCGACTTCCAGCACCACCAGCACCGGGCCGAAGATTTCCTGGGTGTAGATCTGCATGTCGGTGGTCACGCCCGAGAACAAGGTCGGGCCGACAAAGTTGCCCTGCTCGTAGCCCGGCACCTTGATGTCGCGACCGTCCAGTTCCAGCTTGGCGCCTTCCTTGATGCCGCTTTCGATCAGATCGAGAATTCGCGCCTTGGCTTTCTTCGAGATCACCGGGCCGACATCGGTGCCCGGCTCATTGCCGGCGTTGACGGTGAGTTTCTGCGCCAGCGCTTTCAGATCCGGCAGCCATTGTTTCGCCGCACCGACCAACACCACCACCGAAGTGGCCATGCAACGTTGCCCGGCGGCACCGAAACCGGCGCCGACCAAGGCATTCAGCGCTTGCTCGCGGTTGGCATCGGCCAGCACCACGGCGTGGTTCTTCGCGCCCATCATCGATTGCACGCGCTTGCCGTGCTTGCCGGCCAGGTCATAAACGTGGGTGCCAACCGCAGTCGAGCCGACGAAGGACACGGCTTTGATGTCCTTGTGCGTGCACAGGCCATCGACCACGTCTTTACCGCCGTGAACCACGTTCAACACGCCCGCCGGAACGCCGGCCTCGATCGCCAGTTCCACCAACAGCATGGTCGACAGCGGATCCTGCTCCGAAGGCTTCAAGACGAAAGTGTTGCCGCAGGCGATGGCCATCGGGAACATCCACAGCGGAATCATCGCCGGGAAGTTGAACGGGGTAATGCCTGCGCACACGCCGATCGGCTGACGCAGCGTGTAAGTATCAACACCGCCGGCGACGTTCTCGGCGAACTCGCCCATTTGCAGGCTGCCGATGGAGCAGGCGTGCTCGACCACTTCCAGGCCACGGAAAATATCGCCCTCGGCGTCGGCAATGGTTTTGCCCTGCTCGGCGCTGAGCACCACGGCAATGCGTTTGGAGTGTTCGCGGATCAGCGCTTGCAGCTTGAGCATGATGCGCATGCGTGCGCCGATCGGGGTCAGTTTCCAGGTCTGGAAGGCGCGCTGGGCGGCGGTGACGGCAGCATCGACTTCAGCGGCGGTAGCGAACGGGACTTTGGCCAGCACTTGCTGGGTCGCCGGGTTGACGATGTCGTGCCATTCGGTGGTCTGCGACTCGACCCATTCGCCATTGATCAGCAGCTTGACCTTCTGGAACGTGGTTTCGTTGGGCGTAAGCGATGCGTTCATGCTGGTCTCCGAAACTTGTTTTTATCGTAGGAGCCAAGGCGAAAGGTTCGCCTTGAGATGAGGCGTGTGTCACGAATTGGTTGTCGGACTGTTTTTGGAGTATAGATGTGCAAACTTCTAATAAGAACGCACATATAAGCCCGTCCATCATGCAAAAAAACATCACCTCTCTAGGCTCGCTGAACTGGGACGACCTCAAGTTTTTCCTCGAAGTCGCCCGCACCCGCAAGGCCAGTACCGCCGCCAAACGGCTGGCTGTCGACTACACCACGGTGTCGCGGCGGATCAGTTCGCTGGAAGGGGCATTGGGCACTTTGCTGTTCGAGAAGTCGCGGACCAGCGGCTTCGTCCTGACCACCGAAGGCCAGCGTTTGCTCGGTTATGCCGAGTCGATCGAAAGCACATTGCACATGGCCTGCGAGCAGGTTTCAGGTTCCGGTGTGGCGTTGTCCGGGCATGTGCGCATGGGTTGCACCGAAGGTTTCGGCAGTTTTTTCATCACCCCGCATCTGAGCCATTTCGTCGACGCTTACCCGGCGATCTCGGTGGACATCCTGCCGCTGCCGCACTTCATCAGCCTGTCCAAGCGCGAGGCCGATATCGTCATCGCCCTGGAACGCCCGGAGCACGGGCCGTACGTGTGCTGCAAACTCTGCGACTACCGTTTGCAGCTCTACGCGACCCAGGACTATCTGGACCAACACCCACCGATCCGCCGCCCGGCAGACTTGGGCAAGCATCAATTCATCAGTTATGTGGATGACCTGGCGTTCAGCTCGGAGCTGCTGTACCTGGCGAACGTGTTGCCGGGCGCCAGCGCCAACTTGCGCAGCACCAGCGTGATCGCGCAATTCGTCGCGGCGCAGCAAGGGCGCTCACTGGCGATTCTGCCGTGCTTCCTCGCCGCGCAGGATCCGCGCCTGCTGCCGGTGTTGCCGGAGGAAATCGATATTACCCGGCAGTTCTGGATGTACTGCCGGGAGGATCTGAGGAAGTTGAAGCGGATCACTTTGTTGTGGGATTACATTCGGGAGGTGACTGAGCGTAATCAAGGTCTGCTGATGGGGCAGACCCGCGAGATGCAGTTCGCCGACTAGTCGGCGCTGACCACAATCGACACCCGGCGGTTCTCCGTGCGGCCGGCTGCCGTATCGTTGGACGCCACCGGCTCTTTGCTACCCAGGCCCTGCAACTGGATGTTCTCTTGTTTCATACCAACCGTGCCCAGCACGTTGGCGACACTTTTCGCACGGCGCAGGGACAGTTGCTGGTTGTACGTCTCTTTGCCCGATGCGTCGGTGTGGCCATCGACGCGCACGCGCTCGATGCCGACACCCAGCAGGGCCTTGCCGATGCGTTCGACGATCTCGGTGCTTGGCTGGTTCAGGCTTTCGACGTCGCTGCCAAACAGCACTTTGCCGGACAGGCCAAATTCCCAGCCCTCGTCGGTCAATTCAAAACCCTGTTGTTTGAGAACGGCGACCTGCGCTGGCGTCAGGCCTTTTTGCGGGGCGGTCTGGCAACCGGTCAGGGCCAGTACGGCCATCAACAGCACCGCGTAAAAAGATCGAATGGACAGTGTGAACACGACAGTCAGCTCCTGGTTTGAACGGAATCGACCAGGTGCTCCGCCCCGGCCGTGAATTGGGCGCCGCGCGACAGACGCTTGGCTTGATACATCGCCGCATCGGCGGCATCGAGCAAGGCCCCCGGCGTGACACCATGATCGGGAAAAACCGCAATGCCGATACTGAGCGAGGTCACGACACTGGTGTCGCCCGGCAGCGCGATGGGCATGTCCATGCTGGCGAGGATCTTGTCGGCAATGCGCTCGGCATCTTCGACCTTGTGCAGCGGCGTGAGCAGAACAGCGAACTCGTCACCGCCCAGCCGCGCCACCAGATCCTCTTCGCGCAACTGCGCACGAACGCGATTGGCCACCGCCACCAGCACCGCATCACCGGCGGCGTGGCCGAAGTTGTCGTTGATGCCTTTGAAACGGTCACTGTCGAGAAACAACACCGCCACACGCTCATCGTGTTTGCTGGCGTTGCGCAACGCACGGATCAAGCGCCCTTCGAAAAACGCTCGGTTCGGCAGACCGGTCAGGCTGTCGTGACTGGCCTGGTGAGCGAGGGTTTCGTTTTCGTTTTGCAGGTGGGTTTGCCACGACTCCAGCTCATCGAGCAAGGCGTTGAAGTCATTGCCGAGGTTGTCGAGTTCGGCGATCTGCGCTGGCGGCACGCGGCGATCCAGCGCTCGCTCGCTGCGCGCGGCGTGAGCCACATTGGCCAGACTGCGCAGAGGGCCGGTGATCGCGCGTAACTGCCGGCGCGCAAGGTAGAGCGCCACCCAGGCGCTGATCGCGGTACAGAGAATGATCCCCGCCAGACCGCTGAGCAGAAAGCGCATCAGGCTGCCACCATGGCCGGTGAGCAGCACACGACCGATTTCACGGTCCTGATGCTCGATCGGCAGGCTGATGGGTTTTTCCAGGATGGCGCGGGTGATCTGCATTTCCAGCTCAGAGAACAAACCGTTTTCCGGGCGTTGCCAATGCGCGAGCAGTTGCCCCTGGCTGTCCAGCACCTGGGCGTCAGCAACCTCTTCGGAGGAAGCAATCAGCGCCAGCGATTCGTTGGCGGCGGTCTTGTCGTTGAACACCACTGCGGCTTCCACGGTGTAGCTGATCGATCGGGCGATCAAGTGCAGGTTGTGATCGGCGTAAACGCGTAATGCCAGTACGCCGAGCAACGTCAGCGAAACACTGGCCATCGCCACGCCCACCAGCGCGACGGTCAAATGCCCTCGGCCAATGACCGAACCCAACGTTGGGCGGCTATTCGATCTGAACAGGTTCATGGCGCCGCCGATTTGCGACGCGACAATTGCAGCACGCTGGGGTGAATGCGCACGCCGCTACGGGCAACGGAGTCGAGATTGACCTCGAAGGACACTTGCTCATCGCCAACGCGCAGACAGAACAGGCTACCGACCGTGCATTGATCGCCACCTTCACTGATGCTCAGTACTGGATGACCAATCAGCGAAGCGAACAAGCGAGTGCGTTCATCGGGCGTGAGTTTGCCGATGTACACCGCATCGCATTCGCTGACGATGGCCGGGTTGTCGGCCAGCAGGCGACGTACGGTGACCGGCCGGCCGGTGGCTTGCGTGGTGCCTTTGACCAGGTCGTCGGTGTATTCGGTCGGGCCGACGATGCACAGGCGCAATTGCGCCGGCTCAACCGGCCAGCGCGCGTAGCTGAGAATGCCAAGAACTACCTGCGTGACAGATTTGGCCCGCTGTTCGGCCATGCCTGTCGGCGCTTGTGGTTGCGCGAAAGCCGCACCCGTCAACAACCAGAGCAGAGCAACAAGCAACGCGTGCTTGCAGACAACTACGCGCCCTGTCGCCCAGACAGACACCTTCATGCAAGGATTCTCTTGGATCGTAGCGAAATGATGCCGCAACGATAGCACAGCAGTGAAACACCAGCGAGACAGCGACCTCTGACCGGTTGGTCAGTAAACGCCGCCAATCGTCTGGATTTTCACCCCCGAGGCGCGGCGCCCTCCTCCAGTTCCAGCATCAGCCCGCTCAGGCGTTTGACCCTGCGCTGCACCGCCTCCTCCAACACCCCGGGGCGGGATTCGATCAGGGTGAACCAATGCTTGGCGCGGGTGATGCCGGTGTAGATCAATTCTTTGGTCAGCACCGGATTCAAGGCATCGGGCAGGATCAGCGCCGTGTGGGCAAATTCCGAGCCCTGGGACTTGTGCACCGTCATGGCGTAGACGGTTTCGACATCATTGAGCCGGCTGGGCAATACGAAGCGCACACCGCCCTGACCATCGTTGCGCGGGAACGCCACGCGCAACACCGGTTTGCCTGCGTCAGGGCCTTCGCGCTCGGGCAGCTTGAGGGCGATGCCGATGTCGCCGTTCATCAAACCCAGACCGTAGTCGTTGCGAGTCATCAATACCGGGCGGCCTTCGTACCATTGCTGATCGTTTTCGATCAGACGTGCTTTGAGCAGCGCGGCGGTGATGCGTTGATTCAGACCTTCGACACCCCACGGCCCTTTGCGCACCGCGCACAGCAACTGGAAGGTGTCGAACGCCTGCAAGACTTCACGGGCCCAAATGACCCAGTCCGGATGTTCGAGTGGCCGGCCCGAGGGTGGACGCTGATCACGCAGCACGCTCAGATAATGGCGATAGCCTTGTGGGCCGTCGCCATGACCCTCCAGCAACAGTCGCTCCAGCGTGTGATCGTGCTCGCCCTTGAGCGGCAGCGAATACACATCGTCATAGTGCCCGGCCGTGAGCAACTGGCGCGCTTCATCCGGCAGCTGTTGGTTGACCCGACGCGCGAGCTGACCAATCCCACTGCCCTCGCCGAAGCGCCGGGAGTGGCGCAGCATCACCACTTGCTGGGCCAGCGGGTGGGTGCCATCGACGTCTTCATGCAAGCCACTGTCCTGCAGCGACTCACCGCTGACCGACTCCAGCCACCGTCGGGTCTGCGGGTTGTACCAGCCACTCTCGGCGTCTCGACACAAATCCCCCAGCACCGCGCCGGCCTCCACGGAGGCCAGTTGATCCTTGTCGCCCAGCAAGACCAGTCGTGCATGGGGTGGCAAGGCATCCAGCAGGTTGGCCATCATTTCCAGGTCGATCATCGAGGCTTCGTCGACCACCAGCACATCCAGTGGCAGGCGGTTGCCGGAGTGGTGTCGGAAGTGTCGGGTGCCGGGACGACTGCCCAACAGACGATGCACGGTGGTGACGTCGCAAGGAATTTTCGCCCGCACCTCTTCGCTGACTTCCAGTGACTGCACTTGTTGGCTGATGGACTCGGTCAACCGCGCCGCAGCCTTGCCTGTCGGTGCCGCCAGACGAATCCGCAGCGGATGACCGGTGGCAACCGCGGGCGCTTGAAGCAGGGCCAGCAAGCGCACCACGGTGGTGGTTTTGCCGGTGCCCGGACCGCCAGTGACGATGCTGAAAGCACCACGAGTTGCGAGGGCGCAGGCGAGTTTCTGCCAGTCGATCACCTCACCCGTTTTCGCTGATCCGAACAGCTCGTTCAAGCGCTGCGGCAGATCGTCCGGCGTCGGCTCGACTTGCTGCAGACGCTGACGCAATGCCGTATCGATGCGCCGCTCGTAGGCCCAGTAGCGTCGCAGATACAGGCGTTTGCCCGCCAACACCAACGGGCGTTGTTGTGCTGAATCGCTGCTATCCGCCGACAATGCGACCAGAGAGCTGCCCGCCAGCACCTTGCACCAGTGAGCACCATCGAGCGCCTCGAGCAATTGCGAAGGTAGCAACAAGACACCACCTTGCACGTCTCCTTCGGGGGGTAGCGACAGCGCGAAGTCGGGCGCTTTCAGGGTTTCATACAGATCGAGACAGACATGACCGTGGCCAAGTTGATGACTGGTCAGGGCAGCAGCAAGCAACACCAGCGGATCGGTATCGCGCTCAAGTTCGTGCAGGAACCCGACAAACGCTTTGTCCAGCGCACGCAACCAGCCGCGCTCGACCCACCGGGTCAGCAATATCAACAGGTCGTCGGCGCTGGTCAGGGGCGATAACCTCGACAGACTGTCAGCAGCCAGCGGCGTAGGGAGCAGATCGGCAAAGGTGCGGCTCATAGCAGGACTCCCTGTTCCCAGGCGGGCTCGGTCTTGGGTTCGGGTTTGCCTTGGAACATCCGGTCGAGACGCTCGATCAGCTCACGGGGCGGACGTACAAAATAGACACCGCGACTGTCAGCACGGGTGCCGCGCAGAAACAGATACAACGCCCCGCCGATATGCCGGTCGTAATCGTAATCAGGCAGCCGGGCCTTGAGTTGGCGGTGCAACGCCAGCAGGTACAACACGTATTGCAGGTCATAACGGTTGTCGAGGATCGACTGCTCCATGGCCTGCTCGGTATAGGCCAGATCATCCACGCCGAGCCAGTTGGACTTGTAATCGGCCACGTAATAACGACCATCGTGCTCAAAGGTCAGGTCGATGAAGCCTTTGAACATGCCGTTGAGTTGCACCGGTTCTGCCGCCACACGGGCCACGCCCCTGTGAGTGTGCTGACGCACCAGTTCGTCTAGTTTGAGGACATCGACTTTATGGCTGGCGAACCAGAACTCCATCTCGACCCGGTATTGCTTCAGTTGCTCAAGAACAACCGGTAGTTGCCCGCCAGCAATCGGCAGTGGCGATTTGAGCAGGTGCTGCAGCCAGTCGCTCAGAGTGGTGATCCAGCCTTCCCAGCCACGCAGGTTACAGCGTCGGGCAATCGCATCCTCCAACGCCTCGCGGGAAACGGCAAAGCCGTCATCTCCGGCCCATTCCAGCAAACCGTGAAGAAACGTTCCTGGATTGGGGCCACGAGGAAAGCGATGGATATCGGCGCCACCGGCAATGATTTCTCGCGGGGCGTCGGGATCGAGGCGCTCATCATCGAATAGTTTTTGCGCTTGCGGGCTGTCCGGCGCTTCATCGCTGCCGACACTCAATACGTCGCTGATGCGCAATGCGCTGTAGGAGGCGATCCACCAGTTTTCACTGGCCTTACGCTTGGGCAACAGCGTGGCGCTCAGCACGGCGTCATTGCGTGGCGGCTGGTAATGCTCGGCGGTGGGTTGTGGCATTTCATCGATGTGGATGGCCGGGCAGTCTTGTTGCAGGTCTTGCAGCCAGCGCTTCAGTTCGCTGGACTCACCCAGAGATACACCACCGCCGAGCAAATAACCCAGTGCCGAAAGGTGCAGCACCGAGCTGTTGTTATTGCCGCGTTTGAGATCCGTCACACCCAACCAGCAGGCGTGCTGCGCGCGAGTCAGAGCAACGTAGAGCAAGCGCAGGTCTTCAGCCAGACGCTCATCGTCGGCTTGCGCGATCAGCTCGGCAGTCGGCTTGAGGCTAATCTGAGCCTTGCCCTCGGCGTCGTGATAATGCAGTGGCAATCGACTGCCATCCACGGGTTTCGCCGAACAAATGAACGGCAAGAACACCAATGGATATTCCAGACCTTTGGACTTGTGGATGGTCACGACTTTGACCAGTTGCTCGTCGCTTTCCAGACGTAGAATCTGCTCTTCGCCAGCCTGACCGGACACTGCCAGCAGTTCGGCCAGATGACGAATCAGCGCTTGTTCCCCGTCCAGCTCCGCAGCCGCTTGCTGCATCAATTCCGACAGGTGCAAAAGGTTAGTCAGTACACGCTCACCATCTGTGCGTCTCATCAGGGTTTGCGGCAGGTGGAAGTCGTGCAGCAAGCGGCGCAACATCGGCAGTACACCTTGTTTGCGCCATAGCTCGCGATAGCCACGGAACTGCATGACCCGGGTTTCCCACACCAGTTCGTCCTGGTTCAGACGTTCCAGCTCTGCCAATGGCAGGTTCAGGGTGATGCAGGCCAGCGCGGCTTTCAGGGACCGTTCTACATCCGGCTCGGCACAGGCCTTGAGCCAGGACAACAGGTCATGAGCCTCTTGCGCCGCGAAAACCGAATCCTTGTCCGACAGATAAACACTGCGCACGCCTCGGGCAGCGAGTTCACTGCGTACGGCCTGGGCTTCTTTGCCGTCGCGCACGAGAATCGCAATGTCGGACGGCCTCAGACCTCTGAAGTCTTTGCCATCCTGCACGAACCCCGCGTCAGCGCTTTGCCCGCCATTGAGCAGCGCGGTGATTTCGCTGGCGCACGCGGCTGCCAATTGCTGGCGATAGACCACGCCGGACAGTGGCTGGTCGGCAGGCAAATGCCAGATATTCAGCGCCGCGATAGCTTGCCCGGCAACTTGCAGTTGTTCCTTGCGACCTTGAGATTCGACAGGAAGAAACGGTACCGGGTTGTCGCCGTTTTTCTCGCGGAACAAAAACGCGCCGCGTCCCTGCTCTCGGGACTCGGCACGTGCGAATACATGATTGACCGCGTTGACCATGCCATGGCTGGAACGGAAGTTGGTGCCCAGTGTATGCAGTCGGCCAGTGGTAGCCTGACGTGCGCGCAGGTAGGTGTAGATGTCTGCACCGCGGAAGGCGTAGATCGCCTGCTTCGGATCACCGATCAGAAACAGGCCGGTCTCGGGGCTGTTGTCTTCGATGCGATAGATGCTCTCGAAGATTCGGTACTGCACCGGGTCGGTGTCCTGGAACTCATCGATCAGCGCGACCGGGAATTGCTCGCGAATCAACGTCGCAAGACGTTCGCCACCGTCGGATTGCAAAGCTGCATCAAGGCGCAACAACATGTCGTCGAAGCCCATCTCGGCGCGACGCCGCTTCTCTTCTTCAAAGCGTGCGCCTACCCATTTGGCGGCATGTTGCAGCACAGCGGCATCAGGAGTGGGCAATGCATCGAGGCTCGACTTGAGTTTCGGCATGGCATCCAGACCCGGGTGGCTCGGGGCCTGACCTTTCCACGCTTCGGCCATGCCGTCGGGGGTCAGTCGGGTGAAACCGGTGCCGATATCCAGTTGCTCCAGAGACTCGTCTTCAGCCCATGCCTTGAGCTTTTCGAACCACGGTTCGAAGTAACGTGCCTGCATCTTGCGTCCGTCGACGGTTTTGCTAGTGACGCCTTGATGACAGATGGCGAGCAACTCGTCTGCCCATTGGCGCCAGGGCATTTTCAGCTCGATCAATGCCGCACGGCGCTCTTGCAGGCACTTCTCGATCAACTCTGCCGGAGCCTTTCCCTCGTCACTGTCGCGCTCACTGGCGAACAGACCGCGCACGCGAGGCAACAACGCTGCTGGCCCACCCCAGTTGCTGCGAACCCAACTCAAGGCATCGCCCTGCATCGGGTAACAGAACAGCCGCCAGTAATCGCGCAACACTTCTCCGAGCAAGTCGCTGTGATCGGTTTCCAGTGTTTGGGTGAACAAGCTGCCGCTGTCGAACGCATGTTCACGGAGCATGCGCTGACACCAACTGTGGATGGTCGAAACAGCGGCCTCGTCCATCCATTGCGCAGCGACATCGAGGCGGTTGGCACAACCGGGCCACTGCTGTGGTTCGAATTGATCGCGCAGTTCAGCAATCAGTCCGTCAGGGGCAGGTGTTTCGTCACGAAAGAATCGAGCTGCCTCAGCCAGACGCGTGCGTATGCGCTCACGCAGTTCCTTGGTCGCGGCATCGGTGAAGGTCACGACGAGAATCTGTGGTGGCAGCAATTCACGACCAAAGCCGCTCGACTCGCCACCGTGTCCAAGAATAAGTCGCAGATACAAAGCTGAGATGGTGAATGTTTTGCCGGTACCGGCACTGGCTTCGATCAACTGACTGCCCTGTAGCGGAAAGGCCAGTGCGAGGGGTGTCTTGGTGCTCATGCGCGAGCCCCTTCAGTGGACAGTGAACGCCATGGTGCTTCAAGCAGAGGGCGATACAACGCGTCGCACCAACCGGAGAATGTTTCATCTGCAAGCAATGCATCGAAGTCGGCGTATTGCCGGGACAACGCGGGGCTCTCACGGCGCTCGCCTTCGCTGGTCTGCCCGTCACCTTCATAGGCTTTACGCGCTGCCGCTTCGGCCTTCAGCGGATCGGTTTGGGAAAGCCACGCAAAAGCGGTTTTTACCGCGATCGGCAGTGGCTGTCGCATGCCTGCCTGCCAAGCGAGGAGCAAGTCACCAAGGAAACGTATCGCTCGTGCTGGCTCCATGGGTTCAAGCAGCAATGTATCGTCGCTGGCGACTAATGCTGTCGTCAGCGAAAGTCCGCTGGCGCAGGCCACCAAATGATTAACCCAAGGTTTGGTCAGCCGATGCCATTTGCGGCTTTTGATTGAGCCGATGCTGTTGGGAATGGTCGTGATCGACAACAGGCCTGCGTCAGCGCGCTTGTGCAAACCCGCGAGCCAGCCTTCAAGACGCAAGCCCTGCAATTCAAGGTTGACCGGCATCGCACTGCTCAAAGGGGTAGGCCAGAGTGCCAGCAGTTGTTGATAACGCTGTAGCAAGTCCGGCAAAGGTTCGATCAGCTCACGTTGCAGGCACTCGCCAAACCCGGCCATTGGCAACAGACCACTGTTTTGCAGACGCCGGGCCTGGGCTGTCAGTGCTTGATCGACATTATCCGGTTGCCTGAGAGCGGCTTCGAGCAAGCTGTCGCTGAGCGTGTAACGCTGTAATGCATCCAGCACGAAGGGTTCTTCGTCGGCTAGCGGCGCTTCGGCAGCCTCGAAATAAACCTTGAGGCGCTGGGTGAAAAAGTGCCGGACCGGGTTGCGTAAAAAGTCCTGCAACAAAGCCAGGCTCAGCGGCTCCTCCTGTACATAAGGAGTAAGTAGCTGAGTTTCGTTTTGAGGCTCATGCGGTTGATGCAGAACCTGCCATTCACTGGCATAGCTGAACAGGTGATCTCCTTCATGAAAATAGCGCGCACTGAACGGCTGCAGTGGATGCTCTTGCGTAATGGCACTCAGCAGATCGCGATTTTCGTCGAGCAATCGCCAGCCACTTGCGAGGTGATCGCGCAATTGGCCGATCAACACTGAAGCCGGTCGCTCACTGTTATCGCGGATGCTGCGACCAACCCAACTGATGTACAGCTGGTTGCGCGCAGACAAAAGCGCTTCAAGCAAAAGATAGCGGTCGTCTTCGCGCCGTGAACGATCTCCCGGGCGGTAGTCGCTACCCATGAGGTCGAAATCCAGCGGCGGCTGCGCGCGGGGATAATCGCCGTCGTTCATTCCCAGCAGACAGACCAGTTTGAATGGAATGGCGCGCATGGGCATCAGCGTACAAAAATTCACGGCGCCGGCCAAAAAGCGCTGAGACAAGCGCCCCTGATCCAGACCCGCGAGCCAGGCTTCACGAACCACAGTCAGTGGTAGCTCATCCGCCAGGCCTACTGCCTCGCACGTTTCCAGCCAGGTCTCACGTAGCTCTTCGAGTTGGGTCAACAAGTAGTCGTCATGCTCGTTGCTGGCTTTGAAGAACAGTTGCATCAGCGCTTGCAATCGATACCCCCACTCCTTGGCTTGAGCGGGTTGAGTGAGCTGTTGATGGGCGAGTTCCAAGGCATCGAGCAGAGCCACCAACGGCCCGATCAGTGCGGCGTCGAGACCGCCGATTTCATCATAAGGTTCGATCCCTTCACACGCTCTGGCGCTGCCAACGGCATAGCCCAGGAGCATGCGGCGCAGACCGAAATGCCAGCTGTTCTGCTCAAGCTCGTCAGGTAAACCCAGACCCGCGCGCTGCTCGGCGTTCATCCCCCAGCGCACGCCGGCACCCTCGATCCAGTGGTGCAGTGTTGGCAGGTCGCGTTCTTCCACACCGAAACGAGCGCGAAGTGCAGGAACGTCAAGCAAGTCGAGGATTTCACTGACCGGAAAACGGCTGTCGGGAAGCTTAAGCAGGTGTTCGACGGCGATCAGCAGTGGATCACGACCACGTTGCCCTTGATCCGCCAATGTGAAGGGGATGAACCGCTCGTCCTGCCGGTCAAGCTGACCAAACACCGCGCGGATATGCGGGGCGTAGCTATCGATGTCAGGCACCATTACGATCACATCGCGAGGACGCAAATCCGGGTTGGCACTGAACCGCGCCAGAAGCTGGTCATGCAGTATTTCGACTTCACGCTGAGCGCTGTGGGCAATGTGGAAACGGATCGACTCGTCTTGTACCAGATCGACTACGGGCCAGTGTTCGCGAGTCTCATTGAGTGGGCGCAACTCGAGAATGTCGTCCTGGAGTTGATTGAGCAGATTGTGTGGTTGAGTTTCGCTGAACAGGTCTATGCGGCCGTCGCGGAAAGCCGCCCGATAGCTATTGGGATCGTCATAGCTGTCGAGCAGGTTGATGTAGTCGCGGCCTTGTTTGCCCCATGCAGCCAACAGTGGATGAGCGTGTTGATGCAGTGCATCAGGGTCCAGCACTGTGGGCATTCCAGTCTTGCGCGATTGCCGCTTGTACTGGTGCCGCAGCAAATCCTTGTCGGCGACAATATCGGCCCAGTGGTGGCGGCACGGGTTGTGAACACACAGCAGGACCTGACTGAAACGCGCAAGCCCGGCCAGTGCTTCAAGCACCTGGGCTGGCAGCGAAGAAATACCGAAAACGATCACTCGCGAAGGCAATCCCGCAGGAGCTTCGGCAAGATTGTTGATGCGCTCGATGAACCGTTGGTGAACGCCGGCACGACTCTGTGCCATCCCCTGTTCGCCAACGTCATCCAGCAGCGCACGCCACAGTTCCGCCTGCCAGCAACTGGTCGGGGGCAATGGTTTTACTTCACCTCTTACATTGCGCAACTGATGCCGACCTTCGGCCCAGTCTTCAAGCCAGTCGGCCCGGTACACCTGATACTGGTCGAACAGATCCGCCAAGCGCTCGGACAATTGGTAGCGCTTGCGCAGGTCGGTGTCATGGGTAAGGAAGCGTTGCAACGGCTCAAAATGCGGGCGATCAATGACCTGAGGGAGCAGGCGCATGAGGCGCCAGGTCAGCGGGGCTTTATCGAGCAGGGATTTGGGCGGAATTTCATCTCGGCCAAGTACCATGCGGTAAAGCTGCCACATGAAACTGCCCGGCAGTTGCACATCAATTGCTGCGGCAATACCGCAACCGCCAAGGTCATCTTCCTCAGAATCTTCGGCCAAGGCCAATTTTAGCCATTGGGCAATGCCGTTGCTCTGCACCAGAGCTATTTCGTTTTCCAGGGGAGCCAGCGGATAACGCCGCATGATGCTGATCACAAGGCTGCGCAGTTCGTCCAGGCTGTTGCTCTGGACCACCATGAATGCAGCGTTGAGGGACTGAGCGTCCGGCATAAAGGATTCCTTGGAAAGTACGAAAGCCAGGGCAGAACCTTAGCATTGTCGGCAGGTTGTGACAGCCGGACGGCGCCTGCGAATGCTGTAAGAACTTTCCTGCGGGCAAAACAAAACCCCAACTGCTTTCGCAATTGGGGTTTCGGAATTTAATCTTGACGATGACCTACTCTCACATGGGGAAACCCCACACTACCATCGGCGATGCATCGTTTCACTGCTGAGTTCGGGATGGGATCAGGTGGTTCCAACGCTCTATGGTCGTCAAGAAATTCGGGTACTGAGTCGTGGCCAGATGGCCTCGCTTCAGCAAATTGGGTATGTGACAGCTTTCGGTGTTTGTGCTGCTTTTTTAAGTGCAGTCGAACTTTCGGTTCGTTTCGTCTTCACACACCGCAACTTGGCCTTTCGACGCAAATTGCTTGGGTGTTATATGGTCAAGCCTCACGGGCAATTAGTATTGGTTAGCTCAACGCCTCACAGCGCTTACACACCCAACCTATCAACGTCGTAGTCTTCGACGGCCCT